>JBAZZQ010000110.1:0-2681 GCA_041658725.1 Phycisphaerae bacterium | reverse complement strand
GACAAGACTTCGTCCGTGAAGGCGGCCTTGCGGCCTCGCCGCCACGTTCGTGGGGCAATCATTCCTTCCCGTTTTCGTCGGTCAAGCAGTTTGTAAATCCAGCGGACAGAGACTTGGAATTGCTCGGCAATCGCCGAAATCGTTTGTTCCCCGCGATCACATGCCGCCACGATCCGTTCCCGTAAATCCATCGAATATTGTTTCATTCCCCTTTCATCGGACAAATGTACAATAATTCTTGAATTGCTCTAGGCGGCGGTTTGGGATCAACGTGGTCGAGCAATTGGATTTCGGTGTCGGTGAATACCACGGTCGCCGGCGCATCGGGCGCGGTACGGTTGATCATGCACAGCCAGAAGACACGCCAACTCACGATGCAGTAGATCGCCAACAGGTTGGTCAATCGTTGGGCCGTGCGAAGCTTGGCGTCCTCGGCGCGGCAGCCGGATTTCAGAATTTTGTGAAACATTTCTATTTTCCATCGCAACGAGTACCAGTCCAATTTCTCCGTCGCCTCACGCAGGCAGGTGACCGGCAAGTCCGTCAGCAACTTCCACTCGATCGGCTCACGGTACTTGGGGCTGTTGATCTCGCGAGCGTGAATGACCGTCAGGGACAAGGATGGGTATTGCTTCTCTTTACCGATGGGCGGCCGCACCGTCATCCGGCGGAACCGGACCTCCAGTTCCGCCTTAAACGCCTTGCCTTGATGTTCGGTCAATTCCACCACGTGAATTCCCTTCTCGGCGCTGTCCATCTCTTGGGCAATGGTCGTGTCGCCCGATTCGGCCAGGCGGTCCACACAGGTGCGGACCAAGAAGTGGGTTTCCGCCTGCTGGGCGGCACAGAACAACTCGTAGATGTCGCTCTCTCGATCACCAATATGCACACACCGCGACGGATCGCCCAGCAAGTCCGTGGCGTGTTGAAGGTTCTGCAGCCACCGATAACTCTCCTTCGAATGATACGAAGGATATAGTTTTTTGGGCATCGTTGGACAACGGCGCACAAGTTATAGGGAAGGGAGTTTTTATACCCGAACCCGCGACCATTTCGCTTTTTGTTTTGGCCGGATTGGCTGCGATTATGCGTGGCAAACGGCGTCATTTGATCATCATGGTTGCTGCCGTAGTGATTGCTGCATTTTTTGTAGATGGATTTGCTGCCGGACTTGCTGTTTCTCCCTGGCCGCGTGAATTTGGAAATAACAAGAGCCAGATCAGGAGTAATTATACTGGTCCAACAACTGCCACGTTGAAATGGAAAGACGCATCTGAGAGTAATTGGCAAGTACCTTTGGTGGATAACAACGGGACTTTATATTATTCGAATAATAAAGGGATTGCCGCTCGTGACAATAACGGCAATATAATTTGGCGTGCGCCCGGAGGAACTCTCCATCCATATTATGGAGCACTAACCGAGGATGGTAATATTTTTACCTCGTGTGATTATGGTAGTTTTATGGCTGTAACTACCTCCGGACAGGTGAAGTGGCGCAGGGTCCTGCAGAACACTTCCGCAGCCAGTACGACCCCAGCCATTGGAAATGATGGGACAATCTACACTAGCCTAAGAAATGTCATCTATGCAATCAACCCAGATGGAACCGATAGATGGCAGAAAAGCATTCTGGTTAATTCTACTGCTCCTTGGCTCAGTACTCCAACTCTGGGCGATGACGGCTCTAAAAGGCAGATCGGATTGATGAATATTTAGATTGACCCAGACACTACTGAGATCGGCGATCATGAAGGCCTCGGTATCGTCCTTGAGCATCTCGCCCAGGCTGATGTGCTTTTCGATAACGGTGCCGTCAAACCGCATCCAATCACCCAATCGGGGCATTCGTCTGTTTTGTGTAGAAATGGGCGGATGCCCCACATCATTTTTACGAGAGGTACTATTATGTATAAATCAAAAGAACTTTTTCGAATCGCAGATCGCATACGCGATGAGTTAGTTAAACTCCATCAGCATCGCTACAAGGAACTATTGCAGCGGATGAGCAACGTCTCCATCCAATTGGCCGACATTGCTCAGACCAGCAAACAATTGGCCCAATCGGTTAATCACCATTGGTCAGCCGCCGCGGAACGTTGCCGTGACCGGATGAACCGTGATTTGTACTTCGTGTCTCATGCCGTCGGTGATCTTCATCAGTTTTCCCAGACCCCGAAATTCACTTTGCCTGACGTGCGAACCATCTACGAAGAACTTTTACAGGTTCAGGATGAATTCGAGGAATTTTCCTTCGACTTTACGGAAAACCTGCTGTCCGTGGACACCCAGCCGGTGGAACTTGATGGCCTGTACCTGGGATCATTTCAGATTCAACTGGAGGTGAAGAATCTTTGGCGGCACTACAACCAGGCAAGCTACTACGTTTTTGCCCGTGATCCGCATACGGCATCGTCAAATAATGAAGTCACGCACCCGCATGTCAGCAGTGATCGATTGTGCGAAGGCGACGGTAACCCCTTTGACCGACTGTCGGAAACCCAGCCGGTGATTCGGGACTGGCATTATGTTCCGGCAGAGGAATTTCTAAAACTTTAGGGTGTAGTTTTCATTTTACGTAGTCCTTATGCAGAATCTTTGAGGCAAAGGTAATGCGACCAAAAGTTTTCCCATCGACCGGATTTGACCGCCGTCCGCAAACGGAGGATGTGATTGCCACC
>JBAZZQ010000109.1:0-3227 GCA_041658725.1 Phycisphaerae bacterium | reverse complement strand
GACACATTTGACTTCAAGCGTATCCCATCCATCAAGGAGACCCTGATCCGGGAACTCCTGACCGGCGAGTATCTCGACCGTCATGAAAATCTCCTGCTGGTCGGCAACAGCGGCAGCGGCCCGCCTGATACTGCCGTGTCAAGCAAAACAGGTTCCCGCCGATGGCGAGGAATTGCCAATTTTCGCCATTTTCAGATATCGTTTTTTAAATTTTCTCGGTAAGGAACTTACCGAAAACTTTAAAATGGCGATATCGAGCGGTGAAAATTCCGATTGGGCTTGCCCCAATCCTCTCCCAGGCACCCCTGGGACAAAGAGGCTCCGTAAATAATAGCTCCGGAATGAAAACCCCACCAGGCCCTATTGGTTACTCTTCATCCCCCCATTCCGCACGGAAAAAAACCGAAAAAGGGTATGTGCAATTGGAGGAGACACGGTAGAATAACAATCATGTTGCCCGACGGCACTGCCGAGTACGGATATCTTGGAAATCTCGGCCCAAAGGAGTTTTTCATGCAAAAAGTAAAAATCAGCTTGAGCGTTGGTGTTGCCACCCTCATTGCCACCTGTTTTCCCTCTTCTTTAACAGCACAATCGAAAGGCATCGGTCCTAATACGGCAAAAAGTTGGAAAATCGGTACGCCCATCGTCACCTACTATGCCGGACCGACAATGACGGACGGAGTAGCCAAACAAATGGCGGATGGGGGATGGAATGTGGTATGGTGCAACGAAGCGCAATTGAACATCGTCCACCATCACGGTCTGAGAGCGATGCTGCACGACGAACTGCTTAAGCCGGAAACGATTGACGACCCAACCAAGCGGGCCAAACTTGATGGTTTGATCCACCGTGTGCGAAACCACCCGGCGATGTACCAGTACTACATCATCGATGAACCCGGCGTATCGGCCTTTGCCGGGCTGGGCAAATTGACGGCCTACTTACGCCTGCGCGACCCGGCCCATTCGGCCTACATTAACCTCTTTCCCACTTACGCCTCCAACGAGCAACTTGGCACAAAAGGCGACACCGTTACCGCCTATCGGGAATATCTTCGCCAGTTTGTGAACCTCGTCAACCCCCAAATCATCAGCTACGACCATTACCATTTCCAGATCGGGGGTAAGGATGGCGACCAGTACTTTTTAAACTTGGGCATGATCCGCCGCTGCGCGATGGACGCGGGAGTTCCATTTTTGAACATCGTTCAGGCCTGCACCTGGGACCCGGCTCACATGCGGGTTCCCAGCGGAAATGAAATGCGGTGGCTGGCATTTACTTCCCTGGCCTATGGAGCGCAAGGTCTGTCGTACTACGTTTACAGCGCCACCAACCATATCGGCGGAATGGTCCAACCCGACGGTCGACCTACGGCAATTTACCAGGCCGTATGCCCGATTAACCGTGACTTTGCCGCCATTGCCGGCGAACTACAACCGCTGCGATCGCTGGGGGCATATCATGTCGGCCCGGTTCCCCTGGGGGCAGATGGCCTGCCCGCCAAGGCCCCGTTTCGCGTCGATGCGACCGCGAACGTTCTGCTGGGTTACTTTGGCAAGAACGGAAAACCCACTCACGTCGTCGTCGTCAACCTCGACTATAAGAAACCCCTGAAGACCCAACTGATTGGACCGGGCAAAATGGAGATCTTTCAGCCGGAAAGGAAATCCTGGTCGCCTGCCGGGAGATCAACCGCGAAATTGCATTTGCCGCCGGGCGGCGGAACGCTCGTTCGGACCCGCTAAATCCGACCACATCGGTGATTTCAGGGCTTAATTCAAAACTCAGGCTGACCGGTTTTTCCAATGAACCTCGCTCAAACACCTTCCCAGCGTCCTTGTGATCGCAGCGAAGCAATCCCCTTTGCAGGGCCAAGGCGTGGGCCACAAGAATCTTACCGAAAAATTTAAAATGGCGATATCGAGCGGTGAAAATTCCTGATTTGCATATTAGGACGGCACGTGTATATTATAAGAGTGAATCGACGGAGACCGAGCTTGTACGCGTCAGGCGTTTGCATTGTGAAGAAAATATGACTGAGTTTGATCAAATAAGATTCAAAGAATACTGGACTAAAACGGAAGTGATCCGAGAATATCGCCGGATACTTTTCACTTTCGGAGACATGGAACTGCCTTATGTGTTCGCCGCTGAACATCCCCGATTTAACGACAGGGCCGTAATTCGGAAGGGTGTGATTCTGATTCGAAAGCCCCATATCCTGATCCCGGGTTATGGCGGCCCCGAATTTGGCGAAGGATTCGAGCATGCCCAGGCCTTGCCCCATGAAGCCGTTTACCTTTTCCGAAGCATGGGATTGCCTTACTCCCATATTGCCAACAAGCCAGCGTCGCAACCGTCCATCGAGTATGGCCGGTTACAAACAGCCTTGGACCGCTTCCGGCAAGAAATGGAAGCCCGTGAAGACTGGGAAACCGGACTCATAAAGGGCGTTTCAGAAGGGACGGATATTTCCCTGATGAGGTATTCGGTGGGACTGATGATCAAATCGGCGTCGGAGAACGTGCGGGAATTCTTTGAGCATATCCGGCGGCAGAAAGGCGAGCCGATCAGGCCTAATGAGAGGATTACGGATGAAGACCTCAGGAGGCTATTTGGGTGAACACTGGCGCCGTATGTATATGTAAGCCGAAGGACTTTCAAGAAACACGTTTGGCAACCCTATAATATTGTTAAGTCGTATTGCGAAATATTTTGGCATCGAATCGTAACCGGAGAGCAGAAATCATGCCCACGTATCAGTATCGTTGCAGGAAATGCGGAAAAACGTTTGAGAAGACTGCCACCTTCAGCGAACACGAACAGCAGACCAAACCCGCTTGTCCGAAGTGCAAAAGCCGGAGCGTTCAACCATTTATTTCATCCTTCCAAGTGATCACCAGTAAGAAGGCATGAAGGTCGGCCTGGCCCGGAGCTATCGGGACGGTCCTAACCCCGGCCGACAATTGGGTTTTGACCACCGGCCCCTCATCCACTTGGACCAGTATCCCGGGGTATTGCGTGAATTGTGCAACGTCAAAGACGAGATTGCAGAAGTTGCCCGTATAACCGAACTCCACCAGCGTACCGCTGTTGATGGTTATGGCCTGCCGTCCACACATCCATCTTCCATAGTAATTAGTCGTCCCTGAAAAAGTCGAATTTTAAAAGATCACGCCGCAATGCGGCAAGTGTGAATACGCGGATGATCAAAAATCCTGGC
>JBAZZQ010000108.1:0-4160 GCA_041658725.1 Phycisphaerae bacterium | reverse complement strand
GAAGACCGACCAGGCCAGAATCTTATCCCCGCGGGTATACTGGTTGTCGATGCCGATGAGCCGCGGAAGTATGCTCCGGAAGGTGAGAGGCGGGTGTTCGACCTTCAACCCTTCGCGATGGTACTTGCCGCGATGCAGCATGCGATCCATGTTGAAGGCTCTGCCGCCGCGGGAGGTGAGCAGGGAGATGATCACATAAAGGCCAATCGACACCAGCATGGTAATAGCGAATATCTCCTGGGAGTTGATGGGAAACTTCTCGCTGCTCATACGCCATTTGATGATCGGTTCGAACGGGGCCGAGGCTCTTTCCAGCCATAAGGCGACGGTATCGACCAGCGACCTTTCGTGCAGCCATGGATAAATACCGCCAACCCAGTATTTCTGGGCGATAATGGCCAGCACCGCCAGGCCCGAGCCGGTAATGAGGGCGGTCCAGGCTCCGGCCGCAGTCCCGCGTTTCCAATACAGGCCGCCGACTATGCAGGGGCCGCTGCCGCCCAGCCAGATCGCGCCGGTAATCGCGAAGAACATCATGATATAGTCCACCTGCCCGAAGAAGTAACTGAAGAAGAACGCAAACACGGCGACCAGCGCGACCAGGACGCGCAGCAGAGCGAGCTGCTCTTTCGGCGTAAAAGGTTTGCGGCGAATGGGGAGGATGACATCCTGAACAATAATGCTGCTCCAGGAAAGTATGTACGACGTATCGGTCGAGACCATCAGGAAGATGCAGATCGCGCAAAAAAGCCCTGTGATACCGATGGGCAGAAGATATCGCAACGCCATGGGGACTCGCATCTGTCCGAAGATCGTCCCGAAGGTCTGGGAGGCACCCGGATCCACTGCCTGAATCGCATCTTTCGCCGTCTGAACCCGAGATTCTAAAGCCAATTGCTTTTCTTCTGAAGCGTTTCTGGGGGCGGCGGTAGCGGTCTTGGAATCTACGACATGCGAGGCGGTTTCATCATGGCTGACATATCGGATATTTGCGAGGTCGGCTTCTTCCTTGACCCTTATCGCCGCGGTTTTGTCGAGCATCGCCTGCAGCTTAGGAGTGACCTTGCCGGTTTTGAGGTAATCGATGACTTCTTTGCGGGCTGAAAAGAGATTGTCGGAGGTAACGACGTCATTCACGGCCTTGACCGCCAACTCGGTCCGGCAGGCCACGGCACCCCGCGGTCCGGCCTGGAATTTGTCGCTGTTCAGATAGGTTAACGCGATGATGGCCAGCAGGAGATACATCATTCCTTCGAACCCTGAACGCCACGATCCCAGCACCACCGATAGCTTTTGTTCGTGGGCATTCCTGGCGGCAACGCTATAACCTTGATTTCCAGACCAGCCCATGCGGTTTACGAGGCCGCCCAAGATACCGACGAGCACATAGAAGATGTTAAAATCGCGCAATTCGCTGATGTCGAACGGGTTAATCAGACTCTTCCCGGCTGGCCGGTCCAGGATCGCGGGTGCCATATCCCTGAACCAGGAAAACTTCAGGAGGACGAACCCCACAATGACCACATATATCGGATAACTCAGCAGCCCCTGAACACAATTGGTAACCATAATAGTGATCTGTCCGCCCCTCATTGCTACGACAACCGCCAGAGCAAGGAAAACAGCCATGACCAGCGCAAAGGTGGGAAAAACCAACCCGAATATCTCGGTCTCAATCGGCAGTCCGCAGAAATAGACAAGGAATCGCGCCCCGACGGCCGGGAACAGCGCATAGTTGATGACACCCGAGACAGACTGCAAAACGCCGGCAAAGATGCGGAACTTACGGCTATAGCGAATCTCCAGGAACTGACCAACGGTCATGGCGCGGGTTTCGCGAAACCGGTAGACGCAATAGCCGGTCAACCCCAGAATGATGAAGATGGGCATCGAAAAACTTCCCCAGAAACCGTAGGCGAACCCGGACTGATAGTAACTCTCATACATTGCGACCAAGCTGATCAGCCCCATGCCCGCTTCCCCACCCGACACGCAAAGCACATACCGCCCAGCCACGCGACCGGCCGTCAGGAAGTCCGAAACGCCCTTCACATAGCGCTGCGTGCGCAGCCCGATGTAAACCACGATAAAGAGAGGTATCGTCACAATCAGCCAGTCAATCCAATGCATCTTTGGCCCTTTCCTTAATCGGGGACCCACGCCCCATTGATTTATTTTGTCACAGCGAGTTCGCCCGGCGGACAGGGCATATACCATCCGTATTCCAAAATCATCCGCAGTGAACAGATATCTTCAATGTCACCCGCCGACATGGTAACGACAGTGGTGCCGCGATTGGCAGGCACTACCCGTAGCCCGTCCGGTTAACAGGTCCTTTCTGTTTTTAACGTACATGCCAACCTTTGATTCGGAAATGTCCATTTCCGTCTGAACCTTTGCAGAAATACTTCTGACATCAGCGTTCTCCTTTTCAAAAGTTCGGGGCATTTCATTGTTATGCATTGCATCCTGAACGGTCGATCAGCTCCCGGACAAGGCAAACCCATTGGCGAATCCGATGCGGGTCGCCCTGGACAGTTTCCACGTCCTTTAGAGTAATGTCGAAACAGCAGCCATTGGATTTTAGACTTTTCAGATCAGATTGAAGTATTCGCCGGACGCGATTGGGGTCAAACCCATAACTGACCATATCGGCAGGGCTTGGTCGGTAACTGATCACATAATCCTTCGCGATCTGTTCAGCGCATTTTTGAACGTTGGCAAAGGGTGACACGGCGATTCGTCGAAGGTTCTTTATTTTTCGCAGATACGAAATCTTTTTTGTCAAATCTTCACAACATCCATACGCAGAAAGCCCGAATGTCTCCAAAATAGGAATCTGATATTCCAGCATAAATTCGTTCCAGAGTTCTGGTCCGACGAGGGTCATTTCCTGACTAGCGGCGTAGGTCCATAGTTGCCTGCGTTGAATTCCATTGGTATTTGGAGCAGGGTCGGGAAGTTCTCGTGAATATGCCATGGCCTGATTCTGATGAGCGGAGAGGTTCCAATCCCCCGCCTTTTCTGCCTGCGCGTGAGCAGCCAGGACCCCATCGCGCATAAACCCCATCAGACGATGAAGCCAATCGGGATTGTCCATCATATCCAACATGACGTTTTCAATACCTCGTAGGTAGCCGAGATCTGTTGATAAATCCGCCGTCCACATCCGATATGCCGGCGCTCGGTCAGTGTTGATCGTAATAATATCACCGATGGCTGAAGTGATTTTTTCGACATGAAGCAATGTCTTTTCTTCATCAATGCCGTGACGTGGAGATTTTAATTTATCACTATCGCAGAGTTCTCGGATAGGATAATCGACCTTAAAAGATCCGTGTGGTTCTTGAGCATGATTTCGGGGAATATCCATTCCCCAACCACTGCAGGCGTAAACCGCGGGAACGGTAATCCACGGTTCAAAGATAAAATCATCCCCAAAGGTGGAACGAAAAAGTGATTCGCGAAAAAAAAATTCGAAACCGCGAAAGAATTGATCCACGCATTGGCAATGACTTTCAGGCATTTCCTGCCAGGCAAAAGCGCGTACATAGATTGGCGGGGTTACAGGCTTCAAATCATGAACTGTCCGCCATAATTCACGTCGTCGAATCTGATCGGGGTCATGGCAAAGATCATTGTATCGTTTTGCCAGTTCACGAAGAATTTGAATGTCATTGATTAATTGAGTTTTTATTATTTTCATCACAATCACTCTTGTTCAAAATAACGTTTGAAACTGAATAAGAGAAGTCTCCGAAATGAAGCAGGCTTATTTTGCTCAGAAACATCCAACCTAACAACAGAGACACGATTATGGTAAAGGGCGCCAGTATGTTTACGCAAGTGCTTTTTATCAAAAATGATATACAACGTTTACGGAAACGGCATTAGGTTGAGTCCTATACAGCTAACGTGCATCCTTCATATTTTACTGGTACTTGGCCGCCACCTCTTTCGCGAGCTTTGTCCAGACATGCAGACGATCCGTATGGCCACAGATGGTCTGCAGTTCCCGCAGCACAATTTGATATCTTCGCCCTTGCAGTCGCCGGGCGCCTTCCTCCAGAGCGTATCGTAAGGTACTGGGATCATCCGGAAAAACAACATCGCCGGCCTTTTGCCGCCACATGATGCAATAATTGACTCCGGTGCGATCC
>JBAZZQ010000107.1:0-4429 GCA_041658725.1 Phycisphaerae bacterium | reverse complement strand
CGGACTCCTTTCCTTTGGGCCTGTAACCTCCATTGTTTCAGAAAGTTACATCCTAAAGAGAAGGGGTCTGTTTTTCAAATTTTCAACGTAAAATGGAAACTACACCCATTTTTTGTAACCGTTCAGCCCACCCTCATTGTCATCATCCGGCTTGACCGGATGATCCAAGGTGTGCCCTTTCGGGCACGAAAAAAGAGAACTGGATCGTCCGGTCAAGCCGGACGATGACGACAGAGAGAATAATGACGGGATAGGACCGAGGCCTGAACGGTTACTATTTTTTGTCATCGTTTAGATTTTTCAATCAGATTCCTTTATAATTGCTTGTCATAAATCGACGTGAATGCTTAGGAGTGAAAATATGACAACGTTTATTCGACAAACTGATTCCGTCGCGCAAACGCAACAGTTAGCTTCTTCGCTTGCGAAGCACTTAACCTTACCTGCCGTCCTCGCTATCTCCGGACAACTTGGTGCCGGAAAAACCCACTTCATCAAAGGCCTGGGCCAAGGCCTGGGAATCGACCCCCAAAAAATCTGTTCCGCCACTTTCGTCATCATCGCGGAATATGGCCAGGAAAAACGACTCATCCACATCGACGCCTATCGATTAAGTAATCCCAACGAACTTGAATCCATCGGATGGTATGAGCTTCTCGATCAACCCAATACCCTCCTCGCCGTGGAATGGGCCGAAAAAATCACTCCCCTCCTACCCTCCCAACGGCTGGACATCCAAATCGATATCCTCGACGACCATCGCCGAAAATTCACCTTTACCCCTCACGGCCAACTTTACGAATCCGCCCTCTAATCTTTTCTTATCCCTGCAAGAATTTTCTCTTCTTATCTTCTTTTTTAGACGATAATGAAAATGTTGACGGAGAAAAAATCAACCAAGGGGAAATAAAGGTGATATGTCGGCAAACCGGACATTCTATCTGACCACGGCGATCTTTTTTTTCGCATTTTCCCTTTCCGCCCTCGCCTCAGACTCCTGGGAAAGCATCGGTGTGAGCACTCAATCCCTCGGCAGGGGAGGCGCCGATGTCGCCGTCGGCGATTCCGCACTCTCCCAGGTCCAAAATCCCGCCACACTATCCCTCTCACCTCGAAACTACGGACTCGTCGACCTCGGCGGACAGATACTTCTTCCCACCGTAACCTGGTCCACTCCCCAGGATTCTTCCACATCACGATCCATTAATACGTTTGGAAATTTCGCCCTGACTGCCCCGATCAATCCGCGACTGACCCTCGGCCTCGCACTATACTCCAAAGCCGGCGCAAAGACCGACTACCATATACGGCATCTGCTTATTCCCTACAAATCACAGCACGTCTTCGGCGATTTTGAAAATGGCGCCTTCCTCTTCAACGCCGCCTATAAACTCACCGATAAGCTATCCCTGGGGGCCGGTCTGCGGATCGAAGAATTATCCGGAAAATTCAACGCCGTCTTTGGACCCAGCGATCTGAATATCCACCGCGTTTGGGCCTTTGGCGGCGGATACCAGCTCGGCCTGCACTATCAGGCTACAAAAAAACTGACCTTCGGACTTGGTTACCTTTCCCCATCCTGGATGAATAATACCCGCGACGGCCAAATCGATCTCACGGTTCCGAGAGCCGGCTTGCTGAACCTCGGAAATGGAAACCTCAGCAATTGGCAACTCCCGCAAAAAATCAACCTCGGCTCCGCCTACGACCTGACAGCTTGGTGGAAACTCATCGGAGAGACCCGATGGATCAATTTCCGGCATAGCTTCCTCAACGAAACCACACTGGATGTCCCGGATTTCTTCAATATCAGATTTCCCTTCGATCTGAAATTTAACGATCTCTGGGTCTTCATCATCGGCAGCGAATTTAAACTCTCCGACCGCTGGAAGCTCGACGTCGGATACAATTACACGACGAACCCCGTGTCAAATGATCGCATGTTCCCCCTGGCTCCCACCCCTATACAGCATCACATCTCGATGGGTCTGCGATATGAAAAATCGAACTGGTGGGTCGGCGGCGGATATATTTACGGCTTCAAAAATTCACAATCCGCCCCGGGCATAAGCAAAATTCTCTTCGGTAACGATTACGGTCTGGGAACCATCGCCAGCCAACAGCACAGCCTATTTTTCGGCGTAGGTTTTCACTGGTAAGGTTGCATTTTGAAATTCTTCTCAAACGGCCGTAGGAACATCCAGAAAAACCGTCTCCACCTTGAACCTCTTCTCCAGTTTCTTTCCCACAGCCCGGACCCCCAGCTGCTCCGAATGATAGTGTCCCAGGTAAATCACATTTGTCCGATTCTCCAAGGCCCAATGATGATTCCAGTGCACAGGCTCCCCGGTAACATAACAGTCGATTCCTTTTTCAACTACCTCGCCTAACTCATTTCCCGCTCCGCCCGACACAATCGCCACCGTTTGATTTTTTGTCTTCCCAAAGGGCAAAAGGATCGACTGCCCTCCCAGGGTCGCCTGCAGTTGATCGGATAGCCTCTGAACCCCGACAGGTTTGCCCAGCGCACCCGTATAGCCGATCATCATCCCCTCATACAATCCAAAAGGTTTGATCCGCCTTAACTTCAGCAAGCGAGCCAATTCGATGTTATTCCCAACCTCAGAATGAAGGTCCAAAGGCAAATGAGCGCCATACAAATTTAATCCATGCTCCATCAAGTATCGGATCTGTCGATAGTGCGGACCCCGGATCGCTTTGATTCCACCCCAGATCAACCCATGATGAACAAGAATCATTTGGCATCCACTTTCCACCGCTTTCTGATAAACCGCCAGACAAGCATCCACCGCCAATCCGATCTTGCGAATGGTGTTTTCACCTTCCACCTGCAATCCATTACAAGAGGAATCCTTGATTTCCGTAATCTTCAGCAACTCATCCAGATACGACACAATTTTCCGTCGTTCCACCATGATAATCTTCTCCTTACTTGGGTGTCGGATATTGTCTTTTCGTCAGTCGTTACTTGTTGAAAAGGTTATGGCCACCTATCCGCCACGGTGTCATCAACATTATAAAAATGCATAGCAATAAATGTAAAGCATTACCTAGCCGACGCCTTAACCCGGACAGGGGTATACGATGTTCCTTTACTTTTCCAAAATCCGGAAATTTTCTCCTTGACGGCATTGCGGGGCATAACTAGAATTCACTCGTATTATTATGGGATCGAAACGAGGTATGACTATGCTAAAAATATCGGCCTTGGTTGTAACAGGTCTAATTTCCCTTTTTCTGTTCGGCTGCGCCCAGACTAATTTGGAGAGTTCTAAAGATCATACGAGTCGGGTCAAACGCAATATGAGCAAAGACATGAAGAACGCCGCCGAAGATTGGGATCGGTTTTGGATGGCCGACCAGCCTTCCCGCGCAACCCCCAATAAGATGTAAGAGGTTTCCCGCAACGCTCCACGGATTCTTGTGTTCCCCTGAATTTCAGGAGAATTATCAGTCATGTTTATTGATATCCACGGCCATGCCTATCGTCGCCCTTGGCCCAAGGTCAATGGACAGCCGCGATTATGCACCCCGGACCAGCTTCTCCAACGCCATGATGAAATCGGAATCGAAAAGGGAGTCCTTCTGCCCCTGATCGGCCCGGAACACCAATTCGAATATCCTTCTTCCAATGAAGATATCCTGGAAATCGCGGAAACCTATCCCGGCCGGTTCATCCCCTTCTGTAATATCGATCCCCGTAGCCTGACCAACATTCCCGGCGGCTCTCTGAGCGATCTGTTGATCCAGTACCGTGACCGCGGCTGCAAAGGTGTGGGAGAAATGACCTCAAACCTACACTTTCTCGATCCGCTCGTTCAGAATCTCTTTCGGCACATTGCCGAGGCTGGCCTACCCCTCACGATCCACATCGCCGTTCAGATCGGCGGAATTTACGGGTTGTACGACGAGCCGGGCTTACCACAGTTGGAAATCACGCTACGGACGTTTCCCAAATTAACAATCCTCGGACACTCCCAGACCTTCTGGGCTGAGATGGGTCGCCTGGAAACCCCCGCCGACCGCTGCGGCTACCCGAAGTATCCCATCCGCGAGGAAGGCGTGATCCCCAAATTTTTCCGCCGCTACCCGAATCTTTACGGGGATCTCTCAGCAGGCAGCGGCCACAACGCTCTGGCCCGCGACCCGGACTACGGTATCCAATTCCTGAACGAATTCCAGGACCGCCTCCTCTTCGGAACGGACATTACCGCCCAGAATACCCCGACCCCTCTGGTCGATTTGCTCCTCGACTGGCGAAACACAAAAAAAATCAGCGAATCCGTCTTTCAAAAGGTCGCGTAACCGTTCAGACCCTCAAGGGGCCTGCGGAATGAGCGAAGGCATTGGCGTATGGAAATAATGAGCGGACAGTGCGTCTTGAAGGAATTGCCAGGTCGAACGGCCC
>JBAZZQ010000106.1:0-4543 GCA_041658725.1 Phycisphaerae bacterium | reverse complement strand
GCGGGTGGCAATCACATCCTCCGTTTGCGGACGGCGGTCAAATCCGGTCGATGGGAAAACTTTTGGTCGCATTACCTTTGCCTCAAAGATTCTGCATAAGGACTACGTAAAATGAAAACTACACCCGAAACTTTGAATATATCGATGTTTGCGAATGATGGCGGGACGACAGTTCACCTTCCGCGGGCGTTGTTGTACTTGATGGAATTATATGAAAACTGGAATTAACCAAGGGAGAAAACGATGACCCAACGGGAGCAAATACTGTCATGTTTGAATCGGCAGGATGAATCCGTTCCGTATTGGCTGATGGGGTTTTTCAATCGCAAGACGGCGGAACGGTTAATGCCGGGCCTCATTTATCCGTCCTATTATTTCATTCCCGATGATGGGCCCTATGGTTTTGCTCCAATGGATGACCGAGAGCGGGATGCAATCATTGCCTTCAATCGTCGAGCAAATAAATGTTCCATCGGTGTTGGGTACGGTGCCAATTCCAATTTCGGCCATGGCGGGCCGGGCGAGTTCAACTCACAGGTCGTTGATTGTGGCGAGAACTATTTCAAGGTGGCCTACGAAACTGGAGCGGTTCATTATTATCAAAGGACTCCTCATAATTATCACATCGTCGATTTACCTATCAAGTCCCTGGAAGATATGGACAAATTGACTCTACCCAATCCGAATGATCCCAAACGATATGCTGGTTTTGCCCGGGATGTCGCCTACTTCAAAGCAACAGGCGGATTTACTCACGGACATATTAATGGCTTTTTCAGTGGACTCCATTATTTCTTGATGGATTACCCGGAAGTCCTGATGGGTTTTCATCTGGACCCCGCGGGCCAAAAACGATTGATGGCGTTACTGGGAAACTGGAATCTTGCTGCTGTCCGAAATATGCTCGATGCCGGAGTAGACTGCATTACCCTCTGCGACGACCTGGGCACTGGAGAGAGACTGTTGATTTCGCCTACGGTATTTCGGGAATTTATCAAGCCTTGGTACATCAAGCTCAATCAACTTGTCCACGCATACCCGAATCGATTTACTCATCTTCATAGCCATGGGAATATCAATGAAATATTCCCTGATCTGGTTGAAGCTGGGTTCGATATGATTAACCCATTGGATCCGTGCGATCAGATGAATATCGAGAAGCTGAAAAAAGACTTCGGCCACAGGATAACTCTGGTGGGTGGCATGGATAAATTCTTTTTTGACTGGGATCAGGAAAAGCAAACAGATTATCTTCAACATCTGGTCCTGAATGCCCGAAAGGGCGGAGGATTCATTTTAATGGAATCCGGGGGAATTCCTGACAATTTATCTTTTGAACAGTGGAATGCTTTTCAAAAAATGATAAATGAAATTGATTGTTTCGGGTAATCCTTTAGTCTTTTTTCTTTGAGAGATATATGACGAATAATTCAACAAAAGCTGATATCGCAATACTTCGCGATCTTACCAAACGATATCTGGATATCTGTAACTCTCCAGAGCAAATTGCCCGCCGGGATCTCTGGCGAAGCGTCAATAGTTTAAAACGTACGCGACCGCCTATTTACGTTCGGGCGTTCGCCTGGTCGGAAATGCCTCAGAGTCAATGTTCATGCGTGGATCCTTTCTTTCGTGGTTATGAGAATTATTGCCGCGAATCTCTTTTCCGATCGACCTTTGCGGATGATTTTATATTTGAACCATGGATTACCGTCCCCGCTGTGCATGTGTGCAACGGCTGGGGCGTGGATATTTCCCGGCATCATTCCGATGAGACCCGTGGCTCATTTAAAGTCGATTATCCCATCCGAGATTTAGATGATATCAAGAAATTACGGTTTCCCTGTCACCGGATTGACGAAGAAAAATCTTTGCGCGACGTTGAGCAGATTGGATCCGCGATTGGCGATATCATAACCATCAATATCGATCGGGCTCCCGCTTATCGCATGTGGTCCGGCGATCTTTCCACCGATTTGGGCTATCTTCGTGGGATTGAAAATGTGATGCTGGATATGATGGACAATCCCGAGTGGCTACACCGCTTGCTGGTATTTATGCGGGATGGGGTTCTCTCCGCCCAAAATCAGGCCGAAATCGCTGGTGACTGGAACCTTAGTGCCCATCAAAATCAGTCTATGTCTTACGCCCAGGAACTACCTGATCCCGCTCCTAATATCAATGCAGTAAAACGAAGTCAACTTTGGGGCTATATGGCCAGTCAGGAATTTACTATTGTTGGTCCAGAGCTCTGGAGCGAATTTATGCTGGCATACCAGATTCCAATTATGGAGCATTTCGGGCTTTCGGCCTACGGTTGCTGCGAGGATTTGACGAAAAAAATTCCATATTTGCGAAAAATAAAAAACCTCCGGCGAATCGCCGCCTCACCCTTTGCCAATGTCGCAAAATGCGCAGAACAGATTGGCGATGATTATGTCATCAGTTACCGACCCAGCCCCGCCGATATGGTCAGCTATGGATTTGACGAAGATCGGATACGGCGAATACTAAAAGCGGAATTTGACGCATTGAAATCCAATAGTTGTATTTTCGACATCACGCTCAAGGACGTGGAAACGGTCCAAGGCGACCCGAATCGTGTTCGCGAATGGGTTCGAATTACCCGGGAATTGATCGATGCATGAGGAGAAGAAGGGCATGCGGACGAAACCTCAACGGGACATACGTGATGCACATGACCAGCCACTACGTCGGGTACGTGCCGACGCGGCAGGCGTTCGAGTACTCGGGCGGCCACGTGACCAGCCTCTCGACCTGGTCCCCGAAAAAAAGGCGGGGCAGTGACTTTTTGCCGATCCGGTTGGATTGTGAAGGAGGTTCATGAAAAACTTTGAGGCATCAAATTCTGGTTCAATGATCGCGTCTCCCACAGAGTCTTGCTACCGTGTGGGCACCCTCACCTACACCAAGGCAGGTCTGGTCACCCTGTTTGCCTGGTTGCTCTGGGGCGACTTTTGCTTTACCCTGATGGAAACGGTGATCCCAAGCGTGCTGCCGCTCAAGCTCAAGGCCTTGGATGCCCCCAACTGGTTGATGGGGCTGATGATTACCACCATTCCCAGCGCGATAAATTTCTGCATCAACCCGATCGTCAGCTTCCGCTCCGACCGCTACCGCAGCAAGTGGGGCCGGCGGATTCCGTTTCTGCTCTTTGCCACGCCATTTCTGACCTTGTTTTTGATTCTTATGGGCTTTAGCCAGGAGATCGGGGAGTTCACCCACCGGCTGATTTCAACATGGATTACCCGCTTTAGTCCGACCACGTTTGTGTTGATCTGGATCGGGGTCTTTATGATCGGTTTCCAATTTTTCAACATGTTCATCGCCTCGGTTTATTATTACCTGTTTAACGACGTGGTGCCCCACGCTTACTTGGCGAGGTGCATGGCCTTGTTTCGCGTGGTGGGCTCGGCGGTCGGGTCGATGTACAGCTATTTTATCTACCAGTACGCCGGCACGCACATGCGGGAAATCTTTCTGGGAGCGGGATTGCTGTACTTTATCACCTTTACGTTGATGTGTCTGAAGGTCAAGGAAGGCCAGTACCCTCCGCCGCCCCCGAACGTCGGAGGCAAGTCGGGAATCCGGGCGGCAGCGGAAACGTACCTGCGGGAATGTTTCTTCTGCCGGTTCTACTGGTATTTCTTTTTATCCAATGCCTGCTGGGGGGTGTCGTGGGCGATTGGCATCTTTAACGTATTTCTCTTGCGGGATTCCCTGGGCCTGAACCTCAATCAATTGGGTAAAATCGGTGGGATCGCCGGAATCGTTTCGACGGTTTTGCTCTACCCGGCGGGCATCCTCTCCGACCGATTTCACCCGCTTCGCGTCATGCTTGTCGCCAATATCCTGCTTCTGTTGATCGCTCCGGTGGGGCTGATCTATTTGGTCCATGATTTCAGGCCCGACCAGGTGCTCCTGATTACGATCGTAACGACCTGCGTTTCGATTCCGATGAGCGTGATGTACTCGGCAGCCCAACTGCCGATGTACATGAGCATCCTGCCCACCGAGCGGTATGGCCAGTTCGGATCGGCCGATGCGATGGTTCGTTCGATCTGTGCGATCATGGGCGGGGTCCTGGCCG
This sequence comes from Phycisphaerae bacterium, assembly GCA_041658725.1. GTDB lineage: Bacteria > Planctomycetota > Phycisphaerae > JAAYCJ01 > JAAYCJ01 > JBAZZQ01. The sequence continues at coordinate 432 of JBAZZQ010000106.1, read as the reverse complement.
GAGCGTACATGGATTGTTTCCGCTGGCTCTATGACGGCAAGGTCTTTTATTACCGGTTCATTCCCTTCTGGCATATATTCTGGCAATCGCTGGCTCTGGTCTTTCTGATCTTACTATATCGCCAATGGCAACGGCTAGGTGGAAAATCCGGCTACCAACCACCTGCGACCGGAGTGGATCAGATTCCTGGGAGTTGATAATCCGACGTTCTTCTTCAAGATTCACGATACACCATCAGCTTTATATTCCAGTCCTTTTCTCCATCCTCCCTTCGCTTGGCCTCAAAAACAAGGCCAAGCAAATGTCGAGCTTTTTGCGATGTTGATTTTTTTCGATCGGCTTTGGGGTTTCCTAATATATGTTTAAGCCCTGCAGGTTGCATAACGACAAGGTTTCGCAGCGTCTAAACTGTTAGCTGCCTATTTTTCAGCC
>JBAZZQ010000105.1:0-4887 GCA_041658725.1 Phycisphaerae bacterium | reverse complement strand
GGTGGCAATCACATCCTCCGTTTGCGGACGGCGGTCAAATCCGGTCGATGGGAAAACTTTTGGTCGCATTACCTTTGCCTCAAAGATTCTGCATAAGGACTACGTAAAATGAAAACTACACCCATTATTTATAAAACAGATTACCTGTCTTACGCAGCCGGCGGAATCTTTCGTAGAGTTCCTGATATTGTTTTCCGACGGATGGATCGGGTTTGAAAAGGCGACCCGGTCTAACCATTTTTTCCATCGCGTTTTTAAAACCGTTCAGGAAATTCGCCCCCACTGCGGCCAGGATACAAGACCCGATCACTCCGGATTGTTCGTGATCCAAACATGTGACGGGCGTTTTCAAAACCTCTGCATGAATTTGGACCCAAAGGTCAGACCTTGCCCCTCCCCCGGCGATACGTATCTCCTGGCCATTGAGATTCCAATTCATCCGCTCCGTCAGCTCGCGAACCGAGCAGGCTACCGCCTCAACAGCCGCCCGCAAAATCGTCCATCGGTTGGTTTTCCGGGACAATCCGGCAATCGTGCCTCGATATTCCTTATTGTCGAAAGAGGCGACTCCGTCCAGATCAATAAGCCACGTGACACCCTCGCTTCCCGCCGAAACTTTGGCCATGCGGTCAAACAAATCGGAATAGGGAATTTCGGGGGTCAGAAGCTCCTTGGCCCAATCGACCGTTCCACAACCGCTGTTGGTGTAGCCCAGTTGATAACTGGTGCCGCGAATCGGATAAGGCCCCCAAACACCGGACGTATCGGAGGGTGTCGGAACTTGATCGGAATCCATAACACGATAAAGCACCAGAGCGCTGCCGAGAACGATCAAAACACCCTTTTCGTTAAGCAACCCTGCCCCCAGGGCGTTTGCGGTTTGATCATTGGCACCCGTAACAATCAATACATCGTCTGACAAACCGAGTTCGTGGGAGATTTTGGGTAATATTTTTCCCACGACGGCACCTGAAGGAACAACATTCGGTAGCTGGTCGGAATCGATCCCCACGGCACCCAGCATTCGCTCCCACCAAACGTTTCGATGCCAGTCGTACATACCGCTCATCGCGGCAAGATTTTCATCCGCCACCGCCTGGCCACAAAGCTGCCGGATCAGATAGCTGCTGCTGAACAAATATTTCCATGTCCGTTGGACAATCCGGGGATGGTGATTTTTGAGATACTTGAGCATCGCGGGCAATAAACCGGGGGAAATATCCCGTAGGCCGGTGGCGTTAAATAGGTCGTGGTGGGAAATCGTTTTATTTAACTCGGATGCTTCCAAAGCGGCTCGGTTGTCAAGCCAGGTCCAGACGTTCTGCAAGGTCCTTCCTTCCTGGTCCACCGGCACAAACGATTGCGCCTGGGAACTTACGGCGATCGCCCGGACTTCCCGCCGATCAATCTTTAATTGATTTAAACTAGCGGTAAAGGCCTGCCAATAACATTCGGCATCCAATTCGGACCATCCGAGTTGCGGGTGTTGCGGCTCATAATCCCCATGTCTCCAATCCGCAAGGGTTCCGCTCTCAACGTCTACCGCGCCGAGTTTTAAGCTGCTTGTGCCGATGTCAACGCCCAGGACCAACATATCATTTCCTATTTCTTTACCGTCTGTCGGCAGAATTCCTTAAGAAATTCAACCGAATTAGCGATAATCGCCTTGGCCATCTTTTCTCCGGTTTCTTTCCGGGCAACGCTGGGATCGCCGTAAACTCCCGTTTTCGATGCCTGTAAGCCCCAGGTGCTCCAGATCACTTTTTTGGACCCCGCGAAACCGTCGCCGGGAACAAATTTACTGCTGTAGCGCATGAGATCCTCGTTGGTTGCCTTGGACATATCTACCGGTCGGCCGTAGTGCATCAGCAGCGAGGTTTCATATTCACAGCCGTGAATGGCCCCGCCCGGTGCGGATTTCCGAATCGCGGAAAACTCATTTACGCCCAGGGCCGCCGGTTCCAGGACAGCGATCCAGACATTGAACTTGTCGGCCACGTCGCGAACCAGTTGCCGGCAGATGCCGTCATGGTGGCCATGATTGTTAGAAACCACGATGCGGAAAAAACCCATTTTAGCCAGGGAGCCGATGATGTCGGTTAGTGCGGCCAGGACAATTTCCGGACGAACCGAAATCGTTCCCGGCCAGGCCCGCATAATCTCCATCGAATAGCCGCTCCAGAAGGTCGGCATCACCAGGATCGGGGGAACATCTTTTTCCCGCGAAAAGGCCTGGGCAATATCACGCGCCGTATCTTCGGCGATCATCGCATCTGCTCCCACCGCCATATGTGGACCGTGCTCCTCTACTGTTCCCAGGGGTAAAAGCACTAAAGATTCCCTCTCAATATACTCCTTCAGTTCCAGCCAGCTTTTATCCGCAAACATAAAACTCATCATGACACCTTTCAGTAAACTACATTAAATTGCATTTAAGTATCTTATGGAATACGTTATTCCAGTTTTTTTCCACATTACCCCTGTTTCGATTTTCCAATCAATCGCGTATCGGCTTCCAGGCCGTCGATATATTTGCACGCCTCCATCAGGATGCGGCTTGCCCGGCCATAGGCCACTGAAACATGATGGATGTAGGGGCCCTCTATGAAGGCCCGTTCCCACTTCGACCAGTCATCCACTTCCATCCAGACATAAGAATTTTGCGTTCGAGGTCCGGAAATGGTCCGGCCTTCCCCCGCGATCAGGGAATATTTTCCGCCGTCGCCGTCGAACCGACAGATTGTCAGGGAACCGTCCTTGAGTTGCCAATGGCCCATGCCGCTCTGCGAACCCGGTAAAATCCAGTGTACCCCGATTTCCAACGGCTTTTTTCCGTAATCCGCCGCCAGCACCGACGGTGAATATCCGTGCCAAAGCAAAACACCGTTGTCGTTGGTCGGATGCCGAATGGTCAGATCGGCAAAGAACGACATCCCTTGCTCGAACATCGCCGCATCCAACATCACCGTTCCTACCGACCCATGAATATCGCTTTCCGTAATGATGGGAAGACCAGCCTCGGCACACAAGGAATTGGAAATCCCAGGATAGCCCCCTAACTCGTCACTCAAAGAGGTAAAAGTTTCCTCTGCGATAACGCTTAAGTTTTCCGTCCTGGCCCAATCGAGGAAGAAATCCCGGAGTCCCAGTTGATTCATGATCGGTTCATCCGAAGGATATCCGGTAAAGGCGAATATCTTCTTCAATTCCATCAATTCTCTGGAGTAGGAGTCCGCCTTTTGACGGACATTGTTTTTAACGCAATGGACGACTTTCAGCAGGTCTATAGGTATAATTTCTATTCCGAATTTTTCCAGAAGCTCGCTTTCGTTAATCTTGGTGGTCCAGAAAAAGTCGATGCGATTTCCCACCAGACCGATCCGGAGATTCTTAAAGGCCTTGACAACACTAACCGTTCGTAAAAAATCGATCACGCCGTCTTTAAAACCGGGTTCATCAATTCTGCCGTTTTCTAGATATGTGAAGGGGACGTTTAATTTGTGAAGGACTTTACTGCTGGCAAAAAGGCCGCACAGCGAATCTCTCAGCCTGGTTCCATCAGTCTGCGGCTTTTCATCCCGCGGTCCCCATAGGAGTACCGGCACACCCAGTTTTTTGCCAATTAATCCCACCGCTCCTTCCGTTCCGAAGTTGCAGTGCGGTAAAAACAAGGCATCGATCTTTTCCTTCCGGAAATATTCTACCACCGGTTCAACGTGCCCCTGATCGCGGACCATCCCATCTGGAAGGGTCTGCTCCAGGTCGACGAAACGAACCTTCCAGTCCTTAAGATATTTTTGAACCAGTGTTTTGTGTCGGCACGCATCCTCGTGGGAAAATACAAATTTTCCGATGGGACACAAACCCAGTTTCGTTTCTTTCCAATTCATAAACCGCACACTTTACCGTAGATGGCGCCATTTCATTCTGATGTTCAAAATACTGTCCTATCCCCGACCATCGTTGCCCGTCATCCGGGTTACTTGAAATCCAAGATACGATCCAAGGGCCTCGGCCAAAGGTGCGGTTACATGACCTTCGGAGACGCTGACATGATGGCGATGGCCGGTTCGCCCGATATGGAGAAGAACATCCTGAAGATGATCGATTTTGGATACTCCGGCGCAGCCGAAGAAGTCGGCGGGAATCGGATCGGCGGTAAATTCCCCCTGACCGATATAACAGTTGATCTGACCATCCTGCGTGGCCAGACTGCCGAAGGTAATGGGCATTGGCCGAATGCGCCCGACATTACAGCCGTAGGAGCAACCCTTGCCAACGGCATTGCTCAGGATAGCATGATCCTCGATCTTGCCCTTGCCCGTCATCATGCTATTCGGAACGGGTCCGCAATGAAACAGAATGCATTTATTCTCATCATCCCCGTAATTATTGTTCCAGTCCAGGCAGGCAGGGGGATGGCCGGTCGCCAGACTTAATGCCTGCATGAGTATGGCGTTTCCCACATCAACCTCGCAGGCGGCGGCTAAACCTGTTTCGTTCATCTGACCTAAAATCGCACAAGGAGATATTTTCGCTTGTTGCTGAAACTCAAGCCAGCAGCGAAGGGCAACGGCATCGAGTTTATGCTTTTCTACCAGTTCATCCAGAACCACTCCCAGGCGGGCCACCCGATCCACCGCCGCGGCAGGAACCTGGGACCAATCGGAAAGCGTCTGAAGCGATTGAGCCTTCTTCGTTATGGCCGAGGACTCCACTTTCGACATGTCCGACAGAATTCCCGACAAATCGAACGTCTCGATAGTGATGCCATATTTCTGCAGGGTTAATTCATCGATGCGAACCGTCTTGAACGCGCTGGTGCGTGCCCCGATGGCCCCGACCCGCATCTTTTTTACCCCTTTGACCGTTCGGCAGACCCGGTCA
>JBAZZQ010000104.1:0-4909 GCA_041658725.1 Phycisphaerae bacterium | reverse complement strand
ATAGAAAAATTAGGAATGATTTTAGGATATCAACCAATATGACGGAGTGGTTGATCGTCTAAAATTATTCCTAATGGAATCTGACTGTCTTTTTTTAACTTGCAATGGAGTTATTGGACGGTCTGGGAAGCTCGTCAGCTTCTGCAGATTCTACAAAGCAGATCGGTTTATCTGGGCGTTACCGTTCAGCGCCGATTCAATCCCATCTACCAGACCTTTCACCAACTCAAGAGGTACATCGGGAAAATCTATTCCATCGAAGGTGCGTACACGATGAACGTGGCCGCGCTTGACGAGGGATGGAGAGCATCAAAGAACCTTTCGGGCGGTGGTGCTTTGGTGGATATGGGTTACCACTTCGTCGATCTGTTGATTTGGTACTTCGGCATACCAGCATCGGTGACGGCACGCATGACGCGCGGTAATCGTCCGGGCCAAAAGTACGATGTTGAAGACACCGTACACCTCCTGTTCGATTATCATTTGGAGTTTCAATACGACGAAAAGCTCGTTGGAAACTTCGTGATTTCCCGGGTGTACCCCGAGAAGCAGGAGCGGGTTCGTGTGTTTGGTACCAATGGTGTCGTCGAAGTGTCGCGCGGCGTCATTCGGCGGCTTGATACCAACGGCAATGAGATCGAGCGGCTGGAACGGCAAGGTGGCTGGCCATCGGCGGCGGTTGAGCAACTCGACCACTTCGCCGAAAGAATCCGCCAGTTCACTCCCGGAATGTTGCCGGACTACACCGAGCATCTGCAACATGTAGCGGTCATCGAGGCCGCGTACGAATCGGATCGCTCGGGGAGTTCGTGCCGTCCGAGCGATGTGCTGAAGCTGATTCAAGAACCAAAGGAGGAAAAGAAACCATGAGTCAACTCGCAATCCTCGGTGGCACCAAGACCATCGAAACGAAGGGGCCGCACTTTGTGTGGCCCCGCATCACAAAGTCCGTGGAGGAAGCGGTTATCCGCCAACTCCACACTACCGTCTCGATCTATGACCGTTCGGGAGTGATTAAGGAGTTCGAGGACGCCTTCGCCAGCTACCACGGACGGCGCTACGCCCTTCTGTCCAACTCCGGCACCAACGCCATCTACTCGATGTACGAGGGGTTGGGGCTCGGGCCGGGCGACGAGGCGATCTGCCCCGTTTACACGTTCTTCGCGACAGTAAGTCCACTAATGCACACGGGTGTAACGCCTGTGTTCTGCGACTGCGGGCCTGATGGTAACATCAACCCAACGAAGATCGAGCAACTCATCACGCCGCGCACCAAAGCGGTTGCGGTAACTCACATGTGGGGCCTTCCGTGCGATATGGAAGCAATCGCAGCCATTTGCAGGAATCACAACCTGCGTTTGGTGGAAGACTGCTCGCACGCGCACGGTGCAAAAGTGAACGGCAAACTTACCGGTACTTTCGGCGACGCGGCGGCTTGGAGTCTGCAGGCGCAGAAAACCATCACTGGCGACGAAGGTGGCATCATGCTGACCGACGACGCAGAGGTGTACTACCGTGCCCTGCTTCAGGGGCATTACAACAAGCGGTGCAAGCAGGAGATACCAGCAGACCACGCACTCGCGGCGTTCAGTACGACTGGTTTCGGGCTCAAGTTCCGCGCTCATCCGCTCGCGGTCGCCATAGCACAAGAGCAATTCTCTCATCTCGAGGAGTGGCTCGCGCAAAGGCGGCGATACGCCGAAAAGATGACAACGGCCTTAAGCCAGTTTCCTTTCTTGCGTACATCTCAAGCGTGTGACAAGCAACACGGCTGGTATGCTTACGTGATGCAATTTGATGCGTCCCGTGCAAACGGGGTTAGTATTGACTTGCTCACTAAGGCGATACTTGCCGAAGGGCTTGTCGAGCTTGATCGGCCCCGATCAACTGGTACGCTGCATAACCTGCCACTGTTCCTGGAACCAGAGAGGGTGTTGCCGCGACTGTATGCGCGTCAGGCGAAGTGCGGTGGTCGATCGTTTCCGGTCGCGGAGCAGTTCTACGAGAACGCGCTCAAGCTGCCGGTCTGGTCGTTTCCGGACGAGGAACGGATGGTTGATCTCTACATTGAGGGCATCGTCAAGGTGGCGTCGGTGGTACAAGACGATCCTGAACTTCTGCTTGCCGCCGAAGCGGATAAGTGCTAAAATGGAGGAAAAGCTATGCAGTCAAACGTTGATCAAAACACCATCAAACAACTGGTTGCCGATTCTCAAAAAGACGGTACCCAGAAACTGGTCGTGGGCGCGGTCATCCGCAGAGACGACAAATTTCTGCTCCTTGAGCGAGTGCCGTCCGATTTCATGGGCGGACTCGTCGAACTTCCGAGCGGCACCGTGGATGCAGGCGAAGACTTGCTCCCGGCACTTGCAAGGGAGGTTCAAGAGGAAACGGGACTTGCCGTCAACTCGGTCCTCGCGTATCTCGGTTCGTTCGACTACACGTCCGGCTCTGGCAAAAAGACGAGGCAGTTCAATTTCCTCGTCGAAACCGCACCGGGCGAAGTCAAGCTCGAGCCAAACGAGCATCAGGCGTATCACCTTGTTGCGCCATCCGACGAAGCGTTCAACACGCTTAACATCTCGGATGCAACCAAGGCGGTTCTCAAAACTGCTACGCAGCAGTGATCGTCTTCTTGTTCGCAGAACTACAGCCCCATTGGAGCATATCCGTGGGGCTTCTTTTTTATTACAAAACTCTTTTCTCCCCGTACGGCGAGCGGGCAAAAAAGTGGAAGGGGGTTGAAGGGGGAGGGAAACTTTTTTGCCCGCGAGCCAGAAGCGAAGCCCCGCCGCCCCGCACTTTGGCGCGGAAGCTGAGCAGAAAAATTTTCTTTTCCTTTTAGAAGAAAAAATCGGCACACGCAAAATTAAAAAGTGAAGAAAATTTTTCTGCGAGGCAGGCCGCCGCTTTGCGGCGGTTGGCGGCGGGGCGAAGCGAATTGGATTTTTTTAGAGATTTTTGATAAAATGAGTTCGAGCGCGGTCGTAAAGATACTCCAAGATTAGACTTTCCGATTTTTGACCGACGAATTGGTGGGCGGCACGAAGTGCCGCCCATTGGTTTTGTGGGGGGAAATCCTCTCCGCTCGGCGCGCGCAGGCGCGCCTCGCGGTTGGCCAAGACGAGGTTCGAAATCCCTTGCGGTTTAGTATTTGCTTGCCCAACAAAAAGAATTTTTGCTATAATGACTATGTACTCAATCGCCAAAGTTGTCTTTTTTAATGGCCGTCTCGGTCAGTTCAAGGCAACTTGGATTGAGTACAACCGGGGCGGCCATTTAAGTTTTCAAATTTTATGAATAATACCACACAAAACATTTCGCAAAAATTCTTTTTGTATGCCCGCAAGTCCACCGATGTGGAGGATAAGCAAGTGCGTTCTATTGAGGACCAAATCACAGAATTGCGCGCCTTTGCAAAAACCGAAAGACTAGACATTATTGAGGAGTTGGTGGAAAAACAATCGGCCAAAATTCCGGGTCGACCCATTTTTAACGATATGCTCTCACGGATTGAGAAAGGTGAGGCAAATGGAATTTTGGCTTGGCATCCCGACAGATTGGCGCGCAATTCTGTTGATGGTGGAAAAATAATCTACCTCGTAGATACCGGTGGACTTGTGGCATTGAAATTCGTGCAGTTCTGGTTTGAGCCGACACCGCAAGGAAAGTTCATGCTCAATATCGCTTTTGGGCAAAGCAAATACTATGTGGATTCTCTTTCCGAAAATACTAAAAGAGGATTGCGCCAAAAAGTGAAACGAGGCGAATATCCAAGCCTTGCGCCGGTTGGATATATCAACGACTCGCGCAATAAATCTATTGTCGTTGATAAAAAGCAAGCTCCGGTTGTTCGCGGGGCTTTTGAGCTATACGCGCAAGGCGATCAAAGATTAGAAGATATTGGCGAATTTTTGGCGCAACATAAATTAGTTTCTCGGAGCGGAAAGAGAATCCACATCTCAAGAACAACTTTTATCCTCTCCAATCCGTTTTATACTGGACTATTTCGCTATGCCGGAGAAATTTATGAAGGCAAACACGAGCCAATCATTGCAAAGAAACTTTTTGACAGAGTGCAGGAAGTTTTGAAGCAGAGAGGAAGGCCGCGACATAAATCTAAAATAGAGCCGCAAGTATTTTGCGGATTATTACGTTGTGGAACTTGCGGCATGATGATTACTGGCGAATACAGGGTGAAGACCCAAAAGAATGGCACGCAACATTTCTATACTTATTATCACTGCACGAAAAAACGCAAAAACTTCAAATGTCCTGAACCCTGTATTCGCCAAGAGGAACTAGACGAGCAAATTTCCTCTCTGCTTCAAAAAGTTTCTTTACCTGCGGATTGGGCGGAATACTTAAATTCAAGATTAGAAAAAGATAAAACAAAATCCGCCCAATCCGTTTCTGCTTTTGTTCAAACAAACCAAGAGAGAGTCAAAGTCATTACCGTCAAGCTCCAGCGGCTTCTCGATGGCTATTTGGAGCAGGACATAGACCGAGAAATTTACCGAACTGAAAAAGCAAAGTTGTTATCGGAAAAGAAGTCGCTGGAGGAGCAAATGACCAATCTTGAACAAAAGCAGAATGGTTGGCTCGAACCGATGAGAGAATGGATAAAAGTCGCTGTTTCTCTTAAGAAAACCGCAAGGGATAGCAACCTTTTTCTAAAAAAGGTTGCCGCCGAACAAGTGTTCGGCTCGAACCTTGTCTTGGCGGGTAGAGAGGCGCGCCTGCGCGCGCCGAGCGGAGAGGATTTCCCCCCACAAAACCAATGGCAGACCGTCCAATAACTCCATTGCAAGTTAAAAAAAGACAGTCAGATTCCATTAGGAATAATTTTAGACGATCAACCACTCCGTCATATTGGTTGATATCCTAAAATCATTCCTAATTTTTCTAT
>JBAZZQ010000103.1:0-5082 GCA_041658725.1 Phycisphaerae bacterium | reverse complement strand
AAGGTCCAGATGCGTCAGATGATCTGGCAGGAGGAAATTCAAAATGTCATTAAAACGAGTCATGAAAAATCCGTGGTTCGCCGCCTGGAAAAACTCCTCGCGGCGTAAAACCGGTCAATTTGAGTATTTACATTTGGGCAGAGCTTGTTTAACGGACATTTATCATGTTCCGGTTTTCTCGCATGGCATATTTCTCTACCGTGTAGCACAAGGCCGTGGCTGAAGAAGGTCCAGTTCTTCCGCGGAATAAGCTCCATCAGGTCATGTTCGATTTTGACGGCATTTTTGGGATCGGTGGTGGAAGTGATCAATCCCAGCCGCATCGTGACTCTGCCGACGTGGGTATCGACGGCGATGCCTTCGTTTTTCCCAAAAGCTGCCCCCAAAACAACGTTGGCGGTTTTTCGGGCCACTCCGGGCAAGGTGATCAGTTCCTCCATAGTATCCGGCACTTTACCGCTGAATTTGTCAACGATCATTCGGCAGGTATGTTTTATGGATTTGGTCTTTTGCCTGTAAAATCCGCAGGTACGGACCATCTGTTCAAGTTCTGCCGGATCGGCGGAAATATAATCGCCGGCGGCGCGGTATTTTTTGAACAGGTCTTTGGTAACAATATTCACCCGCGTATCAGTGCACTGAGCCGAGAGGATCGTCGCCACCAGTAATTCCAGCGGAGCGGCCCAATTCAAAGCTGTCGTCGCCCGGGGATAAGTTTTTTTTAGAATTTTAAGAATTTCCATGGCGCGTTTTTTACGATCTTCGGGTTTTTCCCGCACCGGCATAGTGTATCCTCCATTTACATTTATTTAACCGTTTACTTTTGGCGAGCAAGTGGTTCAATCGTGACATAAAGCACCCCGTCCGCAGCCCGCAAATGAGTAATCCGAAAATCGTAATCGCTGTTCGGATAGCGAAAACAATTTGGATATTGGCCCTTTTCCAACATCTGCTTAACGATAGGAAAAGATTGAGACACATTGCCGGTGATTGTTTCGATCTGTCGAGCCAGCATACTCTGTGGAACCGGATAAAGCCCAATCTTGACCTTGAGATCATCGAGCACCAGCCACTCGCCCAACGGGGTAATTTTTATCCAAAAACTGGCAAATGCCTTTTTACCGTCCTGCCGCACCACCGCCCCGACTTTTAAATAATCGTTTTCCAACTGAATGGCGGGGTCCTGAACGCCGGAAGGAACGATGTCTTTCAACCGTGGATCGAAAAATTCCATACCGGAAATAAAGCTATTAATCTGTTGGGCGGAAATGGAAAAGTCGAAACTTTTCTGATGCTGCATCCCTTCATTGAACCTGGCAGTGATGGCGGTAAAATTGTCGCGCAAACCTTCCTGGTCGACCGGATCGACGTAGGCCGGATGATACCACGATGGAATATACACAAGGGCAAAATACCCACCCAGGAGCAATCCGCTGACGAGCAAGGATATACAAAAAAAGATGATTTGTGTTTTTGTTTTCATGGGTTGGTGGGTGTTTTCTTGGCGTAAACGGTATTTCCTTGGCAATCATAAGCGACGATTACGGGCAGGTCCTCGACGATAAGTTCCCGGATGGCTTCAGTTCCGAGGTCTTCGTAGGCAAGGATTTTTGCGGATTTGACGCATTTTCCCAAAAGCGCCCCAAGCCCGCCGATGGCGGAAAAATGAACAGCTTGATATTTTTGAAGGGCGGCAACAACTTCTTTACTTCGATAACCCTTGCCGATCATTCCCCGCAACCCTACTGCCAGGAGTTTCGGGGAATATTTGTCCATGCGCGAACTGGTTGTCGGTCCCGCGGCGCCGATGCACCTGCCGGGTCTGGCAGGTGTCGGACCGACAAAATAGACGACCTGGTCCCTGAGATCGACCGGTAAAGGTTGATGTTGATCGAGAAGTTCGCAAAGCCGCTTATGAGCGGCATCGCGGGCCGTCAGCACTCGCCCGCAAAGAAGCACCTGCTGTCCGGCATGAAGGGTCCGCGCCGTCTGGGCATCAAAGGGAACCGTTAAACGCAAAATTTGATCCACGTATTTCTCTTTTATATTCGAAGGATATCTACTTATTAATGGGGGCAAACCCTTCGGCAATTTCGATGGCTTTGAGTTGGCCTTTGGCTTTATTGATCGTCTCCTGATATTCGCTCGCCGGAACGCTGTCGGCGACGATCCCCGCGCCGACCTGCACGTAGGCGGTATCACCCTGAAGGATCAGTGTTCGAAGGGCGATGCACGTATCCATGTTTCCGGAAAAATCAACGTATCCGACGGCTCCGGCATATGGGCCGCGTTTGGTCGGTTCGAATTCGTCTATGATCTGCATGGCTCGGACCTTAGGGGCACCGCTGACCGTCCCGACGGGTAGTGTCGCACGCAGGGCGTCGAAGGCCGTTTTTCCCCCGGCAAGTTTTCCCTGAACATTGGAACTGATGTGCATGACATGGCTATAACGTTCGACTTTCATTTCTTCGGTTACTTTCACCGAGGCCAGTTCGGCGACCTTGCCCACGTCGTTTCGACCAAGATCGACGAGCATGATATGTTCCGCCCGTTCCTTCGGATCAGCCAGAAGGTCCGCTTCCAGTTCCTTGTCTTCCGCTTCCGTCTTGCCGCGCCGCCGTGTTCCCGCCAGAGGACGATTGGTGATAATCCCATCTTCCACTCGACACATGATTTCCGGGCTTGACCCGACCAGAGTGCAGGCGGGAGTTTTCAGGTGGAACATAAACGGCGAAGGGTTGACCACCCGTAGAGCGCGGTAAATATTAAAAGGATCAGCCGACGTTTTGGCCGCCAGCCGCTGAGAAAGAACAACCTGAAAAATATCACCGGCGAAGATATATTCCTTGCAGCGGTCCACCGCCTTTTCAAAATCCTCACGTTTGAAGTTACTGGTAAAGTTCAGCCGCGGTTCCGCCAATGGATCAATCTGGGCTGGTGGAAAATCCATCGGGTAAGCGAGCCGACTCACCAAGTCCTCGATCCGCCGGGCCGCCTGATCGTAAGCCTCACGCGGATCATTTTCCACAAATGCGTTACTGACCACTTTGATCGTTTTGCTTACATGATCGAAAATAACCATATTCGGATAAAGCCCGAAGGCAAGATCGGGAAGATTTCGGTCATCGTTGGGAACATTGGGAAGGTGTTCATAATACCGGACCATGTCATAAGAGGCATATCCCACCAGCCCGCCCAGGAATCGCGGCAAACCCGGCAAATGCGCAGGACGATACGGAGCCAGAATTTCCTCCATGACCTTCAGAGGATCGGGATTTTCGATTTTTCTTTCCTGTCCTTTTTCGATGATCCGTATCTGGTTTCCCCTGGCTTCAAAGATCGTAATCGGATCGCAGGACAAAAAAGAGTATCGGGCGATTTTTTCCCCGCCGACCACGCTTTCCAGCAAAAACGAATGGCTGCTCTGCCCCGCCACCCGCGCATAAGCGCTGACCGGCGTCAGGTTATCCGAAAGAATCTGGCAAAAAACAGGAATCACATTGACTGACGATTCCGCCATTTGCTTGAATTGTTCGAAGCTTGGATAAAGTTTTAATGACGACATGGAATACCCGCATCTTTCTTTTCATTCATTCCTCAACAGTTCCAAAGCGATTAAAGAGTATTTATATTAACCCATCAGCAAATAAATTTGCAATACGTTTTCATCGGGACTTTGGAAAAGTAAAGGAACATCGTATACCCCTGTCGGGGTTAAGTAAATTAAGAGTCCTGACAGCAAAATCTCTTCAGACTCTTCATCAGGTATTGAGGGTTCCCTTCGCCAAAGGACCTCGGACCATTCCTCTCTTCTCCTGGCGGAGGGGAAGAAGTCAAGGAAGGGGTGTGGGGAAACCTGCGAAGCTGGTTTCTCCACGGGAAAGGGGGAGCGGGGGAAAGGTGGCGAAGGAACGTCCAGGCTGGTAAAAAGAGTCGCTCCGGCCCGTGGGGAAAGAAGGCCACCACGAACAGGAGCGACCATGAATATTACCTACTGGGAGTTTATGCAAAAGGTATCGAAAATGGAAGATCGATTTGATCTGCGATTAAAAATAGTTCAGTACGCGAAGGTCCACGGGATCAAGCCGGCGGCAAGGCATTTTGGGTCCACACCCTCGACGGTTCGCAAGTGGCTGGCCCGTTACGGCCGGGATGCCCGCAAAGGATTGATCGATCAATCGCGTGCCCCCAAGCATCCGGGCCATCGGATCGCGTCCGGCCTGGAGGCACACGTGGCGGCATTGAAGCGGGCGTATCCCTTCATGGGAGCCAAACATCTCAAACACGAGTTTGACCTGCCCTGTTCGCACACGGCCATCTTGCGGGTGTATCGTCAGCACGGCTTATCGACACGAAAACGCCCCCGTCGTCATCATAAACGCAAGGATTTGCGGGACATCAAGGCCAAGTGGGCCGCGTTCCAGCAGGTGGTGATCGATACGAAACATTTAAACGATCTGCCTCATTACTGGCCTCAGGCCGCGGCGTTGGGATTGCCGAAATACCAGCACACGGCCCGCGATGTAGCCACCGGCTGGATGGCGTTGGGGTTTACGAACGAAAACACCGCGGCATCGGCCTGCTGCTTCGTCGAACGGGTCGGAAGGCATCTGACCAGTTGCGGGATTGACCTGACCAAGACCGTTTGGCAAAGCGACAACGGCTCGGAATTCAAAGGCTGCTACCGCTATGACCGAACCCGCGACGGCCTGGAAAAAGTCATCGCCGACCTGGGCAGCCGACACCGCTTCATCCCGCCCGGAGCCTGGAGCTACAACGCCGACGTGGAAACCGTCCATGCCCTGATCGAGCCGGAGTTTTACGACCTGGAGAACTTTGACAGCCGCTGGGATTTTTTCCAGCGGGCCTGGGCCTATCAGATTTATTTTAACGCAGCCCGCAAGAACGGATCGAAGGGCTATAAAACGCACTGGGATATCCTGAAGGAGAAACTCGATAAGCCGAACCATGCGTTATTGACGATCCCGCCGGTGATGAGCGACATTTTATTGCCCGACATTATCCGAAATCAAAAGATTGCCAAATCCGATCCAGGGGTATACGATGTTCCATGGCAGACCT
>JBAZZQ010000102.1:0-5591 GCA_041658725.1 Phycisphaerae bacterium | reverse complement strand
TTTCGCGGAAAAGATAAAATTTCAAAAATAATTCCCGTATAAATGCATATTCGCGGGATAAATTCAAAAATAACATTTTTATATCCCCTGATAATTCATACACTTCCAGTCATCGCAAATAGCTCAACAAACTCTTGGAAAGGGTGTGTCAAGATTTTCGGGCGGGGCTGGTAAGAATAGTTGCTCCGGCCCTTGGGGAAGAAAGCCACCACGAACAGGAGCGAACATGGATATCGACCTGCGCTGTAGTGTTTAAGAGAGTTGATGCAGGGAGGAAATCAGCGTTTTGCGGGGCCTTGCCAATCCAGGTAAAAGAGGTAGAGGTTCTCTCGAGATTGCTGGAAGATATTTCGTTTCGGCTCAGCGAGTTGGGGAGGGATTTGTCCGGCATTTTTGAAGTGGTCTTTTGTTTGTTGGGTCCAGGCAAGCCAGCGATCAACATTGCCCTGGAATGTGATGCCCGTTAAACGGATCAGGCTGCGTTCAGATTCATGTCGGACCACGAATTCGGCATCTTTCAAGGCGGCGATGAGGGCAAGAAGGACGTCGTGGTCCTTGAATTGTCCCAGTGCCTTTGCGGAATTGAGTCTTACGTCGATGGAGGAATCCTCGGCGAGGGTTTTCACTAAAACTTTTTTGGCATCCTGAATGATTTTTTCTTCCGTGCCCTTGGCGAAGATATCGACTTGCGTCGTGGCCCAGGCGGATTCGATACGAACACGGGCATCATCATCCTCGAAGGCTTCGATCAGGGTCGGAAGGACACGTTTATCCCCGACGCGGCCGAGATTGTGTATTGCCAGGGCTCGGACGGAGGGACTGGGATCGGTTCGGGCGACAATGGTCATGGCTTTTACGGCCCAATCGTCTTTGATCGCTTTGGAATTGGCGAGTTCCACGAGAGTTTTGTATCGAATATCGGAGTCGCTGCTTTTGAGGGCGTAGACGGCGGATTCCTGCGGGGTGTTTTTGTGGAGGTTAAATTCGTATTTTTTGTCAACGCATCCGAAGACCCCAAGGAGTGTTGACACGTAAATGAAGATTTTTTTTTGTGGTATCATTTTAACTCTAATTCCACCGGTTCTAATTTTTCTGTATGTTTGGCCAAATTTCCGTCGATAAAAATATTTAAGCCGGAATTCATATTTTGATACCGCCTGGCAAGGTCGGGTGATTGCCAGACGATGGTTAGATTATGATCACGATAAGGCAAATTGTCGATAGCAAAATACGGCCAGTGATTGAGCCAGGGGGCGGGTTTGATTTTTACACAATCGGAATCGGCGACCTGTATGCCGACTAATTTTGTCACCACGCTGTCAATCACGCCGGCGGGGAGATCCGTTTTTAACTGGTTGTTGTCGCTCAAAGCGAAATTGATGGATTGATAGAGGTTGTTTTTTTCAAAGAAAGAATGACACCATTTTAGGAAATCTTCCTCGGTTTCAAATTCCTCAATAATACACACTCCCTCACGGCCGTGCCTCTTTTTCGGCAGGATTTTTTCAAGATCGGGGTGGGGATGGCAACGGAGGAGGGCATCGGCGGTGGTAGTGTCCGGCATTTGGGACAAAATTGTTCCGAAGGCGATTCGCCGATCCCTTAGCCAGCGTGCGTCGAGAATATTAGGCAAATTGCCCTGATTGTCGCTACGGAAGCGAATAAATTTTGTTGTATTGTCCAATATCAGTTGGGAATAAATGGCGACCACCTGGGCGGCCCATAATTTGTTCAGTTGTGGGTCGGGGCAATCCCAGGCGGGGCATGTTTGTGTGAACCATTTTTTCGCCGATGATCGAAGGCTGGCGATGGGGTTATTTGGGCTACTCTTTGAGCCTTCGTCAATCGTGTCCTCGGAGATTTGGGGGTTATTCCACTTGGCTACCAGGAGAAAACTATTTTGTTTTTTGTCCAGCGTCAAAGGAATTTCCATGGACCCGGAGATTTTGTCGGGTTGTTTAATCGTGCCATCCGGACATCGGACCCAAATCCGCCACGGTCCGGGGTCGGAGGGAAGATTTTCAAGTCTCAGGCGAAAATCTTTTACAGCGGCTTGCTTTCGGGGCGAGGTCAGTCGGATAGAAATGAAACATCGGTTTTCGTGATCGACCGCTATTTGGCGAACGATGTGTAGATTTTGAATCATTTGGGATTTTTGGCAAATCCATTCTGTTTGCATGAGATGGCCGGACCAGAGATGTTTTTTGCCGGTGAATTCGATGGGGGACTTGCCGCACCAAACGGAAACCGGACCGAGCGGGAGAGGATTTTTGGCTGCATTTGCGTCCAGATGATAAATTCGGCCCAGAGAGATACGTGCAGAAGATTTCTCTTCGTCGAGGTTCACCAGTGTCGAGGAAACGCAGATCATCTTTTCGAACGGATTGGAAATAGTTTGCATGGATTGCGCGAGCAGGTTATCCAGGCCCTTATTTTCTGTGATTTTGATTAAATATTTTCCAGGTGCAGGACCAGCGATCGACCAATAGATTTTTTCGAGGTTCTTTTTGCTTTGACCGAGCAGGCCGACGAGGAGAAAGGCAACGATTAGAAGGTTTTTGATCATGCGGGCAATATTGATAATTTGAAACCGGCGCCACATCCGGGATAATCGCATTTTATCATCTGATTTTTGATTTCGGACGATGGATCGTGTCGCAGGGCGTTAATCGCGGGCAAGAGGGACTGTGCGGCGTGGATGCAAATACCTGCGGGGACAAATTCGGTGAAGACGAAGCATTGTCCTTTTTGCATCAGGGCGGGACAGTTTTCCTCGGTGGGGGGGGAAACCACCTCGACCAGGACTTTTACATTTACATCACCGGCTATTTTTTCGAGAAAAGTTAATTGCTCCGTCATCGGTTCGTGTGGCTTTTTTTTTGGTTTTGGTTTAACGGAACCGTTTCCGCCGGTATCGAGAGTTTCATTGACGAGGAAATCGGCGTCGGCGTTTAGTTCCCGTCGTATGTGCTTGATCTGCCATCGGTCGAAGGCTAGAAGCAGCCGCTGAACTTGCCTGTGAAGTTCCTGGAGGTCTTTATTTTTAACGCGATACTCGCCGATGATCTGTTTGACCATTAACTCGCTGTCGCTGAAGATATGGAGTTCTTTTACGCCGAGTTTTTTAGCGGCTTGAAGTCCTTGAATTAAACCTGAGTATTCCGCGACGTTATTGGTGGTTTGACCGAGAAAAAAACCTTCGGTGCCGAGGATGTTCCCTTCGGGTTCCTTGAGGACGAAGGCGCAGGCCGCCGGTCCGGGATTTCCCCTCGCTCCGCCATCGACGTAAAGTTCAAGTTCATTTCTTCGATGAGTCACTGGCGACACTTTCAAGGAAAAGAATCCTGCCGCAAATATTGCAGATTTGAATTTCATCTCTCGTCAGGAGTGCGTTTACCTTTTCCGTCGGGATAGACATATTGCAGCCGTCGCAAATGTATTCTTCTTCGCGCGGTCTGGGTTTAATGATTTTTGCCATAGCCTCGCCTTCATGTGCCTCGGCGATTCGTTGAAAGACGGCCAAGTCGGTGTGTGAAACTTCCTGGGATACCTGTTCGTGTTCAGTTTCCAGGTTTTGGATCTGCTGGAGGAGATATTGTCGTGATTCCAGGGATTCCTTTTCCGATTCGGAAAGCTCGTTTCGATGTGCGGTCAACGTTTTTTCCATTTCGTCGAGGGAAGATTTTAGCTGGTCGATGGCGGTTAATTCTTCGAGGACTTTTTCTTCCAGTTTGGAGTTGTCGGCTCGTTCGGTGTTCAATTGTGTCAGCAAGGCGGAATATTCTTTATTATTTTTGGCGGCATTCAGCTGAACGCGCACCTTTCCAATGGTAACTTCGTTGGTTTTGAAATCCAATTCGAGCTGGGCAACCTGAGTCTTTCGATGTTTGATCTCTTCCCGCCTACCTGTGATTTGGTCTTCCAGTTGTTTAATTCGAACATGATGATGCTGCAACTGTCGATCCTTGCGGCGCAACTGATCTTTCAATCCTCGCAACTTCGTTTCCGCTAATTGCAGCCTATGCAGTGCCGTCAGCGACTGCGAACCCATGTCTACCTCCGATCTTAATGATCAATTATTATTCAGTTGTGAATGTTTTTCAAATTTTCGTCAAAAAATTAATTATCCTATTATTCTAAACCGGCTGCAAGTATATTTTTTTTTGAAAATAATCCCTGTGGTGTGCCAAGATTTTCGAGCGAGTCGAACTATATACGAGCCGCGACCGTGAGAGAGCGTGCGAGAAGAAAATAATAACCCGCTCCCTCAACGTTATCGTTGAAAAGAAACTACTTGTCTAAAAGCCGGTGATCGTTTAAAATGTAAAGATAAATGATGGGAGTGGAATTTCATTAAAAGTGGAGGAAATCAGCATGGCGAAAGTTCTTGTGGCTTTTTACACACAGTCGGGGAATACTAAAACGATGGGGGAATATGTAGCCGATGGGGCCAAATCCGCGGGTGTCCAGGTAACGATAAAAGAAATTGAGCACGTCACTGCCCAGGATTTGTTGAATTTCGACGGGATCATTATTGGCTCACCGACCTATTACGGTTTGCCCGCCGCCCAGATCAAAGAATTACTGGATCAGTCAGTCCAGTATCACGGTCAGCTTTCGGGTAAAATCGGCGGGGCGTTCGCGTCGTCCGCCAATATCGGCGGCGGGAATGAAACCACGATTTTAAGTATCCTGCAGGCGATGCTTATTCATGGTATGGTCATTCAGGGCAGTGCCATGGGCGACCACTACGGCCCGGTGAGCATTAATGCTCCCGATGAACGAGTGAAAAAACAATGCCAGGCATTAGGCCGGCGTGTGGCGGAATTGGCAATTAAACTTTTCGGATAAATAACCATTTTAAAAACTGGAGGAAATTACAATGCGACTGAGCAAATTGGACCCATCCAAAGCGTTACGGGGATTACGAAACGAATTCGATATTCTGGTCGATCGTTTTCTGGAACGACCGCTGGAAGCTCTTACCGGCCAGCCGGTCCCTTCCCTGGACGTCAGTGAAAGCGAAGGGGAAATCACGGTAAAAATGGACCTGCCGGGAGTCGATGAAAAAGACGTCGATATTTCCATCGCGGGTGATCTTTTGACCCTTCGCGGCCAAAAGAAAGAAGAGCATGAAGATGTGGGAAAAACCTTTCATATAGTCGAGCGGGCTTCGGGGAAATTTACGCGTACCGTTCGTCTGCCGGTTCCCGTCCGCGTGGACATGATCCGCGCCACCTACAAAAAAGGTGTCCTGGAAATAGTTC
Source organism: Phycisphaerae bacterium (assembly GCA_041658725.1). Taxonomy (GTDB): domain Bacteria; phylum Planctomycetota; class Phycisphaerae; order JAAYCJ01; family JAAYCJ01; genus JBAZZQ01. The sequence goes on along the minus strand of JBAZZQ010000102.1, from coordinate 324 downwards.
TGCCGAAAAAAGAACTCACACAGGCGAAAAAAATCGAAATCAAGTCCGAAGACGTGGAATAAAAACAATTTCTCTCGGATAAGATGAACTTTGTAAGAGCCGCGACCGTGAGGGAGCGGGTGACATAAAATAATCACCCGCTCCCTCACGGTCGCGGCTCTTAATTTATGATCAGGTTGGAACTTTTGCTTGCATACGAGCTATTTGCGATGACTGGAAGTGTATGAATTATCAGGGGATATAAAAATGTTATTTTTGAATTTATCCCGCGAATATGCATTTATACGGGAATTATTTTTGAAATTTTATCTTTTCCGCGAAATT
>JBAZZQ010000101.1:0-6462 GCA_041658725.1 Phycisphaerae bacterium | reverse complement strand
CGTGGTACAATCATTTCGGACTCCTTTCCTTTGGGCCTGTAACCTCCATTGTTTCAGAAAGTTACATCCTAAAGAGAAGGGGTCTGTTTTTCAAATTTTCAACGTAAAATGGAAACTACACCCTAAACAACTGCAAAAGGCCCTCATAGACCGCCGGCTTGCACAGGTAGCTGCTGGCATGCAGGCGGTAGGCGGTGGTGACATCGTCCTGCGATTCGGAGGACGTCAGAATAATGACCGGAATGGCCCCTAGTTTATCGTCACCCTTGATCTCCGCCAACACCTTGCGGCCGTCTTTCAACGGCAGATTCAGGTCCAGCAGGATAATATCAGGCCGAGGCATGCCGCTGAATTCCCCCTCTTTGCGGAGAAACATCATCGCCTCCTGTCCATTTTGCACCCAGTGACTTTGTGTCGGAGTCTTCAGGATTTTCAGACATTGGCGGACCAGGAAGGCATCACCCGGGTTATCTTCCACGATCAGGATTTCAAAACGTTTTGATTTCACGACATGTGTCCTCAGACATCCGGCAAGGTGAAGATACTTATAGAATGCTGTAGATATCCTAAAGTTCAATCCGGAAGTTTTTAAAAAAAATTATGAAATATTCATCGTTGTTTCTCCTCCTGAGCCCAGAGGATGGCCTGCTGAAGAAGTTCGCTCCCATTTTCCAGTTTAAGCTTTTCCCGGATATGCATCCGGTGGGCTTCGACGGTTTTAATGCTTAAATGGAGCTTTTGGGCGATATCCCGGGTTCCCATTCCATCGCCGATCATTTTAAACACTTCCAGCTCCCGGTCCGAGAGCTTTTCAACAGGAGACCGATGATCTTCAGACCGGCCTGCCACCAGCTTTGAGAGGATTTTAGAGGCCACCTTTTCATTCAGATAAAGCTCGCCCTTGAGGACTTTGCGAACGGCGGTGATGATTTTTTGCGTTGCCTGTTCCTTCATCACATATCCCTTGGCGCCGGCTCGCAAGGCCCGTTCCGCGAAGATGGTTTCATCGTGCATGGAAAGGACCAGGACCTTTACGGCGGGAAATCGGATTTTCATGTCTTTGATGAGTTCCAGCCCGCCCATGTCCTTGTTCAGCGAGATATCGACGACGGCCAGGTCGGGTTTCAGGATTTCGATCATCTTCATGGCCTCGACCGCATTCTCCGCGGTACCCACCACTTCCATATCGGGTTCCTGATCGAGCAATTCCCGAAACCCGGCTCGGATGATCGGATGATCGTCCACGAGAAAGAGTCTTGCCTTGGGCGTTGTTTTTCCCTGTTGCTTTTTAGCTACCATCGCGCACCTCATCTTTCGGTGTTTCGAACCAGCACCTGATCAACGTTCCGCCGTCGCCGGCCCGCAAGGCGTCAAACGATCCTCCGATCATTCTCGCCCGATAGTTCATCGTTCGCAATCCCATTCCCGAAATAGTTTCAGTTTTGTCCGGAAGGCCGATCCCATTATCTTTCACCGATAAAAAAATCTTCCCACTTTCATTCGTCATCTGGATCACAATTTCGCTGGCCTTGCCGTGCTTGACGGCATTATTTACGGCCTCCTGAACGATATAGTAAAGGTGGGTGGCCATCGTGTTATCCTGGATCAAAATTGGCGGGTCGCAATGGAACCGGCAGGTAATTTTAAACAGGTTTTGCACGTTTCCGGTGAATTCCTGCAATGCGTTCATCAATCCGTCGGCCTTAAACTCCACCGGGCAAAGTCCGTGGGCCAGGGCTCGGGTCTGGTTAATCGACTGATTGATCAAATTTCCGATCTGGGCCGCATCCTTCGCTTCTTTCAGTTTTTTTCCCTCAAGTTTTCCTTCCAAAACCTTGGCCAGAAATGCCAGTCCCGTCAGGTTCTGTCCCAACCCGTCGTGAAGATCCTGCCCAATTCGGCGACGTTCCTCCCGGCTGACTTCCAGGATTTCATGTTCCAGGTTAAATCGGTACACCGCTTCTCCAATCACGGGGATCATCGACTCGATGAAATGAATCACTTTGTCGGAAAGCATTCCCGCTTGCAAGTCGGCCAGGTGTATGAGGCCCAGAATCTCACCGCCATATCGAAGGGGAATAACACCGAGGGATAAAAACCCGTTTTTAATACACTCCCCCCGATATCGTTTCTGGTCCTCCGGGCAGATCGCGTTGATAAATTTATGGGTATCATTACACCGGAAGGAACCGCCGGGGGTAATGACCGAAGCCTCCTGGGGGTCGGGATTCATGTTGATCATGCGAGCACAGATACATTGATCATGCAGAAACGACAGGGAGTTCTCCTTTTCCCAGAACTCCTGGGAAAAACCGACATAGGACCCATAAGGGATTTTCGCGTCCTTTCCGATCAGCCGGACCCCCACGCAGCTGCATCCGGACCAGGTCTTAAGCAGTTCGACCACGGCATCGAGATATTTCTTCCGGCTGAATTTCTGTGTTAACAATTGCAGGATGGCGTTGGTGGAAAGGATATGGTCTTCCGCCGCCAAATGGGCTTGACGGGTTCGCAGGGCCATGATCCCATAAGCCAGGTCATCCCCCATCTCCACAAGCAGCTTGATTTCTTCCTCCCCAAACGCATCCGGTTCCGATGCGTACACCATCAAGGCCCCGAAAACCCGATCAAGAGAAACAAGCGGCAGGGCAATGGAAGAGGCGTACCCCTGTTGGACGGCCTGATCCCGCCAAGGTGCCAGACTGGGATCGGTGAGAAAGTTTTTACATATCTGGAATATTCCGGTCCGAATAGCCCGGCCGGTCGGCCCGCGCCCGCGCGGGACATCCGCCCAGGAGATATTTGCCGCCTCTAGGTATCCTTCCTCAAACCCAGCCTGGGCAACCGGACGAATGGATTTGTATTCATCCTGTTCGGCATAACCGACCCAGGCCATGCGATACCCCCCCACATCCACAATGTTTCGACAGATATTCTGTAATAATTCCGTCTCTTCCGTCGCCCGGACCAGGGCCTGATTGCATTCGGAACTGATCTTTAAGGCCCGATTGACCTTCTGAAGTTCTTCCTGGGCGGCCCGACGTTCAATGGCATACCGAACAGCCCGCACCAACCATGGAGAATCCGTCTGCCCCTTCACCAGATAATCCTGGGCGCCTTGTCGGACCGCTTTAACGGCCAAGGTTTCATCCGAATAACCCGTAATCACGATCACCGGTGTTTCCGCATATCGGGCATAAAGCCTGTCAAATGTTTCCAACCCCTGGCTGTCGGGAAGGGATAGATCGAGTAACACGGCGTCATAACGATCCTGGCCCAGGCACTCCAGGGCTTGATGCAAAGTTTCGACCCGATGGATATCAAATTGGGGATCATGGGATTCCGACAGGGCAGTTTGCAATAAAAACGCGTCCCCGGGATTATCTTCCACCAGAAGTATTCTGATTATTTTTTCCACCATCATCCTCAATGTTAGCTTTTTTGGGAGAAATTGTCCACAAGGAAGATTCCATGTAACCGCGGGAATGGTAAAAAAAGGTCGATCCTTCCCAGAACGTTGAGACGGCGTAGGCTAAATACACACTGAATGAGATAAGGACCGTCCCGTAAATCATCCGATAAATATCCGATTGCCTTGGAGTGTGTGCGCCCGGCAACTTCATCGCCCCGAATCATCTGGGATGAGTGCGAAGAATAAGCAGACCAAGAACAAGGGGGTTGTGGGCGACGTTGGGCAACGAACAAGGCAACCCAGGTGTGTTTAAGCTGGCGTGATTCTGTCGCTAGAGAAAGACCGCACAAGGGCATTATTTATTCTCTTCAGACCAGAAGGCTTTGGAATGCTTGGTTGCCATGCCTAAGCCTTTCCCCTATAGAAAAAATAGGGATTCCCCTGATTGCAAAGATTAAAATTTTATTATACTGTGTAACAGGATTAACGGAGGGGACAGGCTATAGGTTTGACAGTGCTGAAGTATATGGGTTGTGTAGTAAACTGATGGTTTAAGAAAGCTGAAGGATAAGTCGATGACGCCAATGACTACTCTTCAGCTTTCGTTTATTAAAGAAACGTAATTTTGAAATGATACGTAACATGTTTAGTTAATGCGCTCGGCTATTTTGTGCGCAACGAAGTATCTGGCGTTGATTGAAGTTTAAGGCCGGATATTTCGCTTCGCTCCTGAGGAACTGATGTTTTGGGGTGGCATGGGCAAGTCTTCTTGCCCGTGTCTTCCAGGCGTGAATTGGGAAAAAAGACACGGGCAATCGGAATTGCCCATGCCACCCAGTTCCTTGTGAAAATCGCTGGCAAAGCCAGTTAGATGCTCAACATGACAAACTCTGATTGTTGGCATAGGTATATTCGATGAGCGCATTAATTAATCCTGTTCCGTATGAGATCGAGAGCAACGGCCGTTCCATCGTTTAACGGGTTTGCTCTGACTCTGAGTTTGTCCAGTTCGTTAAAAACCTGTTTTGTAAAGGGGAATATTTTAGAGATGAACATGAAAACCCAGGGAGAAATAGAAGCTGCCATCTGCGAAGGGATCACTTGGTTTCAACAGGAATACATGGGCCGGGGTCCCCAGGATATTCATGCCTACCTGATTGCCGATCTTCTCGTTGTCCGCATGCAAGGCGTTTTGACCGTGACTGAACAGCACCTGGTCCAGTCACTACCGTGCGAAAAGGGGAGGGATCTACTCAAACAGATCAGGATCCAGTTGATGGAAACGGCACGGCCAGTCCTGGAAGCGATGGTCAAGGAGGTCACCGGCGTCAAGGTATTGAGCCTGCACCACGACATCAGCACGGTAAGCGGTGAAAAGGTCGTGATCTTCACCTTGGCCGAGTCGCCACTTTTCCGTAAAACAAAGGAAAAGGTGGAATCACGCCTTGGGTTGTATGCGATGGTCGGGTAGCCGCCGTCGGCCCAGATCAATTTCAGCCGACCGAAGCGGCCCTCGAGCACGGTGTGCAACGTGGATACATTCGACAAAATCCATTCCGGGGCAATCGTAAGAATCTATTCATTGCTGAAGCGGAGCCTGTCTTGTCGATCTTGGAAGCAAAGGAATTTGAAAAGCTGATTGTCGCGTGTCCCGATGATCGGTGGCGCGGTATCTGTACCGTGGGGTATTATGCAGGGCTGCGATTAGGTGAGATTGCTAATCTTGCATGGAAAGACCTGGACTTTAAAGAACGATTGCTCCACGTGGATAACAAAGAAGATCATCGAACGAAAAGCCGAACGAACCGCGTTATTCCTATGTCCGGTGCGGACGTTGGCGGGCCATTCGGATATGTCTACCACGATGAAACATTACGCTACGGTCCGGGCTAAAAATACATTAGCTGTTATTGAACGACGTAGCGAATTGAGGACGATCGAATAATTTACTGCACGAATTATGCGCGCCGAAGCTTTTTTGAAATGTCGATTTTTGTAAGTCCTTTATTTCCAACAGGCCACGGTGGGATTCGAACCCACGGATATTTGATGAAATAGCCCTTTTAATGCATTATATCGTAGTCTGAATAGTAGTTTAGGTCAGTATTTAGGTCAAATTTCGGACAAACTTTGATTGGTGAAATTTCTGTAAATAAAACGGCATAATGTCTTTCAAGAAAGATATTTATGAAAATACCATTTCAAATTCCACCGATTTTTAAAATTATCCATTACATTAACAAAAAAGGCTGATTTATGAATTTCACGATTTCTACTAAAACAATACATGAGATATAAATATTGCTTAATCGATAATTACATAGCCGCTCAACTGCGATGCTTCGAATTATATTTCGCTCCTTCTCAATCAGAATAAATTTCCGTTTTCCCCCATCCTCCTGATTCAGTTCTCACACCGCCTGCCTGTCGTTCCACTTCCAGCAAAGGCATCTAACACCAAAGAATTTGTACGTAGCCAAGCCCAGTATCCTTCACATCAACTAAACAGGTTACCATTCCACTCGATGGTTGCCATAATTTTTCTTCGTTGCCTTAAAAATTTCGTTTAGGCAATACTGCAACCCTTTCTTCCTGCTGAAACCGCAAAGGATCGACGGTTCATTCTTCTGGCTAAAAAAGAATTTCTTTTCTTCTCACACACATCCAGATATTGCTCCCAGGTTTTAAATTTAAAATTACTCGCCTTAAACCAGTAATCAGAAAATTTACTGATCAGATCCCTCGTCCAATGCTCAGATACGTAATCCTTTTTGACCAATTGATCCAACGGATGATATGCCTCGGGAAAAGGTCTGGCTCCCAATCGGTACACCTCCGAACAACGATAAAAAGCTTCCTCAAACGTATCTGTGTAATTGTAAAGGCAAAAGACCATGACCTTTGTTTTGTAAACGCCCTTGTTAAAAAGGGGTGTAGTTTCCATTTTACGTTGAAAATTTGAAAAACAGACCCCTTCTCTTTAGGATGTAACTTTCTGAAACAATGGAGGTTACAGGCCCAAAGGAAAGGAGTCCGAAATGATTGTACCA
>JBAZZQ010000100.1:0-6747 GCA_041658725.1 Phycisphaerae bacterium | reverse complement strand
GTGGCAATCACATCCTCCGTTTGCGGACGGCGGTCAAATCCGGTCGATGGGAAAACTTTTGGTCGCATTACCTTTGCCTCAAAGATTCTGCATAAGGACTACGTAAAATGAAAACTACACCCTTAAATATGAAAAAAGAAAGTCCAGAGAGCTTCGACTCAAATTTGCAAAAGTCAGACTATTGATGTATTCTTCATCTATTATAAATTGGGAGCTAAAAATGAAAAGTTATCGCAAGGAATTGGAGATTCATACCCAAAAACGCCGGGAATTTATCAATATTACCCGGCAAGTCCGCCAGTGCCTCTCCGAAAGTGGCATCACCGACGGACTCTTACTGTGCAACGCCATGCACATCACCGCCAGCGTATTCATCAATGACGATGAACCCGGCTTGCACGCCGACTTTGAACGCTGGCTGGAGAACCTGGCCCCGGAAAAACCTTACGAGCAGTACGCCCATAACGGATACGAAGACAACGCCGACGCCCACCTGAAACGCTCTATCATGGGCCGCGAAGTCGTGGTCGCGGTGACGAATGGCGAATTGGACTTCGGACCCTGGGAACAAATATTTTACGGCGAATTTGACGGTAAACGGAAAAAACGAGTTTTAATAAAAATCATCGGTGACTAGGAAGCAATCTATTTCTTAAAGAGACGCGACCGTAAGGGAGTGTTCTTCTCAACAACGACCGGAAGAATCCTTGCAAAAAACGCCCGTGGAATGTATGTTGGCAGGGAGAAGGATCAGAAAGGCGAATCATGGAATTGCCGCAGCGTAAAGGAGAAGATCGGTTTTTACCGGCGGGTCGCTACCACGCCATGGAAGAGACGCTGCGCTCAAATAAAAAACTCCAGGACGTTCGATCCATCGTCGTCTCGGCCTTTGACCGGCGCACCCGGATGTTTCCCTTCGTCAATTTTGACTGGTACACCGTCCCGGCTGGACCACGTTCCATCGCCGGAGCACTATATGAAACAGGGATGCATAAAACCCGTTTCGCGTTTCAGCTTTGGAACCCGAACATACGCCCAAGTCAGGTCCGGATTGACGGCCAGCCTATTGATATGCTTCTGGTCTCCAGCATGCAGGTTCATTCCGCTGCTTCCTTCCAACTGGTGCAGGAGGCGTGGAGCATGGGCGATCGCCGGCCTTTGATTATCTGCGGCGGTCCCAAGGCCTGTTATGAACCGTTCGATTATTTTGGACTTGGTCCCGATGGCCAAATCGGCGCGGATGTGGTCGTTACCGGAGAAGAGCCGATCCTGCTCGAATTGCTTATCGTCCTTTCGGACTTCGGCGCGGGCCAGGGAAACATGCGGACCGCGTTTAACCAGGCGAAAAAGGCAGGCGCCCTTCGAGAAATCCCTGGTCTTGTTTATTCCGCCGACGACCGATACGATGGGAAAAATTTAGTCAATACCGGAATCCAGAGGCTGCTGCGCGATCTGGATGAGCTTCCCATGCCCACCGCCGGATTCCGAACTTTGGAACGGCCGCATCGGAAAAAAAATCTGGTCGGAGTTTACCCCCTTCACAAAACCGGCGGCGGTCAGATGGTGACCAGTCTCCTGCTCACCCGCGGATGCAAGTACACCTGCCATTACTGCCCCATCCCCGCCTATAATCAGCGAAGTTATCGCCGGAAAAGCCCGCAGCGGGTCGTTGAGGAATTCATTGATTGCCGGCGAAATTTGAATACGCGATATGTTTTCGGAGCCGATGACAACTTCTTCAATAATCACCGTTATACCAGGGAAGTCCTCGAATTGATGGCCAGCACGAAGCTTAACGGAAAACCCCTTGGCCGACAAATTCGATTCGGCACCGAAGCGACCGTGATCGACGCCTATAAATGCCGTGACCTCTTTCCCATCGCCGGGTACGGCCGAGGGGGACTGTCCGCTATTTGGATGGGAGTGGAAGACCTTTCCGGCACACTCGTGGACAAAGGTCAAACCTCGCTGATTACCAAAGAACTCTTTTCCGAAATGCTCAAACACAACATCACCCCAATGGTGATGATGATGCACCACGACGATCAACCGCTCCACTCGCCGGGAAAAATGACGGGCTTGATCGAGCAGGTGAAATTTCTCCACAAAGCCGGGGCCATGGGTTTGCAATGCACCTTAGCCAATCCGGCTCTTGGTTCGAGGTGGATAACCGACGTCTTCGCCAAAGGTCTCTTGTACGAAAGCGTGGGCGGGAAAAAAATCGAAGATGTGAATTTCGACGGCAACCACGTCATCGCCAGCATCCACTCCGACCCCTGGCGAATGCAAATCAACTATCTTCGCGCCTACGCCGCGTTTTATAACCCCTGGAACCTCCTGATCTCGATGCAGCCGAAAAATAAATCCCTTCGCCGCAAATATGTCTTCTACCAAATCTGGGGGATGCTCGCCCTGGTGCGAACGGCATGGAGAGTCAAAGGATATCTCTGGCGGCTTTGGTCCGGACCGATCAGACGCGCAAAAGGCTGGCCGATGAAATTCCGAAAATCCGGTTCCCCATACACGGACTTAATCGAGACCCCAACCATAATCCCCCCCTCAAAGAGCCGCGACCGTGAGGAAGCGAGTATCTTAATAAATGACTAGAACTACAGTCGCGCATTGAAGTTAGCCGATTTTTTTTACATACCGGACGGGTGTTATTGAGAATCGCATGAGCGCGAAACCTGAAACTAGTTTTTAGACATGCTTCCTGACTTTTTCCATATCCGTTCGGATTTCCGGTAACAGATAGAGGTCGTCGATCTGTGGAAATCCGGCAAGATCGATAACGAGCCTTTCGTATCGGGTCTCCGGCTCTGCATCCAGATCAATAAATACAATTGATTTTCCTTTAAGTTTGCAAATTCCGCCTCCCGACCCGCCAAGACGGTCCGGACGAACTTCCAAGCTTAATTTTGAACACGCTTCCAGCAATGCCGCCAATTTATTTTCAATGTCCATTTCTACTCCGGTTCAAGCGGGGCTTACTACCCTGCCGATAGTGATCTAGTCGGATCATTTTTATTTTCAAAGCGCTCAAGCTGAGTAATGGGCAGGCTATGACTCGCACCAGGAAAATAACGAATAATATAGTGGATCATCATAACGAACTAGCGGAAAAACTGCAAATGCTCGAGCAGCATCTGGACCAGTTGGAAGATCAATTGATTCGGGCCCAGCGTCTGGCGGCCCTGGGGACGATGGCCACGATGATCGCTCATGAATTTAATAACATCCTGACCCCCGTGGTCAGCTATGCCCAGTATGCCCTCAAGCAGGGCGATACGGACCTGATGAAAAAGGCCTTGGAGAAGGCCTACACCAACGGCCACGAGGCGGCGGAAGTCTGCCAGCAGCTTTTGAATTTCGGACGTGGTGACAGTTCCTCCAAGACTTGTGTGGTCTCGGAAATCGTTGCCGCCTCCCTGAAATGCCTGGTCCGAAATCCCGCCAAGGACAATATCGAACTGACGGTGGACGTAGCCGACAATTTAACCGTTCCTGTAGAACCCTGTCTATTACAGCAGGTGATTTACAATCTGATTATCAATGCCCGCGACGCCATGCTAGGCCGTCCGGGGCGATTAAAAATATCCGCCCTCGCCATCGAGGACGACAAAGTTCAAATCCAGGTTTCAGATTCCGGGTCGGGGATCGATCCGGATATCCTGCCGAAAATTTTTACTCCCTTCTTTACCACCAAAAACACCGAAGGTTCCGACCGGAAAGGAAGTGGCCTGGGTCTGGCTGTCAGCAAACACATCATCGAACGAGCCGACGGAAAAATCACAGCCCAAAGCGAACCCGGACACGGAACCACCTTTACCCTCACTCTGCCGAAAATCTAATGAAATCACAATTGTCTCGTCTTATGCACGAAAAAAGCGGGCTTTCGCAGGTTTCGGAGGAAAACTCTGCGAAAGCCCTGAAATCGGGAAAACACCCTGCCTCTAAAAATTTTCTTTTCCCTCATCGAATCTGGTCAGGGTTCTTTTTCCCGCTTCTTTCCCCTCCCTCTCTCAGGCTTTTCAAGCCCGCTCCCTTACGGTCGCGGCTTGTATAACTGCGTTTTAACTGTTTAATACATGATCTTCCAAAGCTACCTTTAATTTCTGCAAGGCTTTGTTCTGGATTTGCCGGACTCGCTCTTTGGTGACTCCGATTACCTTTCCTACCTGCTCCAGAGTCATTGGTTTTTCCTCTTCGGTGTTTTCCCGAATGGCAAACCTTGCTCGGAGCACCGATTTTTCAGTTTCGCTCAGATCGGCGGTGTCGCTTTGTCCATCGAGGATATCCCTCAGCCGGTCCATGCAGTAAATCTTGGTATCCTCCCGCCGCTGGTCGAGATAATCGCTCCTTTCAAGGTCCGGGTCGAACTCCACAGGGAACCTTCCGCGATACCGATTGGCCTTTAGCGCCACACGGGAAAAGCTCTTTAGGATTGCCCGGCAGGCGTAGGTGCTGAATTTGAATCCGCGGGCACAATCGAATTTATCCACGCATCGCAGCAAGGCCATGTTTCCTTCGCTGATCAGTTCGGTAAAATCGAGGCCCGCCAGTTTCGTCCGTTTGGCCATGGCCAGGACGAGCGGGATGTTCGCCTGGGTGATCTGGCTTCTAACCTGGAATTCTTTTCTTCTCCAATAGAGAAGTTCCGGAGCCATCGTTATCGTCAGCGGTTTGTTTTCCCTGCTCTTGACGGCCAGGTAAATTCGATATCTCGCGTAATTCAACTTGAGGAACAGCCGATTTTCCTGCTCATAAGACAACGGTTTAAAGGCGGTGAGGGCCTTATCTCCTTCTTCAAAGAGGTCAATCGGAAGCAACCGAGCCTCAGACGCCGCCAAGTCTTGGTCGGTTTCACTAAAACTCTTTTCAATTTCTTCCTCAGATTTTTGGTTGTGAAACATCGGGTTGTCCATAAATTCAACAGACATACTCAACATTTTTTCCAAAAATTTCTGATCCTCAGGCGATAATCTTTCAAAGACCTTTTTCGCCCCGTTTAATAATCTTTGACCATCGAACGTTTTTATCCCCGTATACTTTTCCCTAGCTACCGCTATCATCTTATACTCCTTCCCTTTTTTCTTTTTCCGACTTTTTTGTTCTGTCGTTATTTAAAACAATTATCTATTGCGAAATATTCCAACATTTTTTAACACTCCCATTAAGTCTTATGAAGGGCAATTTAAGTCGTCCGCTTACTGTCGTAACGCTTGTTGCATCAGACGGTTAGCACGGCATTTCACAAATAAGTGATCGAAAACTCTCACTGGGTAGCTGTAAGCAGTAGTTCGGTAGTTAAGTTTTTGTGCGAGTCAAACTTTTTGTGCCGCTCATCGCAAAGAAATAGTTTTTAATCGTAAAAGGAATCCGGATAGAATTTAAGGCGTGGAAACATTAAAGAAACGATCTATCCTCCATATTGATATGGATGCCTTCTTTGCTTCGATTGAGCAGGAAGACCATCCGCAATTGCAGGGAAAACCTGTTTTAGTCGGAGGCAGTGCCAAGGAGCGCGGGGTCGTGGCGGCGGCCAGTTATGAAGCCAGACGCTTTGGATGCCACAGCGCAATGCCTATGGCGACCGCTATGCGCTTGTGTCCTCAGGCGGTGATTATGCCTGGGCGGATGCAGCGGTATGCGGAAGTTTCCGAGCAGATTTTTGAAATTATGGGACAGTTCACCCCCGAGATCGAACCGCTTTCGATTGATGAAGCCTTTCTGGACGTGACGGGATGCGAAAAGCTATTTGGACCGGCGGAACATATCGCCAGGGAGATCAAGCGGCAGATTCATCAGCGGACCCATTTAACCGCATCGGTCGGGGTGGCTCCGAATAAATTATTGGCCAAACTGGCGAGCGATCTTAAAAAACCGGATGGGTTGGTGATTGTGCCCGTTGACCGAGTGGAGGAATTTCTTGATCCGCTGGCGATTTCGCGGTTATGGGGTGTGGGCAAGGCGACGCTTCCGCGGTTTGAAGAACTGGGGCTTCGGACTTTTGGGGACGTTCGGAAATTATCGCTGGAGGCGATCCGGAAGTATTTCGGAAGTGCGGGTGAAGATTTTTACCGATTTGTCCGGGGGATCGACGATCGGCCTGTGACCACAGAAAGCGAGACCAGGAGCATTAGTACGGAAACCACGTTTGCCGCGGATGTTCCCGTGCGGGAATTGGAGTATTTGCGCGGGGTATTGCTCGATCAGACCGACCAGGTGGCTCGGCGGTTGCGACGTCAGAAATTGCTGGCCAGGACGGTGACTATAAAAATTCGCAGCGGGAATTTTACCACGATTACCCGGAGTGTGACGATGGAATCCCCGACGGATCAGACACAGGATTTCTGGAACGCGGCGGTGGAGTTATTTCGGAAATGGGGTAATGAGAAACCGTTTCCGGTCCGACTGCTTGGCATGGGGGTATCGTCGCTTCGAGGGCCAGGCGGGCAGCAGTTGATGCTTTTCGACCAGGAAGAGAATCTCCGTCGGCAACAGCTTGATCGGGCCATGGATGAAATCCGGGATAAATTCGGAGGTGATGCCATTAAACGTGGAATGTCCAAACCCTAAATCCTAATGTCTAATCAATGACTAATTCCAAAATGACTAATATCGGGTGTAGTTTCCATTTTACGTTGAAAATTTGAAAAACAGACCCCTTCTCTTTAGGATGTAACTTTCTGAAACAATGGAGGTTACAGGCCCAAAGGAAAGGAGTCCGAAATGATTGTACCACGG
>JBAZZQ010000099.1:0-6994 GCA_041658725.1 Phycisphaerae bacterium | reverse complement strand
ACAATTCTTATTGCCCGTGTCTTTTCCCTGCATATGCCGGCAGACACGGGCAAGAAGACTTGCCCATGCCACCCCGCCACGAAAACTTTCTTTATTTCGCCAGATAGACATTTCCGAGCGAGATGGGTTTGCAGTATTGGTTTTTTGTTCCGGACCAGGTCGATAGTTCCGATACCGCCGCGGCATTTCTGGCAAAATCAATTCCCCACCAGCGATTGAATTTATCGTAACCGTTAAAGTCGGACAGGGGAAGGGCAATTTCCACCTGCCATCGGTCATCGAAAACTTTTACGGCGGAACGGGCATTATTAGGCCACATACTTGATCCGCCAACGGCTTGGGCGTCGATGGTTCCACGAATCCCCCGACAATTACCATTGGCTTTGACGATCAAATGATAGACGTCGAGGGGATTAAATGAATCGGTGTTCTTCGGATCGATCATAATCTCCACCAAATCCTCACCCCAGGCTAGTCCGGCGCTGGAAGCAACGGTATTGGACCGTTTGACGACCATGCTGTCTTTGGGTTGGTAGCAGGTAAAGGCAAAATACAAATTCTGATCGGTAAAACCTATTTGAACAGTGGTGGGCCAGACGGGAGCGCCGGTCGCCTGTCCCATTCGTTTTTCGTTGATTCCGTCCGGCCAGATTCTCAGGAAATTTCCCGCCACCGAGGTTGGGGTTTCCGGCCAGTCATTCAGCTGACCATCGACCTGAATTGTTTTTTCCAGTTTTTGCGCCGCCAAAGCGCAGTATCGGGCATTCAGAATGATTTCGTCGCTCTCTTTGAGTTTCAGGGAAATCGGTTGGGAATTGACCCCGAAATATCCCAGAGCCACGGCGGGACTTTCCAGTTTGAGTTCGGTTCGCACCGGCCAGGCCCAGTTCAATCCGGAAACGATTAATTTATCGCGTACGGCAACCAGCGGCAGAGAAATGTTTAAAAATCGAATTGTCCCGGCGTCGATAGAGTCCGAGAAATTGCGAACAACGGTATGAAAGGTCCATTCGATTTTTTCATTTCCGGTTTTTATGTCCAAAACAGTTTTCGCCCGCACACCATCGACTTCGGCGGCTACACCTTCCGTCAGACTTTTAAACTGGGCCATGAACATTTTTTGGCGGGTCCGTAAACTATCCGATTCGGATCGCTGGGTGGTTGTGGTTCCGGTCTGGTTGCTTAGTTCCAAACCCGCGATCATCCGAGCCAGGGCCCAGGCCTGATCGGAACCGCAAAGCCCATCGTTTCGAATGGACCAGAGGGAACCATCATAAGCGTCGGTATGCGCGAAACGAACAAGATGCCTGGCGAGCCAGTCGGCGAGATTTTTTTTACCCGCACGCTCAAGTGCCCGCAGATAAGAAACATCCTGTAAGCCGAGTTTGATCATTTTAAGCCGCATGGACCCGACGGGTTTTTCCTGTCCAAACCATTTGCCCGGATACACCAGCATATTTTCCGAACCGGTCAGATTCGTTTTGTCCGGCCATGACCAATCATTGACCTGGGCGAGCACAACACCCTGAGAATCATATCTCCACGCCGTCCAGGGTAGGGCTTGGGAAAAATAGCCCGGATAAGTCAGATTGATCGCGGGTAGAGTTCCTGCCGAAGGAGTCGGGCGCCACCATACCAATGTTCCCTGTCCGCGAAGCCGAGGGGCCATAGATGGGTCCAGCCATTTTTCCTCAGGGCAAATGGCCTGGGTGAATTTTTTTATTCCCTCAAATGGTTTAAAATCGCTCCAACCCATAGGCCTAAGATCGATGGGGATAAAAGGATTGGTAATAATGACGGGCTGCTCGGTTCGATAGATTTCGTGAGACAGGGTCAGGAAGGAACCGTAACTATCGAGCGATTCCTGGTAATTCTCCGGCCAGGATAAATTAACCACCCCTTTACCGACAAGTCCGGGTTTTAAAAATTGATCATTAAACTGGCTGAGATATTGTATTATAATCTGGTGATAAAGTGAGGTTGTGTAGGGGCCGAAATTTTGGCTGGAAGGGTATGAAAGATCGATTGGCAGGGACCAAAATTTTCGCGGTCGGGATGAATTCCGCAAGACGGCATTAGCCAGCGCGCGATAACTTTTCCATTCGACATTCATATTCTGGACACCCGACATGGAAATTTTTGGATAGACCTTACTCAGCCAGGGTTCCACGCCGCCTTCATCCAAAAGGCGGGCATATTGGCCAAGAACTTCGGCGAGAGCTTCGATCCTGGTTTCGTCGGACGACAGAATCAAAAGATCGTTATTCCTTAAATCGCCGATATCATGTTCAGTCCAGATTTTGGCGACATTCAGGACGCCAAAAATGTCCACCGGCGGGATCGGCAGATCAAAACCCCATGTATGAAGGACCAATGGTCGGGAAAAACTTTGTCTGGACGATTTTAGTTGGATTTGGCCGGTGAAAACCGCGGCGGGCGTTTTTAGGGGAACAGCGACCTGTAAAAGTAAAATCGTATTTTCATTGGAAGGATTAGGGACCTGGAATTGTTGGTTTTTATCAGGAACAATCTCGATGACCGGATCGGGAAATCGTCGGGGTTTGAGGTTTTCGGGTTTTTCCAATCGGGCGTAAACGGCATCATAATTTTTGATCGGAACGGAAATTAAATGAAAGACCCGCCATTGATTTGGTTCGATGGTTTGCGTTTTTATCTGTTGAGCGGGCAAATCGGATCGCGCTAATTTCAAGGGATCGATCTGCAGGGTCAGTTGGCCTATCGAAGCAGGCGGCATGATCAGTTGGAAACAAATCGTTTCCCCGCCCGCCCCGTAAAGATGAATCTGCTGATCAGCGGGATCGACAATCAGGGAATTTTCCACGTTGATTACGGTATCGGGAAAAATACGCTCCTGCGGAAGGGCCGCCTGGAACGAGGGGACAGTGGTCGAAGCAGTTTTTTGACTCGGCGATAAGCACGAAGGTACGAGTACACAGATCAACCCGATCATCAGACACAACAAGCTCTTAATACATCTACTCATGGATACGAATGCTACAAAACATTTTGCCGTGATGCAACATCGTCATTAATAACCTTGACGGATTTTGTGTATAAAGTTAGATTTATGCTTTCAAAAACATTTATGAGGAAAATTAAAATGGACACACACGAACATCTACAACGGCCTGAAGCGATTCTCGCCGGGCGTTGGGCGGAACAGGTGCAGGCTCAATTTGGTGGTATCGCATATCGCCAATCATTTGTGATCAAAGATGAAGTGCTTTGTTTTTTATGCCGTATGGACATGGAGCGGTCGGTTTGGCTGGCGTGGGAAAATAATTCTCCTGGTTGGGTTAATGACTTTCAAGGTCAATTGATCCGCGTGAATCTGGACGGTCAGATTTTTACGGCCAAGAAGTGCCTCACCGATACGGTAAACGCCCAGGCGTTGCGTAAGAACTTCAAATTTACATGTCCGCAGTTGGTTGGATTGAAGAAAAGCTTTGGCTTTGGTGATCGGTTGGGGTTGGCGACGCCGGGACACATTCTGGCCCTCGGGGATTCTCCCATCATGCCTATCCTTGCCCAGCAGTCGATTCGGGAAATGACGCGAACAAGACGCACGGCCCAGCAGGTCATGGATGACGCCTGCTGGTCGGTCTTTCAGGCCGGTTTCGACAAACCTTTCGGGTCCGACGCCGATCATCTGAAGAATGAAGCCGATATCGACGTTTGCGCCAAGGCGGGATTTTTGCTCTTTACAATCGATCCCGGCGAGCACGTCGATGACAATGCCGACACCGATGATATGGAAACCATTAATGACAAATTTTCAAGGTTGCCGTGGGCTGTCCTGGAGACTACCGCCCAGGAAAAAATCAACCGATACGAAAATAATATTTCCCTGCCGAGCAGTAAACTCGCGTTTAGCCGGGAACAGCTTTTGCGGGCCGCCGTCAAGTATGGCCGAGCGATCGCGCATACCAATAAGATGTATAAACATCTTCTCTCCACATGCGGTGAGGGAAACTTCGAGTTGGAGGTATCCGTGGATGAGACCGCCTCGCCCACCAGTCCGCAGGAACATTTTTATGTGGCCGGCGAACTTAAACGGCTTGGCGTGAAGTGGGTGTCGCTGGCTCCGCGATTTATCGGGCGATTCGAAAAAGGCGTGGACTATATCGGTGATTTAGACGAATTCCGCAAGGATTTCGTCTATCATGCCGAAATCGCGAAACACCTGGGTCCGTACAAGATTTCTATCCACAGCGGCAGCGATAAATTCAGTATTTATCCAATCAGCGCCGAGCTTACCGGGGAATTGATTCACGTTAAAACGGCGGGAACCAGTTATCTGGAAGCCCTTCGGGTTATCGCCAAGCTGGAGCCGGACCTGTTCCGCAAGATTCTCGATTTTGCTCGCGGCCGATATCTTGAAGACCGAGCCTCATACCATGTTTCCGCGGACCTGGAAAAAGTTCCCGCGGCGAAGGATTTGTCGGATTATCATCTTTCGAAACTGCTCGACGATTTTGATGCCCGTGAGGTGTTGCACGTTACTTTCGGATCGGTTTTGACGGCGTTGGATCAAACGAGCAAACCCCGATTTCGCGATCAACTTTTGCGGGCTCTTGTCGAGCACGAAGAAGCCTACCATCAATGCCTCAAGCATCACCTCGGTCGGCACGTGGAACCATTTACAAAATAAATGGGCATTCGTACAAGCGGATACATTGGCTTTTAAGCATTTGCCGGAACTAGAATACGGTATTCGGCTTTGAGATTATTTCATGGAAAGGATTTGAGTAATGGGACAATATGGGTTGGAGAATTTATTTGGGATCAAAGGCCAGGTGGCGGCGGTTACCGGTGCGGGTGGAATTTTGTGCAGCGAGATGGCCAAGGCCCTGGCGGGTCTGGGTGCGAAAGTCGCTATTCTGGATTTACGGATCGATGCCGCACAGAAAGTGGCTGACAGTATCAAAGCCGAAGGCGGCGAGGCGATGGCGGTTGAGTGCAATGTCCTGGACCGGGCGAGTGTGGAAAAGGCTTGCGAGAAAATCGTCGGCGAATGGAAGCACGTGGATATATTGATTAATGGCGCCGGTGGAAATCGTAAAGACGCCACGACGTCGCCGGACCTTTCGTTTTTCGATCTGCCCGCCGATGCTATTAAATTTGTTTTTGATCTTAATATTATTGGAACCCTGCTGCCGAGTCAGATTTTCAGCAAGCAAATGGTGAAGCAAAAAAGCGGCTGCATTATTAATATTTCCTCGATGAACGCGTTTAAACCGTTGACGAAAATTCCCGGTTATTCAGCCGCCAAGGCGGGGATTTCGAATTTTACGCAATGGCTGGCTGTGCATCTGGCGCAGAATTATTCCCCCAATATCCGCGTTAATGCCCTGGCTCCGGGTTTCTTTCTGACCGATCAGAACCGCTTCCTGCTGACCGAGGAAAAAACCGGAAATCTGACCGATCGCGGCAAGACCATCATCAATCATACCCCGATGGGACGATTCGGCGAACCGGGCGATTTGATCTCGACGCTCATCTGGCTGGTCGGTCCGGGAGCGAAATTCATGACCGGGGTGATCGTGCCGGTTGACGGCGGATTTTCGGCGTTCAGCGGAGTGTAACAATTTTGGATTTTAAATTGAAGAAAGAAAAAGGAGCTTTTTACAAATGTCCGATCCGGCTAGAGAATTGAAAGAGTTTACGCCCAAACATAAGTTTTTTGTTGGGATTGATTCCGATGGGTGTGCGTTTGATACGATGGAAATCAAGCATAAAGAATGTTTCATTCCCAACATCATTAAATACTGGGACCTGCAGGCTGTTTCCAAATATGCGCGTGAGGCGGCGGAGTTTGTCAACCTTTACAGTGAATGGCGAGGGATCAACCGATTTCCCGCCCTGACGATGGTGTTCGATTTGCTCAAGGCGCGGCATGAGGTTCAGCAGCGGGAAGTACAAATTCCCGATGCGCCGCCGGTGCGGAAATTTATCGAATCCGGCTTGCCGCTGGGTAATCCGGCTCTGAAGCAGGAAGTGGCTCGGACCAAAGACCCTATCCTTACGCAATGCCTGGAATGGTCCGAAGCCGTCAATAAGACCATCGCCGATATGGTTAAAGGTGTACCCCCCTTCCCGTTTGTTCGGGAATCGCTGCAGGAAATGCAGCAGTGCGCCGATGCCGTCGTCGTCTCGCAGACGCCGGGCGAAGCCCTTCGCCGCGAATGGGCGGAACATAACATCGATCAATATGTGGCTATCATCGCAGGCCAGGAAATGGGAAGCAAAAAAGAACATATCGCTTTTGCCACGCAGGGACGATACGAACCCAATCACGTTCTGATGATCGGAGACGCTTTTGGTGATTATAAGGCTGCGAAACCCAATAACGCTCTCTTTTTCCCCATCAATCCCGGCCATGAAGAAGAATCCTGGGAACGATTCTTTAAAGAAGGATTTCCCAAGTTCATAAAAGGAGAATTCGCCGGGGCTTATGAGGATAAGCTGTTTAGCGAGTTTAAGAAGTTTTTGCCGAGTACACCGCCGTGGAAGAGGTAGGCTTTGGGCTTTGGGCTTTTGGGCTATAGGCTTTGGAATTTCGGACTAAAGCCAAAGCCTAGAGCCTGTTTTATTGAAAAGTAGACCAAAACTAGACCGTTTCTTTACCGAATTTTAATTTTTTCGAGATGTCTTTTGCGGCATACGAACGGTGGATTGTACATTTTGTACGTTCTGTCGGTTTTTAAAAGGTTCATTGCTTGCTTGAAACATGGTTTTTAGGCTGAAAATTGGGTTTTTGCCAAATTGTACAATTTGGAGGGGAAGTAGGCTCTGGGCTTTGGGCTGTAGGCTTTGGGTTTCGGACTAAAGTCCAGAGCCTAAAGTCTAGAGCAATTCAAGAATTATTGTACATTTGTCCGATGAAAGGGGAATGAAACAATATTCAATGGATTTACGGGAACGGATCGTGGCGGCATGTGATCGCGGGGAACAAACGATTTCGGCGATTGCC
>JBAZZQ010000098.1:0-7652 GCA_041658725.1 Phycisphaerae bacterium | reverse complement strand
ACGATCACATGCCGCCACGATCCGTTCCCGTAAATCCATCGAATATTGTTTCATTCCCCTTTCATCGGACAAATGTACAATAATTCTTGAAATGCTCTAATTAATCATGTTCTGTATAAGAGCCATGTTCGCTCATGTTCGTGGTGGCCTTCTTTCCCCCGCACCCCTTTCCAGTGGAGAAACCGGCTTCGCAGGTTTCCCCAAACCCCTTCCTTGACTTTTCTTCCCCTCCAACAGGAGAAGCAAGGAACACGCCGAGATCCTTTGCCGAAGGGAACCCACAATACCTGATGAAGAGTCTGAAGAGATTTTTCTGTCAGGACTCGTAACGTACTTAACACTGACAGGGGTATACGATGTTCCTTTACTTTTCCAATCGCGGTCTGAGCGAATTCGATTCGCTCATCTTAATTATTTTCGAGGAGCGTTCACTTTTTAGCTGGTCTAATCCTTTGCGAGCGGGCTGAAATTCCGAATTTGATTTCAAGGCTAGTTTATAGTATTTTTCCGCCTGGTCGAATTTGCTCTGGCTATGTAAGATTAAGGCCAGATTATAGTTCGCCTCGGACTCCGAGCCGGATTTCAGAAAATGCTTTAACGCGTCGTCGGTTTTTCCTTGTTTGGCCAGCGTCACCGCCAGGTTTTGATGCGCCCTGGTAAAATTAGGGTCAAGGGATAGCGCATGTTTCAATTCCGCCTGGGCGTTTGGGAATTTGTTATCCATAAGATAGGCGAAGCCGAGATTGTTGTGCAAATAGGCCTGATTGGGGCTTTGCCGGATCGCCTGCCCGAAAGCGATCTGGGCTGGTTCAAAGTTCCGGAGCTTCAGATAACACAGGCCCAGATGATTGGAAGCGTTGATATGGTGAGGGTCCAATTTGAGTGTCTGCGTAAATTTTTCGATGGCCCCGGCAAAATTTCCCTGGTTTTCCAGGAGTAATCCCACGGTATAGTAGGTAGTAACATTGATTGGGGGCGTTTTGGCATCAGCGGCATCGACGACTTTCGCGTCATCGCCCTTAATCACGCGTTGATCGGAAACCTTGTGGCTCGCTTTTAAATTTCCGTCATTTTGTTGCGAGCATCCGGTGAAGAAAACCAGTACGAACCAGATCGCGGCGGTCCAGACAATCAAGCGGAGCATTATTCACCTCTTTAAAAAGCTTACAGCAGACAGCTTACAGCGAACAGCTTAAGAATGAAGCTTGTTTGCTGTCGTGTTTCATTTCATCGGCATCAGCGTTTGTTGCTGCTGTTCTTTGGGTTTATATCGGGTGTCGTTGTAAACGTTGATGGCTTCTTTGGCGTCCATTCCCTTATTTTGAGGCAGACCCTCACGAACCTGAATTTCGCCTTTTTTCAGACCACACTTGCAAAGATATTTAATGACGGTTTCTTTCCTCGCTTTGCCCAGAGAGCTTGCCGGTTCTTCCAGGTCCAGCATAATCGTTCCACCATAGTTTTTGACCAGCCAGGCAATATGGCTCAGCCGTTGCGTCCCGTTGGTATTCAACATCGACCGATTGGGAAGGAAGTGAATATCGCTTACCGACATATCAGCCAGCTCCGCGTTATGCACCTGCCGGTCAAATTGTTTAGTCAGCGGAGGCCGATTTTCCTCACACACTTCGTCCTCGGCGTCTTCGGCGGCAGAAGCGCATTGAGGCTGGGTCGTTGGCGAGGGGTCCGATTGCTCCCGCTTATCGGCGCAACCGGCAAACCCGAACATCAGAGTTACCACGATTGAGATCAGTGAAAAATGCAGAACGGCTTTCATTGACAAATCCTCCACTAAAAAGAAGAACTATTTAAAGAACAATATACATCGGAAAGAAAAAAGTTTCTCATTTTATTTTTTATTTTCGTATGTTTTTATCCGCTGATCAGTATCCCGCTGCTGAACACCTGCATAAGTTTAAGAACTGCAGGACCGGCAAGAACGACAAATATCGCGGGGAAAATAAATAGAATCAAAGGTATAATAAGCTTCACCGCCGTCTTGGCCGCTCGCTCCTCCGCCTGCTGACGACGTTTCGTGCGAAGCGATTCCGCATGATTACGAAGGGCAGTGGCGATGCTTGTCCCGAACTTTTCAGCCTGGATCAATATGGCCGACAAAGACTTAAGCTCTTGAATACCCGTCCGAATGGCCAGGTTGGTCAGTGCCTCGGCCCGAGTGAGTCCCATCTGTGTCTCCATGTTCACCAGTATGAATTCCTCCGCCAGTTCCGCGTGCACTTTTCCCATTTCCTGACTGACTCGCATGAGGGCGGCATCCAGTCCCAAACCAGCTTCCACTGATACGACCATCAAATCCAGACAGTCGGGCAGTCCATGACAGATCTTTTCCCCTCGGCTGCTCGCGGCCAGACGAAGCCACAGGTCCGGTAAAAGGAATCCCAGACCACCGGCAAACACGGTAAACCCGAATACTTTTTGCGCGGACAGACCCGCGCTTAAACAAAGCACCAGCGCAAGGACCAGCAGCCCGCCACCGCAAATCGTCTTACTGGCGAGAAAAATAGTTCCCGCGTTTTCCTTCCGAAAACCAGCGTTGGCCAATTTGATTTTCAAGGTCGATTGGTCCGTCGCTGATTTCGTGCCCACCGGTTTGGCGAGAAGGGGAGCGGCTTTTTCCCGGAACCACTTTCGCGTCGAATCCTCCGACGAACTTTTTTGTTTCCTGGTTCCCGTTTCATTCATATCCCTTAAGCGACGGGTCACCAATTCACGGTGCTGGACCTTGGAGTTGATAAACGAATAGCTGATCAGCGCTACCGAGACGATCACTAAAATGGCGATGCCAATAAGTCCGGCCATCGTTAGGTACTCCTAAATTTTGATATTGACAATTTTTTTGATCATTAACATTCCGATAATCTGTAACACAATCGCTGCCACGAGCATGGCCTGACCGGTGGGGTCATAGAGCAAGACTCCCGCATATTCGGGGTTCATTACCCAGGCCATGAAAAACACCAGCACCGGTAACGCCGAAAGCGTCCATCCCGACATTCGTCCTTCAGCGGTCAACGCCTGCACCTGACCCATGATTTTGATTCGGTCCTGGATGACCGCGCCGATTTTATCGAGAATCTCGGCAAGGTCGCCGCCTGTCTGACGTTGAATCAGAACGGCAGTGACAAAAAACCGAATATCCAGTTGATTGGTCCGATTGGCGAAGTTACTTAATGCCTCTTCCATTTTAATTCCTAAATTTTGTTCATGGAAAACCCTGGAAAACTCTATTCCCGCGGGTTCCGGAAGCTGCGTTCCAATCAGTTGGATTCCGCTCGCCAGCGAGTGACCCGCCCGAAGGGCCTGGGAAATAAGCTCAAAGACGTCCGGTAACTGATAGATAAGCTTTTTCATCCGACGCTTGGCCAGGAAGCTGATCGCAAAAATCGGCAGATAAAAAACAAGGAACGCCAATATGAGGGTCTTCCATATCGCGAATTTAAAAAGCAATCCGATGATAAAAACCACCGCCGTCGCCAGACTCACTTTGGTGAGAAACTTTGTTCCTGTCATATCCAGGTCGGCCTGTACGATCCATTGATCCATTTTCCGTGTCAAACTGATCCGGTGGAGCATGATCTCAACAAACGTTTTCTGCGACTTGTTGGCTTTGGCGATGGATTGCTCGATCTTTTTTATATGTTTGGTGTCATCTTCCCGAAGCCGCTGCTGAATCTTTTTTCGCTCCGACCCGCGAAGGTCTTTCCAGAGGGTATAAGCGGAGTAGGAAATCAGCATCATCCCCGCCAGAGGCATCAGAACGATCATGATACTCGTTATATAACTGTTGATCAGGTCTAAACTGGACATAACGGCACTCCTATGTTTAGTAATCCTTGGACAAAATTCGTGATTCAAAAAGATTCATATTCAGGGCGATTCCATACGCTTTAAATCGCTCCAGAAACGTCGGTCTGAGGCCGGTGGCGTGAAAAGCCCCATAAGCTTTCCCGTCCGGTCCGATCCCTTCCTGTTTGTAATGAAAAATATCCTGTATGGTCACGGTTTCACCTTCCATCCCCGTCACTTCGCTGACCTGCATAATCTTACGCGGTCCACCGGTCAGTCGTGCCCCCTGGACAATCAGATTGATGGCTGCGGAAAACTGCTGTCGAATGGCCTTGAGCGGCAACTCAAATCCGGCCATCGAAACCATCGTCTCCACACGCGAGATGGCGTCCCGCGGACTATTGGCGTGAACCGTCGTCATCGACCCGTCGTGACCGGTATTCATGGCCTGGAGCATGTCCAGCGTTTCAGCTCCACGGCACTCACCGACGATGATCCGGTCCGGACGCATACGCAAGGCGTTGATCAACAAGTCCCGAATCGTTACTTGCCCCTTTCCTTCGATGTTGGACGGACGCGATTCCAACCGCACGATATGGGGTTGCTGCAAGATCAGTTCCGCCGCGTCCTCAATGGTCACGATACGGTCGGTCATGGGAATAAAACTTGAAAGATTGTTCAGCAAAGTGGTTTTACCCGAACCGGTCCCTCCGACAATCAGAATATTTAAACGGGCCTTGACGCAGGCATCGAGAAACTCCACCATTTCCGGGGCGACGGATTTAAATTGCACCAGGTCGTCGATGCGAATAGGATCGACTCCGAATCGACGAATGGACATGGCCGGACCATCGATGGCCAGAGGGCCAATAACCGCGTTGACACGCGAACCGTCAGGCAACCTGGCGTCCACCATGGGCGAGACTTCATCGCACCGCCTTCCCACCGCCGAAACGATCTTGTCGATGATGTGAAGAAGGTGAGCGTTGTCCTTGAACTGGACATCCGTCAGACTCAGGCATCCCTTTTGCTCCACGTAAACCTTCTTTGGTCCATTGACGAGAATATCGGTGATCGTCGGGTCTTTCAGAAGAACCTCCAGCGGTCCCAGCCCGAACACTTCATCGATCACCTCGCCGATCAACCGCTGGCGGTCGTTGAAGTTGAGAATCGTCTGTTCCTCGTCTGCCAGGTCGCCCACGATCTGTTTGACCTGTTCGCGAACCACATCTTTGTTTTCCGTTTCCATCCGGGCAAAATCCAGACGGTCCACCAGCTTGCGGTGAATTCGCCCCTTAAGCTCTTGAAGATGCTGCGCGCGGTCCGAGACGACTTTCTTTTTCGAATCCTCCGGATCCGACCCATTTTTAGTTCCAACAGCAGCGGCCGATTTGGTTCCCGGAGGCAACTTCAGGTCTTCGATGGTATTTTGTTTTGATCGACTAAAAAGCATACGTTAATCTCCTTGTCATTACCTTCCTAACATCCGGGCAAAAAGGCCTCCGGAGGTATTTTTTTCCACCAATTCACATGCCGACGGATCATGGATTTTCATTGCCATATCTTTTATGAGTTCCCTTATTTTCGATTTCGGAGCACATCGTAAAAGAGGTTGCCCGGCGTTGATCGCCATATTGATGACCTTTTCTTCTTCCGGCAAGGTCGCGGAAATATTTCGACTCAAGGTCTGTTCGACGTCATCGATCGAAAGCATCTGATGATCGGTTGAACATCGAGAGACGATCAGCCGAGTCCGTTCCAGGTTGTATCCTTCCCGGACAAGTTCCTGCAATATCCGGTCCACGTTCCGCACCGCCGGAACGGTCAGATTCAAAACCAACACCGCCTGGTCGGCCAAATCGAGAATTCCCGGTTTCACGATATCAGAACGCATCGGGCCATCACAGATCACGTAATCGAACATCCCGCACAGGGAATTTAAAATCGTGGACACATTGGCGAGCGAAATTTGCTGGGCCTGGGAAAAGTGTCCCGGCCGAGCCAGAACCCTCAAACCCGTTTCATGCTTAATCAATGCCTTTTCCACAAGGTCATGGTCCATCGAATCCAGAGTCTGGCACAAGTCCGCAAGGCTGAACTGCGGATTCAAGTCCAGTAGCGTGGCAACGTGACCAAAATATAAATCCAAATCCACAATCACGGCAGAACGCTTGGCCACCTGGGACAGTTCGCATGCCAGGTTCGTGGCAAGGGTCGTCGCTCCGCACCCTCCCACCGCGCCAAGAACGCAAATAAGTTTCCCCGCCTCCTGCGAACCGACGTTGAGTCGGGTGATCCGATTGAGGGCTTCGGCGAGGTGAGTATCCTCAATCGGATGGACCAAAAACTCGCGAAATCCGCTTCGCATGGCTTGGAGGATCAAGTGAGGATTATCGGTAGCGCTGACGGCGAATAAAGTTAGCTCCGGATATTTCTCTGCGATCTGGGCCCCGAATTGAATCAGACCCTCGGCATCCTGATCGAGGTTAATGATCAGCAGGTCCGCCGGACACTGCTTGATCGCCGTATCAAAAAGACCCGGCTCGTCAAGTTCCGCCACGATCTTTAAACCGTCGATACCCAAAAATTTTGAACGTAGTTCCACGGCGTAATCTTCGTCCATATTTAAAATTATCGCTCTAATGCCTCGAGCCATTTATCACTCCACATCCGATTAATTATCGGACTGTCACAGTCCTCGATTTACAGTATCCTACTCCACTATCGGTTGATTTCAGGGGGCAAATAAGTTGCGGAATAATGTCTAATCAATGACGAATTCCCAAATGACTGGAAGCTATCCCAAAACCTTTATTTAGGGTCATTGCGAGGAGCGACAGAAGGGAGCGACGAAGCAATCTCGTTTTTTGGGGCGAAGGCACGAGATTGCCGCGCCCGCTACGCGGTCTCGCAATGACAATTTTCAGTTGGGCCTGAATGGTTACAAACGATCAAAAAAAACATGGCTACGTCAAAACGTAGCCATGTCATTCGACTAGAATCGCTCAGGTTAAACTCCTTCTACTGAATAAGCTGAACAGGTCTTTTTCCGCCCAGAGTGCGAAAAACATTTTTCAGGTCGTCCGAGTATTGCTGGATGTTAAGAGTGGGAACATGATAATGAATCCCTTTGCCGATATCCGCGATTTGCCCCATAAGCGACTGGTCCACGTCCGAACCCAGGGTAATGGTATAAATCTGGATGCCTTTCGACTGTGCGGCGGTGGTGGCGGAATTGATGGCATTGGTCGCACCCGACGTCGGATCGGGGATAGTAGGATTTCCATCGGTTATAATGAAAATGACCTTTTTGGCGTTTTTGCGGGCACTCGACGAAGTCAACCTGGTTATTCCCTGATTGATACCAGCGGCAATGTTGGTTTCCGTTCCGTATCCGCCCGCCTGCTGAAGGTAAGTGGCCTGTGTGATTAAGTTAAAACTTGAGGTCAAATCCTGTATAGGCCGCGCATAATCACTGTAAGCCTCCAAGCTCAGATGGCCGCTGGAGTCCAGAAGAAGCAGGTAGGCGCATAATTCGTTAACGGCGTCTTTGAGGGCACGGACAGGCTGAGCGCGCGTATTGGCCAGGGCCGATGTTTGTGTCACCACATCGGTCTTGGTGGCAAGCAGATAATTGATAAATGTACGCAATCCGTAACGGTTTTTATAAGCGGTTACGATCGCCGGGCTGACGCTTCCCTTGACGTAAGAGACGTAATTAGTCGTCCCTGAAAAACAATTTAAGATTTTCTGAAATAAGGGGTTGCGTTTTTTTATCGGCGCGCTAAATTGCAGGAAAAGCTGATGGAACAGCTAAAAACCGGCAAAATAGGAGCGTTCGATGA
>JBAZZQ010000097.1:0-7786 GCA_041658725.1 Phycisphaerae bacterium | reverse complement strand
CGGTTGGCAACAGTATAGTGGCAGCTTTACCATGCCGACAGGGATAAGTACTGTGAATGCCGCGTTCTCCTTTGATAATACTACTCCGACGACGTATAATATCAGTTTGGACGATTTCAGCGCCAGCGCCATTGTTCCCGAACCGGCGACCCTTGGATTGCTGAGCCTCGGATTGGTTGGGTTACTCCGACGAAGACGTGCTTAAGCCAAAAGATTAAATACGAAGCGAGATACCGCGGCGGCCCGCTTTATTGAGGGCCGCCGCATTTGTTTAACGCAGAAGCAGATAAAACGCATGAGTGTATTTCATATTTCTCACTTTACAAATGCTGGAGAAATGAGACGTGCCTGTTGAAAAAGTTAGGTTGGCTATAATTGGAGCTGGAAGTCGCGGTCTAACGGTATTTGGAAATTATATACAGAAGATTCCCGATCAGGCAACCGTTGTGGCGGTAGCGGAACCTCGGGAGTTTTATCGAAACGAAGCGGTGCGTCAGCATGCCATTCAACCAGAACACGTTTTTTTGTCCTGGGAGCAGTTATTGGATCGACCTCGATTGGCCGACGCGATCATTCTTACCACAATGGATCGGCTTCACACCGCTCCCGCGGTTCAGGCGGCGAGCACAGGGTATCATATTCTGCTGGAAAAGCCGATGGCTCCGACACCGGGAGAGTGTATTGAGATCGTCGAGGCCGCTCGCCGTAATGGCATCCTGCTGGCCGTCTGTCATGAACTGCGATATGCCCCGTATTATGAAAAGATCAAGCAACTCATCGATTCGGGCACATTAGGTGATGTGTGCACCATTGAGCATCTGGAAGGCGTGGCCTGGTGGCATCAGGCACATTCCTACGTTCGTGGAAGCTTTGGAAACGAAAGCCGTTCGTCCTTCATGCTGTTGGCAAAATCCTGCCACGATATCGATATTATTTGCTGGTGGATGGGAAAACGATGCTTACGCGTGGCTTCATTCGGCGACTTGAAACACTTTCGCAAAGAGAATCAACCGCCACAGGCAACATCGCGGTGTTTGGAATGTTCGCTGGCGGACGATAAGTGTCCGTATTCGGCCAAACGATTCTACTTTGATCAGCTGCAAAGCGGAATCCACGGCTGGCCGTTGGCGGTTGTTATCAATGAATATACGGAAGTCGCTCTGAAAAAGGCTCTTCGGGAAGGACCGTATGGCCGATGTGTATATGAATGTGATAACGACGTGGTGGATCATCAGGTCGTTATCATGGAATTTGAGGGCCGGACGAGCGCAAATTTCACTATGACAGCGTTTGCGCCCCATGGTAGGCATACCCGTATTATGGGGTCGCGCGGTTACCTGGAAGGCGATGAAAAGGTGATCAAGGTCTTGGATTTCAATACGCAACAATGGTCGGAATATGACGTGAATCAATTAGCGACAGACATTACGGGAGGTCATGGGGGCGGGGATCAACGCCTCATGCAAGCGTTTATCGATGCCATCCGGTTCGGGAACCCTGATTACATCAGGACCAATCCGGAGGTTACGCTTGAATCACACCTGATTGTTTTTGCGGCGGAACAATCGCGGCGAGAAAAGCGTATGATTGATATGGAGCAATTGTATTCAGGAACGTAGACCAATATGACGTCATACATCTAAACAGGAGTAGTGATAAATGAATACATTTGTATGTTTTTTGATGACGGCAGTGGTTGTGTTTACAACAAATATGAGCGTTGGTGCGGAAAAGGCGACTGGCAAGGCACAGGCAGAGTTTTCCGGCAAGGTCCGTCTGCAGTTGCCGAAGGTCATCTACGCCGTCCCGAGCATCGAGATGAACGTATACTTCGACAATGTCATTTTGGCGATCAATCCGCAGAACTACGCCTTTGACGTCACGTGTGAAAAAGGCATGCAGCAGGACGAACGCTGGACATTTACCCCGCAGCCTACCGACGTTGGGGAATACCCCTTCCAGATCGAGGTCCGCGACGAAACCAACACAGTTATTGCTCGAGCCCACTCGATTCTCAGTGTTGTCCCTGCTAATGCGGGCACTGGCAGGTCCATCACCCAGCTTTGCATCGGCGACAGTCTGACCCATGCCTCGGTTTACACGGGCCACCTGCTGGACCTGTGCAGCAAGCCCGATAATCCTCATTTGACCCTGATCGGCACCCTTCATCTTGTAGATCGTCTCGAAACCAACCGTCACGAAGGCTACGGCGGCTGGACGGCGGAGCGTTTCATGACCCATTACACCCCCACCGCCCGTACTGGCGACTTTCAGCTGCACGGCAGTCCCTTCCTATACGCAGGCCCCGATGGCAAACCCAAACTCGATTTTCCCCGGTACTGCAAAGAAACCAATCACGGCCAAGCCCCGGACGTGGTGACCATTTTCCTCGGATGCAACGATAACTTTGCTGCAACCGATGAAACCCTGACAGCCTCTATCGACCGAATGCTCAAATATTACGATGAATTGATTGCCATGATCCACGACTACAACAAGAACACGAAGATCGGCGCCCTGCTCCTCGTCCCTCCCGCCGCCACCCAAGATGCCTTCGGCGCCAATTACGGCTGCGGTCAAACCCGCGGACAATACAAACGCAACCAGCATGAGGTCGTCCGTCGCATGTTGGCGCATTACGCCCATCGCGAGAAGGAAAACCTCTGGCTGATCCCGGCCTATTTCAATCTCGACTGCCAACACAATTATCCTCAGGCGACGGTCCCCGCCAACGCCCGCACCGCCCAGACGATTACCCGCCAAACCAACGGTGTCCACCCTGTCACGGCGGGCTATTCCCAAATAGGTGATTCAATCTACTGCTGGTTGAAAGCCCAGATGGTCAAATAGCTCCAGATGACTTTTTCGATCCCCGGCGGACTGAGGAAACAAGACTCGTACTGGTGTTACTCTATGTATGACGTCAAATTGGTATCATCCTGGCAGTGCTGAGTTTGTCTCCGCATCGCAGGAAACGTTACGATAATGGTTACCATGATTATTAATCTTTTTTCTTTTTTCTCATGTAAAATCACCGATGGTTTTCAGTTCGTGCTTTCCCGGCTTTAGGTGGTAATCCTGTTCGGTATGGTTGTCCATCCAACGAACCCTCAGATTGAACTCACCGGTGGTTTCGACCCTAATTTTCGCCTGACCGTCTTCGTTCTCCAAACATGTGCAAGAAACGGTTTTACCGTTAAAATGTAAATTCTCGATTCCATGCAACCCTTGCGTTTGAAGAGTCCAAGTGATTCGATTCCGGGATGCATCACAATCAAAACCCAAGACGGTTTCAATCAGCAGGGCAATGGGACTTAAGCCTGTCCAGCCGACAAAATTCGGGCGAACCCGTTGCCCCACGCCGTTCGTGGACGGTTGAGGGTACTCGGGACTGTAACATTCCCAGAAAGTGGAATAGCTTTTGTTCCGCATGACTGCGATCATGGCGTCTATGTGTCGAACGGCGATTTCCCTTGCCAAGGCGTGCCGATGATATTTTTCCAACCCCTTACAGACCATGTAATTGGTCGGTGACCAAACTCCTCCCAACCAATAGCCACCCTGAGGATCGTAATTCGGGTCGTCTTTTGATAAGGAGGGTAATGGATGCGGTGTCCAGAATTCATTGGGATTTAGAAGGTGCTGGACTAAACAATCCACTTGGTGCTCACTGGAAATATCAGCGATCATCGGCCAAAATCCGGCCAGAGTTTTGTGGTTGAGAAAATTATGCCGAAGGTCCTTCCGATCTCTGGTGAACAGATCAAAATAAAATCCGAACTGTTCACACCAATGCATTTGATTGATCAATTCTTTGAGTTGAGCGTATTCCTTTCGAAATTGGGCGGCGATATTCTGTCGGTTCAGATGACCAGCAATTTTCTCGATATAAAGAGCGCTAAGAGCCTGCTGGCAGGCCAAATCGATAAAACAGACATCGCTTCCATTTAGTTTTTCGCTGTAATACCCGCTTCGCGGCGCGTTATCCATCCCGCTGGCACCGGTATCTTCAAACCAATAAAGGCCGCTGCTTCGCGTTCGATGGTCTTTGACCCATTGAAAAAATTGAATCAAGCCATAGAGCACCTTTGCCAGGCGTGTGGCATTGCCGCTAACTCGATAATACTCCCACTCCGTCCAAGCCATCAAAGGGGGATTAATGCGTTCCCCACATTCCAGTTTTTCCGTCTCTACTCGATAGGACATGGACATATATCCATCATCCCGCTGCAATCGGTAAAGATTATCGAGGTTGTTCATGCCAGGAATCTGACCATTTGAATATCGGGCAAACATACTCATAAAGCAGGAATCCCATTGCCAGATAACCCCCGCTCCCGGTATACATGTCATCTGCGGTTTCCATCCGGGTTTCGAGGGATATTCCAGATTGCTAAATGCGGCTTTCCAGGCGAGATCATAAAATTCGGCCCATTCGGGATGTTCGTTGCATATAACTTTTGGCAGCTTTTCCGCCTGATAATGATATTTATGTTCCATACTTCAACTTTCCTTTTCCCAATCGATGAAATATCTATCGCCTGTTAAATGGTATCATTGTATAGTGCTCTCTGGTCAATTTTTATGCTTTTTGTCATCACCCCGAACATTTCTTTAAAATAGCCCACAGAAGTTCGGTCAATGATCAAGCGAATTTTCCTTCTCTAGGGATTTCGTGGTTTGACTTTCGATAGAAACGTCCGAGAGAACCTCTCCGGCATTTCGATGGTCAATAACTCGGCCATCGTCAAAGATATTCCTTTGTTGATTGCGTAGAGCAGCAAACAATCTCCGCAAATCACGAATTGCGCCCCACGTAAACCAGATCGTAGTCGCCGAACCCAAGGCGATTCCGATAGTGTAGGTGTTGAAAAAAAACCACTCGGTGAACCAGTGAGTCGGCCACCGCCAAGCAGGGACGATATTCCAGATCAGAATGACCATACCCACGAACCACCAAAAGTAGTTCCAACCAAAGACAAAACAGGTCAGCCGCTTGTCTCCTTTATTCATGTCCGCATCAATCCCTATAAAGTTCTTCCATGTGAGGGGCGGATTTTCCGGCCTGGGCAGGGGTTTGCCTTCGGAGTCCACAGCGTACCGGCCTCTGTGAAGCATCCGGTCAAGATTAAAATCCTCTCGAACGGTCAGGAGCGAAAGAATCAGGTACAACCCGATAGCCAGGATCATGGAAATTCCCCAAATCCATTGGCCGTTGACAGGGAATTTTTCCCCGTGGGCCACCAGCCAGGCATTGTGGGGGAACCAGTCCAACAGAATCGGGTGGATCGATGTCCAGTAGCGTTCCCCGACAAAGCCCAGCAAGGACAACATCACTCCCGCAAGCATCGCCCCCCAAGCCCCGACGGTAGTGCCCTTTTTCCAGTACATCCCACCCACGATACAAGCCCCCGCCCCCCCGAGGTAGATCGTCCCCGTAAGGGCCATGAACATCATAATATAAGTCGTCTGGTAAAACAGAAGGCTAAAGAGGAAGGCATAGACTGATACGCCGATAATGGCTAAACGAATCAGGAGAATTTGGGTCCGGGGAGTAAAAGGTTTCTTGCGAAGGGGCAACACACAATCCTGGATCACAATCGATCCCCAGGAGTGCAGATAGGAAACATCCGTGCTCAGAAGCCAAAAGAGCATGATGGCGCAGAAACAGCCCTTGATTCCCGCCGGGAGCAGATAGGACAAGGCCACCGGAACTGTCAATTGCGTGCGGAGCGCAGTATTGTCGATTTTGGACAGTTCCTGCCGGACGGATTGTGCCCCGGTGGCATAGTCCGGATGATTCATATATACCAGAGAGGCCAGAACGACCAGACTAAGCATCATTCCGACAAATCCGCCGCGGAAGGTAGTAAGGACTTTGCCCATCTTGGCCTCGTGGGGACTGGCCGCCGAGGCGTTAAAACCTTGATTTCCCTGCCAGGCCATCATTGAGTAAATCCCGCCCAACGCACCAATCAACCAGAACCAAAGATTAAAGTCCTGGAGCTTCTCGATGTCCCATGGGTTGATGAAGGATTTGCCCGGCGGCTGGGCCTCCAGAACCTGGGTCATTTGGCTTTTGCTGAACATTAATATAATGGCCATTGCCACCACGGCATATAGGATATAACTGAAGATCGCTTGTACCGCATCCGTCACCAAGATGGTGAGTTGCCCGCCGAGGAGGACCAATACCAAGGCCACCGACAGAAAGAGGAACATCACGATCGCAAACGTGGGAATGAGGTAACCGCACAGCCGAGTCGTTTCCGGCAAGCCACAAAAGTACACGAAGAATCGGCCGCCGACAGCGGGAAAGATTCCGTAATTGAGTATCCCGGATGCGGCGGCCAGAAAACCGGTAAAAATGCGGAACCGTTTGGAGTAGCGGACCTCGAAGAACTGAGCCATGGTCATGACCCTCGTCTCACGGTAACGGTAGATCAGATACCCTGTTAAGGTCAGGACAATGACCAAGGGCGTGAACAGCATAGTCCAGGGACCCGAGTAGGCAAAACCGTTTTGGTAATAGGCCTCGAATATGGCCACGGCCGAGATCAGGCCCATGCCGGCCATGAAGTCCGAGGTGGTCAACAGATACCGGCCCGCCGCCCGTCCCCCGGTCATGAAATCGGACACACCCTTGATATACCGCTGGGTCTTAATGGCGATGAGGGTGACAATAATCATGGGCACTGCCAGGATCAGCCAATCGATCAAGTGCATTTTCATTGAATTAAATTCCTCTGGGATTTATAGCCCAATACGTTGACACGCTACCTCATGAAACACGATTTTTTTGTTCGTCACTGGTTGCTGAATTATTGACCAAGCCTAAATGGTATGGGCATCAATTTTTATCGTGTTATTTTCTCCGTCCTATTCCATTGCAGATACTTGCGACCTTCCGTACAACACCGGCAATCAAGATTGTGGCAAAAGAGAATGTCCGGACGTTCTCGGATCATCGCCACCACGGTATCGATCACCTCCTGCCCTTTCATGAGGAAGCACAAGGCATTTCCCAGATTAAAATCGATGATCCCGTTCCGGCACCGCAAGGGAAACTCGACCGCGTTGAACGCATGCGAACAGCTCGAGGTGCAGTCCAATTGATGTTCGACGAATCGACCGTCTGGCAACCGCATTTTGACCGTCGGCAAAGGTCCTTCGTGTTTGAAAAACTTCTTCACCCCCGCGTAACTTTCTCCGATGTGTATCATCGAATTGGACCAATGCGTTACGCCCAACAACAGCACATATCCGCCCGCTTGGGCTATGCGGTCAATCGGAGAGTTGATCCCGAAGGATTCGCGATGATCGGCGAGAAACTCACACGCCCGCTTTCCACACGCCGAGACGGAGTGGGCGGGATGATAACTTCGAATCGTACCGGGCTGTTGCCGAAAAACTTCGGTTAGCGCCCCCGTTCGGCCCGGTGTGGCGAGAACATCGAAATACGGGTCGGGGAGCGGGTTGGTATAGTTAAACGACGGCATGGCCAGTGCGCCTTCCGTTCCCACGATCTCCAAGAGGGCGTCAATAAGCACACCCGCTCCGTTTTCAATAGGGCCGATGTTTTTTAGACTGCTGTGCACGATCACATGATCGCCAGTCCCAAGTCCGGCCATCGACAGAGTTTTGGTAATATGTGATTTGGTGATCATCATCTTTCCTTATAAACATAGGGTGTAGTTTTCATTTTACGTAGTCCTTATGCAGAATCTTTGAGGCAAAGGTAATGCGACCAAAAGTTTTCCCATCGACCGGATTTGACCGCCGTCCG
>JBAZZQ010000096.1:0-7842 GCA_041658725.1 Phycisphaerae bacterium | reverse complement strand
GTGGCAATCACATCCTCCGTTTGCGGACGGCGGTCAAATCCGGTCGATGGGAAAACTTTTGGTCGCATTACCTTTGCCTCAAAGATTCTGCATAAGGACTACGTAAAATGAAAACTACACCCTTTAAATAGGAATAACTACGATGGCTTTTAGATTAGGATTGGTCGGGCTTTGTACCTCCCATCCTGAAAACTGGGTGCCGATCATTCGCAAATTGACGGATGAAAAACTTGTGGATGTGGAGGTGATAACAGCCTGGGATTCCGGAGAAACCCGACCAGTCGGGTTTGCGAAAGAGTTCTGCACGAAAATGGCTATCCCCAAGCCGGTTGACCGGCTTGACGAAATGCCGGACATGGTCGATGGTGTGATCATTCATACCGCCAATTGGAACCGGCATATCGAGCAAGCCAAGCCGTTTATCGATGCCAATAAGGCGGTCTTTCTCGATAAGCCGATGGTGGGCAATCTAAGTGATGCCAATCAATTGCTGGATTGGGCCAAGCAGAAAAAACGGATCGTTGGTGGTTCCAGCTTGCGATTCGCCGACGAAATCCGGGAGTTCCGGAAAACCCTTTCAGCAGAAGGCGGAAAAATCCTATATGCTCTCGCCGGCTGCGGCACGGATGAATTCAACTACGGTATTCATGCGTATTCGATGTTGTCGGGCGTTATGGGACCAGGCATCCGGTCCGTTCAATATCTGGGTTTCAGCGGTCAGAATCTATTGAAAGTAACCTGGGCGGATGGAAAAATCGGTTTTCTGGGTACGGGAAAGGTCGAAAATGTCGATGGATTGGATTTCCATCTGACGGTGGCGACGGTGAAAAAAGGGGTGTTCCAGGTGATCGTTGATTGGCGGAAAATCTACCTGCCTTTGTTGGAAGCGGCTTTGCCGTATTTTACAGGGCGAGTGGAAAATCCCCCGCTGACAATGGCGGAACTTCTGGAGCCGGAATTGGCCGCCTTGGCGGCACGAACATCCCGTCTCCATGGGCGGCACGCGGAGGTCCTTTTGACGGATCTTCGCCAGGACGATCCCGGCTACGACGGCAGCCAGTTCGCTCGGGAATACCGCATGGCGCGGATGGGTTGAATGAAGATATAGTCTTTAAAGCCCAAACATTAATTAAATTAAAAGAAAGAAGAAATTAACAATGACTCGAGAAGTTGCCACTCCCCAATGGGTTTACGATGGATTTCTGATGCTTCAAGCCGCAGAATCTGTCCAATTCGGATATCCCAATGGATTTGCCACGGTGGAAACTCCGAAGAATATTCAGGAACGTCTGGATCCTCAGATGGCGAACCGACTGTCCGATCAGGGGGTCGGCTTCGTGATTTTGGGAGGACCGATCGGAGCGGGGATGAAGGAAGATCTCAAAATTTTCCTGGCGAACAAGCCCTTGGCTCAGGCGTTGAAAGCAAAAGGAATTCGCCGGGTTTTATACGTGAATACCATCGGAATGATTTTCAGTGCCCCGTTTTTCGCGGAGCATCCGGACGCCGTCAATTGGGTTCAGCGAACTTCTACCGGAGAACGTCCGATTTATTATACGAATTGGCAATATTTTATCCCCTGCCTGAATAACGATCATTTTATGGCGTATACCAGGAGTATGTTAAAAACCGTCATGAAGGAAATGGAACCGGACGGTATTTTCACGGACAACTATGGCTATTACAGCTATTCCTGTTTTTGTGACCATTGCCAAACTAAATTCCGGGAATACCTTTATAAGAAATATCCAGACCCGCAATCCCGGGAGGACCGATTCGGGTTTTCAAGTCCGTTGGATTATGTCACTCCGCCCCCCTTTAGGCCCTGGGGCTTGGGGAATACATCCCCGCATACGGGGATTCCGGACACGAACTTAGTTCTGGAACCCCTGACCCAGGAATGGATTCGATTTCGTTGCCAGCGGTTGGGACAGGTAACGTCCGAATTGAACCAGGTGATCAAAGAATGTAACCCCAACGCAATTTTTTTCGTTAATTATGTCTACGGTGGCGCCCCGGGGATCAACTGCGCCGTCTTTCATGGTCTTTGGCCGGAATTCGTGTATCCCCACTCGGATTTAATTTCCGCCGAGGTTGCCGGTCCGCCTTCGATCGCTCCGGGAGGAGCCGTTCAGGGCAGGAACCTTCTCATGAAAGTGGCGAAGCATTATCATATCCCGTTATCCACCTGCTCATCGTTTGGTCTTCCTCTGAAGGATTATAAACGGATTTACCTGGCGGAAGGAATAGCGTTTAATACCGCTCCGATTGATCTTATCGGAGAAATCAAACGAGAAAACCCGCCCCAGTGGATGCGTGATTACCGGAACTTTTATGAAAAAAATAAAAATCGGATCGGCCACGCTTCCACGGTCGCCGACTGCGCCGTATTGCATAATTTCGAAACCCTTTCCTTCACCTATACCTATCCCCAGGAAAGCCTGGTCCTTTGCGAGCAATCGCTGATCCAGGGTAACATTACCTTCGATATTATTTTTGATCGGGACATCGATCGGCTTGACAATTACCGCTGCCTGTTCCTGGCGAACGTCTTATCGATGAGTGAGAGTCTGGTGAAAAAGATCGTGGACTACATTCACCGAGGCGGGGCGGTGATTGCTACCGAGGACACCTCGGCGTTGAATGAACGAATGCTGCCCTGGAAAGGGGAGTGGCTCAAACTCCAAAAGTCGCGGCTTCTGGCCGATCTGCTGAAATTGGATTGGCCGAAGGAAGGACTCGTTTGCCGTCAAATCGGTCAGGGTCGAGTGGTCTTTTTGGCCGAAATCAAGCGACCCTGGAACCGTGATGCCGCGCGAGGCGAGGCCGATCAAACCCAAACCCCTTCTCCATTAGTCCAGGGCAGTCATTCCTGCGGTCCGGATATGCCCATGCTGACGGGAACTCCCGCTCTGGCAATGAACCATCGGGAAATCCTGGAAGCGGTGGATTACTCGCTGCAAAATCGGAGAACGATTCGGATCGAAGGACCGGAGAACCTTGTGGCGGAAGTAACGCGGAATGATAAGGGGTATTTCGTCCATCTGCTGAATTGGCGGGAAGACCAACCGGTTACGGAGGTTAAAGTGTCCGTAAGACTCCCGGACGGAGACAGGATTGAAACCATCGAACTTCTTTCCCCCGATCGGGAGACGGCCTCTCAAATATTAAATTTCGTGACGAAGAACGGATATGCCGAATTTTTAGTACCTAATTTACTTTGTTACAATATTTTTATACTCAAATGATTTTGCATCGGAAGAAGAGATCAAGAAAGGAAAGAAGAAAGATGCTGGAATCGAAATTGGCTGCCTTGGCGGCAAAGACTTTCATCATTATCATGCAGAAGTTTTTCTGGCAGATAAAACCGCAAGGAGCGGATGGGTTGAATGAAGATATAATTTTAAAGTTAAAACATGAATCTAATTAAAAGAAAGAAGAAATTAACAATGACTCGAAAAGTTGCTACACCCAAATGGATTTACGACGGTTTTCTGTCAGTTCAAACGGCCGAAGGCTCAGGTCTTCGCCGCGGATTATGCACGATGGCTACCCCCCAAAATATCCAAAGCCGCCTTGATCCCCACACGGCCACAAGGTTGCAGAATCAAGGAGTGAAATTCGTTATCGCCAGCGGAATCCTTGGAGCGGGCCCCACGAACAACGCCGAACAGATTCAGGCAAACAGGCCCCTGATGCGGGCGTTAAAGGAAAAAGGAATTCGCAGGGTCTTCTACACTCAGAGCATCGGCACGATATTTTACGAACCTGTGTTCGCGGAGATGCCGGAAGCGGTGGATTGGCCTCAACGATCGGCGTCCGGGGAAAACCCGACGTATTACTGCCTCTGGTATCGGTATATTCCCTGCATCAATAACGACGGTTTCATCGCTTACGTGAAGGATGTTTTTCAGACCGTCATGAAGGAATTGGATGTGGACGGCATCTTTACCGACAACTTCGGCTATTACAGCTATTCCTGCTCTTGCCCCCATTGCCAAAAAAAGTTTCGGGAGTACCTGAATCGTAAATACCCCACCCCCGAGGCGAGAAAGGCTCGATTTGAGTTCCCCACGCCTTTGGATTTTGTCGTCCCTCCTCCGTTCAAGAACCTTGGTTTCAATTCCAGGCACACCGGCATTCCGGAAGACAATCAGATATTGGATCCTGTGGCTCAGGAATGGATTCGTTTTCGCTGTGAGCGAATTGGCGAGATGGCGCGGGATTTGAATGCTTGTATTAAGGAAGTGAATCCCAATGCCATTTTCTTTGTCAATTATGTCTACGGCGGCACACCGGGAATCAATTGCTCGCTTTACCACGGGTTGTGGCCCGAATTGGTTTATCCCCACACTGACCTGATTTCGGCCGAGGTCGCCGGCCCGCCCGCCGTTAATGAAAAAGGGGTAATCCAGGGGCGAAACCTTCTGATGAAGGTGGCCAAACATTTTAATGTTCCCCTTTCCACCTGCACATTTGATCGGCCCCTTGCTGAATTCAAACGAATTTTCCTGGCAGAGGGGATGGCCTTTAATACCGCTCCCGTGGATCTGAGCGGAGATATTCAACGAGATGACCCTCCGCAATGGATGCGGGACTATCTGGATTTCTATCAGGCACATCGGGATTTAATCGGTCATGCCCCCACCGTGGCTGATTGCGCGGTCCTTCATAATTTTGAAACCCTTTCTTATTGTTGCACTTATCCCCAGGAAAGCCTGGTTCTTTGCGAGCAGTCCTTGATCCAGGGCAACATCACGGTTGACATTATTTTTGACAAAGGTGTAAACGACCTGGAAAAGTACCGCTGCTTGTTTTTAGCCAATGTTTTGATGCTGAGCCGGGAGACGGTGGAAAAAATCGCCGCTTATATCCAGGCGGGCGGCGCTGTGATCGCCACGGAGGATACTTCCACTCTCAATGAACGGATGCTGCCCTGGAAGGGCGAATGGCTCAATCCGAAAAAATCACACCTTTTAGCGGACCTTTTAGGCATCGAATGGCCAAAGTCAGGAGTGCTGACGCAGAAAATCGGTAAGGGCCGAATTGCCTTGATTGCGGAAATCAAGCGGTCCTGGGACCCCAACGTGCAACGGGACCAGGCCGATCAAACCTGCGCCCCATCGCCACTGGTCCATGGCTCACCTTCCATTGGCCCGGCGATGCCGATGCTCCTGGGAACTCCGGAATTGGCCTTGAACCATAATGAAATCATGGAAGCCGTTGATTTTGCGCTGGATCAGAAAAGAACACTGGTCCTCGAAGGCCAAGGTCCGCTGGTCGGGGAAGTAACCCAAAATAAAAATGGATATTTTGTCCATCTTCTTAATTGGGATGAATCTAAACCCATAAAGAATATAAATGTAAAAGTGCGAGTACCCCTGGATAGAAAAATTACGGAGGCGCGATTGATTTCTCCGGATCGGGAGACTCCTGCGCAGAAAATTAACGTCGTTCAAAAAGATGGGTATGTCGAATTTACGGTACCCAGCCTGCTTTGCTACAATATTATCGTTCTGAAAGGATAACGTATGCTTGAAGAAGAATTTAAACAACGATACGTTGAGGACATTTGTCAATTTGTTCGTATTCCCAGCATCACCACCGCTCAAGGGGGACAGGAGGGACCACTTCAGGCGTTGGTGGCTGAACAAATGCGATTGGCGGGTGCTCGCGTTCGCACGTTCGAAGTGGACGATATCCCTGAATTTCGGACCCATCCGCTTTGCCATGGTCCCGATCGTAATTATAAAAACCGTCCCACGGTGATCGGAGAGCTTGGACCGGAGGATGCACCGGCTCTTTTGGTGATGGCCCACAGCGATACGGTTCCGATCTTTGAACCGAACGAATGGACGTTTGATCCGTTTCTTGGGCAAGTAAAGGATAACGTGATTTACGGTTT
The DNA here is from genome assembly GCA_041658725.1 of Phycisphaerae bacterium. Taxonomy (GTDB): domain Bacteria; phylum Planctomycetota; class Phycisphaerae; order JAAYCJ01; family JAAYCJ01; genus JBAZZQ01. The sequence continues at coordinate 1,937 of JBAZZQ010000096.1, read as the reverse complement.
GGGAACGACCGACGACAAGTGGGGAGTGGCGACGATGATTACCGCGATTCGTGCCTTAAAACCCCGGGAAACACAAATGCGCCGAAAAGTTATCTTTGTTTCGACGATTGACGAAGAGAGCGGGGTGGGTAACGGCATGCTTTTGCTCAAATTGGCCGGAATCAAAGCGGAGGCGGCTTTCTATCTGGACGGTTATCAGTTGAATATCCTGCTGGGTACCATGGGGGGATCATCGATGCATCTTCACGCCAAAGATTCGATGGATCCCGAAAAATATTCCCGGCATTTCGCCGACCTGCATGCCGCGTGTATTGATTTCAGCCGGCGCAGGGCCAGTCTTTTTAACAAGCCCCTTCTTAACAATAACGCGATCCGTGACAGTTCCGTCTGCCTAAGGCAAAGTCAGGACGAAAAAGTGTTGTCATTAATGATCAGCTTTTACACGCTGCCGGATGAATCGCGAGAGGGTTTTTCCGGTGAATTGGAGAGTCTGGTCAAGACAACCCTGGGGGGCGATTATACCCTCTATAATATCTCGGTTCGTCAACCGTGGTTTGAGCCGGCGATCACGCCCCTGGAAACTCCTTTCGTCAAGTGTCTGGGCGATTCCATTCGCCAGCGGATGGGATACGAACCGGTCTTGTCCACGGTCAGTAAGCAGGATATCTTCGTCATCATCAATCATTGCCGAATTCCCAGTGTATCATTTGGCTGCCTGCAGCAGGTGACGGGGCGAGGAGCTTTTCACCAACCCGATGAATGCCTAAGTATCACCGAAGCGTGGAATGGTTGCTCGATCGCCTATGGCGCGATCTGCAGGTGGCTGGAGAATTAGCTGTCAATAACGATTTCTAAAAGATTATCTCGTAAAATATAGGAGACAAGTTTATGAGCCAATTTCCCAAACAAACGTGGTCCGGTCCTCTTTCGGAAGATGTTGATCTGTGTTTTCACTTTTATGAAGATACCGTTGATCAACTTACACCGGTCAATCCGGATGATTCCCTGCCGTTGCGAAATGTCCAGGAGCTTCCCCTCGTCTTTAACCAGCCTTGCTTCGTGCAAGCGGGAAATCAGTTCTTTAAGATTGTGGAAGAAGGATTTTATCGGTTCAGTGTTTTTCCCACGACGACCCACCAACGAATTTTTTACAGATCGAATCGTCCCCGTTTCGTTGGGGCCATCGGTCAACTGCACATCCACGGTTGGAGAGAAAACAAGAAACCTGTGTCGGAATTAATTGAAAATGCAAAAAGCCGTTTCGTATCCGTGACTTGCGGCATAATCCGGGAAGTAGGGATTGAGTTGATGTCTCAACAGGGTATCAAAGCCCGACGGGTCAGTACCTTCACCATCGATAAATGGAACACTTACAACTGCGGCCATGCCTTATACGAATATTTTGATCCCAAGGAAAGTCGTTGGATTCTGGCTGATTCGGATGCCGGCGTCATGTTCCGGGCCAATGGTCGCTGGCTGGACACGGATACGGTTTGCCGTTTAAACCGGGAGGGGAAACCGTGGGACGTGATTTCCGTAGCTACCGGTTTTAACTTGGACCTGTGCTGTGAACATGTGGAACCACAGATTGCCTTTTATGCCCTGAGCATGTGTTCCTGGGTCAACCCCATCCAATCCCGTCGGTTCTTTGATCGCGTCTTTCAGGTGACTGCGATTGGCGAGGACTATACTGTCGATACCCCAGCCCAGAAAGGACGATTTGAAGCGTTATGCGGTACGGCGAAATTGAAATACAAGTACTTGCCACCCGCGGAATTCCGGGCCAAATATTACTCGGAATAATGTCGTATGTTTAGGGTGTAGTTTCCATTTTACGTTGAAAATTTGAAAAACAGACCCCTTCTCTTTAGGATGTAACTTTCTGAAACAATGGAGGTTACAGGCCCAAAGGAAAGGAGTCCGAAATGATTGTACCA
>JBAZZQ010000095.1:0-8179 GCA_041658725.1 Phycisphaerae bacterium | reverse complement strand
ATTTTTTATTGTGCCTGCAATTTTTGGCCCGGATTTTTGATCATCCGAATATCCAAACCCATCGCTTTGTAGTGTGCTTCGTTAAAATTTGACTTTTTCAGGGACGACTATTTAGCGTCTCGACATACACTCTTATCTGCCGGGAAAAGTGCAATTCGCGAAAAAGTGCAAAAACGGTGCAATTCTGGTTTCCATTCGTTTTTGAAAGGGATAGATTTACGAGACGCAAAGGCCGCGGCGACCGATGCCAGGGAGGAAATTCCTCCATAACTAAGTATAACACATTTTTGGGAAAATGCAAATCGAGAGATTCAGAATTTAAGGGCACAAAAGAGCCAATAAAAAAAACCGCCTTTTCTCCTATCCAGGAAAAGAAGGCGGCTCATTAGCGATTAACTCAGTTGTGTTGATATTCAGTGGGAACGGCGTCGGAGCAGGCCGATGCCTAAGACGACCAGGGCTAAAGTCGCCGGTTCGGGAATATAGTAATAGGTAACATTTCCAGTCAAAGCCCCATCCGTCACCTGGGTGGCAATGGTATTCCCGCCGGTGTATCCGATCCACGCGATAGTGGTGGTAGCGGCATTGAGAACCATGTTGCCCGCACCTGTAAACTCATTAAGAATTACCGGATCCGTATAATATTGTGTATTCGAACTGGTCTTGCTGATCGTACCGGTGGTAATATAGTTGCCGGGTTGTAGACCAGAAAAGTCGTACGGCGCGGTCTGAGCGTCCGGTACACCAGCAACCAGATTAAGGCCTGAATCCTGAACGTTGAAGCTGACTTGCGTCTTGGCATTTCCTTCGGAATTCTCAGTTCCCGTATTCCGAATGGTCAATACGGTATTGATCGAGCCGGTCAAGACTAGTTTCACCTCCGTCAACGTTCCCAAAGCGGGATTGAACTTAGGAAACGCCAGGGACCCGCTAAAGTCCGTGAGCGTTAAAGGAATGGGGGTTGACGTGGTAAACGGCCCAGACACCATCGTTGCGTTTGCAACGCCCGCCAACAGAAGCGACAACACGACCAGGGCTAAAATACTTTTCTTCATAACATTTTCCTTCCATCTCCAAAGAAAAAGAAACGCTTCTCTCAACTACTTCTCTTTCTCTCTCTCGCCCTAGGTTGGTAGGGGTATTATAGGGCATAGCGAGGGTCCGAGTCAATAATAAAATCCTCAAATATCGATTGTTCATAATTCTGTAACGTGTATTGTTTTGGTTTAATGTGATTACTTGGATGCCGTTGAGGTTGTTGGAGAAAGAATTTTCTGGATAACTTTCCTTTCTCTGACCGTTCTTGAAGTTTAACGATAACTAGCTTATTATCAGAGGAATTGGGCTGTAGTGAAATGAAAAAATGCCATGTAAAGCTTACCAAACGTCTCGGCCAGCATTTGCTGGTGGATAAGGGGTATCTTCGTAAGGTTATCGAAAATAGTGAGTTAGATACCGTTGATCAGGTGCTTGAGGTTGGGCCTGGGACGGGGAATCTTACCGAACTTTTGGTTGAAAAGACTCCAAACCTTATCGCTGTTGAGCTGGATCGGCGGTTTTGTCAATTGCTCACGTCGGAATTTAGGGGGAAAATCCAGTTAGTTGAAGATGATATACTGGTTAAGGGGAGTTTTAACCCTTTGGTTGCGGGGATGTTACGGAAAAAGTGGGCTTTGGTGGCGAATTTGCCTTATAACGTGGCTAGCGTGGTGATGGTGGATGCTTTGTACCTGGATAACCCGCCGCAGTTTATGTGTGTTACCATTCAAAAGGAAGTTGCCCAGAGGATGGCCTCGAAGCCGAATTGTAAGAGTTATGGGGTTTTGTCGGCGCTTGTTCAGGCTTTAAGTGAGGTTAAAATAATAAGTTATGTTCCGCCTGGTGCATTTTTGCCGCCGCCCAGGGTGCATTCGGCGATTGTGAAGATTACCTGGCGGCCTGAGTTGGCGGGGCGGATCAAATCGCGGGAAGATTTTCGGGTTTTGGTTAGCCGGCTGTTTCGGCATCGGCGGAAAACGCTTCGAGGGGGGTGGGTCAGGATGTTGGAGGAAGGTCAGCAAAAACAGGCTGATAAGGCACTTGGGGAATTGGGGATTGATTCCGGGCGACGGCCTGAAACTCTTTGCGTTTCGGAGTTTATTGAGCTGAGTAATAAGATTTTTTAAACCGCAAAGACCGCAAAGTTCGCAAAGATAATTCTTTTATAAATCTTTCACTTTGGGTCCTTTGCGGTCTTTGCGGTTAAATGGGTTATGAAAAACAAGCAAAGAAAGCAAGAAGTTGACGGATTGTGGTACGAATGAACATCAACAAGAGAAACGATGTAATAAATTTGGTATTCATACGTTTATGGTAATAGAATAGTGTGTTATGGAAAATTTGACGATGCCGGAAATTGTGCTGGCCGCCCGGGAAGGGTCTGAACAGGCTTATCAGTATTTGGTGAGTAGCCTGGGCCCTGGACTTTTGGGTTATTTTTATCGCAATACCGGAAATCGGGCTGAGGCGGAGGATTTGCTTCAGGAAATTTTTTTGAGGGTGGTCAGGGGGTTGCCGAAGTATAAGGAGCAGGAGCGATTTGAGATTTGGGTTTACCGGATGGCTAGGCATCTGCTGATCGATTATTGGCGGAAGCGGAAGATTCGGTATTCCGGAGATGAATGGATGCTGGAGCAGGAGATTGTGGGAGACGCTCTTTCGCGGGCGGTGGCGTGCGAGACGGGCGATGAGTTGCAGAAGGCGATTGGTAAGCTTTCGCCGGAGCAACGGGAAGTGATTTTGATGCGGTATTTTTCCGATCTGTCGTTCGATGAGATTTCGAAAATTAACGGGTCGCCAATGGGAACGGTGCTGGCGAGGGCGCATCGCGGGTTGGGAAAGTTGCGGGAGATATTGGGGGGAAGTAGACTGGTAGGAAGAAAAGAAGCCGCCGTGCCGGCGACTGCTAAACATAAGAGGTGACGTATGAATGGGATTGATGAACTTGAGAAAAAAATTAATGAGGAAATCGGTTTGGTTGGGCGGTTTGCTCACCCGATGGTCGGCGAGGAATTGGCGCAACGGATTGTGCGGTCGATGGTGAAGGAACGTCGTCGCGGGGGGATGATTCGATTTGTGTTCGGGATCGGAATGGTGGGTGCTGCGGCGGGTTTGATTTTGGCGGTTTCGCTGTTCGTAGGTGGGAATATTGACGGGACGAATGGTTCGGGGAAGGCTGAAATTACGTCGATCTGGACCTTAGGGATGGAGGACGGGGTGAAGGCGGTGTTCGCGGATTTGGATTTTGAAGCAGGGACGACTCAGCCGGTGATGATTCAGGAGAACGCCAAGACGGTGGACGAGATGGATGAGTATGTATGGGAGGCGGTGAATGGGAAGAAATAGAGCAGAAATATCCAATATCCGACACTCAACACCCAATATCCAATGAATGAAAAGTTCAATTGCAAAAGGCAAATTGCATATATCAAATTTTAAAACTGTGAGAGGAAATGTCGCCGTACCGGCGACTGCTAAACGAAGACGATTTTTATTCCTTTTATTTTTTTAGGGGGTATGGGGTTTGGGGGAGGTCTGCTACCTTTAATTTTTCATGGTTGTGAGAATCGCCTAGCAATGCCGTTGCGTTGAGGACTGGCTCCAAATTCAGGTGTTCGGTTAGTGATTGTTTGATTTTTACGTTAATTTGGTGCTGGAGGTAGAAGCTGGAAAGGCTTACATAGAAGTATCCGCTGGCGAAGAGGACAAGGAAGGGGATGGACAAGGGGGCGGTTGCGTAATAGAGACACATACAGATACATCCGACCATGTACAGGCCAAAGGCGAGTTCGATCCAGGGGATATAACTCTTTTTGATTTTGACGATGGAGATTTTCTGCTTCCAGTGATGGTCGCCGGAGGTTTCGACGCCGAATTTTGGGGTTCGGACAAATTCTCCGCATTTACCGAAGAAGCCTTCGATCGCGGCGATGGAGTTTGAGACGGAAATGCCGATTCCGAGGGCCATCAGGAAGGGAAGATATTTTACTTTGTCCCGCCAATGCTGGAAGATTTCCTGCTGGGAGCACAGGTAGAAGGCGCTGGCGGAGCAGGTGGCGAGCAGGAAGAGGGAGATATCGAAGAGGAAGCGGCTTATGGTGCTGTTTTGGAAGATGGTTACCCGCAGGTATAAAGCTGGGAAGAGCATTAAGGTCAGGGCGACGATGTAGATGTAGCAGGTGCAGCTGGTGAGATGGAAAAAGGCTTCGAATTTTATTTTCCAGCCTACGGGACTGGCGAAGATTTTTGGGAGGAGTTTTTTCGCGGTCTGCGCTCCGCCTTTGGTCCATCGGTGCTGCTGTTGCTTGAAGGCGTTTATTTCAGGGGGCAATTCGGCAGGTGAGACGACCTGCGGCAGGAAGATGAATTTCCAGCCTTTCATTTGGGCGCGATAGGACAGGTCCAGGTCTTCTGTAAGGGTATCGTGATGCCATCCGCCGGCTTGATCGATGCATGAGCGGCGCCAGAGACCGGCTGTTCCGTTGAAGCTCATGAAACGGCCTGAACGGTTTCGAGCGGTGTGTTCGATCATGAAATGACCGTCGAGAAGGATGGCTTGGGATTTGGTCAGCAGGGAATGATCGCGATTTAGGTGATCCCATCGCGATTGGATCATTCCGACTTTGGGATCGGTGAAGTAGTGGACGGTGTTGTTCAGAATATCCGGTGGGGGTATGAAGTCGGCGTCGAAGATCGTGATGAATTCGGCATCGGTGAATTTCAGGCCATTGGCGAGGGCGCCGGCTTTATAGCCGGTTCGGTCTTCGCGATGGATGTATTGGATGTCGAACCCTTTGTTTTTCAAATGCTCGACGGTTTGTTGGGCGATTTTCACGGTGGAGTCTGTGCTGTCATCGAGGACCTGTATTTGGAGTTTGTCTTTTGGGTAGTCGATTTTGCAGGCGTATTCGATAATGCGTTTGGCGACGAATTGCTCATTGAACATCGGCAGCTGGACGCAGACTTTGGGTAGATCGTCGAAGAAACGGAGGGGTTTGGGGATGTTATTTCGATATTTGTAATAGAGATAGACGAGGACATATCGGTGCAGGCCATAGAAGGAGAGGACGCATAGTGTTGTGATGTAAATGGCGAGGAAGGTTTGATAGACGGTTTGCGACCAGCCGGCGAAGAGGGTGGGGTCCGGGATGTGTTTAAGAAAATCATACGAAGTCGAAACCGGCGACATTTGGTCACTCCTTGCTGGCCTACAGGTTAAAATCTTTGTAATAAGTATAATTTATTGGGGTTATTATAACGTGGGATGGTTGATGGGACAAGAGGATTAAGGGAAAATGACTAAAACCTAAATCCTAATGTCTAATCAATGACTAATGCCCAATGACTAACCCAAGAAAAGGAATGATTTCGGGTGGGGGCGAAGATATAGTAGTGAGTAGACAGTGGAAGATAAGATTATGATTGCTATGGAAGAGGATAAAAATTTGATTTTGAGGGTGGAGGGGCTTCGGAAGTTTTTTCCGCTGCACCGCGGGGTGTTTGGGGGGGTGTCGAAAGTGGTTCGGGCGGTGGATGGAGTTAGTTTTGATATTGGTCGGCAGGAGAGTCTTGGGTTGGTGGGTGAGAGCGGGAGCGGGAAGACTACGGTGGGTCGGACGATATTGCGGCTCATTGAGCCGGATGGCGGGGGAGTTTCTTTTGAGGGGGAAGATGTGCTGCAGAAAGATCGCAAGGCGATGCGGGAGTTGCGAAAAGAGATGCAGATTGTTTTTCAGGACCCAGTAAGCTCGCTGAACCCTCGGATGACAGTGGAACGGATTATTGGGGAAGGGCTTTTGCTGCATCGGATGGTGAAGAGTCAGAAAGAGCTTCGGGAGCGGGTGGCGTTTTTGCTGGAGCAGGTGGGGCTGTCGGGTGAGTTTGGGCGGCGTTATCCGCATGAGTTTTCGGGCGGGCAGCGGCAGCGGATCGGGATTGCCCGTGCGCTTGCGGTGGAGCCGAAGTTTATTGTCGCGGATGAGCCGGTTAGCGCGCTTGATGTTTCCATTCAATCGCAGATTTTGAATCTTTTGCTGGACTTGCAGGAGAAATTTAAACTTAGTTTTTTGTTTATTGCGCATAATTTGGCGGTGGTGGAGTATTTTTGTGATCGGGTGGCGGTGATGTACCTTGGGAAGATTGTGGAGCTGGCTGACGCGGAGGAACTTTATCGCAATCCGGCGCATCCTTATACGAAAGAATTGCTGGCGGCGATTCCGGAGCCTGATCCGGAAAAGCGTATGGACAAAAAAGCGATTCGAGGGGAGACGCCCAGTCCGGTAAATCCGCCGAGTGGGTGCGCGTTTCATCCGCGCTGTCCGTCGGCTGGGAAGGGGTGTGAGCATGAGTCGCCGGAATTGGCGGCGGTGGAGGGGAATCCACGACATCTGGCGGCGTGTTCGTGCCAATTCAAGAAACAAATCAATTAACCGCAAAGGTAATTCTTTTATAAATCTTCAGCTTTGCGTCCTTTGCGGTCTTTGCGGTTAAAAGGGTAGCAGGACGTTGACGGATGGGAGATGCTTGACTATACTATCCGACGATAATTATTCAGTAGAAAAGGAGCGGTTATGGACACGAAAAAAACTTCGCTTTTTGGTCAGATCGAACAGGCTCCGGCGGATCCTATTTTGGGATTGACGGAGGCGTTTAACGCGGACAAAAATCCCAACAAGGTCAATCTTGGGGTTGGGGTTTATCAGGATGGGACGGGTAAGGTGCCGGTGCTGGAAACGGTTCGAGAGGCGGAGTCGCGATGGCACGAGCAGGAGACTTCCAAGAGCTATCTGCCGATTGATGGGGTGCCGGCGTATAATAAAGCTGTTGGAGGCTTGCTGCTGGGGGCGGATTCTTCGCTGATGAGCGAGGGTCGGGCGGTGACGATTCAGAGTTTGGGGGGAACGGGAGCATTAAAGGTGGGGGCGGATTTTTTGAAACGATTTTTCCCGCAGTCGGTGGTTTGGATCAGTCAGCCGAGCTGGGAGAATCATCGGCAGCTTTTTGAGGCAACGGGGTTCGCGGTGGAGAACTATCCTTATTATGAGCCGCAGTCGCATGGGTTGAATTTTGAGGGGATGGTTGGGGCGATTAAGAAATTGCCGGCTCGGAGTATCGTGCTGCTGCATGCGTGTTGCCATAATCCTACGGGAGTGGACCCGAGCAGGGAGCAGTGGCGGGTGTTGGTGGACGTTTTTAAGGGTTCCGATTTAATACCATTTATCGATTTTGCTTATCAGGGGTTTGGGGACGGGATCGAGGAGGATGCGTTTGCCGTGCGGTCGTTCGCGGCGGCGGGGATTTCGTGTTTGATAGCGAGTTCCTTTTCCAAGTCGTTTTCGCTTTATCGGGAGCGGGTGGGGGCACTGACGTTGCTGACCTCGAGCGCAGAGGAGTCCAAAAGAGTGCTTAGTCAGTTGAAACGTGTGATTCGGACGAATTATTCGAATCCGTCTTCGCATGGGGCGCAGGTGGCGGCGATGATTTTGTCGGACCCCGACCTTCGAGGCCGATGGCAGTTGGAAGTAGCCCAGATGCGGGAGCGGATTTTGACAATGCGAACGCTGTTTGTAAAAACGCTGGCCCAAAAAGGGGTAAAACGAGATTTTGGATTCATCACCAAACAAAAAGGAATGTTTTCGTACACGGGCCTGTCAAAAGAGACGGTACAGAAGCTTCGGTCCGAATACGGAATTTATATGGTGGACAGCGGCCGGATATGCGTAGCGGCTATGAATGAGAAGAATTTGCCGGCGGTATGCCAGGCGATTGCGGAAGTGGAAAAGTAGACGAGTAGAGGAGAAGAAATGTCCAATGTCGAAGTAAAGAAATAAAGAAAATCAGTAACCATTCAGGTACAGTCATTGCGAGGAGCGAAGCGACGAAGCAATCTCATTATTTTGGCAAAGAGGACGAGATTGCCGCGCCCGCTGCGCGGTCTCGCAATGACAATTTTCAATATTCGACATTTTTCTTTTCTTTATTTGGATATTGGGTGTTGAGTGTCAGATGTTGGATATTAGAGCAATTCAAGAATTATTGTACATTTGTCCGATGAAAGGGGAATGAAACAATATTCAATGGATTTACGGGAACGGATCGTGGCGGCATGTGATCGCGGGGAACAAACGATTTCGGCGATTGC
>JBAZZQ010000094.1:0-8182 GCA_041658725.1 Phycisphaerae bacterium | reverse complement strand
GATTAAAACAAAACGGCGAAAGGCCGGCTACCAGAGGGACTACCTGCTCAAAGTCCTCGGATTCAACCCGAAGGAATAACGTGAAATATTTTCATGCGATTGCCCTGGCCCGAGCTCCAAAGTGGATCGCGTGTGGGGTGGCGTAACCCAGGGCCTGATGTGGACGTTCCTCGTTGTAAAAGTCCATGTATCGGCCAATCCCGCGTTGAGCGTCGGTGTCCACCCGAAAAAGTCTATCCGAATCTGCATCCGCCATTTGGGTACCGGTAAATGAGACGAAGGGGAAGATCAGAACTTGAAAAGCAATCCCTGTCCCCTCGGGTCCGAGACGGTAACATCCACTGTCGCCAACGGAAGAGGCTCAAAACCCGTGCGTTGACTACCTGCTGATTTTCTCCCCAAAAATCATCCACGGATGAGAAAAGCAGAGCCTCGACGGACTCTTGTTATGCCGCTACCCGTTGGTAGTGATGATGAAGTCCACCCAACACCGGGATGGAGATCAGCTTGCTCGGACCGATGATTGCCGGACGTTTCCCCTGCGGAATGGGAGTATCGCCCTTCAACCCTTGATGTGGTCTTGCCGTATGGTAGTACTCCCCAATGAATTTTGTCAGTAATCGTTCCAGATGCCTCTGGTTCAACACGATCACCTGATCCAGGAGCTCGCGACGTAAGGTACCCACAAACCGTCCACGAATGGATTCTGCCAGGGACTCCGGTATGCCGTTCGGACTTCCTCAATACCAGAACTCTTCAAAAAGGCCTTTACCCCATTTCCGTAGATGCCATCATTATCCCGGAAAAGGTACTTCGGCTGTTTCCCAAATGGCATGGCCTCCCGAAGTTGATGGATTATAAACGTCGGAGTAAAAGTGCGGCGCCTAGAGCACATCGCATAATTAATCGACGTATCCGCAGGTAAACTTTCGCATTTTTCATAGAGTTTAAGCCGCCTTTTCCAGGGCGGCGATTAGGAACTTGGAAATTTTGTAATGTACGGCCTGCTTTCCGAACATCGAAATAATTCGATCTCGCCACAGGACTCGTCGCAAGGCAGCCAGGGCGTCCTGGAAGCTCGGCGTCGTTTTGCCGGGATACCAGGGCGTCGCCGCGACCGATGTTTTGCGGTAGCCATGCCGCAGATACCAGGTCCACACCAACGAATACACGGTCAGGCCGATGACGGCGGCCCGTTCGGGTCCCTGGTTCTTCCACGATTGCGGCTGCTCGGCTCCGAGGAATTGCTTGGTATTTTTGAAGGTGTCTTCGATAGACCAGCGACCGGCGAAGGCTCCGATCACTTCGGCCGGCGCCATCGACAGATCGGTGGTGAAAAAGAAATCGTCTCGTTCCTTTCCCGCCGGGTCTCGGCAGATGACCAGCAGGACCGGCTCGCGCGAGACCTTGTACCACAGGACTTTTCGGACATGGACCTGTCGCCGCCGGGTCTTTCCCCGTTCGACCGTTCGGACCCTTGTCCACGACCGGACGCGCCGGGCAAACTCGGTCGGGGTCGGAAGCCGAAAGCCCTTTTTGCGTTTGGGTCCCCGCCGACGTTTTGTTTCCTGAGGCACAAGATCGTAGATGGCCGCATCGGACCGCACCCGGCTCACGAGGTGGGTTCGTGGAATTTTGCGTCCGGCCAAACTGGCGTAAAACCCATCCGCACAGGCTCGAAAATGCCTGTCGGGAAACCAGTCGCCCACCTGTCGAAGCATCGCTTCGGCCAGATCGATCAATCCCGCCTGGCCTTTGCGATGCAGACGAATGAGAATCGGCAGACCAATCGGCTCGCCGCCCCAGGGCGGTGTCACCCGCACCGTCAACACCACCAAATTCAGTCCCCAGCAATAGACGATCTTGTTTTTCGTCGAACGCACCGCGTCTCGCCAGATGCCGGCCCTGTCCATCTTCCGGCCGGTGTGATGGAAAACCGTGTCGTCCAGGTCCAGGCCGATGACCCCCGTGGAATAAAACGTTCGAATCAAAAATCGAGCCAGAAGTTCCCACAGCCGCCCGGGGTCCCAACTCGCTTTGGAAAAGAACCGGTGGTAGACATCGTGCGACCGGATCGAATTCGGATCGGCGAAGGGAATGATCCCGGTGATCGTCCGACGACCGGTGCACAAGACCCAGCCGGTCAGGAGACGAAGAAAAATCTGAGCTGTCGGCTGGGTAAAGACTGGAAAAAATTGTTGGCAAATCGATGTCCATGCCGATATCAAACCATAAGTAAACATACTGGCCTCCGTGCAAGTAGCGTGATAACCACTTTATCGGCAGGCCAGTTTGTTTTTTTACAGTCTGCATATTAATGACTTAAAAAGTGCGAAAGTTCACTGAGTGTAAGATGGCTTGTATTGAAGTGTTTGCATTGGGTGGTGTAAGTAAGACCGATGACGCATCTGAAACCGGGTATTTCGCTGTTCGTGCAGCATTAACACGCTCTATATCACAGGCTGCTGAATATATCGCAGAAAAAGGATTGGCAGAAGAAGGGGCACCCGCAATTGTTCGGCTTATAGTTCAAATTTCAGAGCGGTTCAGTATTCAAGTATCAGAAAAAGCTGCTGCCCAAGCGGTGCCTGTAATTGGAGCGGCTGGAGGGGCAATTATCAATAATCTCTTTATGGACCATTTTCAGAATATGGCACGTGGTCATTTTATAGTACGTCGTCTTGAAAGAAAATATGGTAAAGACGTTGTAAAGAAAATGTACGAAAGTTTTTGATTTAGAAGAAATCTTTACTATGCACCTAATGGACATCAAATAGAAGTGTCAAGTATGATGCTTCCCATCCATCCGTTTAATGCAATAAATATCCAACCTTTCCGTTATTATATGTGATGAGCGCTCTGCATGAGAAACGACCAATGAAGGTCGGTGGCTTTTAACAACAAACAATTGGTCAGAACTTTTTTGGAGGAAAATATCATGCGCAGCTTAAAAGGATTGTTATTAATTGGTTTCCTGGGTTTGGTTGCGAGTTCCCCTGCCATGGCGTGGGATCACTTCAGAGGTGGCGATGATTATCGGCAGAACAGGCATTATGCTCCACCCGTAGTGGTCGAGAGATCGTGTTATCCCGTCATGGTTCCTCGATCCCGTGTGGTTTATACCTACGTCGCCCCGTATCGCTATCGGACAAGTCATTATTTTGCCCGTTCATATGGTGAGAGAGTTATCGTCCGAGTCAGATAACATGATGAAGCATGCACACACAGACGAATTATGGTAATGAAATCCCACCGAGGAATATCTCTTTCCCGGTGGGATTGATTCTTAAACCATCGCTCCCAGGAAATGCAACACCGATTGCCGTTACCATGAGACATACAAATGCGATATCGAACGAACACATACGATGTTCAAGTCATAATGGTGGTGCATCAGCCGGGAATTGGCATCTGCCTCATCCTTTCACGTTAAGCCATTTCACCAGTGCACCAAATTGTAACTCTGCTGTCCCCCCTCCCCCTGTGGGTATCGAATATTCCATCCGTGCTAAATTCCTTAAACGCCACATTCGCATCTTGAAGGTACACAAACGTCACAACCCCGGCAGAAATAATCCTGAACCGGATATTAGAGCAGGACACGATCAAAAGACCCCGGAAAAAACTTCGATGACAGAAACTGTAAAGTGCCTGCGGTGGAGTTAGGCCACCCTCCGATATCGGTGATGCAACCCGCCTACCATCGGAATGGAGATCACCCTCCCCTGAGCGGGAGGTTCAATGTCGCGGGGAATGGGTGAATTACCGCCCAGCGACTGATGGGCTCGGGCATGATGATAATACTCAAAGTATTTTTCGAGAATTTGCATCAGGTGTCTTTCATTCCAAACGATCAGGTGGTCCAGACACTCGCGCCGTATCGAACCGATTATTCTTTCCGCATACGGATTCTGCCATGGAGATTGCGGAGAAATGAGGACTTCGTTTATGCCCATATGTTTAATCCGCTGCCGAAAATATCCGCCATAAATTGCATCCCGGTCCCGAATCAAATATTTCGGGGCGGTGTCTTCGGGAAAGGCATTTGCGACCTGCTGGGCGGTCCATACCGCTGTGGGGTGTGGGGTTATGTTAAAATGTACCATCGCCCGTCGATCATGACGAAGAATGATAAAACAATAGAGGATCCGGAAGTGGATCGTCGGAACGGTAAAGAAATCGATAGCGACGATTTGTTTCATGTGATTCTCCAGGAATGTTCTCCACGTCTGGGAAGGTGGCTTTCGAACCTTGACCATGTACTTGACCACCGTGGATTCTGCGACATCATGACCCAGCAGATGAAGTTCCGCCTGAATCCGAGGGGCACCCCAAAGCGGGTTCTCCTGGGATATCTGCCGGATCAGATCCCGAATGTCCTTCCCGATCTTGGGCCGGCCACCCTTTCCAGGTTTCGACTTCCATTTCCAGTACCATCGAAATCCCGCCCGGTGCCAACGGACGACCGTGTCCGGCTGGACGATGAGCAGAACCGATTTCCAGTCCTTCCAGAAACAAGACAACCAGACCCAAAACCGTCGGTCGGATTGGCGAAGATTTGGCCGTTTAATGCTCCGCTTTAATACCAAGAGTTGCTGACGGAGAGCCAAGTTCTCTGTCATCAGCGTTGTCCGGCTGGAAAGAAGAACACGGATAACCCAAAATAAGGCCTTCAGGATAAGCATGCAGACCTTTCTTCAAAGAAAATTCTGTAAAAACTGTAGATGGCTATTTTATGTAAGTGCTTGAAATTAATGAAGGACGGAATTTTCCGTAGGGACAGGTGGAATGGGGTCATTGTGCGGCGGGGAAACTGGTGCGGAGGCCCATGAGCGGTTCACTGAAACCTTCCGCAAGATCAACCCTACCTGCCGGGTTCGGACCCGCTGGTTATGCACTGAATGCCTATGGGAAAAAGCCGAAGAGTTCGGCAGCCTGGAACGAGAAGGCCCGTGATATAGCGACCGAAGATGGTATGCCCAAAGACTCCATTAAGGACGACGGTGGCATCGAAAACGTAACGTGGTAAACCTATCAAAACTCATAATTTGTGTCGAATTATCATTTAAGTCGCGGAACGCGACGGAAAGGAACTTTTTATGAATGCACAAACTGATAATGAACGCTTTATCCGGCAAAAGGACATCGTCCCACCGGAAAAATTGGCTCGATGCAAACCCACGATTGTGGGCGTCGGGGCCATCGGTAGGCAAGTGGCTTTACAACTGGCGGCGATGGGAGTTCCGTGTTTGCAACTCTTGGATTTTGATACGGTCGAAATCCATAACTTGGCCAGCCAGGGCTACCTGGAGGAATCGCTTTCGACCTTGAAAGTCAACGCCACTGCCCAGGACTGCTGGCGAATCAACGGCCAAGTAGACATCGTGCGGGTCCCGGAACGGTTCAAACGAAGCACCAAGGTGGGCAACGTGGTTTTTTGTGCGGTGGATAAGATTGAAACCCGTAAACTCCTTTGGGACTCGGTGAAGGACCAAGTGGAATGTTGGGTAGATGGAAGAATGTCTGCCGAGGTTCTGCGAGTCCTGACTGCTTGTGATCCCGTGTCCCGGAAACACTATCCGACCACGCTTTTTTCCGCCGAAGAAGCCCATCAAGGAACCTGCACGGCCAAGACGACCATCTATTGCGCGAATATCGCCGCAGGCCTGATGATCGCCCAGTTTGCCAAGTGGCTGAGGAATTTGCCGATAGATTCGGACATTCAGTTCAATTTACTGACCAGTGAGTTGACCGTTACCGAATCCCATTGATTGTTTCGCGTTATTATCCGCAGCTGCTCACCCGGTTGCGGGTATTTTCGTTACCGAATCCGTGAACCCTTATTTTTAAAGGAAAAAACCATGACCAAGAAACCCAAACCCATCCGTTACCGTATCCAATGTGCCAAGTGCGGACAGACCGATCCCGGCATCGGCTATCGGCAGTTGGTGCTGACGGACATCCAAGGCGCTCAAAACGCTTACGCGCTGCTCTGTCCAGCATGCCTGCAGATGTTCTGGCTGGTGTACGATGGATTCATTCAGACCCGACCTGCCCAACCGCCAGCCTACACCAAGCCGCCCGCCGCTTCCCGAGCCGCCGCCCCTTATCACCGACAGCGCCACACCGAAGCCATTGGGGAATTGAAACACGAAATCCTCTGGCATCGACAGGCGATTCGACACCTGCGAGAGATGCCAAACGAGCTGTTTGTGCTGCCTGCGAAACCATTGCTTGCACCAATATCGTAATGTCCCTCAAATTCCCTCATCTGATTCCTGCCTTCTTTCCCTTCTTTTTCTCGCGGCCACCTGGCCGCGACCATCCAATGTAGCGAGAGCTCTCTTCATGCACAAAAATGTCGCCAACATTTTTGGCATCCTAAAAATCCGCCTGCGAAAGCAGCCGTCTAATCAAACTCCGACCTTTAGGTTGGAGCAGGACCACAGCGGCGGATTTTTATGATTTTTCATCGAGCTTGGCATTTCAGTAAGCCAAGCTCATCACGTGAGCAGGCTGGAGGAGAAAAAAATGGAAGAACAAAAGACGATCCAAACGGACATCGGTATTCAGGCCCTGGTTGCCGATCTGGGAAATGTGCCTCGAAATCCCGGTTGGCCGGTGGATTACACCCCATCGATTGATGACATCCTGACTGAGCGACTGCTCAAACTGCTTCGAACAGATCGGGAGGTTCAGCAGGCTGTTTTGAGGATTGTATTTAATTGTCCGAATATTAAGTGGGAGATGTGAAGATTTTCTTTTGCCCGCAGCCGTTCAGATGGCTGTGTTTTCCTCTTATACATCCGATTTCGAATCGTCAACATAATCGCAAACGGATATCTGAGGCTCTTTCTCAATTTCATCCTCAGGAACAAAGACCATTCGCATTCCCCAGCCGGCGTACGTTCGAAGTAGCCTGCCAAATTCTTCCAGAGATAATTCCTGATCGTCAATGGAGATCACAGGTTCATTATCCGGCCCACCATCATCAATCAAACATCGAAGAACATGGCCCCTCGAAGTCCATTGATTACCTTCTGAAAAATAACTGATTTGTGGCCGACCTGGTGGTATTTCCCTGGCAACATGGTGATACTGTCTGGCCATTTCATTCTGAGCCTGGATGACGTAATTATGGAGATCAAGAATCTCCTGATCGGTCATGCGTTGAATCTCTGGTCCGACCTTTAAATGCGTGGTGGCGATGGAAGGATCGATATAGGAAATCATGGCATATTCACCATCACGTTTTATTTGTACAAGGTCAAGTGTGGCAATGACAGGTTTCTTTTTTCTCATGGTACATTACTCCGGTAAAGTGAAAAGATAATTGGTCTCTATTCCTCGCTATCGGGATACTGCTGTGGGGATTCGCCGTGCCGTTCGAGGATTCGAGGATATTTGCCTTCCTCCGCCGGGGCATCGGCGGTTTCCACCGTGATTTCGTGCCACCAGCTATCTCCGAAGTCGAACAGGTATTTGAACTTCTGTCCTGTTCGTAATTTCAATGCGCCGATTTTGGCTTTTTCAGCATTGCGCGGAGATTCGCCTGGCAACGCAGCTATATCCTGATCTTTGCAATTGTAGGGACAGGCGTATTCGGCGGCATCCCGCAACGCCGCTCGACCACTCCTTCCGGGTTTGGGAAAATAAAAGGAATACAGATGCTCCTCATCACGGTCAAAGGCACTGAAAATGGCCTCATGAAGATCATCGAGGGTCTGATTTCCCTGGATAGCAATCCGTCGCCACAGTTTTTTGTTGCCCTCCAAAGTTACCTTAAACACGGAAATAGATTCATTTTTATCCATTAACCATTTTACTCCAAATCGGGCAATTCTTTACGCGATATGAGAAGGTGAATAGACCGGCTTTGACCAGGTATCCGCGAAATTAACCCCCTTTTTTCCAGCGTTAAAACCATCTGATGCACCGCCGAGTACGTAACCTTAAAATACTGCTCCATCTCATGTTCCGCCGGAGGGCGACCATTCAATTTGGTATAGTAGTAGATGAACGCCAGAAACTGCCCTTGTCGGTGGGTATATTGGGCACTGCTTTAAACATCTTTAGCCTCGGATGATTGGCGGATACCGTGGAGGATTCGAAAGACACTGGCATGGGTTTTCTCGCGGTGGCGGGACGGATGGTGCGGCCGGCGTTTCTTATTGACGCTCTT
>JBAZZQ010000093.1:0-8194 GCA_041658725.1 Phycisphaerae bacterium | reverse complement strand
AAACAATCTAATTCCACGTGGGATGATTTGTACGAGGAGTTGCGGTAAATTGAAACAAGCTGGATTGCCCGGTCAAGCCGGGCAATGACAAGAGGTTAGGTTACGCCATAAAAATTGGGCAGACACTCCCTGGTTGTCTCAACTCTTTTCTTGTTTGACAGTAGAAGGTGTGCTATAACTTTGAAAAATAAACCTTGTCTGTTTCTTAGGGCTTTGAATGAGACGTATGATGATATGATGACCCTGCATCTTAGCCGGCGCTTGGTGAATATAAAAGAGCCAATCACGTTCAGTATTGGAATGGATCCGGCGTATAAGGGCGATATCGAACTTCGTATCTTTCCCAGATATCTGGAAAGTCGTGACCACAATCACATCAAATCTCAAAAAGGTTATCTAGCCTGGCTGGAAGGTATGCCGTGTGTCGTTCCAAGTCTGAATTTCCAGAACGGAACGGCCCAATGGATATTCACCCCTGAACAGCCCGGCAATTACATAGCCCAGTTACGCAGCCGGAGCAAAACACTTTATAGATACTTTGCCGCGGTAACAGCAGATTACCTGGTCTACCGAATGGAAGCATACAGCAGCCTTCAGCCGCCGGACGACGGGCCGGAATACCGCGACAGTGGGATTCCTATCGACTGGGCAATGAAAGATCAGGAAATGGATGCCCTCCTAAACCCTTCCAGTGATCGTCTTAAAACGCTGCTAAGTTATCAGGAAATCTTTGGCGATCTGGTGTTTCCTTTTTTTCTCAATAATCCCAGAAAAGATGATCCCAACTTTAATCTGCGAGATCATGTGGTTCGCACGGTCGATAGTATGCGTAAGGCAGGTTTTCCGGTTGACCGTGTGGTTTGTGACTGGGTGGCAAACGCAAAAGCGGTCGAGTTGTACCGTCAATTGGGGTTTGACGTGGTTGACGGCATAATTCAGGAAGGCGAAGGGCATCGCGGAGCTCCCTGGTTCCCGTACTGGATGTCGGAAAATGATTTTCTGACACCCGCGCCAACGCCGACACGGACGTTTGGTATGATTATGGATTTCTGTGCCGGATTCCATTTTCATGGCCCCCCGGATTTTCACATGATTGCCTCCAACTGTAACTGGGAGTTGGCGGAGGCTCATGTTGATCTTGCCGCCAAAGAGCATGTGCTGATGATTAAGAACAGCAGCAATGGTCCGGTGTTTGTGCCGACATTGCTTATTTTCGATTACACACCCTGGGGACGCTGGCCTAAGAAAGACTGGCCCAGGACAATGCAGTTGGACTTTTCACGGAATTTCGTTGACTACACTGCCTTTGTTCAAACCCGGAAATACCCGATCGTGTTTGCCCGCTGCACGGATATCGCCGATTATTTGCGGGAGCATCCCCGTCCCCAGCCTCGACGGATAATGTCCTCCATCACCCACGATTGGATTTATGATCGTTGGTGGAGTGGAGAATGGTGCAATCACGGTGTTGATACGTTCCGCGATGTATTGCCGTTCAATGATTCCCTGGCGGACATTCGACGGCGTCGGCCTTATATATGGGCCAAACCCACCGCAAGGGAATTAATCTATTACGAGGACGACAGACACCAATGCCGCTTTGAATTTGCCTGCCCGAAACCATTGTTATGGTATGATTATTCCGAGCTAGCCAAAGACCCCGGTGGTGGAAGAACCGAATCAAAGATACCAGACCCAAAGATTTCCCTGGAAGCCAGTATCGACGAAAACTCGTATGAAGCACATTATCAGATTGCGAGTAACGAATCCTTTAAAGGATATAAGCTGGCGATCTGGGACATCCCACGAGAATATGCTCATTGTCCGGCCGAAACCAATGCCAAAGGATTTTTCCTGGTTGAAAATTCGGATGGGGATTACCGTGGAATTTTAGTTTTTGATTTGGAAAGTCCAGTTACTTCTATACAACTATGTTTTAGGAAATGTAAGGATTCAATATGCGTAAATATGAAATAACCTTCCAGAGTGTTAACGATATATTTTATTCAAAACCCATCACCGTTTTGGTGGCCGAGCCTGATAAAATCGGACCGAACACAGGGGCGATGCTTTTGAGCCATGGCTGGGGCGGCAACCGCTACGAACTTCCCGGATTTAGCGAATTTTCCTGCGATCAATTCAATTTGATTTGTCTTTGCGCGGAATATCGCCAGAGCGGATTCGATTTCGACAGCGTCCGGGGGCTGGGATTCGACAAACCCTACGACGCCGGTTTTTACCAGGTTTTCGATGTCCTTAACGCTCTGCGGACGGTTCTCGATTTATACCCCATGATTAACCGTGGACGACTCTTCCACTATGGCGGGAGCCAGGGGGGGTATATCGCCCTGCTCAGTTCTATCTTTGCTCCCCAGACCTTTGCTTTCGTGTATGCGGCCTCCGCGATTACCTTTTTAGGCCCAAAATACCAAAACTGGGCCGGTCGGGAATTTGCCCCCTATGAACTGTCAATTCGCAATGTTATTGAACATGCGGATAGAATCCAATGCCCATTATTTCTTGAGCATGGAACGGTAGATATCGACGTGCCCGTCGATCATACTCGCCTTCTGGCGGAAAAATTAAGCTCTCTGGGTAAATCCTTTACCGTCAAATATCATGAAGGAGGCGGCCATAGCCTTCAACCCGTTACCACCAGGGTGGATGCGTTTAAAGCAACAGCGCCGGATTATCTTAAAACCCAGGTCCGTGCAGGGAAAGACGATTTCGCCGCCGGAACCGTGGTATCCATTCCCTGTGCCGACCGAACCCTGCGGATTGATTGGTCGAAACCGAAGGACAGCATGGACCTGTTCGCCTGGGAAAAAGCATGAGGACGGCAGCCATCACGGTTTCGATCGGACAACCGGCGGATAATAAATAAACAGGTGGGACAGAACGTCAGTCTCACCCAGAAATAATTCCCCAAATGGACCAACGCTCATCGAACCGATGGAATGGGCAAACCAATATTCAGGAAAATTCGTGCCGATTATCCCCAGGTCCGAAAATCCTTGTCCAGTCCGATCAAACGAAAAGAAATGCGCCAAGCTGTTCGCTTCTTCGACAATTCCATAAATCAAACCATCGTGCCCTTCGGCCAGGGCTCGAATGCGGGATTGACGATTGGGTTTGCCTAGATTTATGAGCTTTCCGGATATGGGATCATATCGGAACAAATAGCCGTCCACATCAGTGCCGCCGTAAACCTGACCGTCGGATGTTACCAAAAGACTTTGTACTCCGGCAACGTACCTTTTACCTGCCTGACACGGGGCGTATGTGTCGAGAGCTTTCAAACACTCCCCGGCTGGATCGAAGGACCAGAGCCGACCTTCGGAGTAGGCCCCTAAAATGCGCCCATCCGCCATCAAGGCCAATACCCCGGGGGCGCCGGCGATCTGAGATAAAATACGCGGTTTAAGATCGGACGAATCAAGAGACAACGAGAAAAGAAAATGTCCGGGAAGAGTCAGCCCATAAACGGTGCGTGTCTTTCGATCACAGACCAGCGAGCAAACGCCTTCGCCCTGTTTAGGAACCGTAAGAAATTCAACCGGTGTGACACGCCCAGCGAACTGTTCCATTCCCTGCGTGGATTCGAGTTGGGTGTTATGCGAAAAAAGTCCGCCACCGTCATTTCCCCACCAGCCACCGAGTATCATTTCATTACCAATATCAACCAGGGCGCCGCCGGCAACCGGACCGGTCCCCAGCGACCCCACGTGAGACACTCCGAATGCCGGGTGGAAATAAAATAGATGCCCCGCCTGCCCCCCTGTAATCCCATAAGTCAGTCTGCACTCCAATGCCAGTAGCGAGAATATCGCCGACTCGTTGGGCTTGATGACCGGCTCGACCAGGTGCTCTTTTAAAGCAAAGCCATAGATGCTTCCCCGATCGACAAAAGGATAAGCTTTCTTGCGATAGATCACCTCACGGATCGATTCCGGTACTTCCAAACTTGAAATAGCCTCTTGTTTCAGCACCAATTTGCCTCCTTAATAATCCATTCAATCAGGGTGATATACGAGCATGCTTGGCGGACTCCCGTGAATGCAGGCAAAGTAGATCGTATTATCCGGCATGCATACAGCCCGCCAGGGATAGTAATGTTTACCATTAAGACTCATAATCCCTATCAATTCTTTTTTTCGGCTGGCGATATTGTAACGAACAAGTACATTATTTGCTCGACTGTCCAACATCGGGTTAGCCGTATAATAGAAATGACCTTTGTGGTCGGCGACTATACAACGAAGGTTACGAGACGGCCTGTCCTCAAGTCCGGGACCAAGATCTTCGATCACAGGCTCCTCCTGCTTCGGATCAAAACGAAACAGGTGATCGTTTGAATACGAACAGCCGTAGATAAAACCATCCGTACCATGACCCATATCCGTTATCCAGGAGGCGTATCCGGTCAGGTTCCACGGCTGACAATAAGGTTTTACCCCAAGAAACCGAATCCGATCCTGGCTGACATCATACTTGATGAGTCTGGAACTGGAATCCGATGTGAAAAGGTTGCCGTCGGTATCGAAAATCATGGAGATGGGATACATCCCGGAAATCCGGCCATAATCTTTAAAATGCCTGCCCACGAGATCCGTGCGAAAAAAATGCGCCCTGGGATACGTTACACCATAGAGATATCCCCGGTTCTCATCCAGCATTAAATAAGGAATCCCTTCATTAGGAACGATAACCCCGAAGTCCGTGGTGATTCCGCTTTGAATATCGTGGCTAAAAATATGCCCGCCGGGGAAATTCATCACCGGGTCGCCCCACATACTAAAAGGGCTCCAGATAGGATGCCCCATCGGAGGGGTGGTGCAGTGTGTGGCGCCAAAAATTTTGTTTCCGTTTCGGGCATGGCAAAGAGAAAAATGTATCTTACCCTGAGTGGCATGTCCGCTGTCCGGTAATTCCCCCGTAACTTCTCCCATATCCGCCAGAGCGATCAGGCGGTGCTCCTTTGTATCATACTTATACAACTGGGCCACTCCGCCGCCTCTACTTTCCAGGCACAATCCGATATAGATGTGTCCGTCATGTCCCCGTATCATGGTCCACATCGTATCGTGTTGCGGGTGTTCGGTAAATATCACCTGCTCCCATTTTTCCGGATTAAGGGCTGGAATTGGCGCACAAGCATTTTGGGCAACTACATTTGACATTTCAATTCCTATGGAAACTTCTTATTCCTCGATAATGCCTATTTGATGACGTAAATAATCTGAATGCAATCAAAAAAGGGTGAACACAAGGTTCACCCCTACAAAAATCGATACGATCTGAACAGTTACAAAGATTAATTATGTCAACCAATATGGTATAATTAATCAAATGAAGTCCTTCTGGATACTCGTGCTGGTGCTGTCGGAGTTGGCATTTGGTTTGAACCTGGGCCTGCCAGGTCATAATCAACCGCCGCCCGCCAGGCCTCAGAGACGATCAGGAGGCGAAGGATTTCCACCCCTGCCACTGCCCGCCACTCCGCTCCGCCGGTCGGAAAAGAAACGCGAGCCTGCCCCGCCCGTTCTGGTGGCCAAGATTTCTTATGCCAGAGAAGTTTACAATATTTCCAATGACGTGCTCAATCTGCTGAATTGGGCCACCGAGGATATTCATATTTCCTATCGGCCGGTGACGATCCCATTTGATCGGTTCAGTTTCGATCCGACGGAAATGCCGGTGATCTATCTGACGGGACACGATCCGGTTCCTTTGCCAACAGCCACCGAGGCGCAAAAACTGCGGCAGTATGTTTATGGGGGTGGAACGATCCTCGCCAATGCCTGTTGCGGTTGCCCGGAGTTTGCCGCAAGTTTCCGGCAGATGATCCGAACGGTTTTTCACGACCGCCCGCTGCGTCGACTCTCGGCGGAGCATCCGATTTTTCACTGCGTCCATCAAATCGACCAGGTAAAATTCCAGCAGGGGCAGAGCAAAACTTTTACCGCGGAACCGCTTTTGGAAGGGATCGATCTGGGTTGCCGAACGGCGGTGATTTTTGCCCCGGCCGATTTGGCAAACGGTTGGTATGGACAGAATCCACCTAACAATTATCCCCCGGGGTTCTGGATCGTGGTGGACGATGCCCGCAAACTCGGGGCGAATATTATCAATTATATTCTGGCCAATGTTTTGTATGCGAGGGCGTTTCCGCTGACCCAGGTACAATATCGGGACCAAGCCGCCGTGCCGGGAGGAGCTAAACGAGTCGAAATCGCGCAACTCATTCATCAGGGGGATTGGGACCCGAATCCTTCGGCGTTGCAGAGACTGCAAAAATATCTAGTGGAAAATTCGACGATCAAAGTGGAATTTCGACGGGCCACGGTGGACCCTGCGGATTCGGCGATTTTTAATTTTCCCATGCTGTATATGGTCGGACATCGTGAATTTGTTTTTTCCGAAAAACAAGTTTCAACACTCAGGCAATATTTGTTGAATGGTGGAGTATTGGTGGCCGAGGCGTGCTGTGGCCGGCGAGAATTTGATCTGGCGTTTCGACGAGAGATTAAACGGGTCTTGCCGGATTACCGCATGGCGGGATTACCGACGGACCATCCGCTTTACCAGGTAGATTTTAAAATCGGCCAAGTGGAATTGACCTCATTGGGACGAACCTATTTTCCCGATCTCCACCGGCCGTGGTTGGAAGAGATCGAAATCAATGGCAGACTGGCGGTGATTTATTCTCAACTCGCCCTGGCCAACGGCTGGGAAGGGATCGAGCACCCATTTTCGGCGGGATATGTGATGTCGGATGCGTTAAGATTGGGTGTGAATATTGTGATATATAATTTAACACATTAGGAAAATGTAAGCGATTCGGGTGGCATGGCCTCGAAGACGATGCCATGCCGCCCAGAAGAATAAAAAAAAATTATGAAAAGAGATAGACATGGAACCCAAAATTACCACTCCGGAGCGGTTGCTGGAACAACTGGGAAAAGTTCGCCAACGATTATTGGAACAGATACATAAGACCATCATTGGTCAGGATGACGTGATCGAACTGATGCTGATCTCCCTGTTGGCTCGTGGCCATTGTTTGCTAATGGGCGTGCCGGGCTTGGCCAAGACCCTGCTGGTCCAAACCATCGCTAAAGTGCTGGATTTAAAATTCAATCGCATTCAATTTACCCCGGACCTCATGCCGTCGGATATCACGGGCACGGAGATCATCGAAGAGGATCGTTCGACGGGTCAGAGGAGCTTTAAATTCGTCAAGGGACCGGTTTTTGCGAACATTCTGCTGGCCGACGAAATCAACCGGACCCCGCCGAAAACGCAAGCGGCACTGCTGCAGTCGATGCAGGAATACCAGGTAACGGCGGCGGGTCAAACGTACAATCTGGACTTGCCGTTTTTTGTCCTGGCGACCCAGAACCCAATCGAACAGGAAGGAACCTACCCGCTGCCGGAGGCGCAGTTAGACCGGTTCATGTTCATGATCAAAGTGGATTACCCGCAGCGCGAGCAGGAAATGGCAATCGTCAAGCGAACCACCAGCGAGCAAACTTTGACCGTCGAGCCGGTGCTGTCGGGCACGGATGTGCTGGGATTGCAAAAAATGTTACGAAAAGTGCCGGTGAGCGATCACGTGATCCGTTACGCCATCGATCTGGTGCGGGCGTCTCGGCCTGATCGTCCGGAATCTCTGGACTTTATCAACGACTGGCTAAGCTGGGGGGCAGGACCCCGAGCAGGGCAGTTTTTAGTCCTCGGAGCCAAGGGCAGAGCTATGCTCCAGGGGCGGTTTAATGTGTCTTGCGAAGACATCCGAGCCATTGCCCACACCGTGCTGCGGCATAGGATTTTTCCGAACTTCAACGCGGACGCCGAAGGAATAGAGGCGGATAAAATTGTTGATCGCCTGATCAGTGCGGTGGCGGAACACCAAACATAGACAAAAACACATTACCCCGATAATATTATTGTAACCGTTCAGACCTCATTGAAAATTGTCATTGCGAGACCGCGCAGCGGGCGCGGCAATCTCATCCCTTCGCCAAAGGAGCGAGATTGCTTCGTCGCTGCGCTCCTTGCAATGACTTTGTCTGAACGGTTACATATTATGGGTGTAGTTTTCATTTTACGTAGTCCTTATGCAGAATCTTTGAGGCAAAGGTAATGCGACCAAAAGTTTTCCCATCGACCGGATTTGACCGCCGTCCGCAAA
>JBAZZQ010000092.1:0-8429 GCA_041658725.1 Phycisphaerae bacterium | reverse complement strand
CGCCGCCTGCTGCGGCATCTTTTATTGTGCCTGCAATTTTTGGCCCGGATTTTTGATCATCCGAATATCCAAACCCATCGCTTTGTAGTGTGCTTCGTTAAAATTTGACTTTTTCAGGGACGACTAATTATCCCAACTACCTCCGGGGTGTAAGGATAGGTTGCCGTGTTCAAACCCAGAGTTTTGATGATGTTGCTGTTTGTTGTGGAACTGGAATAGGTCGGCATGGACGAAGCATTGGTATGAAAAACTGTCATTTTACCATAAGTCCTGGACCCCAGGTCCTGCCAGACCTCATTGATGTTGATTCCCGTAGACTCGTGCCGAAACTGGCTATCGTAGTCCATCGACCGCGACAAGTCGATGACAATGGCGACGTCGCGAGGGATCAGAGTGGCGCAAGCGCTGGCGATAAGTTCGGTACTCGACTTGCCCAGGACTCCGCCGAAAAATAGAGGAATTGCGCCATTCGGGGAATTTGCGGTCAGCCGAACGCTAATTTTAATCGAGTCGTAGGGCTGCACACCTGCCTGAAAGCAGGGTTTACCGTTTCCATCAACAACGTTTCGCCCCAGCACGACGTCGGAGGCCGTGATCTGTGGATAAACGTTTCCGCAGAGATTTTTTTGTGCATACGGTTGTGCGATGGCGAGGATGTCGGACACGGTAAGGTTTGTCGTAGAGGCCAACTGGCTGGCTGCCGCCATGGCCGCGGCATCGGCAGTCCGCTGCAACTGGGCCTTGACGTGATATGTATAACCCGTATCCACGGCAATGGCGGTAAAACCAACCACCGCTATCATTGATACCGCAGTCCAGACAATGGCCACCGACTTTCGATTAAACTTTTAATAATACATAAACTTCTTCATAAAAACTTCCCCGATTTAAAATCATAAATAAAAACTATCGCACCAGTGATATTCTTCCGGCGGTAGGGTTCGTCGGAGCGTCCGGGACAATGATGTTTTCCGAACCAACGTAAACCGTCGGTTGAATAATAACGGCCTTGTTGTTACCGGTCAGATCGGCGGCCAGAAGGATACCATATTGGATTCCGGTGATGGTGTAGACGCAATTAGACCCCGGTCCGACAACCTGACTATTGATGAAGACCCCAACCACAGTCCCGATTCGGGAAGTAAAGGCGCTCTGGAGCGATGCCTTTAGGCCAGGGGTTCCGTCGAGGGCGTAGGTAATGGAAGTGCCGACGACTTCGTTGGAAGGCGAAATAACGTCTTTGTAAAAAACGAACGTATCACTGCCGATTGTCCGCGTAACTTCATCGGCAGTCAGTCCGTTTTGGATTTGATCGCCCACCGGGTTGACGCTATTGTTTCCATTATTGAAATTCAAAAGCCCGAAATTGCCGGACCCGCCGGTATCGGTCTTTTTCTTATCGGGATAGATGTTAATTTCGGGAATCCCGTCGTTAGAGTGGTTAATCTGTTTGGTCTCATAATCGAACGCGTAGGTATCCGCACCGTTTTTGTTTGTAATCATATCGGTCCATGTGGCCTGGTCGATGGTTATGGGAATCAGCGGTCCGCCGTTTGTTCCCGGTTTGTAGCCTCCGAGGTGGGTGTTGAGGACGGCGGTGGCGGTGGCGCTGATGGCGGTGTTATTGATACCCCAGATTTTGGCGAAAAAGGTGGGTACCGCACCATTGGCGCTGGCGGTGCTTTTCTCGACGGTGCATCGAACGGCGTTGTACGGATAGGTCGAAGTCGAAATAGTGTCCGTCATACTTTCCGGGTGGGCCAGGTTGCCGACGAGGATATTGGACGCGGCAAGAATGAGGAATTTTCCGTCGGCTGAATTCTTGGCCCCATACGCCAAAGCTCGGCTCGTCGCGAGCGATGTGATGTCGTCACGATTGTAGTTTGCGGTAAACTGGGAGGGGCTGGTAAACGCGGACACACCGGCCATGGCGGCGGAATCGGCGGCCCGCTGAATCTGGCCTCGAACGACCTGTATATATCCCAGGTCCAAAGACAAGGCTGCGAACCCAATGAGGGTAGTGATGGAAATCGCGGTCCAGACGATGACAGCCGATTTGCGATTAAATTTTTGTTTCAGCAATCCGTGAATAGAACTTAACGTCTTCATAAAAACCTCCTTGACTTAAAGCCACATAAAAAGAAAAGGACAGCCGCCTACGACTGTCCCTTCCGTACTTTACAAATTTCAATTTGTATTTTTCACTTCTCCGCGGTTTGCTGCGGTCCCCACGGACCACACAGCGGACCTGGCGGTGAAAATCTCGGCTGGGCCGGTTCCGGCACAACCGAGGACGAAGGACAACCTTCAAGCAGTCCCATGCCGTAAACTTGCCAATCATTGGGAACCACGTTTTCCCGTCCAGGCACACAATTAACTTCATTCGGATTCAGCGGCGAGGCGATATCCGGGGTGATCAGAATAACAAGTTCGGTTTCATGCCGTTCATATCGCACTGATCGGAAAAGCGCGCCCAAAATCGGAATTTGTCCCACACCTGGAACTCTGCTGGCGACCCCGCGAACGTTTTCACTCAGAAGCCCCGCGATGGCGAACGTTTGACCCGATCCGACTTCCACCACCGTTTGCGCCATCCGCTTTTGAATCCCGGGTATCGTCAACCCTGAAATTTGAACCGCGTTCGTAAAATCAGGTTCCGAAACTTCGCTCGTTACGCTTATTCGGATCATTCCACCCGCCTGGACCACCGGCAGAAACTTTAACCGGATACCAAATTCTCGAAAAGTAATGGCGAGCCCGTTTTCCGTAGGTGTCGGCACCGGCAATTCTCCACCGGCCAGGAACTCCGCGGATTGACCGGAAATGGCCACCAAATTCGGTTCGGCAAGAACCTTCACCAGGCTGTTATCCTGCATCGCCTGAAGGAACAATTCCATCTGCGCCCGCGGAAGACCAAAATAGAGCGTGCTGGTGGGGTTCACCACCAGGTCCGCACCGCTTATCTGAAAGTGATTGGGGACATCGATGGGAACGGGCGTGTCCTTCAGCAAACCGATGCTCGTCGGGTTAAGCATATTTACATTGCTTCCACCAAACGCCTTTGCACCGAAAAACGTTCCGTTAAGACCCAACGCTCGGATCGCGCCGCGTGAAACTTCCGCCACGGTGGCCCGAAGGAGAACCTGCTGATTCCCCGCCACTATAAGTTGATTTTCCACCTTACCGGCAAAAATCTTCGCCAGATTGACGATCCGCTCAGCCGTCGGGGCATCGGGAACCGTTCCGGAAAGCACCACCGTATCCAGAATGGTCGAGACATCGACCTTGGCCCGCGGAGTAGCGTCACGAATCGTGGCGGCCAACCGCTGCATGTCTACGTCCACTCGAACGTCATAAAGCAACTGCTCTCCGGTTTCATCCCACAAAAGAAGTTGGCTAAAACCGAACGTCTTTCCGGTGATGATAACCTGTTTGGGTGAGATAATGGACACCGCAGCCACTTTTTCATTGGCGATCACCGCTCGCTTGATGGGAACGGAAAAACTTAAACTCAAGGTCTGGTTGACGGAGACTTTAAGTTGCTGGGGCTGGGAAACATTTTGCGTTACTTGTTTCGAGGATAACCCCACGGAAAAGATTCCGCCAATTACGACGAACGACAGAGCCACGAGGGTAAGGCGTCGCTGAACGCCACCTGAAGTAAAAGATAACATTCTCATACGTAGATCTCCATAGCTTACGGCCAACAATATTAGGTTGTCAGATATGCCTTTTCGTGAGGCACTTTATATCTATAAAGTTTCGAACTAATTCGAAACTCAAAACCCGAAACTTTTATTCCGCCTGCACTTGCGGCTTATCCAGGTTATTCTCGCCTTTTTCATTGTCAGTATTTTCTTTTTTCGGAACAATCCGCGTATCCGAGTCGGCAGAGGCGAAATAAATTTCTTCCGTGCGATCCCCGTTAGTTACTTCAACCGTATATGGTTGATTGATTTTTTTATGGGTATAGTTCACCGCCGGTTTCTTCGTCACCGACGAAAACAAACTTCCAATCGCCGTCGTCGGATTGACCGCGTCATCCCCCAGCCCATCCAGAGGAACCAGTTGCGTGAGGGTAATTCCTTTCGTAGATTCCGACTTGGCATCGTTGGCAGAACGAAGGGCTAAGCGAATCGATCCCATCGATGCCGCCAACTGAAGCACTTCCGCCTGATCCGATTTCACCAGCAAGGTCACCGATTGAGAAACCTTCAATTTCGCCGAATCCGTGACGGTTTCTTCAGGTTTGAATTGCTGACCAACGGCTCGGACTTCTATGTTCTGCAAAACCAGTTTGGAAATGGTTTCGGAACTGCCGCTTTTGCGTTGCACATTGAACGTCGCCAGAACGTCGACCTTCACCCCTGGTCTGAGCAAACCGGCTACGCTCGTAAATTCATCCACCTTCACCGCCACCGCCCGATAACCCGACGGAATCACACCTTCCAGTCCTTCACCGGGACCGACCATGCTTTGGATAATGGGCATCTTCGACGTCAGAGACGTTCTTAACGTCTGTCCTATAATATCCTTGCTGCTCGCAAGCGATCCTTCAGGTGTCAATTTCGTGGGCATGGATACCACGTTCACATCTGCGTCCGATAACTTCGTGCCCATTGGTAGATTTTTACTGGCCACAACGACTTTTTGCATCGGGCCAAAATCGGGGGCGCCCTGGTTTTTCATCTTACTCACATAATCATATCCGAATTTCAGGGCGGCTATTCCGAATACCAAACCTATCAGCAATGGGATAAGTGCATGTCTATTCATTGTTTGTCCTTTCGTCAAAATTAATTTGACCGTTGTTCTGTGCCCGACTACCACGGACCTTTCTACTTTTGGTTATCGGCATTAAAAGGACGTTCGTTAAATAAATGATCTTCCCGCCAGTTATCGGTTTAATGCCTGACATAATATCATGGCCTTCTTAAAACATAAATAAGATATTTATGAGCCTTCTTTTCGCATACACGATTTCCCGGCGATATTAAAATTCGTGCTCCCGAAATATCCGTTCAGCAACGAGACCTTCGAATAGGGAACTCTGACCGTAACCGTTTCCGTCGGGTCGCTGGTCGTCGAATGCTGAAGAACAAGTGTATAATTATTGGCCAGCCCAACCAGGCTCATGTAGCTGCTCACCCGATTCTGGATATCCGTATCGGTGGCCCCTTCCAGAACGGCCACCCGGCATCCTTCCCTCGCCGCGTTGGTGATACTCTGATACACCATAAACGTCCATCCGAATTCGATGATTCCGAATAGAAGCGTCAGTAAAATAGGAAGCACGACGGCCATTTCCACAACGGCCGTCGCTCGATGTTTCTTAGTTCTTTTTTGTAATTGACCCATCATAAAAACTCCTAACGCCGGTTTTAAGTTTCTTAACCCGAAACTCGAAACTGAAAATTACCAGACTGTCAAATATTTAAGTATCATCACAATCAGCGTCCCCGCCGTCAAAGGAACTCCATAAGGAATTAACTGGCAGTTGCTTCCAAGTGATTTAACCGATCCCACCTCCGAAAAAGCCATTTTCACATCTGTGCATTTTACTGCCGCAAGTTGAAAATTCTGCCAGGCGCCGACCCATCGACCTTTCATCCAGATCATGACCAATGAGGCAACTCCTCCGATAATGGCTCCGATCAAAAATGACCACAACACGGCCTCGGGGCCCATCCAGGCTCCGATCCCCGCTAAAAGTTTCACATCTCCCGCTCCCATCATGTGCATCGCCCACGGAATGATCAAAAGCCCCAACCCCAAAAACATGCCTTCCACCCCGCCTGCCAATCCGCTCCAGCTGTTAAACACCATCTGCGCCGCTAGTCCGGTCAACACGATCAACAGGTTCAGATAATTCGGAACCCGTCGTTCCTTATAATCGATCCACGACGCCCAAAGCACCAACGGGGTCAAACCCGCTACAACCACCGTCCAATAATGATCGGCATGAGCAAACATCCTTCACTCCTCCTAGCAGTAAATTTGGTCTTCAACCCGAAACTGTCTTAAAATCCAACCCCGCGGGTGTGACCCGCGGGGCGGAACTCAACAAATGCTGTTAGTAGTAAGACTACCGATTACTGAATCGTCGGCAGCTTACCTTGAACACCGGTAAAGACGCCGCTAACCTTGGTGCCGAGCGTGGTGATCGCGCCAAGGGCCACAATGATAATCAGGGCCAGCATCACGGCGTATTCCGTCGCGGTCGGTCCATCTTCAGAAACTACGAAACTGTGGATACGTTCTTTCAATGCCTTCATTCTAGTACTCCTTAAAGAATTCACCTGAAACTAAAAACTTCTTTCCATTCCTAGCCCCCTGTTTCTCACTACGCCGTGGAACCGGGGCTTACGGTAGCTACACCGCCACCGAACATAGATTATTCCGGCCCCTTCCGTGCAGCCGTCTGTGCGACACATCGACCCTTTGGGGTTCAGCCATGCCGCATCAATTCCTACACTATCACCATCGGAAGAAACAGGGGGGACATTAACTTGAGAAAATGTTTTTTGACCGATTTTTTCTGTTTGCCAGTATTGGCAAACGAAATTTTGTTATCGGTCCGGGCGATCTCTTCGATCGACCTTGTATTGGCGCTTGCCAAAAAGAATTCCTACTGGACGGTAGGCATTTTACCCTCAATACCCGTAAAGACGCCACTAACTTTGGTGCCGAGCGTGGTTATAGCGCCAAGGGCAACGATGATAATCAGGGCCAGCATCACGGCGTACTCCGTCGCGGTCGGTCCATCTTCAGAAACTACGAAACTGTGAATACGTTCTTTCAATGTCTTCATTCTAAAACTCCTTAATAAAATAGTTATAAACTCTCATTACCTTAACAAGTTACCAATTTCTGAACTCTTCCTCTTTTAACATAAAATACAAAATAGAGAATGTCAAATCGCTCTTCGTTAGTGTTGGGTGTGCCATGCCGTCCGGCATTTAATTTAACCTTCTGCAAAAAAAAGTCGAAATTAGTACAAGTAGATTAAATTTTATACATTCATACAATTATGGACTTATCAGATACCCAAAAATCAGCCCTGAATACAAACATCTCTGCCAAATTGCCGGCAAGGATACGAATCTTGTGTCCGCTGCCCAACCTGCCGGAGAATCTTAAACCTTTCTTGGAGCGAAACGATGTCCAATGCGATTGGATCACCAGTTACGCTTTGGCGGAAAAAAATGATTTCCTCGACCACAGCGAGCTAGCCCTTTTTTGCCCCGGAAAATTATCCGATATCGCTCAAAAACGCAACCTGGGAAAATTCCTCCTCTTGGCTCAGCAAAAAAAAATCCCAATCTTGCTCCTAACCGAAGACCGAACCCTGGCAAACCTGATCCCCGTCGATAACACGCATATTTTACCTCGTGTACAAACCGCGTCTCCGGAGATCGGAACGGAAGAATTGTGGGGCCGAATTTGCGCCATGCTCGATTTTTCCCCCTGGTTCAATCGAATCGAACAGTACACCGGGCAGCTTGAAAAATGGGCCTGCTCCCTCAATAACCGCTTTGAAGAACTTCATCAGGAACTACGACTTGCCTGGCGCGTCCAACAGGACTTTTTGCCCAAACGGATGCCCAAAACGTCCAAATTGCGATTTGGCGCATTGTATCGACCCGCCAGCTGGGTCAGTGGAGACATCTACGATATTTTTCAACTGGATGAACACCACATCGGTTTCTTCATTGCCGACGTGGTCGGGCACGGGGTGGCGGCGGGACTGATGACACTTTTCGTCAAACGGGCACTGGTGACCAAAGAGATTTCGGGCCGAAGTTATCGCTTGCTCACTCCCGATCAGGCCATGGCGAGGCTGAACGACGATCTTGCCAGCCTCGAACTCCCTGAGCATCAGTTTGTGACGGCCTGTTACGGAATCATTAACACTCAAACCCTGGAACTTACGATCGCCAGAGCCGGCCATCCCCTCCCCATACTGATCACTTCCGACGGTCGCTCGGAAAGGATCGAATTGGATGGTTCGTTACTCGGTGTATTCTCCGGCGCGGAATTTCCCGGAAAACAAATGATTTTGCCCCACAAAACCAAGCTGATTCTCGTTACCGACGGTCTCGAGCAGGCATTCGGAAATGAAACCGGGGAAGAAAAAATGATTGAAAAAATTTCAAACTCGGCCAATCTCCCCGCCCAACAAATGATTGATGCCCTGGCCGCCATCATCGACTGCCAGGAAAATTCCCTCCATCCCGCCGACGATATCACCGCGGTAGTTATTGAAACCCTCTAATCATTTATCTTGTTGCGGAGTCTTAACAAAAAATGGGTGTAGTTTCCATTTTACGTTGAAAATTTGAAAAACAGACCCCTTCTCTTTAGGATGTAACTTTCTGAAACAATGGAGGTTACAGGCCCAAAGGAAAGGAGTCCGAAATGATTGTACC
>JBAZZQ010000091.1:0-8628 GCA_041658725.1 Phycisphaerae bacterium | reverse complement strand
ATAAATGAAGTTATGTGTTTCTCTTGATCCATAGAAAGGCCAAAATATGCAAACAGAGTGTATCACATCCTCCATGACTTTTGCCAGTATGAAATCGCAAAAAGTTCAAGCCGATTTTGACGGCGGGGCGATCACGTCCGACGCCGGGGCCCTGCTGCTGCGGGAGGTAGACCGGCGGATCGGTTTGACCCAGGCTCTGGCCGACGTCATTCCCGATCCCCGGCATCCGGCCCTGACCCTTCATGCGCAACAGACGATGCTGGCTCAGCGAATCATCGGGATCGCCTGCGGCTATGAAGACCTCAACGATCATCAGACCTTGCGGAACGATCCGTGTTTTCAGATTCTCTGCGACCAGCCTGCGGACCCCGAACGGCCGTTGGCCTCGCCGCCGACTCTCTGGCGGCTGGAGGATCGGGCGAATAAAAAAGCCCTGGCGAAAATGGCGGCGGTGTTCGTCGAGACCTTCATCGCCTCCTATGCAACGGCACCGGAAATGATCATTCTGGATTTCGACGCCACCGACCTGCCCCTTCACGGCGATCAGGAACGGCGGTTCTTTCACGGCTATTATGATTCCTTTTGTTTTCTTCCACTGTATGTCTTTTGCGGCGATCAACTGCTGGTGCCTTACTTGCGTTCCAGCCGGATCGACGCCGCCAGAAACAGCCGGGCCTTGCTCAAACTTCTGGTCCGACGATTGCGTCGAGCCTGGCCGAAGGTCAAGATCATCGTTCGGGCCGACAGCGGATTTTGCCGGTGGAAATTCATGAAATGGTGCGACGCCAACGGTGTCTATTACCTGCTGGGATTGGCCCA
This sequence comes from Phycisphaerae bacterium, assembly GCA_041658725.1. Lineage (GTDB taxonomy): Bacteria > Planctomycetota > Phycisphaerae > JAAYCJ01 > JAAYCJ01 > JBAZZQ01. The sequence goes on along the minus strand of JBAZZQ010000091.1, from coordinate 7,809 downwards.
GAATCCCATGTTGCTCAAAAAGGCTCTACCCTGGACCGTTCCCGCCGAATGGCATTTAAAACGCACGAATCAAAAAGTTCGGATCTTCGGTTCCTTCGGCTATGGCGCCCAGACGTGGGACCGCGAGCGTCGCGTCATCGTCAAGGCCGAGCATACCGACAAGGGTCCCAATCCCCGTTTCCTCGTGACCAATCTGCCCGGCGGATTTCCGCTTCAAAGCCTCTTTCGTCAAATCGTTGCCTGACTGATGGCGCCGACGCCCGTCTTTTCCTCGGGATAACCCCGTCACAATCCGGTTTTCGTTTGGGGGTAAGGGGGTGGTGTGCCCGGGCAGACCGGTTTAGACCCGATCTTTGTAAAATTCTCCGTCAGTTCCGCCCGCCGATGCTATTCCGAGAACGTATGAAAAATGCGGGTTAATGCGCTCGGAGGCAAATATCCGCTACTGCGTTCATAACGGCTTGCATGTCCATCCGTAGGTCACCCACCATAGACGAATATCGAATACCTACCGCCGAGCGCAGTAATTAATCCATTTTCGTATTATAAAAGAATTACCTTTGCGAACTTTGCGGTCTTTGCGGTTAAAAAAATCTTTGGGTTGCGGCCAAAGTCGCGCTAGATTCTTGCTGTTTAAGTTGAGGGACCTTCAGGGGTTTCTTTTCAGTTCTGTTACGAAAAGAGGTAACGAAGACTCTTGGCGGCCATCGATGGCTAGGTCGATTGAATGTTCGCCGAATTTTTCGATTTTCAGGCCCTGGATCGTCAGGAGCATGTTGATCGAGACCGAACTCTGGCCTTCGGGTATAACGACGTTGACGCCGCCTTGCATCGGCGGAATTACGTTTTTGCCGTCTTCATCCACGATACTGACCGTTACCTTGTGCTGGCCTTGTTCGATATTTCGGAACCTGACCCGAAGGGCAATGGCGCATTGGGGATGAACGGCGGGGAGTTTTTCGACGCGGAGAGTATCGAAGGCTCCGAGCATGTTGATTTTTCCGAAATCATTCGTGGCTGCGTCGCATAATGAAAATATCTCGACATTCATATTGAACAGCATATACCCAAACCAATTTTTAAGCAAATCAGAAATTGATTAAAAATAATAACCCGCTCCCTTACGGTCGCGGCTCTTATATCGCCAGGTGCGTCTCTTTATAGCTTGACAAAATTGGCTGGGCACGTAAAGTTATTAATAAGCGTTCAGCGTACAGCGAACAGCTTCGGAGAATACGAAACATGGCAAAGAAACAAGCTCTCTTATTTGAATTGATGAAGGAAGACGAAAATCCGCAGGTGCAGAAAGGGTTCTGGGACCATTTTTTTCGCAAGACGGAAGAAGAAGTAGCCAGTAGCCACCAGCATCCAGTAGACAGTAGAGAACCTGGCCTTGAAGACGATGCCATGCCACCCGATGCGGCTTTAAGCGACGTGGACAAAACTGGTGCAACGCGGATGTATCTTCGGATCAATACGTTTACCAAGGTAATCGGTATAACGATGGTTCTGGTGATTTTTTTCTGCGGGTATATTTTGGGTAAGCAGATTGGATGGAAAAAGGGACCGGAGCACCGAAGCGACCAGCAGCTTAGCCAGATCGCGGCGGAGAAGGTGGATACGGAGGCGGTAAAGATACTGCCGGAAGAAAAACACGCGATTCGCGACCGATCTGTGGTTCAGGTTCCGGCGGAACCGGTGAACCCGACAAATATTTTAAAAAATGAGGGTAATTTTACTAGGAAAAATGGGGTTAATTATCTTATAATCCAAATTTCGCGAGAAAAACCTGACCTTGAGCGTGCCCAGGCGTTTCTTGCCGGTAAAGGCGTGGAAGCGACAATCGAACAACAAGGCAGGCTGTGTGCGCTAATAAGCGTCAATGGTTACGTGAGCTTGAAGGAATCGAGGCAGGAATCCGACTCGTTCCGAGCGCAGATCAAAGCCTTGGGGCAGTTATATCGGCAGCAGAAAGAGGCCAACAAAATAGATTTTAATACGTGTTATTATAAGAAATGGCCGTAGAAGTGAGGAAGAAGTAGTCGAGTAGAAATAGAAGAATTGGAGAAGAAATTATGTCGTTGGATCGATCATTGAAATCACAATTGGGACTGGTGCGATCTCGCAATGTGCTGACCCGCGCGGAGCGGCTTAAAGTTTTGGCGGACGAAGAACGATGGGAACCTGGCAAGAGTGTGTTCGGGTTGCCGAAGGTCCGTCAGCGTCGCAGCAGCGCTGGTAAGAAGGCGAAAGCGGAAGCTGCTGCGCCGGGTGCGGAAGGCGCGGCGGTGGCAGGTGCGACTCCGGTGGCAGCGGCGGGTGCGAAGGGAGCGGCTCCGGGCGCTGCTGCTAAGGGTGCAGCGCCTGCCAAGGGTGCGGCTCCGACCAAAGGCGCGGCTCCTGCCAAAGGGGCTGAAGGAAAAGGTGGAAAGAAGTAGACGAGTAGTCGAGTAGACTCGTAGACGAGTAGATAAAGAGGGCGGTCCTGTTGGGCCGCCCCCTACATTTTTGGGAGCGACTCGTATGAATTGGGAAATACCTATTGCGGAGCGGTGCCGGAAGATCGATGCTTCCGGGATTCGAAAGGTGTTTGAGTTGGCAGCACAACGGCGGGCACAGGGTGCGGACCTGGTCGATTTTTCAATCGGTCAGCCGGATTTTCCCGTGCCTGATCCAATCAAGAACGCGGCGATCCAGGCGATCCAAGCGGACCGGAACAGCTATACCATGACGCAGGGGATCGGAGAGCTTCGGGGGAAAATTTCCCAGCAGTACAAAGAGCGATTTGGAATCGAGCCGGACGGCGTGATGATTACGAGCGGAGTGAGCGGCGGGCTGGTGCTGATGTTTTTGGCGACCTGCCAGCCGGGGGATGAGGTCATCATTGTCGATCCGTATTTTGTGATGTACAAACACCTGGTAACGCTGGCGGGAGCGACCAGCGTGATCGTGGACAGCTATCCCGATTTTAAATTGCCCATTGATAAAATTGCCAGAGCGATTACCCCGCGGACCAAAATTTTAATGATCAACTCCCCTTCCAATCCTACGGGGTGCGTGTACGATGAAAAAGAATTGAAGGCGGCGGCGGAACTGGCGAGGAAACACAATTTACTTTTGGTGTCGGATGAGATTTATCGGCAGCTTGCGTATGACGGCGATGTCGCGAGTGTTGTCAAATTCGCTCCGGAACGTACACTGCTGCTGGATGGATATTCGAAGAATTTGGCGTTGACTGGCTGGCGGCTTGGCTACGCGGTGGGCCCCAAGCCGCTGATCGAGCAAATGTCAAAACTTCAGCAATATACGTTTGTGTGCGCACCGTCGTTTGCGCAGTACGCGGCGATGGAGATGGATTCCTGCGATCTTGAATCCAAAGTGGCCGACTATCGCCGTCGGCGGAATTTGATCTACGACGGATTGAAGGAGCGATTCAAAATAGTGAAACCCACCGGTGGATTTTATATTTTCCCGGAGGCGCCCGGCGGCGATGCCAAAGCGTTCGTGGAAAAGGCACTGGCCAAAGATGTGCTTATTATTCCGGGGAATGTATTTAGCGAGCGGAATACTCATTTCCGAATCAGTTATGCGCGCGATGAAGCGACGATTCGGAAAGGGATCGAGAGACTTAACGACTTGGCGAAGAGTTTTTAACCGCAAAGACCGCAAAGACCGCAAAGTTAATTCTTTTATAAATTCTTAACTTCGCGTCCTTTGCGGTTAAATGGATTAGGCGGAATTTACGGTAATCCCTTTGCTGGCGTAGATTTTTGGGTCTATGTTGTATTTTTGGATTTTGTAACCTAGTATGCGAAGGGTGATTCCTAATTGTTTTGCTGCTTGCCCCTGATGGCCGTGGGTGGATTTTAAGGTTTCGAGAATCATTTCGCGCTCGAGGTTTTCCACGGAACCGATGAGGGTTGTTCCGGCGGAACGGCCTGGTTCGAGGGCGGTTTGAAGCGATGGTGGCAAATGTTCGGCGCGGATGGCGGTGTCCTGGCAGACGAGTACGGCTCGCTCAATGCAGCTTTCGAGTTCGCGGACGTTTCCGGGCCAATGGTAGCTGGTGAGCATGTCGATGGCTGGGGTGGAGATTCTTCCGATTTTTTTTGCGTTTTCGATGTTGTACTTTTCGAGGAAATAATCGGCTAACATGATGATATCGCCTTTTCGTTCGCGGAGCGGCGGCAGGAAAATTGGAAATACGTTGATGCGGTAATAGAGATCGAGACGGAATCGGTCTTTTTTGACCTCTGCTTCGAGGTCCTTGCTGGTGGCGGCCAGAATGCGTACATCCACCTTGACCGTCTCGTTTGTACCGAGGGGTTCAAATTCCTTGAATTGCAGGACGCGTAATAATTTGGCTTGAATCGATTGGGGTAGATCGCCGATTTCGTCGAGGAAGATCGTGCCGCGATGGGCTTGGCTGAAACGTCCCTTGCGGGATCGGACGGCGCCTGTAAAAGCTCCTTTTTCGTAGCCGAAAAGTTCGCTTTCCAAAAGGGTTTCGGGTAAGGCGGCGCAGTTGATTTTTACAAAGGCTAGCTGGGCACGTGCTGAATTGTAGTGGATGGCTTGGGCGATTAATTCCTTTCCGGTGCCGGTTTCGCCTCGGATGAGGACGGTGGAATTGCTCGGAGCCACCTGGCGGACGAGTTCGAGGACTTCCTGCACTTTGCTGGAATTGCCGACGATGCCCTCGATGTGATATCGCTCCTGGAGCTGATGCTTTAATTGGGTGTTTTCGTCGATCAGGCGATTGCGTTCCTCTTCGACGGAATGGGCGAGCTGGACGGCCTGGGCGATGATGGATGCGACGATATTGAGCAGCCGGACATTGCCGGCAAGGACGTCTGGTCCTTTATAAGGAGTATCGACGCTCAGGGTTCCGATGATTCCGCCGGAGAGCTTAATTGGTACGCAGATAAACGATAACCGGTCGCGGTGCATATCCGTTCTGCTGCCGGTTTTGTTCAAGAAACGGCTGTCCTGATCCATCCGGGGAACGATCTCCGGCTTGCCGCTTTTGACGACCGTGCCGGTGATTCCTTCGCCGATTTTATACAAACCCTTGCGTTTGGCCTCTTCGGACAGGCCGTGGGCGTGCTCGATGCGAATGGTTTCGGTGGTCGGGTCAACGAGCGTGATCGTGGCTCGCATCATGCCCATTTTTTCGTTAAGTTTTTCCAAAACGTCGCTTAAACTTTTCCGCAGGTCCAGGGAATCGGTGATCGCCTTGGTAATTTCATATAATAATTCCAGTTGTGCTTCAGGGATGGCCATAAAATGATTTTCCTTTATTTTATTTAGCTGACAGCGGACAGGGAAGAGCGGATAGTTTTTTATCTTCTCAAAAAGCTGTTAGCTGTAAGCTGTATGCTGAAAGCTTCTTTTATACAAAAATGTATATTTATTGTATTTCCCGGTTCTTTCATAAGCAAAGTCTTTCCCTGAAATTTGTGTCTGATTATTTTTTTGCTGAATGCTGGTGGATTTTTATTTTTTGATTCTTCTTATTCATTAATTATAATGCTGTTTCAACCGTTTGAACGGCATCGGGATGGGATTTTTAATGTGGATGAGCATGGAAGCAGGGAGAATTGAAGATCGACAGGTGAATCACTCCTGAATGCATCTGTACGAATTCACAGAAAGAAATGTATATGCATGGTGATTTCCCAGAAAAGTTGTGGTATTTCTATGATAATACCGAGGGAAACATTGTCTTGAAACATCCTTATCAAAAGGGCATGGAAGTACCCTGCCCTTATTGCGGTAAGCTTCTTGCAGTCGAGAACTATCGAGCACAATGTTGTAATCAACAATTCAAAACTGGCTTTTGGGAAATCCGTCAAATCGAACCAGTTGGAAAGCATCAAAAGACTCAAGGCCGTGGCTGGCAAAGTCTGCGACCTTATAAACCTTGACGCCAGTCAATTCTTACAATGTGGATTGGAAGTTGGTAGGGTGCGTCTGGACGCACCAACTTCATATCGGCTAAAGAAAAAGGTGCGTCTCGACGCACCCTACGCGACTTGTGGGTAAATGAAAGATTGCCTGAACGGTTACTACAATGATGGAATCAGAAAGGAGCCATTAGCCAGTCATGTAGATGTCCGGTCGTCTGTCCCTCAAATGTGCCGAATTGCCCGTCCTGACCGCATCAACTTCTGACAGATCAATCTCGCTCACAGAATAATGCACGTCCTCGCGGGTGTCGTTGCAAAGGATCCTTCCGGTCGGATCGGTGAGCAATGACTGCCTGGGATGAGTGAAGGCAATGAAGACCTCGCTTTCGTATGATCGAGTCTGCATCATGTGCATGTTTCGCTCGTCATACATACCGTACGTCGGGTTGAAAATGAGCCTCGCCCCCTGTAAGGCCAATGATCGAACCGTCTCGGGCCACCGCCGATCCGCACAAATCATGATGCCAAAGGGTCCAAAGTCGGAATCGAAAACGGGAAGAGTTTGCCCTGGAAGGTATTTCTTGTCATGAGTCTGGCAGTGGATCTTATCGTACGACCCCTTCATAACCCCTTTGCGGTCAAAGATTAGGGCCGTGTTATAAACGCCCGCGGGGGATATTCGGCTACACCCAAATATGAGCCATGCCGAAGCCGCGCCGGCCCACTTGGATACGCTACTCACGTAAACACTTTCTGAAGGATCAATGGCATATTCCCTAAGCTGCTCCAAGCGCACGCTTGCTTCCATCGCGACGTAGCCATCCAGAAAACCCTCTGGCGTGACAACGACGTCAACAGTTTCCCTGGCCACTTCGTCAAGAATGGACATCAGCTTCTCGTGATTCGTTTTGAGATTCCCCTTTTCAGGAACCACTCGGATTTGGGCTATTCGTATTTTTGTATTCATTCTCTGTGCTCCATGCAAAAAAACAAATTGCGATGAAACGCTCCATTCGCCGACATCTTCGGGAAGTCAATTTAAATCATTGTCATTGTAGTCTGTGATACTCCATTTTACAAGAGTCCCGTAGGGTGGGTTTTCCGAAACCCACCATCTTCTATTCGCCCGTGATCTGGGATGGGACGTCGGGAATGGTCGGCGATTTTCCCGCCAAAGAGCAAACACAATTCCAATCCGGCTCGTACCGGTTCATATTTACAAATTTCTGGAACGAGGAATACGGCCAGGAGTGGGGACAGGCGGCGTGGCCGTGTTTGACGGGGTTGTAATGGATATAATGGCATAGGATTTCAAACTCCCGTTCGTCGCGGACCGTGTGCTCCCAGAACCGCCGCTGCCAGATCGCCCGCTCACCGTGGCAAACTCGCGATGGACTGGCCGATCCTTCCTGCCCGCCGGCGGCCGAGAACCGCCGGGAGAACTTGGCCTTGATCACCTGCCATCGGGTCGAGAAATCGGCGTCGTCCTTCGGGAGCGTCCACAGGGTGTGTACATGGTTCGGCAACAGGACGATGGCCTCGATTGCGAAGGGCCGGACCGCGTGAACCTCATCAAAGGCCCGATGCAGGGCGGCACGGGCCGCTTCCTCGATGAGAATAGACTGGCGATCCCAAGTGACCAAGGTAAAGAAGAAGGTCCCACCGGGCACGAAATTTCTTCTGTATTCCGGCATATCGTATTATCCTAAATCGGGCCGGTCCGGAAAGCAATGGATACACTTGGGCGATTGGATAAAGAAGATGGTGGGTTTCGGAAAACCACTGCTTTAAACATCTTTAGCCTCGGATGATTGGCGGATACCGTGGAGGATTCGAAAGACACTGGCATGGGTTTTCTCGCGGTGGCGGGACGGATGGTGCGGCCGGCGTTTCTTATTGA
>JBAZZQ010000090.1:0-8887 GCA_041658725.1 Phycisphaerae bacterium | reverse complement strand
CAACATGCTCCTGACGATCCAGGGCCTGAAAATCGAAAAATTCGGCGAACATTCAATCGACCTAGCCATCGATGGCCGCCAAGAGTCTTCGTTACCTCTTTTCGTAACAGAACTAAAAAGAACCCCCTAATCCCTCTTCTCTTCCAATTTTGCATCCCCGTTCAAGCCGGGGACAAGCTTTGATAGTTGCAATTTGCACTTTGAATTTCTTTTTTATTCATGTAGGGCGGGTGGTTCCGGTACTCCGGGTTCACCCGCCGATTATTCCCCGGTGATCTGCTCAATCTCTGTGGCTGGTTGCTTGATCAGGCGGCATGTCAGCTTCACCGTGCGGCATCGGCGTCGGGGGGGTGCGTGGCGGCGAAGGGGCCGGCCTGGAGGGAGTAGGTGACGGTGCCGGGGCTGTCGCCGTTTCGGCCGTGCCACGTGGTGTCCTTTGTAGGCGCGGCGGAGATAAAGCCGGTATCGAAGGTCGTGGCATCGAGCGAGATGACCGGGTCCACGAGGGACAGCACGGTGATCAGGGAGAGTATGAAAGGCTCGTCGTACTCCGTGTCGCTCGAGAACGGCGGCTGATTGAAGTGGTGGGCGACATGTACGCCGTTCGAAAGGCTAAGCCCGCTTTCAATAATCTGAGCCTTGTGCTCAGCGGGGCGGAAGTCCATGATAAAGCCTACATGTTCCGGCTTGGGGACATCGGAGAAGGCCGTGCCGGGTCCAAAGAGAGTGTTCTTGGTGTAGACATTCTGGTCGGTGCCGATTTGCTGCTTCTCTTCGCTGAGCATGACCTCCGTCAATTCGCCTGTGACGCTGTAGCTGCTGACTTTGGAGACGCCTTCCATGGCGCCGACGGCCAGATGGTCGGGGGCAGGTTTGTCGGTGGGCGTCCAGCGGTAGCTGTGTACGTCGCCGCGCATCCGAACGTCGAGGCTGTAACTGTGCGTTAGCTGAACGTAGACGTTCTGCGGGTCGTTCACCTGGGAAGTTTTGGTATACATCAACAAGCCGTTCCACATCGTGAGGTTGACCGGGTTACTCTCGTGGCCACGACATTCCACGATCACCGTGCCCGACGCGTCGTCGCCGTCGTTGGAAATTTCACAAGCGATGGCGTTCTGGCCCCAGGTGGTGACGGTCAGTTCGTTGCCATTCATGGTGACCTTTCCATCTTCTTGCTGATTCGTGAACGATCCGAAAATGGAAAGCGTGCTCGGCGAGGTTTTTGACTCGGCAAGACCCAGCTTGCTGATCCCGGGCACGAAGACGGAATCGAGGTCTTTGTTGCCCGCGTCAGAGCCGTTGGCGCAGCGATACACCAGATCGCTGGGCTTATCAGCGAGCGGGCCGGAGAAACTTCGTGTGATGGGGTATCCTCCCAGCGGGAGCGGGTAAGCCGGTGATTTGCGATTGATCTTCTGAAAGTCCTGCAGGATGGTTTGATACGACCATGCGCGAGAGGGTTCGCTGCCCGCATCTGGATGATAGGTCGTGAACCTGGTGTTCGTGCCCAACACCATGTCCATGACGGCCGGTGCGGTTTCGGCCATGTCCTTGAAGGCGGTGACCGCGGACCAGCCGAAGTAGGCTTCGACGCCGACGGAGTTGCACACCTGGCGGAAAGCCTTGGCATCACCGGCGCCGCTCTCGCAAAGATTCATCAAAAGCAGGCCGCCCTTTTTGAAGGTCCAGTAGGTGGAGGCGAATTGCTCGGTGGCTGCGAAGGTATCACCGAACTCGATGTGCCAGCCACCGATATCGAAATGGACCTCGGCCGCTCGGCGAAGCGTCGTGCCGATTTCGGGATGCGTCTTGGTGAGATCGGCAAAGAGCGGCAACACGAACCGATATTTGCCGTTCATGGCCGCGGAATGACCAAACCACACCATGCAGCTCATCTGCTTGAAACTGTTCTTGAAGGTCTCGTAGCTATCGAAGCTGGGACTCTGCACGGTATAGCCAAGTTTCTGGCCCATGGCCGCGATCGCGTCGAGACTCGGCTTGAAGAGGCCGGTTTCCGTCGGGCTGGAGGTCGAGTTGACGACCACCAGGCGCGTGTCTGCCGCGTTGGCTTTCAACAGTGCCGAGGGTGTCACGGATTTGTCCGCGACGGCGTTTTTCTGATTGTCGTCGGCGGTTTCCGTTTCCATGAGCTGGTCGTAAGGGACATCGTTAAAAAGGACGACTTCTTCGCCGTCGAAGAGCGTGATTTCGACACCGCCCTGACCGACTTCGACGGCGGTGATGGATGGATCGGATGCAAGCAGGTCGGCAAGACGTTGGTTATCTTCCTGAGGGCTGTTGTGAGGCAGTGTGGCGAAGCCGGTTTGGACGTTTTTGAACGCTTCCTGCTTGTGCTGTTCGGTCGCGGAAACGTCAGGGTTGCCCGTTCCAGAAGTCCCGCACCCGGCGAAAAACATGAACACCAGGGAGGAAAAAAGCAAACACGTTCTCATTATCCGTTGCATCGTGCGACTCCTTCTTCAGGATGTTCAACTGAGCCGAGGCTTCGTCAACCGAGATTTCCCAGATGACCTCTTCCCGGCTACGCCGCCGGGGCATATTCGTTCAGTATACAGCGTTCCCCCCGTTGCGCCTATTGAATTTTCCCAAGAAAATTAGCCATCTTGGGCGGTAATTCGGGACTAATTCGGGATACTCACCTTATTTCTTGGCAGTACCCTTTTATTCTCTTTAAAAAAAATCCTCCTGCCGATTTGCTTTTACCGAAAAATGTGTCATACTTAAATGAGATGGATCGCGCTCTGCGATCCGTCTCAAAGAGACGCGACCGTAAGGGAGCGAGTATGCTCCCCTCGCCATTTGTACAAACTGTATCACTCATTCATTCAAAATGAAATTTGGTCAAAAAACAGTACACTTTCGGTCAAGTTTTTTCGTCGCCTTCAGAAATGGAGTTTTTTTATATGGCTGAGTGCTGAAAGCAGACGGCTGAACGCTTACTTAATTTTCAACCTTTGCCTCGCACTACTCCTACCACGGCGAAGGCACAGCGCAATTTTCCCTGGCCGAATTCCCAAGTTCCGTCTTTTCTTTGTATGTAATTTATTTCGATACATTTCATATCTCGGAAACCTCTGGATTCCCGCTTTCGCGGGAATGACGGCCTGTTTTGGCCTTGCCAGGATTTTTAGTCACACACATTGTAACTGCGGCGGGAAATTTCCCTTTCCCAACCACCACATGAGTTGTTATTATGAGGAAACGTCAATAAATCTAAAAGAATTCATATTTGAAAAGAAAGTGAAAGATGACGACGCTTGAGCAGGAACGACGGTGTTCCAGGCGGTATCAGTTGGATTGGCCCGTGACTTTGTGGCACGAGCCAACCAAACGTTTTTACGACGCTCGAAGTGTAAATATCTCCGTCAGCGGAGCCCTTATCCAGCTTCCTTTAACCGTTCCAATCCGCAAGTCGGAAGACATCGAAGTGAAGTTCACCCTTCCTAAAGACAACGAGGCCGATGGTCAAAATGCTTCAAATGTAAATGTATACGTAAAGGCTTTTTCCGCCAGTGTGGTCCGAATCAACCGTGGTCAATCCATTCTCCAAGCCCATCAATCTGTGGCCCTGACTTTCAAACAAAATCAATAAATAGTCATCATTGCTGCTGGCGTTGCATTTATTTGCAAAATCTGTTAAAATGGTCAAAGTCGCAAATGTTTCTACAGGAGCGAGAAGGGATGAAGATGGGTTTTGGTTCCCAAAAATTGGCTGTCTTTTTTATCGGTTTTGTTGCCATTATTGGATTCACAAATTTTTCACAAGGGGTGATTATTGACAGCGACAATGGAACTGGAAATGCCAGCCCTCCCACTTCTCCCAGCACTTTTCCGTATTGGGACAGCATCGGAACCGCAGGCGGAGGGTCTTGTGTTTATCTTGGGAGTGGTTATTGTCTGAGTGCCTATCATATCAAGGTTCTGGATTTTGATACCGGGCATTATTCCAAAACGGTCAACCTGGGGGGAGTGGACTACGACATCGACGATAATACGACATGGCAGAGATTCAAGCTCGGTAGTAATGACGCCGATCTTATGCTGTTTCATCTGACCACAATTCCGACTCCCATCGTTCCTGTCAGCAATATCATCACCACCATGCAAAAAAATAATACGAAGGTCTGGATGATGGGCTATGGATACAATCGTGCCGCGGCGAAGAGCTACTGGGATGACAACTGGACCCTGACGGACCCTAACAATTATACATATTCCGGGTATTATTGGGGAGCAGGTCATACCAAACGATGGGGCACCAACGTGATTGATTTAAAAGACCACCTGGTCGATGACGGCTATGGAATAACCCAAACGTATGGGGCAACGTTTAATTCCGGGGTGGGGGACAATGAAAGCGTAGTGGCAATCGGGGATTCCGGTGGACCGGTTTTTATTAATCCCAGCAGCACCTGGTGGTTGGCGGGTATCAACATTACGCGAGGCGGATACCCTGGTCAGCCCTGGAACACATCAGTCTATGGAAAAAGTTCGTATTTTGCGGATATGTCGGCTTACCCTATTACTGCTGTGGGAGGAACGGTAACTCTGCAGGATTTTATGGGCGACGTTTCCAGCCAGAAAGTTACAATTGAAATTAGAACTCCCGGTCTAACCACGCCGTTGCAGACACACCTCATTACCTTACAATCGACGGGCGGCTATTCTCTCATCACCTGCTTACCCGCACCCGGACCGTATGATCTGGCAGTCAAGGGATCACACTGGCTGCGGCAAAAGGCTAACGTTAGTATTCCCATCTCGACCGCCGATTTTACCCTGATCAACGGCGATTGTAATGGGGACAATAGCGTCACTTCGGACGATCTTTCGTTCATTCTGTCGGCCATGGATAGTGTATCAGATGGTCCCGGCTGGGACTCCACGGCTGACATGGACGGCGATCTGGAAATTACCAGTACGGACCTGAGCATTGCGTTGCTCAATATGGATATCGCGGGGAACCCTTAATCTTGAATTTTGGATTTTGGATTGAAGAGAAGAACGCTCGAATCATTATGAACTGCATACGAGCCGCGACCGTGAGGGAGCGGGCGGCAAGAGAATAATAATACGGAAATGGATTAGTTAATGCGCTCGGCGTATGGTGCACGGCATACCGATCGAACGACGTTCACATCGAGGGCGGCCTTCTGCCAGGCAGCAATGGAAGCCGGACGAAGATCGTCGTAGCCGTCATACACGCGGTTGGACCAGTAATGGCTGCGGAAATAATACCATAGATTTTACATGTGATTCAATTCCGGCGAATAGAACGGCAACGGAACCAGCGTCATATTGGCGGGGACTTTCAATTTCCGGCAGTATGAAAACCTGCCTGATCCCAAATCATACCACGTGCACGTCGGGATCGACCTCGGCGGCAAACTGCGCGAAGAACGCATTGATGATATCGGTATTGGAGGACTTTTCCGGGATGCTCGTTTTGTATCTGGCCCAAGACGGTCGGGAAGTTTTTTTAAACTCATCCTGCCGGATTTTGTCCGTGAACAAAAGTTTGCTAATCACAGCCAAAGGGTATACGATACCCCGTGGCAGACCTGGATCAAAGTTCAACCTTAACGGAAACCAACCATGTCAAAAAAAACTCTGGACCAAACGCGGTGGATATGGATATATCTGCCGAAGAAAAATCAACCCAACCAGTATGTTGAATTTCGCCGGACGTTTACGCTGGCGGCTCTGCCAAAGCGGGCGGGCTTGCGAATCAGCGTAGATACCAATTTCGCGGCATGGATCAACGGTCAATTCGTTGGTTGCGGGCAATTCACCGACTTTCCCGACCGCCGGACATTTTCACAAATCGATCTGGCCAGGATGCTTCGCGCCGGCCAAAACGTTTTGGCTATTTTAGTGCATTACTGCGGCGAGGACCATTTTTCCTACCTGTCAGGCGACGCCGAGCTGTGGTATGAACTGGAAGTGGATGGCAGCGTCGTCGCCCGAAGTGACAACGAAACGCTCTGCCGAAACTCCCCGTGTTACCTGCAGGAACACACCGCTCGCTTCGACCTGCAGATGGGTTTTACATTTCATTACAACGCGTCTGGCGAAGACCCTTGGCGGCAAGGCGATTACCGCGGCGGCGTCTGGCAAAAGGTCGCTGCCACCGACGAGCAGGCTCTCCCCCAGTTACGCCCGCTGAAGATGCTGGAGCTTCGTCCATGTGTCGATGGCGTGATCATCGCCCAGGGACTCCTCAAGCGAACCGTCGCCCACGGTCGAACCGTGGCTGAGCTTATGCAGCAGGATTATCTGTCCGCGCGGCACAGTTGGGATCTTTTTGAAGGCTTAGCCCCCAACTCCGCCCCGGCCAAAGCACCCGTCACGCTCTCCGAAGTCCGCCTCGACGGTGCCGACGGGATGTACGTCCTTTTCGATCTCGGTCGCGAGGAGTGCGGATTTCCGGTCTTGGATATAGATTCTGCCGGCGGAACCGTGATTGACCTGGCCGTCGGAGAACACCTTGACGATCTGCGCGTTCGCGCCAGCATAGGCGGGCGGAATTTCGCCTCGCGATACGTCGCACGTCCCGGACGCCAAACGCTCGTCCATTATCTTCACCGCTACGCGGGCCGCTATATTCAGTTCCATATTACAAAGCTACAAGGCACGCTGGAACTGCATCGGGTGGGTCTGATTCCTGCCGAGTACCCGGTGGAGTTTACCGGTGAATTCGACGGTAGCGATGCACTGGCCAATCGCATCTGGCAGACCTCGCGCCGTACACTCCACCTGTGCATGCACGAGCACTACGAGGATTGCCCGTGGCGTGAGCAGGCACTCTACGCCAATGACTCACGCAGCCAGATGCTCTGCGGTTATTATGCCTTCGGAGGCTACGATTTTCCCCGTGTCAGCCTCGAGCTTCTCGCCCGGTCGGCCAGCCCGGATGGCTACCTGGAACTCTGTGCGCCGATGAAATTCGCCATTACCATCCCAAGTTTCACGATGACTTGGTTGTTGGCCATGAACGATTACTTGATGTACAGCGGCGACACGGCCTTTATCATGCAAACGTTTCCCCTCATCCGGCAAATGTTGGGGTGTTACCGGGACGCCCAAAAGGACTATTTGCTGCCCTGCCCGACGGGAAAGCGGTACTGGCAATTTTACGACTGGGCTCCGGGGCTGGACGGAACTGACAACGACCATTGCCGGAATTCCGGTGTCGTCGACGTGCCCCGGTTCGACGCACCGTTGAATTTATTTTACCTGTTGGCGTTGCAGGCTACGGCCAATATGGCTAAATTCACCGACGAAAAAAACTTCGCCGACCACTGCATCGAGCACGCTGAGCGGTTGAAGCAGGCCGCCCACCGGGCCTTCTGGGATGCACGGGAAAACGCCTACCAGACGTGCGTCGGTTCGCGGGTTCCGAGCCATTTCGCCGAACTCACCCAATCCTTGGCAATCCTGGCCGGCGTTGGTGACAAGGCAACACATCGCACCTTGCGGACCCGGCTCATGACCGAAAACAACGGCCTGGTCCCCACCACCCTCAGTCAGTCACTCTATAAGTTTGAAGCCTTGATGGGCGACCCAGCCTGTGAGCAATTCGTCTTTGACACGATCCACCGGGACTGGTCGAAGATGCTCTTTTTTGGCGCGACGAGTTTTTGGGAGACTCAAAACGGCGCCTGGGATTTCCACCACGCCGGAAGCCTATGCCACGGCTGGTCAGGCATTCCCGTGTACATCTACGGTGCCTACGGTTTGGGCCTCAAACCCCTTGAACCGGGATTCACGCGCCTCGCTCTAAAGCCCCTTTCGCACTTGGCTGCGCTGCGTGGAACCGTGCCCACAGCCTGTGGCGACATCCGGATCATGCTCGAAAGAGCCAACGGAGCTTACCGAGCCGATTTGCAGCTTCCCAAGTCCGTAGATGTGGTTGTAGACCATTCCCGCGTGGCTGAATGCACGGTCAGCAATGGGCAGTAAGCATATAGTATGTAACATAGGATAGATCATATTACTTGTCAAAAAAAAAAGAGGCCACGCGTTCCGAATCTTTCTTTATATCCTTCATAACCTGTTTCGTTTCGTGGCGGGTTTTCAAAGCGTTTTCGTCAGAGTGGAAAATCGTTCGGGGCTTAACCGAGGTTCGGGCCCCAATGCCGTCGTGGCTCGAAGCGATTGTATGCCCTGCGTCCGGGCTTTTTTTTTTCAACCAGATATAAACGGCTTCCGTGGTAACTCCGAAAGAAGCGGCAATGGTTTTGACTTCGACGCCCTGCCGATGAAGCCGGACCGCAGCCAAACGAAAGGTTTCCAACACGTCATGCAATAAAGAGCGTCCATCTTTTTTCATATGGACAAAGATACTTCAGAAAATATCCCCGGTCACGAAAACAATAACTATCCTGTGTTACCTACTATATCTGCGGCATGGCTATCGCAAAACATCAATCGCGGCGACGCTATCCCGGCAAAACGACGCCGAGTTTCCAGGGCGCTCTGGCCGCCCTGCAAAAGGCGGCTACCAGCGGGACTACCTGCTCAATTTATACTCGGATTCACTCCAGGGAAGTAGATATTTTCATGCGATAGCTTTATGATTTTATCCGATTGCTCTTTGAGGGTTCTGCCCAAGCCAAGATATTGAATGCCATCCGCCTCGCAGGCCTTGGCGAAGGTCTCCCAGTGCGTCCGAGCCTTGACTTTTTGCTCCGGCGGGCCTGTGGCGGGCCTTATCCCGCATTTTCCATACGATTTTACTTTTTTACAAAGCGCGCAGGCCTTACTATAGATCATAAATGAAGTTATGTGTTTCTCTTGATCCATAGAAAGGCCAAAATATGCAAACAGAGTGTATCACATCCTCCATGACTTTTGCCAGTATGAA
>JBAZZQ010000089.1:0-9002 GCA_041658725.1 Phycisphaerae bacterium | reverse complement strand
ACCACGTCCAACTGTATAGTGTGCTGCATGACCTGAGTCTCCTCAAAAAGGCTTTTTTTCCAAATCAAACCTTAACGAGGCCTCAGGTCTGCTTCAATCCTTTCTCCCCAGCTTTTGGGACGATACCAAACTTTTTCTGGGATGTTCTCTGGTTACAGGCGATACCGTAAAACCCAGAACCATGTAAACGGGATGGTAATCCTCTTAACTCAGATGCTTGTCCAGGAAAGCATAGGCCTGCCTTCGTGATGATACCGTAAACTCATGCCCGCACCGCGGGTACGAGGCCTGGAGGGTCTTTTCCTTTCCAAGCAGTTTATAAATTGGCTGGGCGCTTTCGATGACCTCGCGAACACCGAGAAGGTCGAAATTGCTGTCCTGCGCCGGCGCGATGGCCAGGAACGGCCGGGGGGCCAGAGCGGCGATGGTTTCCTCAAAATCGAAAGGCATTTTCGATGGATCGCAACCAAACTGCGTACCAAACTGCGTTTTGATTAAGGGCATGTACTTTTCAGAACTCCACCCGGTCAAGTCTCCGTTCATGTATCGCCGAAAGGAGCAAAACCCGCAATTGCTCACCACGGCTTTGATCCGTGGGTCAAAGACGGCGGTGAAGATCGCATTATGTCCGCCCAGGGAATGCCCGATGCAACCAATCCGGTCGGAATCCACTTGAGGCAACGTTTGGAGCAAGTCAACCGCGCGGTGGTTGTCGCTAATGGCTTTCATCGAGCCGCTGATATGGCCGCTTGCCCCCAAAGTAAACCGATGTTCGCCGAAACCGGGATAATCCGGCGCCAGGCAGACGTGTCCGCGTTCAGCCAGTTCATGAGCGTAATGAAGATTGACGTTTCCCCCCAGACCTGCCGGTTCGTCTTTTCCGATCGGAGTCGTCTGGTGCAGGCAGAGCATCGCCGCCAATCGGCCACGAATTTCTCTGGGAATCAGCAAGTAGGCGGGTACAGGAGATTCGTTTGCGCCGGTAGTGAAGGAAATTTTCCTGCGGGTGTAATGAGCGGTTTCTATTTGATCCAGAATTTCTATTTCAGGAGCGGGACAAGCGGCACGGTCCGGTGCCTTTCCCATCACCCTCTGCATCGACTGGAGAATATGCCGGCGGCGGATTTCCCAATCCGAGATACTTTGAATCGGATTTTTCTCGCCCATCGCGTCCAGGTAGTAACTCAGGTCGCGATGGTCGATGTACGTCGGACTATCCACATGCTCGGTTTCACTCATCCTTTTAACTCGCCATGCTTTTTCGCCGTTTGGACCATCGCGATCATATTCTCTACCGGTGTTTCCCGCGGGACCATCTCACCGGTGTTGAACATAAAGCCGTTCTGCTTTTTACCCAGTTCCATGATGCGAACCGTCTCGGCCGCCACCTTCTCCTTCGTGCCGTTTTGCAGGACATGGATCGGATCAAGGTTCCCGAGGTAACATATCTTGTCCTTCATCACCGCCAGGCCGCTTTCGGTATCCCGCCCAGGCCCGCTCGTCAGGGCGCTGACCCCCAACCAGGTCATGATCTGGTGCGAGGTCCCTTCCTCGCTGGCGTGGTAGAAGACCAGGCCGCCGGCATCAGTATAGGTTTTTGTGCAGCGTTTGGCCGGTTCAAAGGCAAAGTCTTCGTAGAACTTGGGGCTAAGTAAGTGCGAACTGGCGTTGCAATCGCCGAACCAGAGGGCATCGGCGCCGGCGTTATACTGGGCCAATCCGAATCGGGTCTGGGCCTCGACGAAAAACTCCATAGTTTCCCGAAGGAGATTCGGTTCTTCATAGATCAGCATCATGGCATTCTCGAGACCATAGAGCAACCCCGCGCTCGAAAACGGCGCTTCGGTTCGGCCGCAGACGCAAAGAGTATCCCCAAACTTTGCTTTGACCGTGGCGATCGATTCGAGAAGAACCGGCATGCGCCCGTCTTTTTCAGGATCCGGAACTTTTAACTTCTTGAGAGTTTCGAAGGTTGCGGGCAGATAAGCATAGGTTGCCCGCAGAATATTCCCCTCACCCTTAACCCCCACGCCCAACAGTTCGAACATGATGCAATCATCCACCTGCATCCACGACCAGTCGTAACCGAACCGCGCAACCGCCGCGATCTGCACCGAAGCCATGTCTTTCGCGTTGGTGCAATAACTCTCGTAAGTCATTCCATTTCCGCAAACTCGAACATCGAATTCCTCACTGCATCCGAAAACCGGAATCCGATTGGGCTTTTGCAGCTTCGCGCATTTTCGAATATCATCCAATACGCCTTTGTACGCCATTTAAGCGACTCCGTTACTGAAAAAGTTACCGAACCACCTCAAAATCATAGAATCGATTGATCCCTTCGCATCCGGTGATCCCCACGTAAAATTCATCCGGAAAGTTCTTCTCCAGATATCCAAACGTATGTCCATCGACCCGAATTTTAAGCTGTTGGCCTTGTTTGTTCACCTCAACACAATGCCGCGTTTCCGCAGCCAAGGAAAATTCGGCCGAGGCGCTGAGGTGGTAAACTTTCTTTCGGGCCACGTCGTCGTAGACGTGATTCCAGGCATTGGCTCCCTGGTCCCAGAAAACGATCTCGGTGTAGTTTCGAAGTTCCCTGCGGCCCGCAGGGTCTTTTCCCAGCGCGGAGGAAAACAGTATCAACGGGGCCATCCGCGGCGAAAATTCCAGGCTCACCCGCACCGTCAGGTCGCCCCGGAACGGTTTCCCGTAGACCATGCTGGTGTAACTTTCGTCTCCGTTTGAAGTTTCCCATCTTTCCGGAGAAACGTTTGGCGGGACAGGGTTTTCAATCCAATCGGGGTGCTGCACCCAGCGATCGGAAAAATGGGTCCACGCGGAATTCTTGACCATGAACCAATCCGCCGGGTTCCATTTACCCTGCGAAAAAGAACAGTAAAGGCCGTTGGGTACAGAACCGATCGTTTGCTTTTCCATGTGAAACAACCATTTTTATATACCATACAACAATCTTGAATCTTTTTTTTTGTATTATAACATATTCCGTTGACTGTATTCAAAAACTTAATTGTCTGATAGTGTTATTCCTTTTCGGCGGGATTGACGGTTTTAACGGGCCATATTGGACGTGCTCCCGAACCGGTGGACCTATCGTCATTAGGATGATTTGGCATTTAGGATTTTGATCACAAATCCGATCACACATGTTTTCCAGATTTAATCGGCACAGTTGAATGGATGTGTGGAATCATTTGAAGCGACAGGAGATCAAAGGTCATCACGCGAAAATCACCGGGCGGAAAGCGAAGCCGGGTATGGATAAATCGGGGTTGACCGCTTCGGTGACCGGGCGAAACAACGAATGATGTGTTTCCGGACGATTCACAACCAGCCGGTGGTTTGCGAGAGAAGTTTAACATAATAAACAAAATTCGGCCAGGAAACATCCGACGGAACGCCATGATCGCAACTGGGAATATAACCGCCGCTGCGAATCACCGGTTCAATTCGCTTCATTTCCGACTCGATGATGGCACCGCCCTTGGCCATCGCCCGTTTATCGACGCCACCGCGATAGGCCATATTACGTCCGAATGTTTTGCGGAATTCGACAATGTCATTCCCCGCCGCCACTTCGATCGGATCGCAGGTGTTAATCCCCGCCTCAATCCAGATCGGAATCAATTCGCCGATATAACCGTCCGAGTCGCAGGCGTAGATGGGAATACCGCTGCCGCGGATCAAATCTCCCCACCGCTTCCACGTCGGCAACAGAAATTCACGGACCATCGCCGGTGAAATCATGGAAAAACATTTATACGCCATATCCTCCGAGATGTACACGATGTCCGGAGTCATATATCGAAGGGCATTCTTAATCAGCCGTTCCACATGATTTTCCCAAAAGGCAATCATGTCTTTGACAAGCGACGAATCGTCATGAAACATCGTGCACAGGTTCTCAAAACCCAACCATTCCCGAAGCTGCCAGAACGGCCCAGAAAAGCTCCACGTCACCGGCCAGGTACGATAGGAGAGCTTTTTGCCTAACTCTGCCGGATTGCGGCTAAGCCGGGCCGGATCGTCCGGATTATATCGTTTCTTCATCGCTTCCCAGTCGGCCCGGTTTTCAACGGGACACTTGACCCATCGCCGGGTGACGAAGTCGATGGCGGAGCGGAGGTATTCGATGGTGAATTCGTTGCCGATTTCGCAGATATTTCCCTTCCAGTCCTGAACGATCTGAGAGCGTTCAAGACGTTCGATGACCTTTTCCTCGAACTGTGGGATCATCCGCTGATCGACCATAAATCCTTCGCCCCCGACTCCGAGCGATTGCCTGCCGCCCGCCTGCTCGTAAGCGTATTGGGTGATGTTCTGAACCTCGAGGGGCAGACCTTCCGAATACCAGCGTTCGCGAGTGGATTTGCGCCCGCCGCCTGGGTCGAGGGGGATTCGATCCGGTTGGCCAAATTGTAAGGTCGTCAGATAACGTTGTCGTTCATTCATCGCCTGGTTCCTTTTTTTATTCGGTTTATGGATTTTGCGTTCCTTTACGCCCACCGTGTATCCCGATGCCGGATCATTGATTTATTGGCTTAAATGAAGTATACTGGATCATTCAAACACATGACAATGGATTTTAAGTTCAGTTATATGGATATATCGATCATGGATAAATGGCCCATTTACAAGTCCGAGCAATTTCGTACACCGCTGAGCACCGAGCGGGCAATTGGCTTATGGGTGGACCGGATCGGGGGAAGCACGGATCGGCAAAAGGAGTCGCGGTTAAGGGTTTTGGGGCAATATGCGGTGGTCTATGTCGTAGCGGGCAACGGGGAATTCTTCAGCCCAACCACCGGAAAAGTGGCGGTGGGTCCACGACAGGCGATGATCCTCTTTCCTCAGGAACCAAATATCTATAGGCCGCTAAATCAATGGACAACCAAATGGATTGTATGGAACGGGCCGGAGGCAAGACTCCTGGAGGAGTTGGGATATTTAAGTATGGATCAGTGCGTGCTGGATGATCGGTTCGATATTGTCGATCGAGCCTTTATGCGGCTTTCAAAAATTATTGCCCAGGAAGACCTCGCCGCGGTCCTGGATCGGAAGAACATTATATTGGAAATGATTCTGGAGTTATTTAAACACCGTCGGCAAATGGTGAAACGCCGGAACTGCGATGGTCGTATGGAACAGGCTGTGGAATTTCTGGGCCTGCATTATATCGAAGAAGTCGGACTGGCCTCGGTTGCCCGGCAATTTAGCTTTAGTCCGGTCCATTTTCGACGCATGTTCAAACACCATACCGGAATCAGCCCGAAGGAATTCGTTACCTCGCTTCGGATTTCCAAGGCGAAGGAACTCCTGTCGCAGGGCCGGCCGATCAAGGAAGTGGCGAAACGAGTGGGCTATGAGGACATATTTTACTTCATGCGGGTTTTCAAAAAGGCGACTGGCATTTCACCCGGGAAATTCACGTTTATTGCCACTTAAAAAGTTTATGGGGCATGGTACTACACTCATGCCAAGTTGGAGACCTGCGATACCTTAACCGCATTTTTCATACTAGTTTACTGTTTTTTTTCGAGCGCAGGCCTTAATGTTTATCGAATAAGGGTCTTGTGTCATAAAATCTCTTATGCAAACTCATCGCAACCGGTATAAAATATTCCTTAATTACATGGAGGTTGAAAAATGCGGATCAGATGTTTTGCTCTGGCTGTCTTTCTATTGTTGGCTGCTTGTCTTTCCTTGCACGCGACGGAAACTCAGCCGGCCAAGACCACGCCTGATATCCAAATTGAAAAGTTGACTATTCTGGAACCCACACAGGGCAGAGCGAAAATCATCAAACCCGCCGAATCCTTCTATTTCATGTTCCGGGCGGACAAGCTCGACGTGCCCAAGATCGAGGTTTCACTGGTCAATGCGCTTTGCGAGCAGGAAAAAATCCAACTCGTCGCCGTCGCTCCGCCGGTGGCCATGCAGGTCAATCACTGGGTCATGCTTTTAAAAGCCCCGGAACTGACACCAAATGGCGTTTACGATCTGGTGATCGATTTGGGAATCGGTTACCAGCGAGTTCCACGGGCGATAAAAGTGGTCGATAAATTCAAAAAACAATTCCGATTCGTTCACCTTTCGAATATGAATATCGGCGATCCGACCGCCCCGGATTTCGACGGCCGGCTTATCAACGAAATCAATCTCCTCGATCCCGAATTCATTATTGCCACCGGGGATTTCACGGAAAACACGCAACCGAAAAATGGCCCGCAAAACTGGCAGGCCGTCAAAAAGTTCCTGGGCAGGTTCAATGCCCCCTGCTATATCCTCTGCGGCGACCAGGACGATCCGGCGAGTTTTTCCCCGCAAATCGCTCCCGGCTTCGTCGGAGCTTTCGATTACGGCCCGTACCATTTTTTCTTTCTGATGGATACCAGTTTTCACCCCATCGAACAGGATCAACTTCAGATTAAAGCCCTCGTCAACGATCTTGCCAACCGGCAATCCCTCATGACTTTCCTCGTCGCCAATCGCGATGACCTGGGCTTGCTGGATGGCCTTAAAAGCATTGGAAAAGACCCCGCCGAAGTATTCAACAACGGAAAAGTCCGCTACCTTCTTTTCGGAGGAAGCACCGATTGGGATTATAAAGAATACGCCGACAAGCTCTCAGCCGCCAAACTCAACAACGTCGCATACATCCGAACCGGGCAATCCAGCACGTGCATGAAAAACGGCGGACCGGGATTCAGCCGCTATCGCGTCTTCGACGTCTCCGAATCGGAGGTCAAATATATTTACCCAGACGATCAAGCGGCGACCAGGTCGCAGTCTTCCATCCCGACAGGATCGATTCGATTCTTCAACCTGGGACCCAACGACGGCACACGGAAAACAGAACGACTCACCCTCTTAAACACACTGAATCAATCCTTTCCCGATTGTCGGGTTGTCTTCCGGCTGGCCGGTTCTGATCCGAAAAGTGTAAAAATAGCCAATGCCCGAATCAACCAAATTCTCGTCATAAACGCCCATCAACTGATGGTCCTTGCCAATGTCGCCCTACCGGAAAAATCATCCGTCCAAATCCTCGCCACCACCGATCCGGCTGTAGAGGCCCAATTCCAAAAACTTCCCGTTCAGGTGAAAATTTCCTCCTCAACCAAAATTAATTTTAAACCCGTGGAAACGCCCACCGGTTTGAAATTCCTGGCCGCAGGCGAAACGGTCGAATTAACTCTTTTGAACACATCCAATCAAGGACTGAAGGTTAATCCCCAGGTCACCCTGGACGGTCAAGCCCTCATCATCCAAAATCCTTCGCTCACACAGACCAAACAAGTTACCGCGGGCGTTAGTGAAGATGGAGTGGACCTTCCACCAGGAAAAGCGATCAAGCTGTCTATCAAACCCGTCCTGAGATTCATTAAATCCGGGAAACGTCTGATCGAGGTTTACTTCCTGAACGATCCGCTCCAGCGATTAACCGTTTTCCCCGTCCAGGTTACGGTCGCCGGTGAATAATGAAACAAAGTTCCTCAAAACCCCAAAAGGCATTTCAAAACATGATATTGAATTATTTTAATGAGGCAAGGTATGTCTAACCCTGTGATTATCGTCTGGGACTGCGGATCGACCAATGTCAGAGCCGTCGCTATTGATAGCGCCGGAAAAATTCTCTCCGAGGCCAAAGCCCCCAATCAAACCATCCCGCAACCCGATGGTCCACCTGACTGGCGAATCTGGGATATTGAAAAAATATTCAACGACCTTTGTAACCTCACGGCAAAAGTCGTGGCGCACCTGGACTGTTCCGCGGTCAAAGGTCTGACCATCACCACCTGGGGCGCCGATGCCGCGCCTGTGGATCGACAGGGAAATCTCGTTTATCCATTGATCAGTTGGCAGTGTTCGCGCACTAAGACGATCCTGGAACGTATCAAAAGCAAAATGGATGTTAGGGATATTTTCCGCCGCACCGGCTACCAGCTTCTCTCCTTCAACACCCTTCTGAAATTGATCTGGATTCGCGAAAACGCCCCTGACGCCTGGGCCAAGACATATAAATTTCTCAATCATACCGGCATTTTAAATCTCCGCCTGACCGGTAAATTCACTATCGACCCGACCATGGCGGGCACCTCCATGGCCTTTAGTATATCCAAACGGAGATGGGATAATGATCTTTTGGCCCTGGCCGGCACCGACGAGAATATCTGGCCGGCGATGGTCGAACCGGGAACCGTCATCGGCTCGATTTTGCCGGACGCGGCCAAAAAAATGAATCTTCCCGCAAACATCCCGGTCATCGCCGCGGGGCATGATACTCAGTTTGCTCTCTACGGCTCAGGCGCAGCTCCGGAAGAAGCCATCCTCTCCTCCGGCACGTGGGAAATCCTACTCGCCCGGACCACACCCTTCCAACCCGACCAGCGAACCTGCGATTCCGGCATTTTGATCGAGCAGGATGCCTGCAAAGGGCTGGTCGATCCGCAATTTCTCATGATGGCCTCCGGCACCCTGGAGTGGGTCCGAAATCGGTTTTGGACCGGGGAACCTGAAACGAACATTTACGCCAAAATGACCGCCGAGGCCCAGACGATTCTTCCTGGAGCAAACGGAGTGATGTTCCTGGCCAATTTTATTTCCGATAGCGGACCGGCTGCCGAGTATAACACCCCAAGTTCAATCATCGGCATTAACGTCAACACCTCACGCGGTGAAATCTACCGCGCCGCTCTCGAAGGATTGTCGATGCAATTAAAACACGCTCTGGAAGTGTTTTCCCAAACCATCAATTACAAACCCCAAGCCATCCGCGTGGTCGGCGGCGGCTCGAAAAATCCGCTCTGGAACCAACTCCGTGCCGACATCACCGGCCTGCCGGTCATTACTATCACCCACCAGGAAGCGACCGTCCTCGGCGCCGCCATGTTCGCCCTGGTCGCCATCAACGAATTCGCCGATCTTGACCAGGCCCGCCAGGCCATCGACGTCGGTCAAACGGAAATTCTCCCGTCCGC
>JBAZZQ010000088.1:0-9032 GCA_041658725.1 Phycisphaerae bacterium | reverse complement strand
CGGTTGGCAACAGTATAGTGGCAGCTTTACCATGCCGACAGGGATAAGTACTGTGAATGCCGCGTTCTCCTTTGATAATACTACTCCGACGACGTATAATATCAGTTTGGACGATTTCAGCGCCAGCTCTAGCCCTCCCCCCGTTACCGCAACTCCGACATTCAGTCCTGACGGAGGGCCAGTAATCACCCCAACGCAGGATGTGATTATCTCCTGCGCGACATCGGGCGCAACGATCCGCTACACCATCGACGGCAGCGACCCCACGGAAGCCACCGAAACGGTGATTAACTCCGGTGACAATATTGCGATCAATCAGAGCACAGTCCTCAAGGCCAAGGCCTGGAGTTCTGGCAATGCACCCAGCAGTATTAAAAGCGCAACCTACCTCTTCGGAACTTTAGGCAGTGCAAATTATTTCAGAAATGGGGATTTTGAACTGCCGGTATTACCCTCATCCCCGGGCTACCTGCAGTATACAACCCCCACCTATTGGACAGGTAGTTGCACTCTGTACAAAACAGAGGGTGTTACCGGACAAGCTGCCGCAATAACTCCTTTTGGTAGTGGCGAATCCTATCTGCTACAGGGAGTGTACGGCGTCAATTCAGGACAACAGTATTGCCTGACTTTTAGTTCCAAAGTGTGGGGTACTGCCCCTCTCCAGGTTCTGATCCGAGAATCTGGAACTGATACAACTTTGCTACACCCCACCATGAGTGTTTCACCTACTGCTAATGGATATGTGGAGTACACATTATTCTGGACCGGTGGAAGTACAGGGGTTGACCTGGTTGATTTCTTTTTCACTGGCACGACCCCTTATACTTATTGTATTTATCTGGATAATGTCAGCGTCAGAGATGTCATCCCCGCCTACACCAGCTACAGTAGGCCAGCGAACATCCCAGGTGGCACCGCGACGGTCGACGGCGACCTGAGCGATTGGGTCGGGGCTGATTGGGTACCGCTGGATCAAAACTATGACCTGGACCCAAGCGCAGATATTACTGAGGCTTATTATGCCGCCAAGTGGACGGCCGACAAGGTCTATGTGGCCGTTAAGGTCAAGGACACGTACAATCATTTCACCAACACCTATGATCAATGGGATAGCCGCGACGCGGTGGAGATATATCTGCACACCACGGGAACCGGTCCGACCAACTATAACTCGACACAGGCGGATGCCCAGCAATATACGGTGGGAATCACCAGTGACAATAACTCCGCGGTATGGGCCACTGTGGGTGGCAACAATTCGATTCCTACTGCCGCCAACTTCCAGGCGGCGGGTAGGAAAGGTACCGGCCTGGATGCCGGATGGCTCTTCTATGAAGTTGCCATGACCCCCTTTGAAGTCTTTAGCCTATCCGGAACTGGGCTGGTTACGTCCCCGCTGAGCGCCAATGACGTGATCGGATTGGACGTGGTGGCGATAGGAAACGACGGTGTTAGCCCTGCGCCAGGTCCCAGTAATTCATTGGGGTATCTGGGGACGAAATCTGAAAATATGATGCTGGACAAGTATATGTACTACACCCGGTTTGGCCTGCACGAGTTGGCGGCGGCCCCGACCACCTATAACCTCACCGGAACCGTCGGGCTCGATAATTACTCCGGTTCTTTCTCCATGCTTCCTCCTGCTACGGTGGAACTGCGTTCAGGTGGTACCCGCACTGAGACTGTGCTCCTCGATAGCGGCGGCCACTTCACAATCGCCAATGTCGGCTCCGGAACCTATGACGTACGAGTCAAGGTCTCGCACTGGCTGGCCACTCTTCAGACGGGCATTGTTGTTGAAAGCAGCGATAAGACCATCCCCACGGCATTCAGCCTGGTCAACGGCGACTGCGACGAGGACAATGAAGTGACTTCGAGCGACCTGTCGGTCATTCTGGCGGCACTGGACTCAACCTTCGACCCGCAGGCCGATCTGAACGGCGACGACACAGTTACTGTGGCGGACTTGGCCATCGTCTTGAGTAACATGGACCAGAAAGGTGCCTTATAGTTTAAACCGTCTCTTTATAGAGTGGCGGGTCGCTTCATCGCGACCCGCTGCTATTATCCCAACACGTTATGAGCGGACATTTTGAAAGTTACCCACACTGGTAGCGTACAATGTATTAGCGATATATTGATACTTAAATTTTAAGGGGCTTAGTGCCTTAATTTTAAAGGAAGGAAGGGTTGTGGAAAACGATAGTCGAAAAATCCGTATTCCTGAGGCTTTTTCAGTTCATCGTTGTTCGTCTATATTCATTTTTGTCTTCACGTTAATGATTATCACCTCTCCTACTTCGGCTGCGGTGTCCGTTTGTGAGATGTTTGAAGATACGCCTCTGGGTAACCTGACTAACACCACACCAACCCACGGCGGAGGCTATTGGGAGGTCAGTGTTCCATCCAGCACCACGCTTCAAGTGATTAACGATCCGACCGGCAGCGGGCACGGGCAGGTGGTCGAGTATTATGATACGAATTATTCGGATTATCTCAATTTTCAGTTTACACTGGACCAATCCCGCAACGAGACGCTGGTGTATTCCTTCGACATGTATCTAACGCCGGACGCATCCAATACTTTGACACCGGCAGTCATGGGAACCAACGGCGAAATCATGAGGCAGGTATGGTACCGGAATTCCGGCGTAGTCTATAACTACGTAGGGAGTAGTGTTACTCCGGTGAGCGGCTCGCCCATTTTACCGAATGTCTGGTATCATGTGGTCTATACGATGAATACTCTGACAAGCGGCTCGATGCCGACTTACGATTTTTTGGTGACTCGCATATCGGATGGGGTCGTTATGATTAACGCCACAGGAATATCTGGACGTTATCAAAACGGGACGAGCCAGGAATATTTAAAATTCGGATTCACGCCAACTTACCCCGATTCCCGTAACCATTTCTACCTCGATAATGTCCGCATCGTTTCGTACGATCGCACCGAGACCTTCGAAAATATCCCGGTGGGTAACCTGACAAACAGCACACCCACCCACAGCGGCGGTACATGGGATGTCAGCGTCCCTTCCGGGACGACGCTTCAAGTTGTCAACGACTCCACCGTCGGCGGGCACGGCCGGGTGGTCGAATACAACGATACCAATTCGTCGGAGTCCCTCAATTTCCTTTTCCAAATGACTCCGACTGCCAACGATTGCATCGAGTATTCCTTCGACGTGTGCCTGGCGTCGGATGCCAACAATATCATGGCGCCGGTGGCGATAGGAACCGGCAACCAGGCCATGTATCAGGCATGGTATTTGTCGAGCGGCCTGGCCTACAACTATATCGACGGCAGTACCTATCTGCTCGACAACTCGACCATTTCCACGAACACTTGGTACCATGTCGTCTATACGATGTACCCGCTGCGAAACGGCGCCTATGCCGGATATGATTGTTGGGTAACCCGTGAATCGGATGGGAAGGTCATTCATGACCTAAAATGGCTCAGCGGACGTTACACCAATGGTGCCGGTGCGCAATATTCCAAGTTCGGATTCATACCGCCCGGCGCTAGTTCCATCGGCCATTTCTACGTCGATAATTTCCACGTCGGATCCAAAGGCAACCTTGCTTACCAGAAAACGTATACCTGCACTCCGACGCCAAACTATTCGACGACAATACCCGGTGACGCCGCCGATCTGACGGACGGAATCTACACATCGACGGCCAGCGGGGTGTACTGGGTCAACACCGGGAACGTGGGTTGGCAAGTAACGACACAGGGAATTTCCATCAATGTCGATCTCGGCTCGATCCAGCCCATCCGGGGCGTTTCCCTCAATTTCTTTATTTATTATCCTTCCGCAATCTATATTCTGGCCTCCACGGATAACGTCAACTTTTTTGAAATCGGCGACCTGACCCGTTTGACCAAAGCGATCCCCGTCCTAGGTGGCGGATATTATCCATCCTTTCGTTACCAGACGGAACAATTGAAAACTAAAGCACGCTATCTAAAGCTGTTTGTGATCAGTCCCGACGTTTTCACATTTTGCGATGAACTTGAAGTGTATCAGGGATCCCCGTCGTTTGTGAATAATCCATATCCCGGCTCGCCGGTGACGACGACGGAACTTCTGCAGCGTACGTCGCAATTGACGCAAAACGGCTGCCGTTTTCGGTTTAAAGCCGATCTGATACAAACCCAATTCCGGATCGACAACTCCACCATTTTAGATTCGACGAAAACAACGCTTCTTCAACAGGCAAAGAGTTTAGCCCAGCAGATTGATCGAGCCCCGGATTTTCCGGCGAGCCAATACCAATGCGATCAGTTTAAGGCCATCGTTCCTTATAATGATCCGGGACAACTCCATAAACAGGTTTTCAAGTTAAATGCCAAATTGTTAGAGGCTAAAGGGTTGGGTTCCCTGACGGCTTGGCACACCCATCCCTATCTGCGATTAGGCCTTTTTGATGAGCCTGCCGGTACGCCAACGTTGAATGTAAGTATGATGGCGAACGAATTCCGTTCCGATGTGCTCAATCTGACCAATGCGTCTCAAGACAATATAACCGTTTCTCTCGATATCCGGAACCTGCCGGGCGTGACCAATCCTTCCTACGTTCGCGTTTACCAGGTCGAACCGGTGGATACCCGGGCCCGCGCCGTGGTTTCTGCCGCCTTAACGGAGTTAAGCCCGAGCGGAGGGGCGTATACATCGGTGGCGCCTTCCGGAATGACCCGGCAAATTTGGTTTTCTTTTCATCCCGTAGGTCTTCCCGCGGGTGATTATTCGGGGACCGTTCACGTTCAAAGCAGTGCCCTGATCACAGACGTTGCTCTCAACTTTTCCCTGGCCAATATCTCTTTTCCGGCCGCTCCCGACTTTAATTTCGGCATGTGGGATTACGTTGACTTCGTTCCTTCCTACGGGATCACCTCGGCCAATCGAGCGGCCGCCGTGGAGGATATGAAGGACCATTTTGTGGATGTCGCCTGGGGGTGTACGATGCCCGCCCAACCGACGGGTTTGGACGGAAACGGAAATATTATTCTTCCCGAGAATGCGTTTTCCGCTTTCGATAACTGGGTGTTAAACCTACGGACAGAGGCTCGATGCTACATCATTAGCTTTCAATCCCTTACCGAAAATACAACCTTTGCCGGATATGCAAGAGGCACCGCGAACTTTAACAGCGCGCTAAGTCAATGGTCGGCAGCCTGGGCCGATCACAACCGGCAGATCGGCCTGGCGCCGGGACAGGTCGGCATTGCCTTGATCGATGAACCCTCAACCGACACTCAATTTCAAACGACTCTGGATTGGGCCAGCGCCTTTAAGTCCGGATCGTCGGAAAATCTGGTCTTCATGGACATCGCGTCCTTCATTACGGATCTAAGTCAAACGGCGAAAGACGCCTTAAACTACGTGGATATCGTTTGTCCTGCCTTACCCATTACTCAACAACAAACGATCATGAATTATCTGGAGCAACTTCGTCAGCAGGGTAAAATCTTGTGGTTCTATAACGCTGGTTCCCCCGCCCAGCTCCTGGACCCCACCGGATATTATCGAATCCAACCATGGTATGCCTATGTTTACAATTTCGTGGGTTCCCATTTCTGGGCGTATGCGGATACCGAAGTGAATAGCAGTTGGAATGAGTATCCCGCGATTGGTCTTTCCAACTGGGCTCCTTGCTACATTGATAATAATACCATTACGATCACCAAGCACTGGGAAGCGGCACGTGAAGGCATCGAGGATTATCAATATCTGAAAATGCTGAAAAATCGGTCGGACCAATTGGCATCGACCGATCCGAACAATCCTCTGGTGGCGGAGGCGGTGAATTTTCTGGCCAATCAGCCGTCTTCCGTTGTCAATACCGTGAAGAACAATAACTTGTACGGAATTTCCAGTCCCGATGTCCCCGATCAGTCGAGGTTAGGGGCGTTGGATATCCTGAAAAGAATGCCCAATCCTTCCCTCAACGGCACGGTGGTCCTTGGGAATTTCAACGGTAATGTAACGACGGTCCAGGTGACTGTGGAACTTCGGGGGACTTTGGCCCGCACCGAATCGGTCAGCCTCGATACCTTCGGCCACTTCACCATCCTCAATGTCGCTCCCGGCACCTATGCTGTGCGGGTCAAGGCCTCGCACTGGCTGGCCGGTCTTCAGGCGGGCATTATTGTTGTTGAAAGCAGCGATAAGATGATCCTCACGGCGTTCAGCCTGGTCAACGGCGACTGCGACGAGGACAATGAAGTGACTTCGAGCGACCTGTCGATCGTCCTGGCGGCCATGGACTCGACCGTCGACCCGCAGGCCGACCTGAACGGCAACGGCGCGGTTACCGCGGCGGACCTGGCCATCGTCTTGGGCAACATGGACTTGATGGGCAATGAGTGATTGGCACCTTGATTTTTCTTAAAAAATAAAAGACAGATGACTTCTAAAGAGCGAATGAAATTAGTGATGCAAGGGCAACGTCCGGATCGAACACCGGTCATGTGTCAAATGACCTTGGGGCATATCTACAAAAACGCCGGGATCGATCCCGTGGAGTATTGGTATACCAGTGAAGGGGCGGCGGAGGGGTTTATCCGACTGGCCGAGCGTTATAAATTTGATGGTATTTTGGTCAATATCGGAGGATTAGATCCAGAGGTCAAGCATCAAATATCGCGGGTAACCGCGACGGACAACGGTCATTCGGTCACCTGGAAAGATGGCCGGCGGACCTTTATTCCGCCGGATGAATATCCGCGAGACTTGGATTCGGACCGGACGAATCGAAATATTTCGATTGATGAGTTTTCAACCCAAGTCATCCAAGACTGGGCGCAGACACCAGTTCCCACGTATTATCTGGATATCTTGAATTATGTGAAAGAACGCAAGGGAGCGGACTTATCGATTCACGGGGAGGTCGGAACGGCGTTTGAAATCCTCCTGAATTTCCTGGGTTCGTACGAGAGTGGGTTAATCGCGTTAATGGATGATCCCGATAAGTGCCTGGATCTCATGACCATCATTAACCAGAAAGTTATCACCCTGGCCCGCGTACAATGTCAAAAGGGGATTGATGCCTTAAAGCTTAGTTCCCCCTTTGCCGGGGCCGGGTTTATTTCCCGGGCGTGGTATGAAAAATTCGTTCTTCCCTTTGAAGGAGAGGTAATTTCGACGGTCCATCGAGAGTTTGGGATTCCCTGTTACATCCACACCTGTGGAGCGATCGGAGATCGCATGGACCTGATGGTTCGGACGGGAACCGACGGGCTGGAGTGCCTGGACCCGCCCCCGCTGGGTACGGTCGATTTGGAAGCGGCCGTCCGGCAAATCGGAGATAAAGTTTTCATCAAGGGGAATCTCGATTCCGTAAATGAACTAACCCGACCGAAGAATGAGGTTTGGAAAATCGCCCGTGAACGAATCCGTATTGGCCGGAATGCCAAGGGATATATTTTAAGCTCAGCCTGTTCCATTTCTCCAAAGGTTCCTCCGGAGAATATAGAGACACTACATGAAGCGGCACGTTAAGCTTTTTCCGATGGACTTTAATATAGGGACATTGACGTTCTTCACACGGTTGAATCGTGTAGCACGCTTGAACCCGAAAGGTAAGAGAAACAGAGAAAAGAAATTATACCTAAAATGAGGATCTAAAGTATGTCCACTCGACAAGAGTTGTTGAAGCCGCTGCGGGCTGAGTGTCCGAGGTTATATCATGCCGCAGGCGATGAAATGTACACGTTTGCCGCCGCCACCGATCCTGTGCGGAAGCGCATCCTGGGCAACATTCTCGCCGATTGCGAGGAATTAGAGCGCCGGCGTCCCATCGCGCGCATCCCACTCAAGCCCGACAGCCCCCACCCATTCCACCAACTTAACATCACATTCTACACCGGTATAGAAGCCGCGACCCTGATCGAGCAGTACAGCTTCGCCTGGCGGATGACCGGCGACGAGCGTTGGCTTAAAAAGGCCAAACACTGGTTGCGGGCCGCCACCGGCTGGGAGCACAGCGACAGCGTCGAAGAGCACTTTTATACCGCCAACCGCTATATGCAGGCGTTTGCCGCGGCGCTGGATTGGCTGGCCGGCGCCTTGACGGACGATGAAGAGGAACGCATCGTCCAGTGTCTGGGCCAATTGCTTCAGCGGTGGTGGCCGGACGTCAATACGGGCAGGCACAGTCCTCAAGCCGGCCATCATTCGGTGGTGGACACCGGTCATTTCGGCGTTGGCGCGCTTCAGATGCTGGACCGTCATCCTGATGCCGCCCAGTGGGTGCAGGGAGTGATTGACCGTTTCCGAGGCGCAATCATGCCCAATGGCTGTGGAAAAGACGGGCAATCCATCGACGGACCGACGTTCTGGGGTGCTGAAAACGCCTGGATGCTCCAATTCTGCGACGCTTTGCGTAACGTGACCGGCATCGACTTGTACCAGGAATTCCCCCACCGCGTGCGCCGGCCTCTGACATGGGTGCGCTACTATCTGGCTCCGCCAGCCCGGATGCCCGGCATGCGATTCCCGCCCGCCAACGCCAATTTCCTCAGCGGCGCTGCCGTGAACCAACTCGATTCCATCAGCCCCGTGCTGATGCGCTTCGCCCAGGAGGCCGGCGACGAGCCCCTCTGGAATCTCGCCCTTCGGGACCCGCTTCTGGGGCGGATTCACCGCTTCGCGATGGGAATCAAGGGCGTGCCCGCCGAATGCATGACTACCCTCGGACCCTACGCGTATCTCTGGTACGATCCGGATTTCAAACGGCGAAAATCCAAAGTGCATTACCCTCTCTCGCGGATCTTCGCTGGAACGGGTACGACCCGGACCGCGGTCCTTCGCAGCGGTTGGGATACCCAGTCGCTGGTGGCCAAAGTCTCTGCCTTCGGCGGCACCCGAAGCGCCGGTGGCGACAACGTCACCAACCTGCACCTGCAGTGGGCTGGCCACCCCCTCCTGCAGACGATCGCCGCCGCCGAATCCTCACCCGTGTTTTGCGGCAGCCTGCCTTGCGTCGGCGGGCAGAACGAGTATTACGCCAAAGCCGGC
>JBAZZQ010000087.1:0-9265 GCA_041658725.1 Phycisphaerae bacterium | reverse complement strand
GGTGGCAATCACATCCTCCGTTTGCGGACGGCGGTCAAATCCGGTCGATGGGAAAACTTTTGGTCGCATTACCTTTGCCTCAAAGATTCTGCATAAGGACTACGTAAAATGAAAACTACACCCTAAAAATAGGATACTTCAACAAACCCGAGAACTTTTATTGCCCAAACTGATTTCGGGGGCACTTCAAATCGGATAACCGAGAGGAGTAAATACTAAATGACAAAAGGCAATGAACTTAAATTTGATGAAATCGGCTACTGGTCAGAGATCAAACTTGATATTCTCAAGGACTACGCAACGGCTTATTCAACAATTCTCTCGGCTCAACGAAATCCAAAATTATATCATGTTTACATCGATGGTTTTGCAGGAGCAGGCGTTCATATTTCGAAAACAACTGGGGACTTTGTACCAGGCAGTCCAATGAATGCACTGAACATCCTTCCCCCTTTTTGTGAATATCATCTGGTAGACATTAACCCCAACAAGGTCGAGTCTCTAAAGGATATCGCTGGTAATAGGTCAAATGTCCACATTTACAGAGCGGATTGCAATTCTATTCTGCTTGATGAAGTATTTCCCAAGGTCCAATTCAAAGATTGGAGGAGAGGATTATGCATTCTCGATCCTTATGGACTCCACCTCAATTGGAAAGTAATAGAGACTGCGGGCAAAATGAAAAGCATGGATATGTTTCTAAATTTTCCAGTAGCAGATATTAATCGGAACGTTATTTGGCGAGACCCTACAGGAGTGAGAGAAAAGGACATAGAGAGGATGAATTCCTTCTGGGGGGATGATTCCTGGCAGAAAGTTGCTTATTCAACACAAGGGAATTTTTTCGGATTAGAGGAAAAAGAAGACAACAAGGTTATCGCAGAAGGTTTTCGAAAGCGATTAAGGGATGTTGCCGAATTTGCGAACGTTCCAGAACCCCTCCCCATGAGGAATACAAAAGGGGCAATCGTTTATTATCTTTTTTTTGCTTCTCAAAAAGCTGTGGCGAATAAAATCATTAAAGATATCTTTAATAAATATAAGAAGAGAGGAATCTGATTTTGGGAACCAACTCAGCTATAGAATGGACGGAGGCGACTTGGAACCCTGTGACAGGATGCACAAAGATTAGTCCAGGGTGCAAATATTGCTATGCCGAACGAATGGCAAAACGGCTACAAGGAATGGGGCAGACGAATTATGTGAATGGTTTTGAACTGGCCATGCATAGACAAGTTTTACATTTACCCTCAAAATGGAAAAAACCACAAACGATATTCGTTAATTCGATGAGTGACCTTTTCCATGAAGGGGTTACATTAAGATTTATCCAGCAAGTTTTCAATGTAATGCACCAAGCGAATTGGCATAGATTTCAAATCCTTACCAAACGATCTGAACGTCTCCTTAACCTTGGGGATAAATTGTCATGGAAAACGAATATTTGGATGGGTGTGAGTGTCGAAAATGAGGAATATGGTTATCGCATTGATCATTTACGGAAGACAAACGCCTATTTGAAATTTTTGTCTCTTGAACCCTTACTTGGTCCAATACACAATTTAAACCTAAAGGAAATTGATTGGGTGATTGTTGGAGGGGAGTCGGGACCAAAAGCAAGACCAATGGACCCATCGTGGGTAATTGATATTCGAAATCAATGTATCAGAGCAAATGTTCCGTTTTTCTTTAAGCAATGGGGAGGTTTTAATAAGAAAAAAGCGGGTAGAGAACTTGAGGGTAGGACTTGGGATGAAATGCCACAACTAAATGGAATGGCAATATGATAAAGCAATATTCTGAAGACATCCTCATCGAGAAGCCAGCTATCGAAATATTCCAATCCCTTGGATATGGATATCAGAACTGCTATTACGAAACATTTGGAACAAATTCGACATTGGGCAGGGAAACCCCATCGGACGTGGTGTTAAAACCACGGTTGCGAAATACCCTCATTCAAATCAATTCTGAAATTCTCTCCGAAGCAATTGAAGGAGCAATCGAAGAACTGACCAGGGATCGAAGTTCGTTAAACCCCGTCACGGCAAACCGAGAAATCTACCAAATGCTCAGGGATGGGGTGAAGGTTCTCGTAAAGCAGCCAGACGGCAGCGAAGAAATTCAGGTCGTCAAGGTAATCGATTTTGACAATTTAAGCAATAACGACTTCTTTTGGGCTTCTCAGTTCTGGGTGACAGGGGAGATGTATAAACGACGAGCAGACTTGGTGGGGTTCATTAACGGACTGCCGTTGATTTTCATCGAGCTGAAGGCAAGCCACAAACGGCTGGAAAATGCCTATCGGGACAATCTGAGAGACTATAAGACGACCATTCCACAACTGTTTTGGTATAACGCACTGATTATCCTGTCTAACGGTTTCCAGAGCCGTATCGGGAGTATCACTGCCGACTGGGAATATTTTGCCGAATGGAAGAAGATCAACAGCGAAGGAGAAGAAGGAATTGTTTCCCTGGATACGATCATCCGAGGAACTTGCGAGAAGGCGAAGTTTATTGATCTTCTGGAAAATTTTACCCTGTTTCAGAACAAAGATGGTTCGTTCATCAAGATTCTGGCGAAGAATCATCAATACCTGGGGGTCAATAACGCCATCGAGTCCTTTAAGAGGATCAGGGAAAATCAGGGACGGCTGGGAGTGTTCTGGCATACGCAGGGGAGCGGCAAGAGCTTTTCGATGATCTTTTTCTCCCAAAAAATACTACGAAAATTCAGGGGGGATTACACGTTCCTTATCATCACAGACAGAGATGATCTGGACGATCAAATTTACGGTAACTTCCAGGATGCAGGGGCAGTGACGGAGCAGAAGGTTCAGGCAGAAAGCTGCGAGCATCTTCGCCGACTTTTGCGTGAGAATCATCGAAACATCTTCACCCTGATCCAGAAATTTCAGGTTCCACCAGGACAAAAGTATCCCCTGCTGTCGGAACGGTCGGACATCATCGTCATCACGGATGAAGCCCACCGGAGCCAGTATGACACGCTGGCGATGAATATGCGCACTGCACTGCCGAATGCTGCATTTATCGCCTTCACAGGAACACCACTGATCGTGGGCGAGGAAAAGACCAGAGAAACTTTTGGGGATTACGTCAGTATCTATGACTTTAAGCAGTCCATCGATGATGGGGCGACGGTTCCCCTCTATTACGAGAACCGAATCCCTGAACTGCAATTGAAGAATGAAGATTTGGATGAGGATTTTGCCCAGATTATCGAAGAGGCGCTGCTGGATGAGGATCAGGAAAAGAAGCTGGAACGGGAATTCGCCCGTCAGTACCACCTGATCACCCGTAACGACCGATTGGATAAGATCGCTGAAGACATCGTTGCTCATTTTATAAACCGTGGTTATATGGGCAAGGCTATGGTAGTTTCGATTGACAAGCCCACTGCCGTCAAAATGTTTAACAAGGTGCAAACGGCGTGGAAAAAGTATCTTGAGAATCTGAAGGCAGAACTAAAGAAAACCGAAGACCAGGGGACGAAAAAGACACTGAAAGAAAAAATTCAGTTCATGCAGGAAACCGACATGGCTGTGGTGGTCAGTGGGGAGCAGAACGAGGAAGACAAGTTTAAGAAGCTGGGACTGGACATAAAACCCCATCGGTTGCGGGTGGTAAAAGAAGATTTGGATGATAAGTTCAAAGATGAGAAAGACCCGTTTCGTATCGTCTTTGTCTGTGCAATGTGGATGACGGGGTTTGATGTTCCCTGCCTATCGACGATCTACCTGGATAAGCCGATGCGGAACCATACGCTGATGCAAACGATTGCCCGTGCCAATCGAGTTTTTAGAGACAAATCCAATGGGTTGATCGTAGATTACATTGGCGTATTTCGCAATTTGCAAAAGGCACTAGCGATTTACGGATCAGGCACTGGTGGGACTGCCAAGGGAGGGGAAACGCCGGTTAAGCCCAAAAGCGATTTGCTGAAGGAACTGACGAAGGCAATCGACGAAACATCGGTTTTCTGTCGGGAAAAAGGGGTTGATCCAAAGAGGATCATCGAGGCTGAGAAATTGCACCGTGTCAAGGCGTTGGACGATGCCGTGGATGCGCTGTTGGTGAACGAGGAGACGAAGAAGAAATATTTAACCCTCTCGGGGAACGTCATAAAGCTCTACAAGGGGATTCTTCCCGACCCCGAAGCAGTTAAATTTACGGAAATATGCGTTCTGTTTAAAATTATTGCGGAGAAAATCAGGTCTTTGTCGTCGGAAGTGGATATCTCCGAGGTGATGAACCAGGTCGAAACTCTTTTGGATGACTCCATCGAAACCGACGGATATGTCATTGACAGACCGTTCGGACCTGAAGGGGATCACATCATCGACCTGAGTAAGATAGACTTTGAAGCCCTGAAGAGAATCTTCGCCAAGGGTCATAAGCATATCCAGATCGAGAAGTTGAAGGGTAAACTCAACGCCAAAATGAAGCAGATGATTCGTCAGAATCGCACGAGGATCAGTTTCCTGGAAAAATTTCAGGCGTTGATTGACGAATACAACACAGGAACCGAAGACCTGGATTTGTTCTTCAATAAACTGCTGCTATTTGCTCAGGAATTGAACGAGGAAGACAAACGGAGCATATCAGAGAACCTTTCTCAGGAGGAACTGGCAATATTTGACCTGCTGAAAAAGTCCGACTTGACCAAGAAGGAAGTCAACCAGATCAAGCAGGTTTCTCGAACGCTTCTGGAAACGCTGAAAAAGGAGAAGTTGGTTTTGGATTGGCGAAAAAAACAGCAGGCACGGGCGGATGTTCTTTCGACTATACAGCATGTTTTGGACGATGGACTTCCGAGGACGTATGCTCCGGAACTATTTCAGCAGAAATGCGATGCCGTCTTCGGGCATGTCTACGAAGCGTATTTTGGAGCGGGAAAAAGTATTTATCAAGATGTGGCATAAACATGGAACTAATAGCACGATACTAATGACTACCTCACCCGTGTCCGCCTTGGTTCATTTATGACATAAATCTGGCAGCAATTGGACAGCAATTGGACAGCAATTGGGCATCTATGCGACATCAAGTGGACGCTCCATTCGCTGACTTCTTCTCAGGAATCCACTTATCCAAATACAAATAAAGTCTTGGCTTTAAACGCTTACTTTTTTTCTGGTGGTAAACTTATAACCCTGTGATCCTGACCATAAACCTCTTTATACATTGCCGCCAATATTTGATACGCCTGTTCATATTGTTGCGTTTGGCTTGGCGTCAAGGGCGATGTATGGCTGAAATCAGTTGTAATTATGGATAGATTTCGCAATGCGGTCCTCCATCTCTCTTCAGCGTCTTCCCAATTTGTTTTTACATTGAGATTCTTAATTTTCATTTTTCGGTTCCTTTCAATAAAATATAAAACATTAAAACATTTGCCCATCCGACACACTCGGACAGCGACTCCAAAAAGTCACGACTCCGGTGAAGGAGTCATGACTAAGGTGATTAACCCTTTTGCTTTTGAGTATTTAATGCCTTCAAAATCTCATGGGTGAATTCTTCACTGAATCGCATTAACTCAATTGCTTTTTCTCCCGATTTAGTCGTGGTCGACCGGAACGTTCCGAGACCGCCACCCTCTGAACCGAGACACTCGCCGACGAATTTGTCGGCTTGATCCTTTGTCATTGGATTTCCATAACCCTTCCCATTCTGAGGAACCAAAACCACGGTGCTAGTAACTTTCTTACTCATTGCAAAACCTACCTTTCTTAAAAATAAATAATTTATGCCCATCCCGAAACATATCAGGGTGAAAGCATGATCAATTGCTCGCCGCCAAAATTAATTGACGGCGAACGATAACTACTGTCACTCCGCACACCCTTACAACCAAACAATACCTGCGTCATCTTGGGTAATGCTCTGCTTGTCCAGCGGTTGAAGGTTTTTGGGATAAAGCAACACTCTGAGCTTTTCGATGTCGAAGTGCCGGCGGACGCTCGTTTGCAAATTCTGGATCAATCGGGTGGCATAGGCGGACCAGAGTTTCTTATTACGGATTTTCTCTACGGCCACCGCTTCTTCACAATAGCCGGTCCGTTCCAACGCTTCCTGAGTCAGAATGAAATTCCGTCCCCGCCGGTTAACAGCTTCAGCGAAAATCTCTTCGGCTCCGCAATCGACAACAAACTTGACCAATTCATCAATCTGCTCGGGCGAGTCGGCAATGCCAGGAAGCAATGGGCAGAGCATTCCATACGTCCGCAGACCCCGCTCATGGGCCTCCTTCAAAACCGCCATCCGCTCGGAATTGAGAGAGGCATTCGGTTCAATGACGTGCATGATCTGATCTTTGTCTTGTGTACCCGTAAGGCTCA
Organism: Phycisphaerae bacterium; assembly: GCA_041658725.1. GTDB lineage: Bacteria > Planctomycetota > Phycisphaerae > JAAYCJ01 > JAAYCJ01 > JBAZZQ01. Next base: position 2,901 of record JBAZZQ010000087.1, on the reverse strand, counting down.
ATCCGACCAACACCCGATCCCGATACTTTTCAATCAGATCGAAATCTTTGGCCACCGCTGCATTTTTGGTCAAGATGCGAACTTTTAGCAGGGTGTTGGTCAGGAGTGCCTCTAAACATCGCCGCCCCAAGTTGTATTGCTGAGCTTCCGGTGACCAGGCATCCACGATGGTACATAGCTGAACCAAATCCGACTCCGTTAAACGTTGGGCATCTTTCGCTACCAGGGTGGAAATGTCAGGATCGACAATGGCGTAGCCGAAGGCGAATGGATCTTCTTTGACTTCTTTAAATTTCTTATGCCTTCGCACGGATACTCCGGTTGAACAATATAAACAGTCGTGACCGCACTTCAACCCTCCGTTGACGGCGTGGGTGGCCAGTTCCTTTTCGTCGAATTTTGGGCTTTTCCGGATCCCTTTTTTCGAGGTCATAAGATGTATTCGAGTCTCTACATTTTTCATAATTCAATTTCCTTTCTAAATAAAATAGACAACATTATTTACTTCCAAATTTCCCATTGCCCCAATGAAGAGCGGAGGCAACAAAATCAATGACAATCCGTTATTGGCTCTGGTTTAAATCCGGTGGCATATTCGACTCCGAAACATCCATTTCTATCAGGTACGCCCCACAGATTGAATCTCATGTTTTCCAAATCATAAATCCTAAATGCCTCATACTCCTCGGTGTTGAAAATCGGATTAATGATCTTGCCATAGAAATAGACACCATCAAATGCAACTGCATACCAAGTCCAGCCGCCTGACGTGGAAAAGAATCGAACTTTGGCTTTGGTTTTATCCCAGTTAATTTCTTCGCCATCTCCCAATTTTTGTGATTTTCTGATTTGTTCTGGCGTTGGCAAGCGTCGTTTAAACTTATCGACCATTAAATTTAATGACGTAGTAAACTTTTTGGCTATCGGACCAGGTCCGATAGCAGGAGGTTGGTGATTTTCTTCAAAGGTTATTTTAAAACCTGGGATCACCTTAACACTACTTTTTTTCACCTTATTCTCACATTGGTTCTGCCGTCTTGTCTGAAACTCTCTTAAATTGCGTTTTCGATCTCGCTTAGTCATACTACACCTACTTTCTTGCCCATTCGGGCAAATTAAAAAAAACATTACTTTCGTTATTACCATTCCCTCGCCGCCGCATGACCGACGACAAAGTTATTTCATTAAACTGACAAACATCTGACATCAATCTGACAGTAATATGACCACTTTCTGACATCATAATGACACCCCCTTTGCCCTATCCTTCAACTCCCAATAGACGGTTTTTATGATTACGCATTCATCAATGCCCTGGGTTCCTTGAGGGAAACATTTTGCTACAACTGCTCTCAGGCGATCTTCGCTAATATCCGATAATCCCAAGTCATTTAAATTTTCAATCCTTGTAAGGTAGTTGCTTTGAACACCTCTCCCTGTTTTATGGTCGTTAGGGCAGGCTTTCTGTTTCCGCTCATCTCGGCTGACTCGGGGACGATAGAACACTACGGGTTGGCCGTTGGCTCCCTTGCCTCGGTTTCGGTATTCAAGGTTCTTTTCCTGAATCTCGGGTGGATAAAACGGTCGGTGGGTCCGAAGATCGTAAACCGGAGGCAAAAATACACCGGATTCCACCAGTTCATAGAAATAGCCACGGCATAAACCAACCATGTCCGCCATCTCTACTACCGATACCGCCATTTTAAAATCATCTTTTTTCATCATGGTTTGTTCCTCATTTCAAATTTCCTTCACATGTGCTGGCGAGATGCTGTAACCCGTCGTCCGTAATCATCCGACCATCTTTCAACTTGTTGATCAGGCCGATACGAAGTAAGAAACTTTCAATGTTGGTGCTGACGGTCTGTGGGGCCAAACCGACACGAGTGGCGATGACATTCAGACGTACAGGTTCCCGATAATAGTTGAGTATTTTCAGATACTTCCGCTCATGCTGCCCCAAGCCTCGGTCGTCTAAGCCTTCCAGGCGACAGGCTTCACCGAGGTCGTCAACACGGATGATAAAGCGGTTCCGGCTCCGAGCTACCCTCCATACTCCTTCCATAATAGACAGGGCTATTCTGGGAATACCTCTGGCCCGGCAAGCGATCTGCCCGTAGATGCACTCATCCTCAACCTGCCAGCCGAGTAATCCGCCCCGTATTTTCAAGAGCGATGTAAGCTCTTCTTCGCTGTAAAAGTCGAAAAACAATGTCATCCTGAATCGGCTGATCAGGGGTGGTCTGAGGCAATGCAGATCGGTGGTCGCCCCAATCAGGGTGAAGTTTTCCAACGGCACACGACATTGCCGTCGATTGGCGCTTCCGAGAATAATCAGCCGTTCATCCATGGCCCGAAAGAGAACGCTTTGTTCCTTCCGTTTGAGCAAATGGATTTCATCAATAAAGGCAATTTCTTTCGATTTGGATTCCATGAGAAAGCCCCGCAGAGTTTCCACCGTCAGGTTGTGTCCCAGCTGCTCATGAATCTCGGATTCCATCTCTCGGGCCAGAATATGCGCCAGTTGCGTTTTTCCGACACCCGCAGGTCCGACGAACAAGATAGGGGGGAGCCTATGATTGTCGTTTCGTGCAGCCTGGAGCGCTACCTTCAACTGATCTACCACTCGTTTCTGACCCACAAACTCATCCAGTTGGTGAGGGGTAGCGTCATTCACTTCGTGACGACTTATCGTGTTAATGTTTTGTGCCGTATTCATATTCAACCTCCATTGGTTATGTTTAATCTTCGATTTCAGCCTGTTCGTCATCGGGTGTAAACATCGGAGTAAAAGGGCGGCGGCGGAAAATCGGAGCAAAGGTGTGGCACTTCAGTAAGGTTTTCCGTAAGGATGGGTACTTTTCGGCGGCTGTGTAGGCCGTTCGAAGGGTCCCGGGTTCT
>JBAZZQ010000086.1:0-9303 GCA_041658725.1 Phycisphaerae bacterium | reverse complement strand
ACATGGCAATCTGAATCATCCGTGGTACAATCATTTCGGACTCCTTTCCTTTGGGCCTGTAACCTCCATTGTTTCAGAAAGTTACATCCTAAAGAGAAGGGGTCTGTTTTTCAAATTTTAAACGTAAAATGGAAACTACACCCAATTTAATTAATGCGATCGGCGGTAAGTATTCGATGTTCGTCTATGGTGGGTGACATACGGATATGGGCATACAAGCCGTTATGAACGCAGTAGCGGATATTTGCCTCCGAGCGCATGAATTAATCCATCTCCGCATAAATCAAAAAAAGAGAATTTAGTATAATATAAACTTTCGCACTTTTTCAGTCATTAAAATGAACACTGTAAAAAGACAAACTGGCCTGCCGATAAAGTGGTTATCACGCTACTTGTACGGAGGCCAGTATGTTTACTTACGGTTTGGTATCGGCATGGACGTCGATTTGCCAACAATTTTTTCCCGTGTTTACCCAACCGAGTGTCTGCCCCCTACATTATTTAATTTGTCAAAACTCAAAATTTAAAGTATAATGAAAACAATTCGTCGGTTTTTAACGATGTTCGTTTCAAAGGGACTTTATCATGCACAGCAATTGGTGTGGTTTTAAAATGGGTCTTGATGGTGCAACAGTTGGAAGCGGTGGCGGTTCAAAGTCGCTTAAAGTGATGGGTTTGTCTATTTTTGCAATTCTCCTGGCCATCATCTCACTGGTAGATTTCGGAATAAAACAAAGCAGATCCGGATTAGATATAAACAAGGAAATACCCTTCAAATGCACTAGTTGCGATTACATTTACCTGTATAAAATTAAAGATCTCCAGAAAATGCCGGAGTTAGCTGCGACAACACAACCGACTACAAATCCCGCTGAAATAATGGGGCCGATGATAGGGCCTTTGATGATGGGGCCTTTAGTGCTGAAATGTCCTCATTGTCATATAAAAACTCTGACGCAAGCCGTTCAGTGTCCCAAATGCGAGGAAATATTTATAATGAAAATAGACCCTATCAAAAGTATTTTTGACGACAAGTGCCCCAAATGCCAGGAAAGTTATGCCAAGGCTTGGCAGGAAAAATACGCCAAGCAAAATAAAACTGATTAAAAAAACTTTGGCGTGTATTGTTAGCCATTGCCGCCTTCCGCTGTCGGGTGCGTATTTGACGCGGAAGCGTCAGACAAGAAAAAAAGATTTTCTCCGTATAAACCTGCCGTATTTTTAAGGGTACGCAAAAAAGAAAACCATCATAAGTATCTAGCTTGCAATGTCTTAGGTAATGGGCGTTACAGGACTCGAACCTGTGACCTCTTGCTTGTAAGGCAAGCGCTCTAGCCAACTGAGCTAAACGCCCAAAATAACTCCGTGCAATCCTATCAATAACTTTCCTTATCGTCAAGACGTCATGCCGAGAATTCACGGGATAGAGCCGAAAGTTGTGCGGATTGTAGTTGGAGTCGAAGCCGTCCGTGGGTGACGGGGCATTGGGCCCCGAAGGAATGACAGATGGCTCCTGCTGCATGAATTGGACAAATATTTACCATAACGTAAAATAATAGGCAGCTTTTGGGGATTTTATTTGCTTCGGAAGGTTTTTTCGCATAATATAGTATGTATAATTCGCCAGTAAAGCATTAAGGTGGCTAATGTGGCAACAAAGGCGTGATATATTTACGGTTACGTAATAATATGAGCAATGGTAGTAGCGATGGACATTAAAATCGAACGGTTATCCCTCAAAAAGAACTACAACAAATCGATATTGTTGAATAGCATTTGCGAGTACGTGCCGATTTCCCGAACCAGCCTGCGCGGTGTTACTAATATCCGGATGGCCACGATCACCGATATCGTCAAGGAATTATCCAGGGACGGTTTCGTGCGTGAATCCCAGGCGAACGGTCGGTACAAGGAAATCGCCTTTACCCCTGAACCTTTAATCATGATCGAAGAGTAACGATAAAATATCTTTAACTTTTGAAAGGAAAGGCAATGAGTAAGAAAGAAATAGTGTCCGATTTTCGTTATGACACCGGGGCGTCCCGTGTTCCCTGGGCTGCTGTCGGTGAAAATGTATGGGCGGAGGAAATCGAAAATATTCTGAAATTCCTCGTCCGACCCCAGCCGGAAAAAGCCAAGGTCTACAATGCCCAGTTCAGCCGGGTAGCCAACGAAGTGAAAAAACTGCAAAAGGTTGGTAAGCCCGCTGGAAAGCTCAGCCTGGCCAATCACATCCTGGCGTTGGAAGAACAGATATGCAAATACCTCAAGGTCGATCACAGCGTCTTTCTGACCAACTGTACAGCCGGATTTGAAATTGCCTATCAATATGCCAATTTACAACCGGGCGACGAAGTCATCGCGCCGGCTATGACATTTATCGCGACCATTGCCTATCCGCTTTCCATAGGAGCGAAAGTAATCCTGGCCGACGTCGATCCCCGGACGCTGAATATGGATCCGAAGGATGTCGAGAAAAAGATCACGAAGAATACGAAAGTGATCATTCCGGTGCATCTGGGCGGGTATCCGTGTGATATGGACCCGATCATGAAGCTGGCGAAAAAACATAATATTCTCGTCATCGAAGACGGCGCTCATGCGTTTGGCGGCTCATACAAGGGAAAAATGATCGGCACCATCGGACACTTCGGGGCCTTCAGTTTCCATGAAGTAAAAAACATCACTTCGCTCGGCGAAGGCGGTATTTTGTGCACCAATGATGAATTCGGAAAAGAAATTCGCCGTGCCAGATTCCTGGGTCTGGATTTGAGTAAGAAGATCAAAAATTGGTTGTATGATGTGCCGGCCTTTAAGGGCAAAGCAGGGTACTTCATGACCGGCAACCATTCCTCGACGGAAATCCAGGCAATTTGCCTGGCCGCACAGGTCAAACGCCTCAACAAGATCATCGCCAAACGGAAAAAAGCAGCCGACTATCTCAACAAACGTTTGAGCAAGGTCGAAGGTATCATTACCCCGCTCTTTAACGACGATAAGGTCAAATCCACGTATCATCTTTATCTTCTGCAGATCGACCCCGACAAAGTCGGCGCGGATATCCAGGCATTAAAACCCAAGCTTGAGGCACGTGGTCTGGTGCAAATTCCGCATTTTGCCCCGCTGTACAAGTTCAGCGTTATGAAGCAGCTCGGGTATGATACCGATGCGATTGAAAAGACCTGTCCGGTGGCGGAACATGCCTTCCAGCATACCTTCACCCATTTGCCGCTGTATGATTTTAGCGACGCGCAATTAAAATACATGGCCGATGCGGTAATCGACGCGGTTAATGAGTTGAAGCAGGGTAAATGAAAGAGATCAACCAGGAGTGCGCCAAGAAAGGCTGATGTGAACACGCTGGACGGTCCAGCCCGGTCAACGTCTAACCAACGGATAGAAGCAAGAAGGACGTATGGCGGCAGGGCAGTCGTATTAGTCCTGAATAGTGTGGCACTCTTCAATCGAACCGCGATAGGCTCTAAATTGCCTTTCGATTTATCGTCCATTGGTTGCTTGCATATTTTGCTGCAATTTGTCGCGTTAAAGCTAGCTCGGATTCATTAAATTCTCGCTCGGTAATCGTCATTTGCAATTTGGTTGCCAATTCATTGACGATCATTTTTTCTAATTCCACGCAAGCAGGGGGGCTGGGATGCAAATCACCAATCGAAGCCGACGGTTGATCGGAAAATCGGTTTTCCAGGATAATCGAACCATGCTGCATAAGGGCTTGCGGCAGACGGCGCTGAGCGCTGCCGACGAGTTTTCCCGAAGAGCAAATCAAATCCGTCGGGCATGGCCGGGCAAAGCAAAATTCCGGTTCGGATCGAATTCGCGAATAATCAGAACTTTTGGGTCGAAGCTGAAGGTCAATTCCAATTTTTTTAAGAACGTCGGCAATCGCCTGGTGAACAAGTGTATAGGCGGCAATCGGACCCGCCTTATAAATCTCTTGCGCGGAAGAAATCGTCAGGCAATACGTGATTTCCTTGTCATGTAAAATAGCTCCGCCACCAGTCAGCCTTCGGACAATCGCGAAATTTGAACAGTGTGGAAATTGCGATAAAAAATTATCATAGTCTTGGAAGTAACCTAATGAAATCGTGGGCTGCGGCCAATAGTAAAATCTGAACCGAGATATCCCATCGGCGCCTGTAGCGTTGAGCATGGTTTCATCCAGTGCCATCTGCTCGCATCCACGGGTACCAATCGACGGCAACCAGTATAGATTATGGCTTAGCGACATTTTGAAACCTTAATCAAAACAAAATGAGTATAAATCATATAAAATTCATAACTGTAAAATCTTTTTGTTGCAGAACATTATCCTTTTAGCCGATTTATAGCAAGGTATTGATTGATTATCCACTAAACCAGTGAAATAATCAACTGGCGGATTATCGTCCGATAAAATTTCGAAAATTGATTAAATGAGGTGAAGATATGCGGATGCTAAAAACTTTTTCGGTTGCCCCTTTACTTCCCAACCGTTTGAAAGTTCTTCAGGACTTGGCACACAATATTTGGTGGTGTTGGCATCCCAACGCGATCGATCTTTTCCGCCGTCTGGATAACGAATTGTGGGAGCAGTTGAATCATAATCCGGTGGCGCTTTTGGGAACCATCGATCAGGAAAAGTTGAAATCGGTCAGCGAAGACGAAGGATTTCTCGCCCACATGCAGCGTGTCATGGGTGAATTTGAAGCGTACATGTCGGAACCCCGGTGGTTTCAGAAGACCTATCCTGAACCGCCGAAAGACATTACCGGAAATCCGATGTTGATCGCTTATTTTTCCGCCGAGTTCGGAATGACGGATTGTCTTCCGGTTTACAGCGGTGGACTGGGTGTCCTGGCGGGCGATCATCTGAAATCGGCCAGCGATCTTAGTTTGCCTTTGGTCGGTGTGGGGTTGCTCTACAGTCAGGGTTATTTCCGCCAATATTTGAATGCCGACGGCTGGCAGCAGGAAGCGTATCCGTTTTACGATTATGCAAATACCCCCGCCGAACCATATTACAATGAAGAAGGTATGCCCACCACGATTGAACTGGATTATCCCGACCGCAAGATAACGGTCCAGGTCTGGCAGGTTAAAGTAGGGCGTGTTAAGCTATTTTTGTTGGATACGAATCTTCCCAGCAATTCACCGGCCGACCGTGAAATTACCGCCCGATTGTACGGTGGTGATTTGGAAATGCGAATCAAGCAGGAGGTGCTTCTCGGTATCGGCGGAATTCGCGTCCTGGCGAAAATAGGTTTAAACCCAACCGTCTGCCATATCAACGAAGGGCATTCCGCCTTCCTGGTATTGGAACGGATACGCAACCTTATGGTCACCCGCGGACTTTCCTTCGAGGAAGCCCGGGAGGTAACGACCTGCGGAAATGTCTTTACCACGCATACTCCGGTTCCGGCGGGAAACGATGTATTCCCCTCGGCCATGATGGATAAATACTTCTCGCAATATTATTCCTCTATCGGACTCTCACGGAAACAATTCATGGCACTGGGTCGCCAGAACGCGAATGATGAAAACGAACCGTTCTGTATGACCGTCCTGGCTCTGCGATTGGCCGCCCATAGCAACGGCGTGAGTCGACTCCACGGAGATGTCTCTCGGCGAATGTGGCAGCGGGTCTGGCCCGACGTGCCCGTCGAAGAAGTTCCCATCAAACATATTACCAACGGAATCCACATCTCCAGTTGGATCAGCCATGACATGGTCGATTTGCTGGAACGCTACCTGGGTCTGAAATGGCGCGAAGATCCTGCCGACAGGAAAATCTGGGATCGTGTCAACCGCATACCCGATGCCGAACTTTGGCGGACTCATGAACGCCGACGGGAACGGCTGGTGGAATTTTCCCGCCGCCGACTCCGTCAGCAGTTGATCCGCCGCGGGGCGACGAAAACGGAAATCATGCAGTCGGAAGAGGCTCTTGACCCCGAGGCCCTTACCATCGGTTTTGCCCGGCGATTTGCTACCTATAAACGCGGTACACTTCTGATGCGCGACATGGAGCGTTTTATCCGGCTGCTCAGCGATCAGCGCCGACCGGTCCAGATCATCTTCGCCGGAAAGGCACATCCACGCGATGCCGAAGGAAAGGATTTGATTCGTCAGATCATCCACCTGGCCCGTCGGGAAGACCTGCGCAGGCGAGTCGTGTTCCTCGAAGATTACGATATCAACGTGGCTCGAAGTCTGGTTCAAGGGGTGGATGTATGGCTTAACACTCCTCGCCGACCGATGGAGGCGTCGGGAACGAGCGGGATGAAAGTCGCCTGCAACGGCGGGCTTAATATGAGCATCCTCGATGGCTGGTGGGATGAAGGATACAACACGGAAAACGGCTGGGCCATCGGGTCGGGTGAAATGTACGACGATTCGCAATATCAGGATCAGGTCGAATCGCAGGCCATTTACGATACCCTGGAAAAAGAAGTTGTCCCCTTGTTCTACGACCGGGGACCGGATAATCTCCCGCGAAAGTGGATCGAGAAAATGAAAGGCTCCCTGGCCACACTCAGCCCGGAATACAACACGTCCCGTATGGTTCAGGAATATGCCCAGCAATCCTATGTCCCTGCCGCCGAATGGGCCATCCAGATGACCCAGAACGATTATGTCAACGCTATCGGACTTTCCAAATGGAAACAGGGGCTTTATCAAAATTGGGCGGCAATACGATTCGATTCCGTGGAGCAGACGTCTGGTGACAAACTCACCGTCGGCAACCAACTGGAAATTCGCGCTTCCGTCCGCCTCGGCGATCTGAAACCCGATGATATCGAAGTCCAGCTTTACACTGGAAGAATCGACGGCCACGGGCAATTGAGCATGACCCAAGCCGTGCCGATGGAATGCATCAATTCCAATAGCCACGTGCATCTCTTTAAGGGTTCAATCCCCTGCGATAAAACGGGCATTCACGGCTATGGTGTCCGCGTCGTTCCGAAAAACAAGGACCTGCGAAATCCCTACGAACCCGGATTAATCCTCTGGGCGTAGCGGTAAATTAAATATCCAACACTCGATACTCAACACCCAATTTCCAAGTGTGGACAACCCGCTTACGGGACTTGATGGGATTCCCGAAGAATTTCTCGGATATCGTTTACCGGTCTGGTCATCAACCGGACAGGGCGGACGGTGTCGAGCAGCCAGGTCTTGTCGCGTTTTCGGAATGTTAGTTCCCACTCGGAATGGATGCGGGCTAGATCGTCGCCGCTTTTAGTGGTGATTTGGGTTAGACAGACCAGACGTACGACCGGCGGGTTGTTGGCTACGTCCAGAAGCTGAACGTTGGCGAGGGTCAGGCGGGCGAAGATGTGTTTTAATTCAGCCAGGATTTCGTTTTTGGTTAGGCCGGTGGCGGAGAAATCGTTGTCGATCAGTGGTTTTAACGTATCGACATTTCCTGCCTGGCAGGCGGTGATTAATTTAACCACTTGCGTTTGTATTTCTTCACGGTCGGTTACGACGAAATAATTGATGGCCAGGAGGATGGCAAAGACCAGGGGCAATATCTTAGCGGCAAGGAGCCAGAATTTGGTCCGCCGCTCCACAGCGAGATACCAGGCAAGACCGGAGAATACCACGCCGATGATTAACAGCGTCCAGAAGTTTTCAAAAAGAATCGCGGTCATGCACCCACCTTTCACGCGGTCCTGAAAATTGCCATATACTCCGAGAACGAATGTTAATTCCGGCAGTTGCGAAAATCAAGTGCGGTGCCCCCGGAATTTCCAGGTGCGATTGGCCTGGTTTTAGTTTTTCGTTCCATTGCGTTTGAGTATATCGGTGGGTATAGTAGTCAGTGTGTAATCTTCTGGTCGCTTCTTTAAGAGGCACGACCGTGAGGGAGTGTTTTTCCGCGACCAGGAATGACGAGTGAAAATTTCGGATAGAAACGGGAGGCTCATAAGAAATGGGTAAAAAGGATATTCTTGCCATATTGCGGGAATTTAAAAGTCAATTTGCCGATCAATACGGGATTCTGAAAATCGGTATCTTCGGCTCGGTCGTCCGTGATGAATCGCGAGAAGACAGCGATGTGGATGTGGTCGTCGAATTCAAGCAGCCCGACCTTTTTACGATGGCAGGCGTTAAAATCGAGCTTGAAGATCGAATGCATAAGCCCGTGGATATCGTGGCCTACAGGAAAACCATGAATCAATTCTTAAAGAAAAGAATCGACAAGGAAGCGATGTATGTATGATAAAGAGCTTGTGGTTGAAGTCCTGAAACAGATTAGCGATGCGACAGAAAAGATACTCGCCCGATTTGAACCGGTGACAAACGTATCGGACTTTACACACAATCCGGCGGGGATTGAAAAAATGGATTCTATCTGCATGCTCCTGATCGTCATCGGCGAATCGCTGAAGAATCTGGATAAAATTACCGACGGAAAACTTTTACAGAAATATCCCGAAATCGATTGGAAAAAAGCCAAAGGAATGCGTGATATCCTAACGCACCATTATGCCGATATCAGCGCGGAAGCAGTGTTTAGAACGTGCAAACATAAAATGGAACCTTTGCATCAGGCGATCAAAAAAATGATCAAGGAGATCAAGTAACAAAGGGTGGGTTTCGGAAAATTTACCCACGCGGCTTTCATGGGATGATGCGGCTAACATAAACTGATCTTAAACGCAGGGGAAATACTTAATTTAATTTCTAAGGGAAATCCAGAGGTTAAAATAAGAGTCCCGCAGGAAGCGTCAATCTTAATCTGGTTAATATCGTAAACATCAATTTTCGGCTCATCCGTATACGAATAGTCAAGTATACCTTCGATTTTCAGGATTTGATCAAACGGACCTTTCTGTGAATTTCCTAAGTAAAGACACCATTCATGATCTTTCGGATTGAAATAAACCATGCTCAGCCTGAACCACTTATCATGTATCTGTCCTTCTATATGGGCTACTTTATCCGAATCAGAGGCGGTATCCATTTTAGTCCTCCTAATTCATTCCGAGGCCACCATACTTATTTCGATCCCTCCGAGTGATTTTTCCTATGGTCTATGATATGTCTTTTGGACAGTGGTTTCAAGGAAATACCAAATCGCGTATGAATAGCGTTTGACTGATTTTTTGGCCATCCCTTGGTTTTTTGAAACGGTTTATATTATCAGGAAATAACCCCCGATTACCATCGGGGGCTAGAGCATTTCAGCATTTATCATACACATATCCACACGATTTGAACCATCCTTGTGCATCCTGAGCGGTGACCGCATCCAAGGCAACGGCAATGGCTTGGATCAAGGCCTCACGGCTACGG
>JBAZZQ010000085.1:0-9426 GCA_041658725.1 Phycisphaerae bacterium | reverse complement strand
AAAGCCCGTAGCCGTGAGGCCTTAATCCAAGCCATTGCGGTTGCCTTGGATGCGGTCACCGCTCAGGATGCCCAAGGATGGTTCAAATCGTGTGGATATGTGTACGATAAATGCTGAAATGCTCTAGATGCTCGCAATGACCGTGCTATACGGCCTTTTTGATATCGTTTCCTGGTCCTTTATTGAGAGATGCTATTTTATGTAACAGCGTCCATGATGGTTGGTAGTAGCCAGGATCGGCCATCCTTTATTAATAAGTTGTCGGATTCGGTGGGTCCCCAGGTGCCGGCGTTATAGTTTGGGAAGTCGGGAGTGGGAGCGGATTCCCAGGCTTCGAGGATGGTGGTGATGACGGACCATGCGGATTCGATCTGGTCGGATCGCATGAATAAGGTCTGATCGCCCAGCATAACATCGAGCAGAAGAATCTCGTATGCGTCAGGTGGAGCGGTTTTAAACGAGCCGTAATAATCAAACAGCATGTCCACGGGAACCAGTCGCATGGGCTGGCCTGGGTGCTTGGCTTGGAAACGGAGTAAGATTCCTTCTTTGGGCTGAATTCGTAAGGCCAGGCGATTTGGGAGCCAGTGTTCGATGGCGGTGGGTGGAAACGGCTGATGTGGAGCGGGTCGAAAATTGATGGAGATTTCCGAAACTTCCCCGGCCATTCGCTTTCCGGTGCGAAGGTAAAATGGTACGTCCTGCCATCGCCAGTTATTGACGAAGAATTTAACGGCGACGAAAGTTTCGGCGATGGACTTGGGGTCTACCGACGGTTCGGAGCGGTAGGCTGGGACAGGTTTTCCGCGGATTTGCCCTTCGCTGTATTGTCCTCGGACGGCGAAGTCGGCGATTTTATCTTTTGGGATGGGGCGAATGGAATGGAGGACATCGACTTTTTTGTTTCGGATTTCGTTGGCGTTGAATGAGATGGGCGGTTCCATGGCGATCAGGCACAGAAGCTGGAGGAGATGATTTTGGACCATATCCCGCAGGGCGCCGGCGTTTTCGTAGTAGGCGCCTCGATGTTCGACGCCGAGTTCCTCTGCCACCGTGATTTGAATGTTATCGATGTACCGGCGGTCCCAGATGGGTTCAAAGAGGGCGTTGGCGAAACGGAAGGCGAGGATATTTTGGACGGTTTCCTTGCCCAGGAAATGGTCGATACGATAGACCTGCGATTCTTTGAAAACACTAAGTAGCATGCAATCCAGGGTTTGGGCAGTGTCCCAATCCCGGCCAAAGGGCTTTTCCACGATGATTCGGGTATGGTCTCGGTCGGAAGCCAAATCGGCCTTTCCCAATTGGTCCGCAATGGGGGGGATGAAACGCGGTGGGATCGACAGGTAAAAGATATTGTTGGCTGTTGTATTCCATTCCTTATTGAGTTCTTTAAGCTTTGGTTTGATGATGTCGTAGGCATCTGGTTTGGTGAAATTCGCGGTGATATAGGACAGATGTGCGGTGAATGCTTTCCAGGATTCTTCCATGTTTTTCGCGCGTCGGGAAAATCGGCTGACCCCTTCTTGCAAATGTTGGGTATATTCCTCATCGGTCATGGTTTTGAGGTCCACTCCGATGACGGCAAAATGTTCCGGCAGGCGTTTATCGACGAAAAGGCTGTAAAGGGATGGCACCAGTTTTCGCCAGGCCAAATCGCCAGCGCCACCGAAGATAATCATTACTGAAGGATCAGGGTGAATGTAATTATCCATATTTTTTCTCCATAGGGATTGCTATTGGTCTTCATTCCATACGGTATGGAATGCCCCTTCTTCGTCTACCCGCTGGTAGGTATGGGACCCGAAATAATCCCGCTGGGCTTGAATCAGATTCGCGGGCAATCGACCGCTGCGATAGCCGTCAAAATAGGCCAGGGAATTCATAAACGCGGAAACGGGAATTCCCGATTCCGCGGCGGCGCATACTACGGCCCGCAAATCGCTCTGATGCGCGATCAATTCGCTGGAAATATGGGTATCCATCATCAAATTCGTCTGGTCCGGTTTGTTGTGAAAAGCCCGCTGGACATTTTCCAAAAACTCGGAGCGGATAATACATCCGCCACGCCAGATTCGGGCAATGTCGTCCAGGTGTAAATCATATTGATGGGATGTCGAAGCTTTTCGCAATAGCGACATTCCCTGGGCATATGTAAGGATCATCCCCATGTAAAGGGCGCCTGCCAACTGCTCCAGAAACGATTTGCGATTAACCTGCAATAGGGCGGACGGGCCCGGCAGGCATTGGCTTGCGGCGGCGCGTTCTGGTCTGAAATCGGAAAGGTCTCGCATGGACACGGCGATATCAATCGTGGGGATTGGAACTCGCAATTCCATCGCGTCTTCGCTTGTCCATGTGCCGGTTCCCTTCTGGCGAGCCTGGTCCAGGATTACGTCGATGAGGCGTTTACCGGTTTTTTCGTCGGGCTGACGAAAGATATTGGCGGTAATCTCGATCAAATAAGATTGGAGTTCGCCTTGATTCCAGAAGGCAAAAATATTATGTAATTGATCGTCATTCAAGTCCAGGCCGCGTTTCATTAAATCGTAAGATTCGGCAATCAGTTCAATCAAGCCGTATTCGATGCCATTGTGGACCATTTTGACGTAATGGCCGGCGGAACCAGGTCCCAGGTACGTTACACACGGCTCGCCGTTGACTTTCGCAGCCACCGCTTCAAAGATGGGTTTGACTTTTTCGAAAGCTTGTCGAGTTCCACCGGGCATGAGGCTGGGACCGTGCCGGGCGCCGTATTCACCGCCGGAGATTCCCACACCGAGAAAATCGATCCGTTTGTCAGAAAGCATTTTTTGCCGCCGGCCGGTATCGACAAAGTGCGAATTTCCGCCGTCGATGATTAAGTCGCCCGGCTGAAGATACCGTAAAAGTTCCTGGATAACCGCGTCCACCGGCGGACCAGCGGGGACCAGTAGGATGATGGTCCGTGGAACGCTTAATAATTTCACCAACTCCTCGATGCTTTTGGCCCCTTGAATATCGTGACCCTGACCTTCAGTTTTCAATGCCTGAACTTTCTCAAGGTCCGTGTCATATCCCGCCACCGCGTAACCATGCTCGGCCATATTCAATAATAAATTTCGCCCCATGACTCCCAGACCGATCATTCCGATTGCGTATTTTGGTACGGATAACAATTTTCACCTCCCGTTTTGCGTTAATTATACCAAAAATTTCGGAATATCAATTTCAATTACGGTTGGGACATCATTTTTTGGAGTTCAATCTGTAAGTGGATTTGACCATCCGCGGCATAATGACAGGCCAAATCGGCATGACCAAACCTTCCACCCACCGCATTCAGCAGTTTATAAAGTAATTTCATGGACTTGGGTGAAATTATATTCAAATTGTCGGTTGAAATTTCCACGAACATATTTTTGCCGCCCCTTAAAACTTTTATTTTCACATTTCGATCCTGGCGGAAAATCTTATCCACTTTCGTATGCAGGTCTTTCTGAGGCGCTAATTCATTCAAATCCTCTCCATCCACCGCCAGGACAATATCATCGGTCCAAAGTCGAGACCATGCGGGATAACCCGGAAATACCGCCGCCACCTGCACTACCTTGCGGTTCTGACCCGGCATGGCGATCTCCCTGGTGCCAATCCCCAGAACTACCTTTACCGGCCCTGCCCGTAACCCACGCGCCCGACCTGTCATTGTCTGCCAAATCTGACCCAAAAGCACATTGAGCACCCGCACATGCCCTGCCACCTTTGCCGGATCAAAAGACATGACCCAATTTGGAGGATCGGACAAATTCGAGGGTACCGGCCTTGCCTGCATGGTTTCCTGTTTCACCAAAAATGCCCGGTCAATCAGTTTATGGGCAAGCGCGGGGCTACTGCTCACGATCAGATTATGTTCCACCATCGTCCAGGTCAACTCCGCTTTCCATTCCTTCAAAGCCCCTGCCTCGCTCGCAGGGGCAATCTGACCCAGAGTCAACCGATGCAGTTCCAGCCCATGATATACCTCCCGGTTCAGTTGCCCGCTGGAACTCGTCGACCCCGATGCCAGGTTTTGCAGGGTCAAAAATCCCCCGATAATTTTAAAAATTTGATCCACCCCGGCAAACGTAATCGCGGGATCGCGCAACCTGGTAATTAACGCCATTTCCGGAACCGAGGACGAAGGCTGGCTGGTGGGCCCGGACCCTTTTAATGTTTTGTCGGACGATATAATCACCGTCAGCTCCGGTCCCAGCGACTCGATCATCTTTTCCCTCAATTTCGGGTCCGGCAGGACGAGATCAAGCATGGCTCGGTATTGCCTGGCCGCGATTGACCCCTGGTTGGAAAGTTCCACAATCCGCCGGTACCATTGAACCGGATCGATCATCGACGTATAAACCAAATCGCCCTGCTCGCTGACCATACCCTCCATGCTCGGATTCCTTTGCAGCCTGCGATCTGGGGAAAACTTCGTATCAATATATCTCCGCTTTATAAAAAGCTCCACCCCCAGACTTTTCGGGCGGGAAAACCCGACGAGCGAAATGAAATCGACACTTTTTTGAACCTCACCAAAGAGCGTGCCCGCGAATTTCCGCTCAAGGGCCTCATTACTCACATTGGTCAGCAAAACGAACAAGAAATTATACCCCTGGGCAATTGGAAGACAGGCCGATTGAAATTGACGATTTCGCGGTAAACTCCATGCGGACCGACCGACAGCCAGTTGGATCATGGTATGAAACATATCGGTCCGACTGGGCCGACTCGCCGTCCCAAGAATAAACAAACGGTCGTCAATCACCGCAACTTGAATATTGGAGCCCATGCGATAGACCCGTACCTTGGATCGACCGGCAAGGTCCGGTGGTTTTAAAGGTTCAGATACCGCTTTACCGGCGGTTAAAAATTTGGATACGACCCCGGAATCTTTAATGCGGCAAACCAATCCGAACTGATCCCGAAAAAGCGGGCCACCCCAGCCAAGGGCAAAATGATCACCCAGAATATCGTTCAATAATTCCCTGGACGTTATTCCCAGGCTTTGCTTGATGACCCGGTCGAACTGTTCAGCCACCGTAGGCAGGGAAGACGCGGGCTTGGTCCCTGCCTGTTCATTATCGGTATCGTTATCGTTGTCCGCCAGTTGAAATAACCAGCTCAACTGATCCATCCGTCCTTTAAGATCCTTCACTTCCAGATATGCCTGCGTCCAAATGGGCAAATAGTAACTCATCTCCGGATAGACCGGTTTGGTAGATGGGGACGGATTTGTAGTAACCACCGGACTAGCCCCCGATGGCAATCGGGGGTTCTTTCGGGGGTTCTTGTTAAAAGGTTGTGAGGCGACACCGCCGGAAAATCCCGATGCGCAGAAAGCGAGCAAAAAAATCGTCAGATATAGGGATACCGATTTGGTTCTTTTCCTCAAAAGCAATAGTTTGCCCATCCTCTTTAGAGCAACTCAAGCCCGGCCTCGATATGATCGTTTGCGGCCGGTGCCGGCGAAAGCTCTTTGGACCCGCTAAAAGCAGGCCTGATAGGCGGATTC
This sequence comes from Phycisphaerae bacterium, assembly GCA_041658725.1. GTDB lineage: Bacteria > Planctomycetota > Phycisphaerae > JAAYCJ01 > JAAYCJ01 > JBAZZQ01. Next base: position 3,896 of record JBAZZQ010000085.1, on the reverse strand, counting down.
ATGTCTGTCACAGACCGCGACGAAGTCCCGGCCAAACTCGCAAACAACCCTTGCCGCATCTGGTCCATGGCGGACGAGCGTAATTCTTTCAGCTCCCACAAACTTGATCCCGCCTGTTCCAGCGTCCCCGCCAACCAAAGATTAATTTCCTGATGATGCACGGATTCCGGCGATTTAAGGGAAACCACTGGAGGGGTAATGGAGGCAAACAGCTTGGGTCCGGCTGGTTTTTCAGTGAAAAGAACCGATCGGCTCATGGAAAAAATAACCGTCCCTGCTAACACCAATCCGATAGCGGCTGCCAAAGACACCCGCGACAACAGTTTGTAACTCTTTGTAGTCATAAGCTTTTGTGCCGACAATCCCACCAGCACACGCTCGGCAAAATCGACGCTAATCCGGGCTTCCTGCGGCGGAGGTGTGGAAATGATCTCACCCACCGCCTCCATCATCCCATACAAATACCCGCACAGTTTACAATTCATCAGGTGGGTCTCGAACTCAAGCTTCATGGACCCCTTCAGATCGCCGTCCAAATACTGATTGAGAAAATGTTCGAACTGACTGCAATTCATCTGGTCATGCTCCTGAGGCCGACAGATCCTCTCCATCGATCCTTTGAATTTTTAACCGATCGCGAAGCCGCTCTCTCGCTCGATGCATGTGACTCTTGATCGTCGCTACCGGCACATCCAACGTTTCCGATATCTCCTGGCAGGACAACCCCTGCCGGTAAAACAATAAAATCGTCGCTTTTTGGATCGGACCTAAATCGTCCACTTCTTTCCAAATCAGATCCCGTATCTTCGCCGCGTGTTCGCTCTGGATGATCCGGCCAAGCTCATCGTTTTGATCGCTCGGAGCCATATTCGCAAAATCGACGCCCGTCTGATGAGGCCTGTGCTTGATGAAATTTAACGCCAGCCGGTATCCAATTGTAAAGAGCCACGTCGAAAACCGAAATTCCTCATTAAATTCCGCCAGCGAACTGAAGGCCCGCATGAACGTTTCCTGGCAGATATCTTCGGCATCGGCATTATTCCGGACAATCCGCCAGAGAAAAGCAAATAATCTGTCTTGATGCAACTCGATTAGTTCCCGAATCGAGTCCTTATCTCCCTGCTTCGCCTTGGCGATCAGGGCAATCTCCTGCTCCTTAGTTGCTTTTAAAAAGCTTTCACTTTTCATCGCATAATTTGTTTTTTTCAGTGAAACCATAATATTGTACCAATCATTCAGGCAAAAGTTGCAAAATAGCACACACCTTCTTATTATAGTATAACAATGAATGACAATACAAACAAGTCTGATAGTAATAAAAGCGGCCAAAATCCTCATGCCATTCTCAATCGCAAGGCCAGGTTTGATTACGAAATCCTGGAAACCTTCGAAGCAGGCTTAATACTTGTCGGAAGCGAAGTTAAGTCGCTTCGCACAGGCCAGGCCTCTATTGCCGAGGCCTTTGTCAGAATCACGGGCGAAGAGGCCTGGCTCCAGGGTTCTTTTATCAACCCTTACGAGCAAGCAGGCGTCCAATTCAACCACGACCCCAACCGCATACGGAAAATCCTCCTCCACAAACGCGAAATTAACCGCCTAATGGGAAAAGTCAAAGAAAAAGGTTTAACAATAATCCCACTAAAACTATATTTTAATAAACGTGGCTTTGTGAAAATCGAAATCGGTCTAGCCAAGGGAAAATCTCACCATGACAAGCGCGAAAAAATCCGGGAACGCGACCTTAATCGCCAAGTCTCAAGAGACCTGCGAAAATATCGGTGAAAAAATTTAATATCCAACACCCAAGTGAAGATGAAGAGCGAAGAATTGACGTATCTTGTTTTTTTACTTGGATATTGGGTGTTGAGTGTCGGATATTGGATATTTAATGTTAATTTGAAACATTCCGAATCCGCCGTTTGCGCGAATACAAAATAAGTGTACTCCCCCCGATCACCGTCATTATCCCGCATACCAGAAAAACATTCGGAATGGAAAATCCCGCCGCCAGCATCCGGTTATGGGCCATTCCGACCATAAAAACTGAAACCGTCCCCAAAACGCTCATCACCCCAAAGGCCGCGTCACAAAGATGAGGTTCCACCGACGCATGGACCGTTACGATTTCCGTTCCCCAAACACCACCCCAAAAAACATAAAAAACACCAGAACAAACCACCGTCAGCCCTAGTTCCCGCGGGATGCTTAATGTCGAAAGCATCAATCCCGAAAGCGCCAGCGACAAACCATAAAGCCAAAACATATTTTTCTTGTCCACCACGTAAGTCAATATGATCAACACCACAAGCGCAGGAATCCTTACCAACGCCACAATCGCCCCGATCCCTTTATCGCTTAGATGATAAAGGTCCCGGGCCAAATTCGGAAAAAGCTGATTCATCGTATGGTAATTAAACGGCTCCATGCAAGTCCCCGCCAGCACCACCACGGCAAAGGGACCTGTCAACAGACTCAAAAAATCCGATTTTGAAAATTTCCGAAATGTGACGACCTCGCTTCGCATTCCTTCTTCGAGCGCCCTTGACGTTACGGAATAAAAAATTGCGCAAACCACACAAACCGATCCGAAAATAACAAACCCCCACTGGTAATTGATATGGGAAAGAATGTATCCGCCGCTGATAAGGGCAAAAACACCGATCAAGATGTTCGTAAACTGGCTGATCGCCAAGGCTCGTCCAGGATTTTTCCTTCCCACATGAGCGACGATGGGCAGCCAAGCCACAGTATAAGCCGCGGCAACAAAACTCATCAGGAAAAGCAATATTTGGATCACCACCAGATTTCGGGTAACGGCGATCCCGAAATAAAACCCCGCCGCTAAAATTTGAGATATGATCACCGTCCTTCGCCGACCGAGCACGGACGAAATCTCCGGACAAAAAATCGACCAAAAAATCATCCCCCCGGAAAACCAAAGCGTTACCGCCGTCCACGTCTGGTTGGAACAACCAAGGTCTTGAACGATATACCCATTGACGAACGTATAAATTCCAAACCATGACAGCACCAACACCATCGCCGCCGGAAACGACGCGATCACCATGAGCGAAAAAGGATCAAGACCTTTCCTGGTCTTGGCCTCTTCCACAGCGGGCATATTTTCAACAACCAACTCGTTATTCATTTTTCATCTATTTCCCGCATGAAGAAGAAAGGTGAATTTGGGAAAATCCACTCTTTATTTATGACATATTCGTTGGTAAAAGCAAATCGATGGGATAAATCATGCGAACATTAACCGTCTGCCTTTGGGTTCGGGGATTGGGTCGTTGAATTCTTTAGCCGTGTCGATCCAAAGGGAGATGGCATCTTTTGCGTTCGCAAGAGCCTTTTCATAAGTCCGGCCATGAGCCATACAACCGGGAAGTTCAGGGACTTCAGCGATATACGCTCGGTCTTCGTCGCTCCAATAAATAATTATTTCATATTTACCCATCAAACACCTCCACTCATTTAGTGATTATATCAAATATTTGGCATGATTACCACATCTCTACGAGCGGTATTAAAACTTTGAGATTCACGAGAAAAATCCTTCGACATTGGACATTCAGCGTTCGACATTCGACATTTTCTTTATCTTTATTTGGATATTGGATGTTGAGTGTCGAATGTTGGATATTTAATTCTCTTATCGTTTTCTACTCGTCTACTCGTCTACTCGACTACTTGTCTACTTCTTTTGCGGGTCCGAGAGAAATTTCTTGCGATTTGGGGGCGATATCGTTGAACCAAATTTCAGCGGGACGGAAGTGGTGGGTTTAAGAAAACCACTGCTTTAAACATCTTTAGCCTCGGATGATTGGCGGATACCGTGGAGGATTCGAAAGACACTGGCATGGGTTTTCTCGCGGTGGCGGGACGGATGGTGC
>JBAZZQ010000084.1:0-9933 GCA_041658725.1 Phycisphaerae bacterium | reverse complement strand
AAGCCCGTAGCCGTGAGGCCTTGATCCAAGCCATTGCCGTTGCCTTGGATGCGGTCACCGCTCAGGATGCCCAAGGATGGTTCAAATCGTGTGGATATATGTACGATAAATGTTGAAATGCTCTAAAATGGAGTTGTGAGCTTCACGTAAAACTGGTTACTGACGAACACCTCGCCTGGATGAAAGAGGCCGGATGTTTTTCCATCCAGATCGGAATCGAATCCGGCAATAATGAAATTTTAAAAAATGTCCGAAAAGGATTTCTCATCGCCGAAGCCCTGGAAGCGGCCCAAAAAATCCAAAACCACGGAATCGAGCTTCAGGCCTTTTTCATGGTCGGGTTTCCCCAGGAAACCGAGCAAACCTTAAACGACACACTTTCGGCCATGAAGCAACTCCCCGGTTGGCTCAGCTACAGCATCTTTACGCCTTATCCCGGCACCGAAGCCTTTGAGTTCTGCCGCGAAAAAGGTCTGATAAAGGATACATTCGACGTTTCACTTTACAACCATCAAAGTCCCGCCAATTGTTTTTGCCTGAACATATCCCCGCGGCGATTCCGGACACTGGTTTCTCAAATCGAACGCATGGTGGATAAACGCAACTATCCGAGCCTCCTGCGGAAAATAATGTCCAGGCAGGTATTCCATCGAATACGAAATAAATTAATTCGCGGCACAAAACCCGGGGTCTGAGGATGCCAAAAGAAACCTTTCATTTGCTCAGTTTCGATGTGGAAGAATATTTCCAGATCGAAGCCGCCTCGACCCGGATCACTCCCGCCGATTGGCCGACATGGAAAAAACGCCTTTCCCCGTGCATAGATCGAATCCTGGAATTATTGGACCGGTATAAAGCAAGTGCGACATTTTTTGTTCTGGGATGGATCGCTCGCCACGAACCGGATTTAATCCGGCGTATAATCGCGGCAGGCCACGAAATCGCCTCTCACGGCATGACCCATCGGATGATCAACCGAATGACGCCCCAGGAGTTCCGCGCGGAGCTGACCGAAAGCCGAAAAATTCTCGAAGACCTCAGCGGCCAATCCATCCGTGGATTCCGCGCTCCGACCTTTTCAATCACCCGCCAATCCGCCTGGGCCCTGGATATTCTCGCGGAAACAGGTTTTAGCTATGATTCTTCTATTTTTCCCATTCGCCATGATCGATACGGCATCCCGGACGCCCCGCGATTCGCTTACCTGGCGTCAGGACCAGGTGGTGGAACAATTCTCGAAATCCCACCCCTTACGTTTCGCGCCCTGGGAATCAATTGGCCGGTGGGCGGAGGCGGTTATCTGCGACTACTGCCTGCCAGGGCTGCGGTGCTTGGATTAAAACAGGCCCGGCGACAAGGGCACGTAGCGATGTTATACCTGCATCCGTGGGAACTCGATGCGGATCAACCGACCCTTCCCCTGTCCGGGCTAGCCCAATGGCGCCATCGAGTCGGGCTGAAACACACCGGGAAAAAATTGGACTTTCTCCTGAAAAGATTCAAATTCACCAGTGTTCAATCCGTGCTGCCGAGATTGTCGGAAGGCAGAACAAAGTTCCGTATAAACGAGGGATAAAACCAAACCCCCACGCTCCCGCCGATGATGTTGATCCCGATGGTGGTCAGGTCAAAAAAACGCGAAGGGACGAACAACTGACCTCCTTCAAGAATGATCGCCAGGACCGCCAAAATCAAAATGGCCCAACCCCGACGATTGCCCAGCAAACTTTTCACCATCAGCCCCAGAATAAAAAAGATAATGAATTCCCGAACCACTTGGGTTGCAGCCAGAAATTCGCTGGTTAAATACTGATACAAAAACGGTATATGAATATGTTCTTGAAGATTTTCCGCAAACGTTTCCTCGGGCCATTGAAAATTAAACGGATACCATCGGGACCAGGCAAGCAGCCAAATCCAGGCCACTGCCGCGGTGAATTTGATCGGTCCGCCCGTGTATCTCCAGAATCTGCCATGAACCAGCGGCTTACTCGCCACGGGTCCATAAACTCGCCCCAATAATCCTCCCGCGCAAATTCCCGCCATGCCGAGTAAAATATCTGTAACGCTGGAATAACGCGAGTAGACAAAAAGCTGCAAAAACTCAATACCCGCCGCGAACATAAATCCCAAAATCGCCACAAACGCAAACGAAAATTTATTCCGCCGGGACAATATCAGCAGCAGAAAACCAACCGGTATCATTACCGCCGTCTTCACCAACAGCGTATAGGCCGACAAACCGGCAAAATCCCCAAACGGAATCAGTGTGATTTTCCCTTCCTTGAACTTATGATAAACCTCCACGGGACTGATCGTCAGATCGAACGGCAGCAGTTGGTAAAGGGCAAACACCACAACGTAACCTGCTAAAATCTTCACCGCCAGATCGCCCTGCCCATGTTTTTCCCACAAACTTTCCGCCCAGACGGTAACTGAATCTCCGATAAAAAACCAGACGATGATCCCGATCAAGCCACCCGTCCATTCGGCGAAAATATCGTTGAGGGAAACGGTGCGGGCGGGGAAATAAATCTGAACGAATTCAATTCCCGCACTCAGCATCCCCGCCAACATCAACAGCAAGGGCGCACAGACCGTTCTTCGCCAACGGGCCTTCCCATACGTCATAACTCCCATTGCTAAAAAAGTCAGAGGAATAAAAAGCAGAAGATTTGCCACCAGATCGGACCGGTGTTCGATCCCCAGCGAAAGCAATCGGATATGCCGAAATTTCTCCCATGCTTGTTCCAGCGGCACATACCGAAACTTCAACGGAACCAAACTGCCGTAAATAACAAAGGCCAGGTACGCTAGAAAGGCGATCAAATAAGTTCCGCCGGACTTTGGGGTCGATGCTTTTGAAACCATGCTGCCTACTATAAAATATCTATCCACATAATAAAAGAACATACTATGACGTTCGCATGACACGGTATAAGGAGGCACGACCGTGAGGGAGTGTTCTTCATACGGCCTGAAAAGACGGAACCCTTGCCATTTTAAAACTTTTTTTCCTTGTCGGCAGGACAGAGGAAGATTATAATCCTAACGTCGGTTTTGATAGGAAGTTAAATACTTGCATATACGTTCAGGCACGCGTAGAATAGAAATAGCCAACAGCCTCAAGCCTGCGTGATTGCACAACAGAGGTACAAAGTTGCAGGAGCTATTGTAATGACCAGAACAAAATCCAGCCAGCTCGTTTCGGCGGGAGTAATTTTCCTTTCGATCATGTTATTCAGCGGTTGCGCGACATTCGATAATTTGCTCAATCCGACCTTTTTGAATACGGAGCAACCCTTCGGTCAAACTACCCTCAATACCGTGCAGGGAAAAGGCCCTGTTACTATTGTGCTCGAGAACCTGACCGCCGAAGCCAGACACCAGGAATATGCCTTTATAAATATTTTTTATATTGATGAGCAGGGAAATACACTGGGCGTGGGCGTCGGCTTAAAGGCCGTTCCTGAGGCCCAACGTAATCCGGCCAGTGCTAATTACGACTCTTCCTTTCGTGAAGTCATCGTCCTGGATTGCGGGATCAAGGAGCTTTGGTTTAGCGGAATAGTCTATCGGACAAGAATAGAAACCAAAACGCAAACCATCGTCCTGGGCAATCAACAAAGCCAGGATATTACGTTTGGTACCGCCGCCATTACCAGAATACCATCGGACCTAGCCGTCGCGGCCACCTCGATGACCTCCCTGCAGTTTGATTCCTTTCTGGCCCCGCAGTTCGTCTCCTCTCATCTGTTGCAAACTACACATTTTAGCTGCGGCGATGTAGTTCTGGTTGGGCTGCTGGACCAGCAAACACAAAACTCCATGATTGATCTGCAGCAATATACATCCCAGTATACCGATTTAAATAGTTTATCAAACACCTTTGCGACAACAAACTCCAATTTGTTCCCTTCGCCCCCAAGCCAACGATTTATTTTTGACCCAACCTACGCCGAATTGATGGGAGAATATCAATATCCCGCGGGTTATACCGTTATTCCTTTGGTCCTGTCGAACATGGTAGATGTCGACCAAGCATTGGGGACTTTGAAACAAATTGCGGCCCAGAATGCCGCCCGGTGATAGCATCACGCGTAGAAACGTAATAAGGAGCTTGCAGGAATATGAGAATAACCGGCTTACAAAAAGTACTCGTGCCGATTTGTGCGTTGAGCATTTTGATCCTGATGGTTTCATGCGGTGGGAGCGGATTGGCCGGTCAGATATTTAATACCAATTTCCTGGCTGATACCGGCCTGCAGGTCTCCGGAGCTGAACAGCAAGTCGCCCCGGGCCTAACGACCTACCTTCTGCTGAAAGTCACCAATCAGACCACCTATCCCGCCAAAATTGCTGTGCGCATTAAACGGGCCCAAACGGACGAAACCTTTAATATCCTTACTCTGGCTCCCAACCAGACAATGGGAAAGCTGATCGAAGGCTGCGATTCCGCGGATAATCCCGTCCTGAGCCTGTTTGTCCCACGGATGGATGACAATGCAACCAGCCAGGGAACAATACCCATCGGGCAGGTCTTCGTGACCGTCGGTGATTTACCCGTCGTTATTCCCGCCACTGAACTTCCGGGAACCTTAAATGTCCGGGACCATTTTAATTGCGGCGATACGGTGGAATTCGTTGTCCATTCCAGCTTTACCGATGCTAATCGGTTTCGCGTTAGCGCTCTTGTTTTTGCGGGAACCCAGTGATATACGCACTCTGTGGGAGGAAATAACATGACTGAAAAAGTATTCAAAAAAATAACCCAAATAATATTTCTTCTAGCCGGTTCGGTCTTTTTGACTTTCACCCTATCGGGCTGCGGGTCTCAGAGTGTTGGGTTGAATCCTTTTGCCCTGCTAAGCCAAATAAACAGTGTGGATCATACCCCGTTCTTTAACTCCGCCTACAATACTTTCATCACGCAAGAACAGTGGGAACAACAGTGGCAGGATCAGATACAAACCGATTTACTCCAGACCTCGCAGGCAACGTCAAGTCTACCCTCATCTGGGCAATAAAAGGGATACGATGGTTACCGCCGGCAGAGACAAAGTAACGATTAAAATTCCTCGCGAATTATATAAAAATCTGCAGGATTTAATACATGGCACGGGATTCGGATCGGTAACTGAATTTGTGGTCCACGTTCTTCGCGACGTCGCCAGCGGAGGAAAGATACAGGGGGCCCAAGAGGCAAAAGGGTTAAACTCCCAGGAAGTCGATCTTATCCGAAAGCGACTAAAGGCGCTGGGATATATTGAATGAAAATGACTAAATCCTAATGTCTAATCAATGACTTTAGTCATTTGTTATAATCAGGTTGTCATGAACAAAATACTGCCCCGCGGTTTCGCCGACTTCTACCGTCTAGCCCTCGGTCAAAAATCCGACGCCCAAATTCAAGCCCTTCTCGCCGGTCCATCCGTCAAGGCTGTTCGCCTCATTCCCTCCCGATTTGATTTTTCCGCACTAAAAAATCTGGTGAGTGAATTTCAATTGACCCTCCCTCCTTCAACGGAACGAGCCGCGACCGTAAGGGAGCGGGTGTTATTTGACGACGCAATGATCGTCTCGAATGATTTGGCCGGTCGTCTGGCTCAATGCACCGCCTTTGAGGAAGGAAAATTTTACCTGCAATCCATCCCCAGCTATCTTGTAATTAAATTTTTACCCCTTCAAGACGCGGAATATATTCTCGATCTTTGTGCATCTCCGGGTGGGAAGGCTCTGCATTGCTACGATCGAATGAAACGCGACAAACCTGTGATCGTCAACGAACCGGCGGGAGCCAGACGGATGCGATTGACTTCAGTTTTGAAACTCTATGGCGCGGATGGTCTTCCTCGGCTGGGGATCGATGGCGGGCTGATTTGCCAGTTTGTCGTCAACACCATTCCCCTCATTATCCTCGACGTGCCATGCTCGGGTGAAGCGCATATCCTCGGCCAACCCCAACGCCGAAAGGAGTGGACGCCCCGGCAAACCAGAATGTTGGCCCAACGGCAATTGGCTTTGGCGGTTTCCGCAATCCATGCCCTGCAGCCGGGGGGGTTGCTTCTTTATTCCACATGCGCCCTATCGCCTTTTGAAAATGAATTGCTCATTGGGGAACTTCTTACCCGCTTCGGCGACGCCCTGGAACCGCAAAACTGGCCTGTAAATAATCCAGGCGAATTGGTAGCCCCAGACGCGGATTATACCCCCCTGGCCAAAGTTCAGGATACCCAGATCGACCCCAAAATCGTACAAACCGCCTGGCGATTCCGGCCTACGGATTTCGGAGAACCTTTTTTCGCTATTTTATTAAAAAAAATAAAATCTACTTTTCCGAAAAAAACAGTCGAACCCTGCCCAATCCACTATGAACGGATGCGCCCTAAAAATCATTTTCGTATCGTAAAGACAGGGCCAGGCCGACGGGAATTTATGGTTCCCATCATTTGGCCCGAATTGCCCCCCTTGCCTTATTTACACATGGGCAGATAAATATTAAATTTAGCTTTTATGCCCATTGCTTCTGCATATACGCAATCTTTAAGGTAACCATAGAGATCGGGGAAAGGATTATCGGAACTTTGTTTCAAACCGGGTAAAAAAAATAAATGCGACCGCGGGATGATATAGTGCGGGGGGGACACTATATCTGAAGAGGGGAGGACTGACCCACGGCCGCATATTTTATTATGTCAAAAAGCTTCAATTTCGTTCTTCTAGGTATCTTAGTAATCATAGCATGGTATCAACCAAAATACAAGAGTCCAGAAAAAAAATCTTTTTTTTTAATTTTCCCCAACGAAGTTAACCCATCGAGCAGTTTAGCCGATAATGAAACTGATGATAATAACGAAAGAAACTGAACGTCAAGATGAAAAGGTAACCAACGTGGAAGAAATTCCGGTCCATGAAATAGCCGAACTTTCCCGGGATAAGTTGATCACCTGTCTGCTGCATTTTCCGGGCAGATTCAAGTTCGATTTCACTTTAGAGTATCTTCAGTCCGTCGCTACCGATCAACTCCGCCACATGCTCCTGGCCGCCTATATCCACGCTCACAAGGATGACCGAAAAACGGCATGAAAAGAGTCTACTGTTTACCCTCCACCGTCTGCTGTTGGTAAACAAATCGCATTCCCCTCCGGAAATAATCCCAGCAGGTTACCAACGCCATAGCGGCGGTTACTGCCCATAACGCCCGAGTTAGATACAGTGCCAGTTTTGCGCCATAGTCGCCCATCGAGACAATATCCGGCGCCAGCAGGGTAATCAGGATCATGACCATCTGCGTAATGGTTGTGGTTTTTCCCGACCACGTCGGGTTAATGAAGATTTTTCCCGAGACGATGAAAATCAGCAAAAACCCGATCGTCACGAAGAGGTCTTTTCCGATGGCCGCCACGACGACCCAGTTGGGAAACTTAAAACAAACTTCAAAAGCTCCATGAGCGCACATATTCTCAATCCCCAACAGAATCACTCCGCAGGTGATCAGGAGCTTATCGGCGACCGGATCGAGAAATTTTCCCAGCGGGGTTTCCTGATGCCACCTTCTGGCCAGGTAGCCGTCCAGACCATCGGAGAGAATGGTCATCAGAAAAATGACGACAGCGAAATACCTGCTCCACGGCCAGTACCATTCGGTAGAGTGCAGATTAAGCAACGCCACCACAAACGGTCCGACCAGAATGATCCGCAGCATCGTCAACCGATTAGGCCAGGTTAAAAGTTTTTCCCGTGACATTTTTCAATCTCCATTTATTGGGTGGTGGCGGTGGTGGGCGATTTTGGATTTAATTGAATATTGATGAGCAGGGGCAAAATTTCCGAGACGACTTTTTGCGAACTGGTGGTAACGACTTTGGTATTTATGGGTTGGGTTTGAACAGGAGCAGGTAACGTTGTTGCTTTTTTGCCAAACGCTAAATCCGCCTCTGAATTGACAAAGTAGTTGTTCAGATTTTGCCTGGTTTGTTGGAAAATCGCTGATAATTCAGAAGTCGGGGACGGTTTTTTTAGGATTTTTTCGAGATCGTGGTGTAATTTTTGGGTGACGGATTCCGGGGCTGATTGCTGAAGATCATTTTGGATTGTGCGGAATTTTTCAGGGCTGACGACCAGAAGGATTTGCGAGGAAGTTTCACCGGGTGGCAGATCGAGGCCTTTTTTGGCCTGGTAGAAAAATTCCTCGTGGGAAGTCAGAGCTTGATGGACCTGGTCCGGCTCCTGGATTTGCGGGACGTTTTCTTTGTTCAGGACTTCGAGAATCTGTTCTTTGACGAGCATCCAGGTGGGCATATCTGCGACTGAGATATTAAGAGTGAGTGGAATTTGCTGTGCCAAGGATTTTTTTCCTGCATATCTTTCGAACGAGTACCCCGCGGAATAACTGCTTCTGAGGCCATCTGCCGGCGTCTCTCCCGCGGATTGGATTTCGGCGAAATCAAGCAGCCGGTCGGAAACGGCTTGTTTCTCGAATCGTGTTATTCCGGGTGGAGTGGGTCTAAGAGCCAGCGGGGGAGCGGGTTTGTTTTTTTTAATTTCGGTTGTGGCAACGTCAACTCTATCCTTCAAGAACGGGGAAGAAATATCTTTGTTTTTTTTGCCGATGGTCTTGGCGTCGGCAAAGAGCTTATTTTCCAGGTCTTCTTTTTTATTCCCGGAGAATCTGGCCGAAAATGATTGTGGAGGGGCGGAAATAATATGGGTCGGTTTTTGCGTGGTTTCTGTGAATTGGACGATGAGCACACCGACGTAGACGACCAGGCCGATCATGGCGGCGGCCGCGACAGATTTTAAGAGCTTGGTCCAAAAGGGTGTGGTCGGTTTGGCCAATTCGTCCAAGCCTGTGAGAAGTTGTTCGCGTTCGAGATTAGCCAAAACGGTGGCGGTCAGATCGACGGGGGCTTTTTGCTTATCGGCGAGGATCAGATTTTTAATTTGCCGGTACTGCTGTAATTTTTCAGCGCAAGCGGAACACTCCTTGATATGATTTTCGACGAGGGTCATTTGCTCGTCGATGAGCTGGCCGTCGAGATAGTCGCTGATCAGCTCGGCGTAGGGTTTACAGATTTTATCCGAGGATTGCTCTTTCATTTTCCATCACCTGGTTTTGGGTTTAATAACGGGGCGAGAAGTTCTCGCAACGACTCCCGTGCCCGGAAGAGTCTGCTTTTGACCGTGCCTTCGGTTAATTTCAGGATGTGGGCGATTTCGTCGTAGCTGAGCTGTTCGAGGTCGCGAAGCAGAAGGACTTGTTTCTGGGGAAGGTCCATGCGGTCGATGGCCTGCCAGAGAAGGTCGATCATTTCCTGACTCTGGGCCTGGTGTTGAGGGTCGCTGAGCTTCGTAACTTCGGCGGCCTGCGAATGCTCAAGCAGGGTCTGCATCTGGTTCCGCAAATCGCGGTCGCGCTTGGCTTTGGTTTTCCAGTCGTTGGTAATATTAATCATAATTCTGACCAGCCAGGTATAAAAACGTGAATTTCCGCGGAATTGACCGATGGACTTGAAGGCCCGTGTGAGCGTTTCCTGTGACAGGTCGGAGGCATCTTCGGGATTGGAGGTCAGCCGATAGGCCAGGTTATACAGGCGATCCTGGAACCGGGCGATCAAATCCCCGAACAGAGCCATACGACCGGCCTGGATTTGCTTGATCAGTCCGATCTCATCAAAGGCCAAGCCGAGTTCCGCGGTTGCTGGTTGTTCCGATATATTAGACATATCTCGCCGGTCAATTGTTCCGGGATATTTTAGCAGAAGCAGCAACCAGAAACTAGGTAGAACAAGAACTCCTCCCTTATTATTTTTTGGGGTGTAGTTTTCATTTTACGTAGTCCTTATGCAGAATCTTTGAGGCAAAGGTAATGCGACCAAAAGTTTTCCCATCGACCGGATTTGACCGCCGTCCGCAAACGGAGGATGTGATTGC
>JBAZZQ010000083.1:0-10419 GCA_041658725.1 Phycisphaerae bacterium | reverse complement strand
CTAGCCGTTCCCTACCCCGTTTCCACATCCCGCTCATCGAACCGGACGGGCGGATTTCCCGCATCCGGCTCTCGGACAAGAGCTCATGCCTTCGCCCACGGGAAGCGCTTCGTCCGCACCTCCGGCCGGACCAGACCCAAGGTCTGGTACAGATATTCGTCGGGGCAGCGTAGTGTTCCCCGCCCCGGCTGTTTATGCTTTCGCATCAACCATTGGCGCAGCCGATGTCGAGCATGGGTGTCCACCGCTCGATAGGCCTTGCTGACCGGTCCGAGACAAAAGTAGTTCGACCACCCCACCAGCATCCGGTTCAGGTGATCGACCAGGTCCCGGACCTCCCGCCACAGCCACCGTCGTTCGGTATCCGCACGGATTTGTTCACACAATCGTCTGATCCGCTTGTTCGACGGTCGGGTTCCAATATAACTTTTACCCGTTTGGGTCGAGTAGCACCGACCCAGGGTGTAGCCGAGAAAATCAAAGCGATCTTCCGGTATCCGGCAGACCTTCGTCTTGGTCTCGTTCACCGTCAGCTTCAGCCTGGACATCATGTCCCGCATGACGGAGAGGGCTTCTTCGGAACTCCCCCGGCAGCAGATCACAAAATCGTCGGCATAGTTGACGATGTGAGCATCCAGTCGCCTCTCATGGCCTAGAACCTTCCAACCCAATACGAAGCGTCGCATGTAGAGGTTACTCAGGAGCGGTGAAATCGGAGAGCCTTGAGGGGTTCCTCGTCGCTCGTCCTTGTTGCGGGTCGTTCGCTGTTTTCTTCCCCGATCATCCGTCTCCTCCACCGGGGCTTCCAGCCACATCTTGATCAGATGCAGCACGTGCCGGTCCGAGACCCGGCGAGCCACCGATTTGAGAAGCTCGTAATGGGGAATGCTGTCGAAATACCCGCTCAAATCCGCATCCACCACCTCTCGATGACCGGTGTTCAGCAGTTTATGAACCGCTTTCACGGCATCCAGAGCGCTTCGATGGGGTCGGTAGGCGTACTGTTCCGGCGATAGATCAGCCTCGAAAATCGGTTCGAGCACGATCACCGCCGCCGTTAGTTTTGCAGCACTGCCAGGCATAGAGCAGAATGTCTTTACGGTACACCTTATCGTACAGAAGATAGAATCGATACTCCGGTGATCCCTTCGCTTTGGCATGTAACGCCGTCTGCAGCTTCCGAACACTTTGGGGAGGTTCCAGGCTCATCGCCAATCTCCTTGTTCTCGCTCGCTTCCTGCGTCGTCTTGAACCAAGGCCCCTTCCCTCCGCCGGTATTATCCGGCCTCAACGGTACTATGGGCCTTTCCGAATTCCGAGCTACGGCCCGGCCTGATCCTCGCGGATTGCCGGTTGAAGGTCACGCACCAACACCCTCTCGGACCTCCCGTGTTTGCGTAAGAACTCCTTGATGCACATGCCGTCGTCATTACCCCGGCGGAACCGCGGAGTCTGGGTCGCTCTTGGCATACCCCGCGATGACAGCCTTCCCCGAATTTAAGCCGGGTCGGCTTGGGCATTACCCGTTTCGAGGCCTGCTCGACGTTCACTCACGTTACGGCCTGCGCACTCGCCAAGTGACTTTGCATCACCCTCTACACCGGAGGCTCCAACGATGGGATTACTCCCGACATTGCTCCGATTGCTACCGGCAGGAGCGAAAGTTGCCGGGTGGGACTTGCACCCACTGAAGTTCTACGCCGTTCCACGGCGCACTGAAAAATGCGGGTTAATTGGATGCGGGAAGAAAAAATGATTTAAATCACCTGCAGGTGGAATCGGGTTCTGTAAAGTAGAGCCAGGTGTCGGCGACCCGGGTTGGGGTGATCTCGCCGATGACCTCGGGGAAAGGCTCGAGTTGAATTTTGTAGTGGTCGGCCAGGCAATCAAAGTCGGGGCATGATCGTGTTGGTTTTGTAGTCGATGATGACGAAACCTCCGTTGGTTAGTGCCAGGCAATCGAGCCAGTCCTTGTCCATGATTTTTCAGCGATGCTCGGGCATCGCCAGGCGTCAGTCGATTTGGGACGGTCAGGAAAAAGAGTTGGCCTATCGGGTGGCCCAGCTCTTTGAGCCCGTTCAGGTCATGATCGAAACGCTGTCGGAAGTCCTTTATCGGGAAACAAGTTGAAGATCATGCTCAATTGGTGGCATAGTCTTTCATCGTGGTGAACTGAACGTTTGAATGCTTCATGTGGCAAATAAATTCATCCAGGCTGGCGAGACAAGAGTCTCCGCAGTTTTTGTAAAGAAAGGGTTGGAATGATATTTTCGCCTCGTCGGTAATGACAGATTTCGGCATTTCGATAAATTCCCAGGGATGCAGGTAGAGGCAGAGAACAGAATCCCCCCGGGCGTTATGGACATTGGCGAACATTCGTTGGCACAGGTTTCCGAACCATTTTGCCCCTTTCAGGCGAAGCATCGGCCATTGGTCGCGGTTGCGATGGGTCGGATCGTCCTGGCCGGCGTCCATATCAAAAAAGACGGGCAACTCGAGGATGGTTGACTTTCCATTTTTCGACCAATCCCGACGCGAGGGATGGTAAGGGGTAAAATCCCGGTGATAAAAATAACAGGGGAAAGATGAATCGACCCGGTATCCCAATTCTTCGAGAGCATTGATCATGGCGGTTGAGCCGAATAAACGGGGAGCCCGGAAGGAGACCGGTCGTACCCCCGCAGCCCCGGCCACGGTTTTGGTCGCCAGTTCCAATCGACCTTTGATCTCACTTTCCAAAACAAAATTGGCCCCCGGCATATCGAAAACGGCCGTTCCCATCGTCTCATGGTACATGGTATGGCAACCAATCTCATGACCCTTATCGAGGATCGTTTTAACCATGCGGGGATTGTTTTGCGCCTCTCGGCCGGTGAAGAGAAACGTGGCTGGGATATCATGGATTCGCAAGACCTTTAATATTTCAACGGTTCCTTTTTTGATTCCCTGATCGTTTAGCGTCCAGGAGCCGATATCCGTCTCCATGTCAAAGCCCACGATGATTGTTTTTCGGTTCATGCGGATATCCTTTTATTTTTTAGGAGCGAAAAAGAGACGCAAGTATTCACAATTGATCACCTTTTCTCTTAAATCGTTAAGGGTATAGGCGTAATGACTGCTGGACTCAAAGCCGAGTCGTGAATCTTGCCGGGCCAATTGATAGAGCGTTTTGGCCAGGTCAATTTCCTCCTCCAGGATGGGGAACATTTTGGAGGCCTTATCGGAGGTTTCGGAATCTCGCAGCCGAATAAAAGCCGTTTGAAGAAATGAACTTCGAAAATGGCAGTAGACGGCCCAGGCGACTCGATTAAGATCGTCAAAGGCCTGCCGATGCTCGGCATCGATCATCGGCAGGGCAAGGCCAAGCTGCTCCAAACCCTGTTTCCAGGTTTCGCTTAGCTTTCGAAACTGATTTTCGTAAATTTCTTCGTGGTAAATTCCTCGCCACCGGGTAAGATCATCATAAGGATAAGTGGCTACCGTGGCCGAGTAAGCGGTGGGCGTCGCATAGAGTAGATTCGCAGGGCCATGGCTCTGGGGACCAAAGTAAAGGGCTGGGTGTTCAATGGAACAGTAAAAGGGAAATTCCGGAAAAGCCCGGCTGAAAAGATTCCAGGCTTGGCGAATGACCGGGGCTGCCCTGGGTCCAAATTTTTCCAAAGCCAGGGTTTCGGACGAAGTGCTTAAAAGGTCCAGGTTTCCTCCCGGATATCCCCCCAAGGTCCAGCTAACCATCAAGCCGTTTATTCCAAGATCGTTAAGGTTATTCAGATGTTTTTCGACAAGATCCACCGCCGGAATATACGGAACGGTGAAGCACTCCCAGGTATTATTCATTTGAACCTTGGCCATGGTCTTCAGTCCGCGTTTCGAGGCGTACCCCCACAATTGCCGGGCGTGATCCCCGGGGCCAACCTGCGAGATGGAATAATCCAGGATGTTTGCCGGAATTCCCCCGATATGTGTCGGTAAGGCTTCTTCGCTGGTACACATCAATTCGACGTTATCCGGTAAAAGATCGATCGCCCGGGAAGCCCATTTCAGATCCCAACCCCACGCCCATACGATCACCCTGGCCCCCGGCTTGGCGGCATGAACGCCCTGTTCGATGGTGCAATTCACTTGTGCGACCACTTCCGGTACGGGTCGTGGAGCGCAGCGCGGGCATTGATGGCCGGTCCACCGGGAATGACAGTGCGTGGGATTTTCCGACATGGTAATTGTAAATACCCCCGCCAATTCCGGGGCTTCGCGGAACAGTGTTTCGGTATTCCGACGCAATAAATCCAAAACCGGCGGGTGGGAGGTGCACAGGGTGGCCAAGCCGAATTCCTCAAGTTCCACGCCCTTCCATTCGGGATAGCGGTCAAAAAACCGTAAAGGCAAAGCACGTGGTTCGTTGAAGTACAAATACAAGCCGATCCCATATTTTTCGGCCCGCCGAGCCAACGCTCGCAGGTTTTTAATCCGGGTGTCGCATCCCGCCGACATTTCGGGGGCGGGATCCCATCGGACAAGAGTATATAAAAGCCCCTGCATCCACACCCCATTGATACCCTCTTCGGCCAGACGTTCCAGTAATCCATCGGGAAATGGATCGATTTGGGGATTTAGCAGCGGATCGCCGTACACGGCGAAATAGGGATAAATCAGCCGGAGATCGAATCGGTTCGACTTTTTCGAAATAGGTCTATTGGGTCGAGTTTTTTGAAAGCTCTCGACAAAGGCAAACGGCGGTTCGTCATGGGAAGTGTCATGGTCGGGAAAATGCTTTTCCATTGTTTGACGGATTTCCAACGTCCGCCGAATTTGATCCGGGGACAGCGGGGAATAATAAACGCCTTCGCATTGCGGTTTTAACGAGCCCAGCCTCCCCCAAAGGAAATCTTCCTCACGCAGCGAATTATCCATTTGTTCCACGGTCCAATCGACCAGTTCAAGCAACTGCGCATAAGGCAGGAGATGCCAGTTATTGCGGATGAGGGTGATGTACCCGCGAGTGAGCCAGGATGGACTCACCACGGGCGGCAGGGGCAAACCCAGGTCGCCGGCCAATTTCAGAATGGTTGGGGCATCGGTTCGTAAGACCTTCGCCAACCGTTCCACCGGAACAAGCTGCCAATTCCGCCAAACGATAGCTTGCTGACGCGTCGGAAAATGGGGAAAGGCAAGCGCGGGGGGATTGGGACCGATGGGTAAATCAATTCTGGGCTGTATCATTGTAGGTTTCCTTCAATCCAGACATTACAAGAAATTTTAAAATTAGCCGGAGAACCAGGCATCCATCTTTGGACTCATTGGAACCGGTCCTTTTTCCGTAATTTCATAACCGGTTTCAATCCGCACTCCATTAAACTCGGGATGGCCAAAGAAACTCACGTCGACACAAACCGTCATGCCCGGCCTCAGTACGTCCTGACTGGTGGGACCGAAGAACGGCGATTCGGCTTCATGCAGGCCGATGGTGTGAGCGAACGGGCAGACCAGGTACTTGGATATATTATGTTTGGCAAAGTAAGCCCTGGCGGGAGCGTCGATTTCCTTTCCCGTCTTTCCGGCAATAAGCTGAGCCTTGGTCAATCCGAAGGCCGCCTTGAGGTGCTCGACGCATTCTTTTTGTTTATCGGTATAGCTGCCGGAAACGGGGACCACATCACCGACCACGCCCGCATACCCTTTTATTTTTGGGGCAATACCGATCATGATCAGTTCCCCGGCTTGAAGAATCTTTGAACTGGCGGTCGGAACGACCGCGTTGGACCGCTTTCCGCTTCCGACAATCGCACTAAAACCAAATCCGCTGGCTCCACGGCTGCGGGCGGCATGTTCCCCGGCCGCCGCCACCTGGATCTCCGAGACCCCCGGGGCAATTTTTGCCTTCATGGCCTCGTAACAGTCATCCGCCAGTTTGAAAGCACTCTTGATTTGCTCACGTTCCCATGCCGATTTATCATACCGAAGTTCCACGAACGCTTGGGTGGCATCGACCAGTTCTACCCCTTTAAACCCGCTGACGATCTGCCGGTGGCAATCCGCGGGCATTCGTCCCGCCCCCACCAAACCCACCCTGGTGATCCGTCCCATCCGGGCCGTCAATTCTGAAAATAGGCCGGGAAAGTCGGTAATGATCGCATTGGGATACTCCTCATCGGGAACCATAAAGACCGGGAAATTTCGCGTTTCGGTGATCGCGCTATCGAGCTTGGCAAAAGGCTCGCTCTCCGGTCCGCCCAGAATCATCGGCTCACCCTTTCGCGGAACCAGCACCATTCCGCTTTCAAATTGCGGACACCAGCCCGTCAGATACCAGCCGTTGCCGATATTGAATTCATCATAATAAACCAACATGGCATCCAGATTCCTTGCGTCCATGATCCGGTTGACTTTGGATAACCGACTGTCTAGTTCATCTTTGGACAGATAACCCATTTTTTTCTCCTTCGTTAAAATTAATTTGTTCTTTTTTCCAATAAACTTAAAACAAACTCCTCCAGGTCTTGCCGCCGCTCGAAAACGGCAAGGGTGGTGCGCGAGATCAATTCAGACCCCTTAATAATACCTTTTTCTATTTTGGCTCCTCCAATCGTTTCCAATTCAAAGGCCTGCATATCTGGGTCAGAATTGAAGATGCTATAATTGTCGGCCGCGCAGTATGGGCCCTGGGGCTGATCGTTATCGGCGATGTTGAAAAACAAGTCGTCGTCGGGGTTAATTTTTTGGCGAAGGCAAATCAAGTTTTGGGACAAATCATAAAACCCGATCAACGAGGCCAGGGCCTCCTTCTTGATTCCAATCTGCCCCCGGCATCGACCATCGGTTTTGTAAGTAAATCCTTGAGCATGGTAGACGATGGTGGGACCGGGCAGGGGATAAAAGTCAAAATTGATGGCCGTCCGAGGGTTTGCGACTACCACAAACGATAGGGTGTCATCGGTGGCTTGAAACTGTTCGAGCGTCCACGCCGCCAACAGAGCCTGATCCACCGAAATCTGATTTATCACCTCAAAAGAGTCCACCGTTTGGTAAGAAACCAGGCCTTTCAATCCGCAGTTCTGAAGGATGACCGGAATTTGAGACCCAACTGAAATGGCTCGCGTGACTACGGCTTCAACGACCGTGCCCAGTCGATTAGTCAATTTCACTGTTTTCCGGATAGTGGCTGTATCTGATTGTTTATCAATGACCTGAAAAGGTTGGTTGTTGATGGCTGGTTGAACGTACCATTGATCACCGCGGTAATTAAATCCGAACTTTCCCCCTTCCGGCGCAGGCCAAAGATTTCCGCCCCCATAGTTATTAAAAGGTCTATCGGGATTTTTGACAGTATCCAGATCGATACGATGAAGTGAAATCCCTTCCAACTCGGCAAAAACTCTCCCTCCCATATCCGGGCACACGGTTACTTGTGCATTGCCCAAATTAAAAAAAATACTTGTGTTCTTTCTTAAGTCGATCAGAAGGGAGTATTGCGTTTTACTCATAAAAATCTCCTGAAATAATTACCTTCCTGTGTCTTGGGGCACCTCGCCGCAGGATTCGCGGATAATCAATCGCGGAAACAAGCTGATCTTTTCACAGGTGTCTTCGGTGAATTTTCCCTGTTCGATTTCCATCAGCCGCTCGACAGCGAGGCGTCCCATCTTTTCCCGATCAACCATGATGGTCGTCAGGCTCGGACTAACCATTTGGCCGATCGGCAGCCCATCGAACCCGACGACGGCGACATCGCGAGGGACACGGAGTTTGGCTTGATGCAATGCCTTCAGCGCACCGCAGGCCATTTCATCATTAGTGAAGATCGCGTCAAATTCAATGCCCGACTTGATCGCCTTCGAGACGGCATCAAAGCCGCTTTCGACATGAAAATCGCCATGAACAATCCGGTGAGGGTCGATTTCAATCTGCCGTTCCCGGAGCGCTCCCTGGTAGGCCTGGAGTAAAGCCGTAGTAAAATAATGGTCCTTCCGGCCACCCACTAGCAATATCCGGCGCCGTCCAAGGTCCAGCAGATGATTCATGGCCAGATAACCCCCATAAACATTGTCCATACAAATGGCGGCGGAATTATAAGGCTTCCGCAGAGTGGAATCTCCGGGATAATCAATAAAAACCAGATTGGAAAAATTCATCTGCAACGTTTCCGCATAAATCCGGGGAATATCTCCTACAATTAAAACGCCCCGAATCTCTCTCTGGCGTAAAATTTGGCTGAGTTTTAAAAACTCGGAATATTCCTTGTGAATGATGCCCAGCGAACAACCAAACCCTCGCTCAAAAAGCTGGTTCTGTACCGACAGGATGATTTCACGAAAATAGGCGTCCTGGATCGAATTTTCCTGCTGAAAAAGAATATAGTAATGGGTCGTGACCGTGGCTTGCTTCTCGTGGGCATGCCGCGAAGGCTTAAAACCCATCTTCTGGGCGGTCTTCAGGATAAGATCACGCGTAGGCGGGGAAACATTGGGAAAATTACGCAGAACTCGACTCACGGTCATTTTGCTTAAACCGCATCGCCGGGCAATCAACGTTATATTTGGTTTATCTTTTAATGAAACCATTAAGGTATCCTTAAACACAATATAACAATATAACATTATTTTATGATAATATCAAGACATTTACTTATGGATTTTGAAATATTCTTGTCTATATGTTTTGCGATATTGTAGCCACATCACAGAGTCCTTTCATCTCTGTAGGCAACGATTCATTCCTAGACGAACTTCTGGAAAAACACATTCACCTTGTGAAGAAAACAACCGCATTGGTATTGGAAAATCACCTTTGCAACGTATGAGCGGATGCTTTTCAGACCCATACTCTGAGGATGAAATGCAAAACTACTCTCCTCATATAAATAGTTCCATGGATTTACTTCGATGTATTTTTAAAAATCGCTGGCTCTTCTTCGTGGATGTTCTTGGCCGGACGCGCAGAACCGCCGCCATACTCTCCTTGGGACCCGCCTCGAGCGGGACGCCCCCCACAAAAAGACCGCGGCCCTGGCCGTTTCGCCGGACATCAATCAGTTGGTTGGACGTGTCGAGTTTCGGCACGGGGACCCCGATCAGGCATGAGGCCATGATGCGAACCGGTACCAGGGAACGATCCGAGAACCGATGATTGGATATGGATGTTTTTGAAAAGGAACACGAATCATGGAAAAACCCGCGACTTACGTCGTCGGACTCGACGTACACAAGTACCTGCATGTCACCTGCATCATGGATCGCCACGACACGATCCGGGCACGGTTGACGTTTCCCAACACCCGACCCGGCCTCGAGCAATTGCTGGCCGCGATGCGAAAGCTGGGGCGCAAATCGTCCTTTTTGATCGGTATGGAGGCCAGTGGCCCCTACTGGTTCAGCTTGTATGAGCATTTGAAGCAGGAAACGTTCCGGGTCGTCACCATCAACCCGCTCCAAACCCGCAAACGATCCAAGGAGGACATTCGGGTGGCCAAGACCGACCGGCTCGACGCCCGCCGAATCGCCCAGATCCTCCTGCATGGGGAAAACCGGCCCACCCTCGTACCCTCGCCCAAGGCCATGACCCTTCGGCAACTGCTGCGAACCCGCCACGCCCTGGTGCAGAAGAAGGGCGACCTCAAGCGACTGCTTCTGGCCCAGCTCCACCCCGTCTGGCCGGAATACGAAACCCTGTTCTGCAACCCCTTCATCGCCACCAGCCGGCAGATCCTCGAATCAGCCCGGAACGCCTTCACCTGTACCGCCTTGCTGGATGCCGCCGAACAGACTATCCCCCAATTGATCCGGCAGATCGACACGATGGACCAGGAACGGGCGACCCTGGAGGAAACGATCCTCACCTACGCCGACAAGCTGCCGACTTGGCTCGACCTGCCCGGCCTCGGTCCGCTCATGGCCCTGACCATCTGGGCCGAGACCGACCCGATCAAAACCTTCAATCGCCCACGGAAACTTGTGGCCTTCGCCGGACTGGACCTGACTATCGGTAAAAGCGGCCAGGGCCCCTACGCCAAGCGGAAGCTCTCCAAACGCGGCTCGCCGTACCTGCGGTACGCCCTCTACATGGCCGCCGAGTCCGTTCGCAAGCACGCCCCGGACATCATGAAGTATTACGACCGATTGCGAAACGAAGGCTTTCATCACATCGCCGCCACCTGCTGCGTTGCGCGGAAACTCTGCTACGTCCTCTGGCGGCTCGCCCAGGACAACCGGAAGTACAAACCATGATGGACTCAAACGAACATTTTTCATCGAATTTTTTTATTCAGCCGTTGACTTTGTATAGTTGGTCTTTTGGTGTGGAGCATCTGCTTTCTAACCCAACCTTCGCACTTTGGCCTCTCTGACCCCGCTGGCGTGGTCGGCAATGCGGTTTTTTACCCAAAGGTCTTCACCACAAAATCGCTTCGTCACTCCGTCAGGCCGT
>JBAZZQ010000082.1:0-10468 GCA_041658725.1 Phycisphaerae bacterium | reverse complement strand
AACGTCAATTTCGCTACTGGCTATGTGGGTACTGGACAGAATTTTGGTCGGTATAACGTTAGTCCTACTTCTCCAACAGGCGACGGCGTGATGCAGACCGGTGGATTGGGTTACCCGGGGTATCACACGTACCGTTTGACCCGGACGACCGGCACGGGCACGCCGGGGGGGTCCATCGTGGGCTATTCACTGGTCAAGCTCTATGTGGACGACAACCCGGTGCCCCTCTTTACGAAGAATCTGGCCATGACCGCCAAAAACTCCGACAACTGGTTCGGGTTCGGTAACGGTGACGCGACGGGTGAGTATAATGTCGATTACGTCCGTTGGACGACTGCCGGCGCCTACGCGCCTGTTGCTAACCTGCAGAACAGTGCCAACTGGGAACGCGGCTTCGAATTTACGACCAACCCGACCAGCGGATGGTCGGTGTGGAACGGGAATCCGGCGGCGGTTACTACCGTCTCGAACGGCGTATTGAATTTCAAGCCAACATCTCAGTGGACGCTATGGAACACGAACTCTGGTTCCAATCCGCTCGGCACGGGCGACTGGAGCATGGAATGGCGCATGGCGGTGGTCACGCACACCGGCACTGGCCCCCTCATGTATGCCGACACCAACTCCTCCAAAGAGAACCTCGGTTTCCGAACTTACAATGCGGGAAGTGGGGAAATCTCTGCTACCTATCAGGTATATCCTACTTATCCAACAGACGCCGGCCTGATGAATACCGGTGGAATCGATGGCACAGCGTATCACGTGTACCGCTTGACCCGGACGACCGGCACGGGCGTGCTGGGGGGTTCCATTGTGGGTTATTCACTGGTCAAGCTCTATGTGGACGACAACCCGGTGCCCATCTTCACGAAGAATCTGGCCATGACCACCAAAAATTCCGACAACTGGTTCGGGTTCGGTAATGGCGAAGCGACGGGTGAGTATAATGTCGATTATGTTCGTTGGACGACTGCCGGCGCCTACCCGCCCGTCGCTGTGGCTATGCAGGACAGCGTGAACTGGGAGCGTGGCTTCGAATTTACGACTGACCCGACCAGCGGATGGTCGGTGTGGTACGGGAATCCGGGGGCGGTTACCACCGTCTCGAATGGCGTATTGAATTTCAAGCCAACATCTCAGTGGACGCTATGGAACACGAACTCTGGTTCCAATCCGCTCGGAACGGGCGATTGGAGCATGGAATGGCGCATGTCGGTGGTCACGCACACCGGCAGTGGCATTCTCATGTATGCCGACACCAACTCCTCCAGAGAGAACGTCAATTTCGCTACTGGCTATGTGGGTACTGGACAGAATTTTGGTCGGTATAACGTTAGTCCTACTTCTCCAACAGGCGACGGCGTGATGCAGACCGGTGGACTGGATTACCCGGAGTACCACGTGTACCGCTTGACCCGTACGACCGGCACGGGCACGCCGGGCGGTTCCGTCGTGGGTTATTCACTGGTCAGCATGTATGTGGACGACAACCCGGTGCCCGTCTTTACGAAGAATCTGGCCATGACCGCTAAAAACTCCGACGACTGGTTCGGGTTTGGTAACGGCGACGCGACGGGTGAGTATAATGTCGATTACGTCCGTTGGACTAAGGCCGGCGCGTACGCGCCTTTCCTGGGTCGCGGCCATCAGACCCTGCTTAACTTTGGTTTGCAGATTCAAACCCAAACTACCCCACAACTCTGGACAGAAGACTTCGATCTCGCATTATGGGGCGCGAGTAATTTTACCACGGTTGACTTCGGCTCCGGACCCGCCTATCCGGCTGATTATATGCCCTCGCCCCCGGGCCTGCCCTGGGCCAATATTACGGGTACACGGGAATACCTTGATTCGAGTGACGAGCCTTACGCGTCCATGTTAGTCCGCCTTAGCATTGGAGACGAGCAGGACATCACGGATCAGAACATATTGTCATCTGCCGCGTGGACGACCGCGAATATGCATAATAACTACCCCAATGTCATCATGCATACGAACCAGGGAGCGCCGTTTACCATGCAGGAGGTTCGTGATTACATGGAGACCGTCCAGCCGGACATGCTCATGTTCGATGAGTACCCCTTTGGCGCCGTGGAGTATAGCGGTATCAGCCCGACAGCCTTTTACGAGTATCTGGAGAGGTATCGCACACTTGGCTTGGAAGGCAACGACGGCACCGGAACCCACCCGATTCCCACCGGAGTGTTCCTGAGAACCTTTTATACGGAGGATTTGCTGCCGGACGCCAGTATCGTTTCGGAATCGGAGATTCGCGTGCAGTATTTCGCGGCCTGGGCATTCGGTTATAAACTTGTGGATGACTTCATCTACGAAGACAAACCGTCGGGATCGTATGTTGATTCCGTAATGTTCAGCGGAACCGGTATAGAGAGCCCCACGACGACATTTTACCAGGTCGCCGAGACCAATCGACAGAGCCTAAACCTCGGTTCGGCCCTGGTTCGACTGTTGTCCTCGGATGTCCGGTTCATTGTCGGCCGTCATAATGGACAGTA
This sequence comes from Phycisphaerae bacterium, assembly GCA_041658725.1. Classification (GTDB taxonomy): domain Bacteria; phylum Planctomycetota; class Phycisphaerae; order JAAYCJ01; family JAAYCJ01; genus JBAZZQ01. The sequence continues at coordinate 7,952 of JBAZZQ010000082.1, read as the reverse complement.
CAATACCCAGCCCGATGGCGTACCGAGTTGGGATTCCAATGCGGATCCATACATTACGGATATCGCGGCAACCAACATCGGCAGTAAAAATAACGGTCAGGAAGGCGATGTAATCGTCGGATACTTTAAGCCCCTGGCCGCGGAGTTCACCAATTCCGGCCATGCGGACGACCTCTACTTCATGATTGTCAACGGTCTTAACGACGGAACCGGCGTGGCCTACGACTGCCGCCAGCAAATCCGTCTCGATTTTGATTTTGGTTCCAGCGGTATTACAAAACTTCTGCGCCTTAGCCGACAGACCGGCGCAGTCGAAGAGGTCGCATTGATCTCCGACGGTGGCTCGCTGTATCACTTGAATTTGGTCCTCGACGGAGGAACGGGCGACCTGTTCAAGTTCCACAACGGTGGTCTGTTTGTGGGCACTACTAACTTGGGCCAACCGTGACCGTTAGCACGGATTACTCCAGCTACACCGCTCCCGCGACGACGATCAACGCCGGACGCACTGCCAGCGGCGCGGACTATTGGCCCGGTAAATTGGATGAAATCCGCATCTATAACCGAGCCTTGTCACCGACGGAATTAACCGCCCTGGCACAAGGCAAACAATTGAACGGGCCACAATCTGGGGCATGGTTCAAATTTTTTGAACCATGCCCTGTCCGTTCATAATAAATATCGCCTCTTCGACCGGCGATGTAGAACGGAAAGTATCCGTTCTACGAAGTACACCCCCGGGAAATCATGAGGGCAAAGGAGACGCAGGAGGGTGAGATGTTTATGGCGTCGGGGGGTGCGAAGTGCGGCTTTCCAGCCGCGAGGGGTCAGTTCGGCGATCCGGCAGTGCGGGTGCGTACTGATCCGGTCCAGCACATCACGGAGGTAGGCGAAGGGATCGATGCCAATGTGTTTGCAACGTTGTCGAGATACGGAATACCTCTGCGCAGAATATTTGTTTTGTGTGGATGGAACTAGCGGTCAGTGATGGTCAGGGAGCTTGGTCGACGTCCGGAATCGAGGTGGAATCTTTTTGTTTTTGGCCGGACTGAATTGGACATCAAGTGTTTTGGACAAAACAATAAAAATGGCGAGGCATCCGCGGTTATGTTTAAGTGGGATACTTATCCCGGAGTGTACCCGGCAAAGCTCATGTTAAAACGAACCTACACTGCCGCCAGGCTACGCAAGGTCGTAAAATCCGCCCACATAGTGTTCATCATAAGCCTGTTGCTTGGTCTCGTCTCCGCGTTCGCCATTGCGGAAACAGACTCCATTAAACCAATCACACTACGGGCCTGGGGCGTGCCTGGCAATTATGTTCTCGTCATTCGAGCCCAGGCTGATTTCAACGTTCTAAAGGCTTTTCGTGAGCGATACCCCAACATACGTCCAGTTTCATCACAAGGCTTGGAAATACCCGGCGGCAGCAGGACTACCGACTTTGTACCCTTCATGCAAATCGCGGGAGACATCGCTCCAGACGTACTCTACGTGAGTTTTCGTCACAGCCAGACATACATACAAAATAAGCTCCTTTATCCTTTGGACAGATATGTCGAGGACATGCTGGGAGTAGAGATCAAAAATGGCCCAGCAATGAGTCTTGACGAATATCTGGCCGAACTCAAAAAATCTCCCAAGTATGGTTTGGAAATCGAAAACCGCTTCCCGGAACAATGCTGGAAAGTTATCAGACGCGAATGTCCTAGCGGAGACAGTTGTCCTTATTGTAGGAAGTGGGGTATTGACGCGACAAAGAGGCATTACCACATCTGGTGTTTCCCTCAAGCATCGAACGTCTCAATCTTATACTATCATAGGGATTTTTTTCAGGAGGCCGGCCTGAACCCCGATATGCCGCCTGACACTCTGGAAAAACTTCTCGAATATGCCCGTAAGTTGACCGTTCCGGAGGAAGACAGGTATGGCCTTTGGCTCGGCTTGGGCGAGGAACTTGCCAATAATACGCTGGGGTTCTTGCACTCTATGGGGGGGCGACTGGTCACACAGAATGACAACGGCGACTGGCAGTGCGTTTTCGACAGCGAAGCTGCCGTTGAAACATACTATTTCGTAGCGAGGCTTTACCACGAACCCTTCATCAATTCAAAAGGTAAACGTGTCTACGGCGTAATATATCCAGGTGATCGGACAGGCCTCCTCCGCAACGTTGCCATATGGAATGGCGAAATTAGGCAAGAGTATTTTTCGGAGTTTGATCCGGCGGTAATGGGACTTGCACCGATACCAGTAGGGCCAAGCGGCGAGAGAAGATGTGTTCTGGATGCAGATATGACCGGCATTTATGCCGGGTTGGATGACGACAAAGACACGCGTGATGCGGCATGGAAGTGGATTCACTTCTTCCGTGGCCCGATTGGGCGAGCAACATGGGCGAAGGTTTACGTTGAAAGAGGCTTTGCGCGTTTTCTGCAGCCGGACCTTCTCAAGGAGGCCGGGTACGCCGAATACGTCAACGAGGTAAATCCGAATTGGGCTGAGGCCTATCGCGAAGCGATGAAGAACAGTGTTCCTCAGCCGTATGGCAAGAACTGCCAGATGGTGTTCAGTTATGTTGGCAAGGCCATTGACCAGATAAGAACGGACCCCGACATCCGCCAAGCGATTGAAGCGGGAGATGCCCAAAAAGCCAAGGGTCTGATTCGGAGAATTCTCAAGGAACGAGTCAGAAGCACCAATGAAAAGATGTTGAACCTCCTTTCGCCTAAGCAGCGTAAGTTTCGCGCTGTTGTAGCGTCGATCGTTGCCGTTGTGATCTTGACCATTTTCGTTTTTGTCTTACGCAGTGTCTTCCGGGCGTTTGCCGCAACGGTGATTCGGGATGTGAATGCCCCTAAAGGATCCTGGCAGTTTGGCAGATACAAGTGGGCTTACATCCTTATGATCCCGGCTGTCGGTTCGGTGGCCCTCTGGATGTATTATCCGCTGATCCGAGGCAGTATCATTGCTTTTGAGAATTACAACGTACGTGGGTTCAGTGAGTTTGTAGGCATGGAAAACTTTGCTAACGTTTTATTTGACGACGAGTTTTGGCATTCCATGTGGATTTCGTTGAAATATGCGATCGGATTCATGTTTTTTGGGTTTACGGCGCCGATTGCGCTTGCATTTCTCTTGACGGAGGTCCCCAGGGGGAAAGTATTTTTTAGGATTATTTACTACCTTCCTGCTGTCTTATCCGGCGTGGTAGTTATTTTCCTATGGAAGAGTTTTTATGGTTCTTCCGGAATGATTAATGAAGTAATTAATTTATTTATCAATTTAGTAAGCCTGATACCCGGCGTTGAAATCGCCCATATCCACAAGAGATGGCTGGAGGATCCGAGTTTTGCGCTGCTATGTGTATTGATGCCAGTTATATGGGCCGGAATGGGACCGGGATGTCTCATATACCTTGCCGCTCTGAAAACCATTCCTGAAGAGACCTACGAAGCGGCGGATGTCGACGGCGCTGGAATCTGGCAAAAGGTGTTCCACGTGGCCATTCCCAGCATCAAAGGCCTGATTATGATCAACTTCATTGGAGTAATGGTCGCAACCATCCAAGGAGGGAGCCAGTTTGCCCTAGCTATGACTGGCGGCGGGCCTTATACGCCTTACGGCCAAACGGAATTCGTCGGCCTGCACATCTATTGGCAGGCATTCGGGTTTCTGAAATTCGGCACGGCGGCGGCCATGGCTTGGGTACTGGGCGCCATGCTTGTCGGGTTCACTGTCATGCAGATGAAACGGCTAAGCAGGATGGAGTTTAAGACGGGTGCGGGAGTAGCCTGATAGTTCAATCAAGGTAAGAAAGGTAAGAGACGATGCCGATCATCAGTAAAGTCGGAAGCCGATCCTTTACGGTTCGCCTAAGCTATACAATCATTTTCTGCGTCCTTATCCTGGGCACGATAACAATGATCTACCCCTTCGCATTAATGCTTTCCGGATCGGTCAAGTCTGAAGCGGATATTCTCTCCTTAAAACCCTATCCGGAGTATTTGTTTGACGACCTCGTCCTTTATCAGAAATACGTGGAATCGAAGTACGGCTCAAGGCTGGAATTGATACGCGAGTATTTGCATAAGCCTATTGCGAGCTGGAAAAGAATTCAGAGACCTTCAGAGGTGGAATTCAAATATCTGGATGACTTCCTCGCCTGGAGAAGCAAATGTAAGTGGTGGTTCCTCGGTCACGGCCGGTCCCTCATGCTACCGATTAATTGCCGACTGTTCCGCGAGTATATGGTCAACCGTTTTGACGGCGATCTTAAAAAGTTTAACGAAGAGATGAGCCTATCATTGAGGTCATGGAACGAACTGTTTCCGATCGGGAGAAACTTCTTTCGGTCTCCTTTGCGACCAGACAAAATTGCCTTGGCATTTCTGGAGTTTGCCGAGACTCGGCCCATTCGAGACAGAATGATCGAGAATCCCGATGGATGGTATTGCGAGAGATATCTCTCCAAGATTTACACGACGAACATCGGCATTTATAATGAGGCCCACCACACCACTTACAACAGCTATGAGCAGATTTATCTCCGCAGACATGTTCCTGACAGCGGTTTGGAAAGGAAAGATTGGGAGGATACCGTACGAAACAGATTGCCCTGGGAATACATAAGACTATCGCCGAATATAGCCGATAATTACAGGCGATTTCTATCCGAAAAACTGTACGAGAACCTTGAAGCGTACAACAGAACGCACAAGACAAGCTTCAAGTCTTTCGACGATATTGCCATGCCCTTGACCCTACCATTGTCGGAAAAGAAGATCGATCAGGAGGACTGGGAGAAATTCTTGAAGAATCCGCTCTACTGTCCGGTTGAGGCTATCGAAATATACGGTCCCAGACAGGCGTTTGAAGAATTCGTCGCCGAGAAGCATGGTTTGCCGCTTGAGCAGGTTGTGCCGTTGCGGCTACCTTCGGCTGCGGCTGACTGGCATGATTGCATGGCAAACAGGAGTGAACTAAGATGGGAATTCACTACCCGCAACTACAAACAGGTCCTCGGTTATCTGCTCTTTCACGGACAAGGCATAATCAACACGATAATTTACTGTTCACTGGCGATTCTCTCGGCCTTGATCGTCAATCCTACGGCCGCCTATGCCCTCAGTCGTTATAAGCCTCCGTCCACGTATATGGTCTTGCTTTTCTGCATGGCCACAATGGCTTTTCCCAGCGAAGTGACGATGATACCAGCGTTCCTACTATTGAAACGCTTTCCGCTGTGGCCTCTGATCGGTGGCGCCGTGGCATTCGGCCTTTCGGTTTGGATCTTATCCAAACTGCTGGGGAAGTCTTCGGAGGTTCTGTGGTTGGGTATTTCTTTGGCCATCGGTGTCGCTGTTGGACTGTGGGCAGTGCCAGCCATTACGGGTAAGCCACACATAAGTTTGCTGAACACATTCGCTGCACTTGTTTTGCCGGGCATGGCCAACGGTTACATGATCTTTCTTCTTAAAGGTTTCTTCGACAGTCTCCCACGTGAATTATATGAAGCGGCAGACCTCGACGGCGCCGGTGAATGGACGAAGTTTTGGAACTTTGCGATGGGCCTTTCGAAACCGCTCTTGGCCGTGATCGCACTAGGTGCATTTACCGGTGCCTACACGCAGTTCATGATGGCCCTGATGATCATTCCTGATCCGAAGATGTGGACGATAATGGTCTGGTTGTTTCAGCTTCAAAGCCAATCACATCAATCCGTGGTCTATGCTTCCTTGGTAATCGCAGCCATTCCAGCTCTTTTAATCTTCGTTCTTTGCCAGGGGGTGATAATGCGTGGCATCGTAGTGCCGACAGAGAAATAGGGAACCTTAGCACACGTGGCGGCGGTTAACGTCTTGATTCTATTACCGTGCTGCTTCGACCATAGCCCGAACATTTTCCGGCGGCACGTCCGGTAACAGTGCCTCATGGCTGGGACTGACGATCAAGCAGGGGCCGAGGAGCTCTTTTACCCGACGAACATCGGCCTGAATCTCCTCGTGGGTCCCGTGGACCAGCAGGTACTGGGTATCGATCCCACCCATGAAGGCAATCTTGCCTTTAAAATCGCGGGCCAGGGTTTCGGCATCCATATTACAGGCCTTGGTCTGCAACGGATGGAGGCAATTGACCTTGGCGTCGATCAACCGGTCAATGACCTTGTGGATCGACCCGCAGGAATGCAGGATCACCTGGTAGCCGTGCCGATGAGCCAGAGCGGTGAATTTTTGGATCCAGGGTAGAATAAATTCGTCGAACTGCCGGGGACCGCAGATCAAATCCAGTTGCGTGCCTAAGTCATTTCCGAAGAAAAATCCGTCGATTAAATCCCCGGCTGTGTTAAATAAGCGTTCGTTGGCTTCATAGTAAAAGGAGCAGACCCGATCGGTGACTGCGTGAACGAGTTCGGGATTTTCGTACATGTTCATCATGAATTTTTCCATCCCGAAATAATCCATGACGTTATGATAGAAACTGGTCCAGAACCCGCTCGCACGGTAAAAGTTACCGATCTTCTCGATGGCCTTGAGGCAGGGATCGAAGCTTAAATACTTGGGATTCGGCCATTCGTATGAATCCAACTGCCGGACATCCTCAATATCAGCAAAGGGACCGGCCTGTCCGTGGTCGTGTTTTTCCATACCCAAGTCGAACATTTGCCGGCCCTTGGGATGGCAATAAACGCCCGGAAACAAATCCGCGGGAAACCAGCGAAAATCGTCCCCGAGTTTTCGGCGAAGATCTTCCTCCGTGGTCGTATTAAAATACCGATGCAAGATCGGCCAGGTATCTTCATGAGGATTGCCCAGCCACAACCCACACCGGTCGGCCGGCTGCCCGGCGATGATCGTTCGAATTCGTTCCCGACTGCTCATGGAAGGCGATTGTTGTCGAGTAGACATACTATGATCTCCTCATTTAGGTTTTCTTTGTATTCTCAGTTTCTCTTCTCTTTCGATTGAAGAGTGCCACACTATTCAACCGTGTGAGGAAATCTCAATGTCCCTCACAGAACCGGACTTGTAGATTTCCCACATCCGGCTCTTCAGCAAATCTCACGCACCGATTCAATCAGTACGATATGAGCAATTTTGTTAGCGTTTATTTCCCATATCAGTGTATGGTAAATGCTGCCTCATCACTCTGCAACTTACTGCCAGCCACTTCGAGTGAGTCTTACGCTCCACCGGGCATTACCCCGGCTACACCTCTACTATTAGCTGGTCCGACTACCGAAACGCCATACCGCCGCGTCGCTTTTTCGGCTCCTTGGCGGCTCCCTTTCGGAACGCTTCGGTTCTCCCAAGTTCCGATGTGAACCGTTCGATAACCCGTCATGGACTTAGACCCCGGACATGTGTCCACACTCTCACCGATAGCGAGTGCTTCGTTGCTGGCTTCCCGGACATGAAACTCTTGGCCGTATGCAAAATGGAATATTTCGGGGCTGAATATCTTCACTTGCGTTGTGACTGACAATCGCCCGTCCCTTTGGCCTCGCATGGTTAGTTACCCTTCCACACGCAAAGGTCCGTTCCGGCCTGTTGGTTAGACGTTGACCGGGCTGGCTTTTCCAGCGTGTTCACATCAGCTTTTCTTGGCGCACTCATGGTTTCAGTTCCTTACATCCTTCTCCCCGTCAGAGTCATCAATGGCGACATGGTCAATCTGTTCTACCAATTCCACGTCGTCGGCCGAGACGTGGCCAATGACCCGACCGTCATCGAGGATGTTTTCTTCTTTCTTGGCGAGGTCCTTGAACAGTTTGCGCAGGTCTATTGTCCCACCGATGGAAAACCAGATGGTGGAGACCAAGCCAATCACCCCGGCGAGGATAAAGTTGTTGAGGAAAAACCACCGCGCCCAACCGTCATTGCTCCAGGGGCTGATGAAATTCCAGACGGCGATGACCACGAAACTGACCAGGAAGCCCCAGCCGAACGACC
>JBAZZQ010000081.1:0-10892 GCA_041658725.1 Phycisphaerae bacterium | reverse complement strand
GATAAGCCGAACCATGCGTTATTGACGATCCCGCCGGTGATGAGCGACATTTTATTGCCCGACATTATCCGAAATCAAAAGATTGCCAAATCCGATCCAGGGGTATACGATGTTCCATGGCAGACCTCAAAAATATTATTATGTTTTTATTTGCTTCATTCCTTACTAACTCCATTGACAAGCTGTATGCGCATTAGCAAACTACTATAAATCCAGGGCGAAACAGATCGCCTGATTGACAAGGGTCATTCTGGCGTTTGATAAGGTCGTGATCAGGGATCCAATACGCCCTTTGGAGACGGTTTGAATGTGATCGAGATTCACGACGCAATCCTGTTTCATGCCATCCTCCCGGGTCAAGTACACCTCGGTGGGAATGTCCCGAATCGTGGAGGTAAGGGGAGCGATGGTAACCTCACCCAGGCACTCGATGATTTCGGTGCGGTGGAGGATCAACACCGGACGGCGTTTATCCGGCTGCGGAAATTTATACCAGCGGACCTCGCCCCGTTTCATTACTCCTCCCAGATTTGTTCCGGCTCCCAAAGGTCAAATTCATCCTTCTTGACGGGATGTTTTTCATAGCCCTTTCGATGTTTTTCCACCATCTTCCGTTTCCGATATTCCTTGAGGGCTGTCCGTAACGCCATTCGGGTAAAGCCGGACCGTGTCATGTGAAGTTTCCGTGCGATTTTATCGGTCGCTTCAATGAGTTCTTCATCCAGGGTCATTTGGACTACTTTCATCCGATTACACTCCTATGGCCTATTATAGCTATTATTATCCACATTCTTCTAATTGTCAAACGTTTTATTCCTTTTGCACATTCGCAACAAGTTTGCAGGTATCATGCGCGATGGCCAATTCTTCGTTGGTGGGAATGACCAGGACGGCGAGTTTGCCTTCGTGGGTATCGATAGCGGCCCCGGCGGAGGTCAGATTGAGGTTTTGATTTTTCTCCGGATTGATTTTTATTCCCAGATGCTCCAAATCGGCCAGGATCATTTCCCGCATCCGCCAGGCATTTTCTCCGATCCCGCCCGTAAAGACCAGAGCATCCGGAGATCCGATTTCCATGATGTACGCCCCGAGATATTTTCGCACCCGACGGGCAAAAATCTGCAAGGCCAGTTTGGCCTGTTCGTTTCCTTTGTCGGCAGCTTCAAAGACATCGCGCATATCTCGAGAGACTCCGGAAATACCTACCAGACCGCTTTTTTTCTCCAGGCTGTCGCGAACCTGATCCAGGGCCATTGGGCTGACGGCGAGCATGTGGAAAACAATGGCCGTGTCGATATCCCCGCATCGGGAACCCATCACCAACCCTTCCAGAGGCGTCAGACCCATTGTGGTATCAATGGCCTGTCCTTGCTTGATCGCAGCCATCGAACATCCATTACCCAAATGCATGGTAACAAAATTGCACTGATTTAACGGCTTATGCAAAAATTCCGCCGCTTTTTCGGAGACGTAGCGGTGGCTGGTCCCATGAAAACCATATCGCCGAACGCGGTATTTTTCGTACCAGTCATACGGCAGGGCATAAAGAAACGATTCGGGGGAGAGGGTTTGAAAGAAGGCGGTGTCGAAAACGGCTATTTGAGGAGTTTTCGGAAAGATTTCCTGGCATGCCTTAATTCCCGCCAGGTTCGCCGGGTTATGCAGCGGCGCCAACTGCGAACATTTTTCTATTTGCGTCACCACGGCTTTATCAATAATCACGCTTTCCCGGAATGCCTCCGCCCCGTGAACCACGCGATGGCCGATTCCAGCCAGATCGTCGTTGATCAAATGGTGGCTATGAAGATGGGACGCGATTTCCGCTATTCCTGTCTTATAATCACGAATGGCTTTTACCGAGGCCAATTTCCTGGAATCGACCTGATGGGCGATCTGTGCGTCGTCGGTTCCGACCCGTTCGATAAGCCCCTTGGCCAATTCCGCGTTGTACCCATTTTCGTCGATCACAAAAAGACGATATTTGATGGACGAACTTCCGCAATTAATAACCAGAATCTTCATGGAGCAAAAACCTCTATTTTAAAAATTACCTGGAGCACTCCGCTTCGAGTTTCGCGATATCGGGACGAGGAGCACCGGCGGTACTTGCTCCTTTTACTTTTTTGCGATCAACCGCCTGGAGAGCCGTAACGCAAACGGCATCGACAATATCCTCCCACTTGCAGCCGCGGGAAAGATCGTTAATCGGCGCCTCTAGTCCCTGTAAGATCGGACCGATGGCACTGCCTCTGGAAAACCGCTCCGTCAACTTATAACCTATATTTCCGGCATCCAAATCGGGAAAGATCAAAACGTTGGCCTTGCCCGCCACGGGCGACCCCGGAGCCTTTTTCGCCGCAACTTCCGGAACGATGGCCGAGTCCAGTTGCATCTCACCGTCACCCTTGAGGTCAGGATAACGTTCCTTAAACATTTTTACAGCATTGCGAACCTTATCAACCTTCGGATGCTCCGCCGATCCAAGCGTCGAAAAACTTAAAAAGGCGATCAATGGCTCGACCTGCAAAAGCATCCGGCAATGCGCTGCCGAGGAAGCCGCGATATCCACAAGCTGCTCGGACGTCGGATCGGGAACAAAACCGGCGTCGGCATAAATTAAATTACCGTCGACTCCGAATTCCGTCAGTGACGTCACCATTAAGAAGAAGCTGGAAATGGTTTTCAATCCCTGGGCCACCCCGATGCAGTAAATCCCCGATTGAATCACTTTAGGGGTGGGAGAAAGCGACCCGGCCACCATTCCATCCCCAATCCCCGCCTTGACCATCGAGGCTCCGAAAAACAAGTTATCCCGAACCTGCGTCAGCGCCTGCTCGGGGGTCATGCCTTTATGTTTCCGCCGTTCATGAAGCGCATCGCCAAATTTCTTCGCCAAACCGCTCGTGGCGGGATCGACAATCACCGCGCGATCGATGTTCAACGATAGTTCCTTGGCCCGCTTTCGCGTCTTATCCTCTGGTCCCAGCAAAATCAGTTCCGCGATGATATTTTCCTTTAAAAGATAATCCGCCGCCTGAAGAACCCGATCATCGTGCGGTTCCGCCAAAATGATCGTCTGCCGAGCCTCCCGCGCCCGTCGGCGTATATCCGCCAAAATGTCCATTAAAAACCTCCGTATCAATAAAAATATTTAAGTAAAATCTTACACATATAATGCGGTACTAAACAAGTCATACTATATTCGTATGCCGGAAATAGCAATCATCTTGTAGAGACGCATTGCATGCGTCTTTTTCTTTATTTGCAGTGTTATCGAAAATTTGTTTGACATTAAATGTTTGGATTGTTATTAAAAATAAGTTCTCCGCGGCTTTTGTCGTGCCGCTTTTCAATTTCCGAAAGGGTTTGCTGATGACCGGCGAGGTAGATGGTTTATGTATTGGATTAGTAAAGGAATACATCGAATAAATCGGCTGCGACGTCGTTCGCTGATTCTCCTTGCCGTTTTGGGACCCGGAATAATAACGATGGTGGCCGACAATGACGCCGGGGGAATCTCCACCTACGCCGTAACGGGTTCCAAATATGGATTTAACCTTCTGTGGGTGTTTTTCATTCTGATCCCCATGGCCTATTACGTCCAGGAGATGACCGTGCGACTTGGAGCTGTCACCAAACGCGGTCATGCCGAGGCGATTTTTGACGGATTTGGTAAATTTTGGGGCTGGTTCTCCATTTTTGACCTGGCCGTGGTAAACTGGCTGACCCTGATCACGGAATACATCGGAATGACGGCGGCCATGAGCATTTTCGGGGTTCCCCCCTTTCTGACATTTATTGTGGTAACCGCCATTCTAATGGCCGTGGTCGTGTCGGGAAAATACTGGACTTTTGAAAAGCTCACCCTTTTCTTTTGTGCCTTTAACCTGGTCTATATCCCCGCCGCACTGTGGGCCATGAAGACTCCCACCGCCCCCGCGTGGAATCATGTTTTTCAGGGCTTCTATCATCCTGTCTTCCCGAAAGGTCTGACCCAGGACCTGATCTTTATTCTTATGGCCAACATTGGGACCACCATTACACCCTGGCAGATTTTCTTCCAGCAAAGCGCCGTGGTCGACAAGGGGCTTGACATTCATGATATCAAATATGGAAAAATCGACACCTTTGCCGGGTCGTTCCTGACGGGTTTGGTGGCCTGTTTCATCATTGTCGCGACCGGGGCCGCCTTCTATTACCACAACCCACCGATTACCATTCAAGACGCCAAGCAAACCGCAGAAGCCCTGGTTCCGTTGCTGCCTCACGGTCAGGGCGACTGGGCCAGACGACTCTTTGCCATCGGTCTTTTTGATGCCGGATTCCTAGGGGCCTTGTGTATCTCGCTTTCCACCTCCTGGGCCGTGGGAGAAGTGTTCGGCTGGGCACACTCCCTGAACAAGAGCGTCCGCGATGCCCCGTGGTTTTATGTCATTTACCTCGGGACATTACTCTCCGCCGGCGCTGTCGTCCTTATCCCAGGGGCGCCCTTGATTACCATTACCATGTTCGTCCAGGTAGTCGCCGTTACCCTGCTGCCGGCGGCACTGATGTTCCTGCTCCTGCTGTTAAACGATAAAGACCTGATGGGCGAACACGTCAACAGCCTTTGGCAGAATATCGCCAATTGGACGATCGTCATGTTTGTAATTGTCGTTTCGAGTTTCTTTGGTATTACCATTCTTTTCCCGGGTCTTCTGGGTCCATAGGAGTCTCGTCATGCCGCTACAATCAAATACGACAAAACAACCGATTGACCCGCACACCGGGGCCAGGGAATATCAACTGTTTAACTTTTCCGAACTTATGAACAGGCCGGTTTGCGCCGGCAAGATCAAAGATAAAATCGGAAAACTGTCCGACCTTGTTTTTCGCCTCAGTGAGCCTTATCCGGAAGCCATTGGGATTTTCATCGAGCATGGCTGGGGAAAACCCACTGAATTTGTGCCCTGGGAAAAGGTAACCCGAATCGAAGACGATGCTATTTTCGTTACTCCTCCGGAAGGCGGCGGCCAGTACCCGCCATTTGTGGATCAACCCGGATGGCTGCTGGTCAATGAACATCTGATGGGTCGAACCATTCTGGATATGGACGGAAGGCGGGTCGAAGTGGTCAACGATGTACATCTGCTGGTCTCCAAGGGGCGGATGCTGATCCTCCATGTGGATATTTCATTCAACGGGTTTTTGCGACGATGGGGTCTGGGCCGATTCCATTTGATTAAAGATCATTTGATCTCCTGGAAATACGTTCAGCCGCTTTCCGTGGAAGACACGACGGCTACCGACGCCGTTTCACTTTCTGTCACACGAAATCAGATCATGGAACTTCCCAGCGAGGACCTCGCCGATGTGTTAGAGGAACTGACTGGTGAAGAGCAGCAGGCGGTATTCTCCGCACTGGATTCCGAAAAAGCCGCCGAAACCCTCATGGAAGCCGAACCCAGAGCCCAGCGGCAATTGATTGCCAATCTGCGAAAGGAAAAAGCACGAACTATTCTTTCTGAAATGTCCATTCCACAGCTGGCGGACCTGTTCTCGGTCCTTCCCCATGACGACATGAAGGATTTAATGGAACTGCTTCCCAAAGACGTAGCCGAGCGAATTGACAATATTCTCTCGGAGCAGGAAGCTACCGCCCGCAATTTGATGTCCTCCAGTTATGTCGCTGTCCACGGAGAAATGAAAGTCGCCGAAGCCATTACCATGCTGCGAAGTCCCGACCGAGACCCCGATAGTATTTCGTACCTGTACATCATCAACCCCGAGCGTGTGGTTTTGGGCATCGTGGATCTGCGGGACCTTGTCCTGGCTTCCCCCGATGCGACCCTCGCTGAAATTATGGCCTCCCCGGTCGTCTCCGCCGAGGAAGATGACGTCCGGGAGGATTTGACCGAGTTGTTTGCCAAATACCATTACAGAATGATTCCCGTCGTCGATGTCCAGGACCATCTACTGGGCGTTATTAAATACAAAGATATTATGAAAGGGCTTGTCACCCGAGCCAAAATGTGAGGTTATCATGTCCCAAATCAAAATGACACCGATGGTGAAAGTCGCCCTTTACTTCCTGCGATTCTATCTGATCTTTTTGCTCGTCCTCATCATCATCAAATTCATAAAGGTCTTTTGAGAATTTGATAACCCGCAAGTTGACTTACCTGTTTTAATTTGCTATCCTTTACATGTGATCCCAACCTAACATTTGTATTTGGCAGCCATCAGCTTTCCCGCTGGTTTGTTTTTTTAAGCTGATCGCTTTTACAGGAGTTTGAATTCAATGACCGTCGGCAAGGATTATTGTGGCGTTTTTGGTATCGTTCATCCGGAAGCGTCGGAATTGGCGTATCTTGGGATATTCTCGCTGCAGCACCGCGGTCAGGAGTCGGCGGGGATCGCCACGTGCAATGGAGACCACATCAAATGTCATAAAGCGATGGGGTTGGTCGGACAGGTGTTCAATGAGGAAATCATCACCAAGCTTCATAATCCGATGGCCATCGGACATGTGCGATACAGCACGACCGGTTCCAGCCATATCGCCAACGCTCAGCCGCTGGTTGCGGAATATTCCCAGGGACAGATCGCTATCGCCCATAACGGAAATCTGATCAACGCGCCGCTGCTTCGACATACTTATGAGCAGAAGGGTCATATTTTCCATACCACCAGCGATACGGAAGTCATCGTTCATTTGCTGGCCAAGCCCGAGCATGTCGAGTTGCCCGATCCGCTCGGACACGTGCTGAGCCATCTTCAGGGGTCTTTCAGCCTGGTTATTCTCGTTCCCGGCAAGGTCATCGCCGCACGCGATCCTTTCGGCATTCGGCCATTGTCCATCGGAAAGCTTGACGGACATTATTGCGTCGCCTCGGAAACGTGCGCCTTCGACGTCATCGGGGCAAAATATGTCCGCGACGTGGAACCGGGTGAGATTGTCGAAATCGATCAGCATGGTTTAAAATCCCGATATTTCATCAGCCCTGAGCAGCGAGAGGCGGAGGGCATCAAACCGGCCCATTGTATTTTTGAGCATGTGTATTTTGCCGATCCGGCCAGCGATGTGTTCGGGTTTAATGTGCATACCACTCGTTTCAAACTCGGTCAGCAGTTGGCCCGGGAACATCCCGCCAGCGCCGACGCCGTTATTGCCGTGCCCGACAGCGGACGATGTGCCGCCATGGGGTACAGTAATATTTCCGGAATTCGTTACTGCCGTGGTTTTGTGCGAAGCCACTATGTGGGCAGGACGTTCATTCAGCCGTCGCAAAAGCTTCGCGATTTATCCGTAAAAATGAAATTGAACGTCATTCGCCAATCGGTCGACGGCAAGCGCGTCGTCGTCGTGGACGATTCAATCGTTCGCGGCACGACCACCCGCGGCAAGATGCGAGCCCTTCGCGAAAAGGGTGCCAAAGAAATTCATTTGCGGATCAGTTCCCCGCCGATCCGCTGGCCTTGCTATTTCGGGGTCGATTTTCCGACGGCCAAGGAGTTGATCGCCCACGAGCGCACGGTCGAGGACATCCGAAAATTCCTCGAAGTCGATAGTGTGGGCTATATCTCCGTGGAGGGGCTGCTCGGTTGCATGGAATTACCGCCCGACCATTTTTGCACGGCCTGCTTTACCGGTCAATATCCGATTCCGGTCGATCCACAGGTGGGAAAATTTTCGCTGGAACGCAAACAGCTTCACATGTTTTAACTGATACGAATTGACCGATTGATAAACCACTTGCAGATGTCGTCGCTAACGCAGCAACCTTATTGGGATTCGGAATCTCTCACCCGTGCCGATGTGGAAATATTTCATCTTCTTCTTTTTCGAAATCTTTTATTTCAGGAGCGTGTTTGTGTATCCCGGTTTTCTTGCCAGGCCAGAGCATTCCACCCAGGAAAATAGTGACCATGACCACCCAGAAAATCAACTTTGGAATAATAAATGGTCCTTTGTCATGGCTTCCGGTTACGATCTGGTTGATCGCTTCGGTTCCCAGCTTGATTCCAATCCATCCAACGAGCAAATACGCAGCCCTTTCCAGCGTCGGAAATCGATCCAGGAGTCTCAAAAAAGTGCCTGCCACAAAACGCATGGCGATGATCCCCATAATCCCGCCGAGATAAATGATCCAAATTTTCTTTGTCATTCCGACCGCCGCCACAATCGAATCCACACTGAACGCCACATCCGTCAACTCCACCAGGACAATGGTTTTCCAAAATCCTGGACCCGCTCGATAGGTCGGATCATTTTTATTTACTTCGTGATGGCTCGTGAAAAAAAAGTGTTTGATCGTAAGATACAAAAGATATGCCGCACCCGCGGCTTTGAACTGCCAGTAATGGATCAGCCAGGACGCGGTGACTACTCCGATGGCCCGAAAAACAAAGGCGCCGATGATCCCGTATCGCAGGGCTTTGACTTGCTGCAATTTCGGAAGGTGCCGAACTAAAATCGCCAACACCAGCGCGTTATCCGCCGAAAGGAGTCCTTCAAGGACGACCAGGGTGGCGATGGTGGCTAGATCATTTGCGAAGTTTGGTCCTAACATGTTTTTTCCTTAAATTAAAAAAACATATTAATTCCCGATTCAATAGATGGCAAGTAAATCCGCAATAACTTTGTAATGTTGTCTTGAAGAATCATTTTATTGCGGATATCGTTATGAAAACGAATTTTGATAAGGCCCTTTAAAAAGGTAATCGTTATGGCACAAAATGAGCAGACGAATGAACGTCCGGCGTTGATTAATCCGTTTGACTGTGAAGGAAACTGGTACAAGGCCAATCTTCATGCGCATACGACTACGTCCGACGGTGATACTCCTTTCCGCCAGCGTATCCGGCAATACAGGGAAAACGGCTATGCGATTCTCGCCCTTACAGACCACGACCAAACCAACGATATCGCGAATCTCGCCTCAAAGGATTTTTTGATCTTAAACGGCATGGAAACGCATCCTCCCTGCCCGATTGCCGGCGACAATTATCATTTGGTGTGTCTCAACGTGCCTTTCGGTTTTACTCTGCCGGAAAATGCCGATGCCAATACACGAATTGAAATGGTGAAACAGGCCGGTGGTGAGGTAATGTACGGCCATCCTTACTGGTGCGGGCATCGTCTGGAACACATTCTAAACGTTAAAGGTTTTCTGGGAATCGAAGTCTTTAACGCCACCTGCACCAAAATCGGCAAAGGATTTAGCAACGTGCAGTGGGATGATCTTCTCAATCACGGTCTGAATGTCCCCGCCGTGGCGGTCGATGATGTTCATGGTGGGCGCGATATGTTTATGGGCTGGACGATGATCAAAGCCAAAGACCTTACGGTAAATTCGGTGATGGAGGCTCTGCGCGGCGGATGCTTTTACGCATCCTGCGGACCGACGATCAACGATTTTCGAATCTTGAACGGAAGTGTTGTCTTGAAATGTTCCCCCGCCGCTGAAATTCATTTTATCGGTCAGAAATATTGCGGGCTTAGTGTCTATGCTGATGACGATCCGGACCTGACCTGGGCGGAATTCCCATTGCAGGAGGGTCTCAGGTACATCCGCGGGGAAGTTGTCGATCGAAAAGGCCGACGCGCCTGGACCAATCCGATCATCTTAAAAAGATAAAGACCAGTTTCCGGCGTAATCGTTCCAACCCCGGTCCTTTCCTCCCATTGTCTCTTTTTTTAAAGGGACGAAATGCTTAAATCAATATATCCTTTTACTCACATTCGACAAGCCATTTGCTCAACAAGAATAGCAATAAGATATTAGCGAAAAGCTCGACAAAGTCGATAGTTGATCTATGCCATTCATTGAAAAAGTAAAATT
Organism: Phycisphaerae bacterium; assembly: GCA_041658725.1. GTDB lineage: Bacteria > Planctomycetota > Phycisphaerae > JAAYCJ01 > JAAYCJ01 > JBAZZQ01. The sequence goes on along the minus strand of JBAZZQ010000081.1, from coordinate 1,068 downwards.
GATCAAGAGTAACCAGATGACACACCAGCAACTTATCTATTTATATTGTGTTACGCAAAGAGAGCCAAACCAGGAAGTAAAGACAGGGTTGGGTGATAACATCTATGTAATATCGCATGACGACCTTGGTGCGATAGTCGGCAATGTCAATGAAAGTGAATTCAACGAGCAGAGTTTCAGACGCAATTTAACGAATTTGGAGTGGGTTACGGCCAATGCCAACAGACATGAAAGAGTCGTAGAGCAGGTGATGGCCGATTACTGTGTAATTCCCTTTAAATTTGGGACCTTGTTTAATACCCAAGACACCTTAAAGGCGATGCTCAAGGAATATAAGGAAACGTTGAAAACACTTTTGAGCAAATCACGGGATAAGGAAGAATGGGGAATCAAAGTTTATTGGGATAAGAACAAACTTGTAGGAAACTTAATGAGCGAAGACCCCGAAGTCTTGCAAATTGAAAAGGACATTAAATCCTCATCGCTCGGCAAAGCGTTTTTTCTCAAAAAGAAAAAAGAGAAACTGATAACATGCGCCTTAGACAAAAACATCAATGAATGTTGCCGGCAAACGTTTGAGTCGCTAAAAGAATTCAGCTTCGACGCTTGTATCAATAAGGTATTGCCGAAGGGAGCCGCCGAACGGAAAGAAGACATGGTTTTAAATTCAGCTTTTTGGGTCGGCAAGGATAACGTGCGTAGTTTTGTTGATACGGTTTATAGCTTAAAAAAACAGTATGAAAACAATGGCTTTCTAATGGATTGCACCGGCCCATGGCCACCGTACAATTTCTGTTTGCTTGGAAAGGAAACAACGCAAAATGGATAGCGTGGTGGCAAATTCAAAAGATGTGACAGAGTCGCGTGAAGGAAATATTATATCCCTTTAAAAAAGTGAACCAGGCGTATCAGTGCCGGAAGATTCACCTAACACGAGATTTATGACGTATAAATTTAGGGTGTAGTTTTCATTTTACGTAGTCCTTATGCAGAATCTTTGAGGCAAAGGTAATGCGACCAAAAGTTTTCCCATCGACCGGATTTGACCGCCGTCCGCAAACGGAGGAT
>JBAZZQ010000080.1:0-11903 GCA_041658725.1 Phycisphaerae bacterium | reverse complement strand
GTTTCTCAATATTCTTGAGCCGTATCTGGTAAAGACCAACGAGGCGGGCCTGCCCATTCTTACGGCGGTAGACGAGAGCCGGTACCCCATGAGTTTATTTGTCTCCACGGGCATACGCATCAGCCGCTGCTCTTTCCAGCGGTGCATGCACGTTCTTTCGGTCTGGGCGGACTGGGCATTGATGGAACACTGCAGTATTGAGACACATCCTGATATGCGCGGCCCGGCCATTCTTTCCGGCGCCGCGCTGATGCTTGAAGAGGTCACCGGCCTTGCCCACGTCACGCCCGGCAGGCAACAGTGGTGGATTACCGTTCACCCGCAGAAACAGCCTTCCGGGATAGTGTCGCTTGATTTAAAGAATGTAAAACTGAAAACCGATTCGGAAGGGGGTTTATGTGTTGTACACAATGAATCAAAATTCACCGGCGGCTGCCATGTTTACATTATCGCGGACGGCTGTGAATTTCAAAGCGCGGGTTCCGAGGAGAACAGCGTAATCTACCTTGTAGAGGCACCCAATATAATCAGCGTCCGCAATTGCCGTGAGACCTCGGGCAGGAAGGTTGATCTTCTTGGCTTTAAGGAGCCATTTGATGAGGACTATTTCCATCGTCACAGTCCTGAAGTGTTTTCGTTTTTGGTGGATGACAATAACCGAAACCTGATAGCCAACCTGCCGAAAACAATGCGAGCGTTCGTCGACAAGCCGCTTCCGGAAAAGGTAGCGCAGCGGTTTGAGGTGAAACCGACAACGGTCACGCTTTCGCATATGCGGAAAGGCATTACAACACAATTAAACGTTATGGATTTCGGGGCGGGCGGAAAGGGAACCACGGATGACAGCGCAGCCTTCCAGAAGGCATTTACGGCAGCCGGCGAGAAATCAGGGTTGGTAGAAGTAATTGTTCCTGCCGGCCTTTATCGCATGGGCCGGCCGGTTGAACTTCCGCCGCGGGTTGTGGTGCGTGGGGTCGGCCTTGCCGCTCTGACGGTTCTTTCCGAACGTAAAGAGGCGATTTTCACCGTACCGGCAGCTGAGCATATTGCAGTACAGAACCTGCATTTCTTCAACTGCGAGCAAGCCATGGAAATAACCACCAAGAGAAAAAGCAAAAGCAACATCCTGGTAGACTATTGCAATTTTTACCAAATCAGCCGGCAGGCCATAACCTGCCTGAGTGGAACCGGTGCCATTGCCGAACTCAACGAGACCACGCTGCGGATGAGCGACTGCAACTTTTCCCTCTGCAACAGTGCCTTGTTACATAACGCCCGGCACGCACTGATGGATAACCCCTGGATTAGCACCAGCCCGAACGCTGTCGACTCCGGCGTAATCGTAAACAAGGGTTTCTTCCATCTTAAAGCCCTTCTTGGCGTGCCGAGAGACACGGACCAGCGCTGGGTTGATAACTACGGTGAGGTTTGTATCGACCGTTGCCGGTTTGGCGGAGAATCAGGCGGTTTACCCATGGTCAGGAACTTTACCGCCGGGGGCGAGGTGCTGATACAAAACAGCTGGCTCATGATATACGCAAGTTTTACCGGCAAACGCAAGCCCATCACGGTTGTAGACTGTGCAGAAATTCCCGCTCTTATCGCGTTACGCGGTAACTGGGGCTGGCCGTTCCCTGCGATGATGGTGACGGTAAGGCCGGGTGCGAAGGGCAAGCTGGCCGGGCGGTTCTTTGAGAGCTGCAATACTGCACCGGCGGCAATTAAAGACGAGCGTATAAAAGAAATCGTGCACAAGCCGTTTTATTATCCGTTGCCGGCTAGCCGCGCGAAATTTCCTGTTTCCACAAAGGCTTCCGCGGGAGAAACGGGCGGCTTGCCCAGGGAAATCAGTATAGACCTTGGCGCCGGTATATTCATGGACATGATACTGGTGTTGCCCGGAACCTTCACGATGGGCAGCCCGCTTGATGAGAAAGGACACCGGGAGAACGAGAATCAACACACCGTACGCATCACAAAACCGTTTTACCTCGGCAAACACGAAGTGACCCAGGCAGTCTGGGAGCGGGTTATGACCGCGAAGATGCCCAATGCGGACTCCAAATCCGATCCCTTGAAGCGATATTGGTCGGGCTCGTACAACTTTGACGGTTCATACGCTCTTGATATTACCGATAATTCCAGACCCTCAAGTTTTGTCGCCCCGCAGCGACCCGTTGAAAACGTCAGCTGGCGTCAATCCAAGGAATTTCTGGCGCGCCTGAACCTGCTGGTGGACGGTGGCGGGTTCCGTTTGCCGACAGAGGCGGAGTGGGAATATGCATCGCGTGCCGGTACCTCCACTGCCTATTTCTTCGAGAACGATGCGGCAGCAGGGCTTGACACCTATGCCTGGTACAAATCTAACGGCGGCGAAAAAACTTCCCGGGTCGGAACAAGGCAACCCAACCTCTGGGGATTTTATGACATGTACGGCAACGTCTGGGAATGGTGCGAAGACCAGTTCACCGGGGAACCTTATTCCATCCAGGACGGGCCGGCGCTTTTGGACCCCTGTCTCCGTGGCGATGCCGGTGGCAACCAGTATCAGGTCGTCCGCGGGGGATCGTTTGCCTTCAGCGCGCGAACGTGCCGCTCCGCCAACCGGAGCGGATTCGACGCGTGGCATTTTAATCATGATATCGGACTGCGGCTGGTCAAAACCATACCCGCCGCGGGCAAATGAAGTGTTTAAATTTGGAGAAATAATTCAATGCTAACCGAACGCTCCTATTCCGCCATTCTGGGCAATCTGGGCAATACCTGCGATCGCTTTTGCCGCGGGTACAAGACGAATCCGTCAACCCTGGAAATGTTGAAGGCTGTTGCCGCGATACCAAAGGTGAGAGGGATCGAACTGGCGGGCACGTGGGACATCCGACCGGACAACGTCAAGGAGATGAAAAAGGCTCTGGACGACTTGGGGCTTCGTTGTGTTTCCATTATCCCCGACTTGTTCGCCGACCCGATCTGGTGGAAAGGAAGTTACTCCAGCAAGGACCCGGCCGTGCGAAAAAAGGCTTTCGATTATACCCGAACGATGTGCGATTCCGCCGAAGAACTCGGCTGCAAGATCATCAATCTCTGGCCTGGGCAGGACGGTTACGACTACCTTCTAACGGCGGATTACGCGAGGGAGCGGGAATGGGAATGTCAGGCTGTCCGGAAATTGGCCCAAAGCTATCCCAAGCTCCGATTTGCCTTGGAGTACAAGCCCAAGGAGCCGCGAACGCACTCCTACTTGGCGCGGATGGCCGACACGCTGCTCTTGGCCCAGGAGACCGGCTGCAAGAACGTCGGGGTTTGCATTGACACGGGCCATGCCTTCGTGGCTGGCGAGGTCGTGGCCGAATCGATCGTCCTGGCCCAGCGGGCGGGTAATCGGCTTTTCCATATGCACTTTAACGACAACTTCACCAGTTGGGACGACGACATGATGGTCGGGTCGGTGCATTCCGTGGCTTACATTGAGATGCTCTATTGGTTGGATCGGTGCAAATATACCGGCTGGCTGTCGATGGACCAGTACCCCTACCGCGAGGATGCGGCCGGCGCCATCGGTGAGAGTATCCAATGGCTCGTGAAATTCGACTCGATCCAGCGGAAACACAAAAAGGAACTGGACCGATTAATCGACTTGGGGGATGCCGTGGAAACCTCTCGTTTCCTGCGGACAGTGTTGGCCTAAACGGTTACAACTACATAGATAAACGGATATAAATAGGAGAAATGGAAATGTCTAATGTCATACCTATCGGAAGCCAGCGAGAATTGTTCTGGGACGAGTACCTGATCGATACCGAAAAGACCACGGCGGAAGTGAAGCTGCACAAGCCTCAGCCCAAAGAAGTGGTCATCGACCACAATGAGCCGTGGGAAGGCGACGGCTGTACTTTTCATTGCATCCTCAAGGAAGACGGACTCTACCGCATGTATTACCTCGGTTGCGAAGTTCTTGATCCGAGTTATACAAAGCTGAGTCCACACCCGCTAGTTTTATGCTACGCCGAGAGCACCGACGGGAAAAACTGGGTAAAACCCACGCTCGGCATCTTCGAATTTAATGGCTCAAAGGAAAACAATATCATAGGGCCCGGCTATTTTCCGGTGTTCAAGGACACGAATCCCGACTGCCTTAAGGATGAACTTTATAAAGGCGTGTCTGCTGAATGCAATGAAAAGATGACCACTTGCGAGCTGTGGTGTTTTACAAGCCCGGACGGTATCAATTTTAAAAAAGCATGGCTCATGACAAAACAAGGCAAATTCGACACACTTAATAGCGCTTTCTGGGATAACGATACAAGCCAGTATGTATGCTATATCGGCGACTATCATAAAGCGCCACCAGATAAAGACTTGCCGGATGGCATCAGGGATATTCGTCGGATGGTATCGAAGGACTTTAAGAACTGGTCTGTCCCGATCATGCTCGATTTTGGCGACGTAGAGGATTATGATCTCTATACCAATGTTATTCAGCGATATTATCGTTCAGACCACATGCTTATTGGTTTCCCATCACGCTATGTGGAAAGGAACAGATGGACTCCGAACTTTGACCAGCTTCCCGGCGCGGACAGGCGCAGGAAACGCATGAGACAGGACGATCCCGAGCCGGATATCTGCAGGGATTGGCGACATTTTGGCCTCGCTGTTACTGACTGCGTCTTTATTTCCTCGCGTGACGGCAAGAAATGGAATCGCTGGGACGAAGCCTTTATGACGCCCGGGCCGGAGCGCGAGTATAACTGGGTTTACGGGGACTGTTTTCCGGCGCTTGGCTTGATCGAGACCGAAAGCGATCTGCCGCACGCTCCAAACGAGTTTTCGTTGTATGTGGCCGAAAATCAGTGGGGCATGATACCCGCCAAGCTGCGACGCTACACCATGAGAATAGACGGATTCGTATCTTACCATGCAACATACAAACCGGGATGGTTCCCTTCTTCGAAGGTGGTTACCAAGCCGTTTGTATTTAACGGCAGCAAATTATCGATAAACTTTGCGACTTCCTCCGCCGGGTACGTCAAGATTAAACTCACCGGCGAAGATAACGAGCTTGTCTCCATGGAGATGTTCGGTGACAGCCTTGATCGAACGGTCGTCTTTGACAACGGCGACGCGGCATCGCTTTCCGGCAAGCCGGTTACAATGGAAATAATCATGAGCGACGCCGACATCTATTCCTTCAAATTTGACGAATAGCGGCCAGAAACATTTAAGAAATGGCGACAGACGGTAAGTATTTAGAGAGCGGTCGATTTTTTTGTAAGGGAGGTTAAATGAAAATAGCTGATATCAGGGTGCTGGGACCCAAGAATGGTTATCTCAGTTATGTCGAAGTAGAATCGGATGACGGGCTCGTCGGTATCGGTTCCACGAGTGCTCCGGCGGTGATTGTGAAACCGATCATCGAACACGGCGATCCATCGCTGCGCAGTTTGATTGTCGGAGAAGACCCTTGCGATCCCTTGCGGTTGTGGAAGAAAATGTTCATTCAATGGCAGGCCCGGTGTGGTCGCGGTTCTGAGGGTGGTCTTGCCGTCAACACGATGTCGGCGATTGACATGGCGTTATGGGATCTTGCGGGCAAGGCGCAGGGAAAACCGGTCTACCAGTTGCTGGGTGGGGCGGTGCAACGGCAGGTTATGGCTTATGCCAGCGCAACGTTGTTCACCGTGGAGTCGGAGGCACGACCGGATTATTCCTGTTGGGTCAAGAAGACTAAGGAACAACTGGTGCATGAGTGTCGCTGGTGTCTTGACCAGGGGTTTAAGGCGATTAAATACGGCTGGGGCAACTACTTCGCGCGTGAGGACGAGGAAAACCTCGCCGCTATACGTGAGACGATCGGTCCGCATACAAGATTAATGATGGATTTTGGCTCGCCTCCCTACTGGACCGAAGGCTGGAACGCGCAAAAAGCTATCCATGCGGCTCAAATCCTCGAGAAATACGACGTCTACTTCTTTGAAGAAGCGTTACCACCGCATGACGTTAACGGTTTCCGTGAATTGTCTGAAGCGGTGGCCATCAAAATCGCCTCCGGCGAAAGTCTGACAACTACGTACCAATTTAATTCGTTTATTGAATGCCACGCGTTGGATATCGTGCAGCCGGATGCGGCACAGATGGGAATTACACAGTTTCACGAGGTGGCGCAACAAGCGGGCAACGCCGGTATTCTATGCGTGCCTCACGGACCCTGGACGGCAATGACGGTTGCATCTCACATCCAGCTCCTGGCCACGCTGAAAAACGGGGATATGATCGAGTATCCCTGCATGGAATCGCTTGGCGGGAGTAAGCGACTATACGATGAAATCTGGTTGAACAACTATGAAATTGTGGAGTATCCTCCCGTGTTGAAAGACGGTTACTTGCAGCTATCCGACTCACCCGGGCTTGGCGTGGGCAATTTCGTTCACACCGCAATCAAGAAACTGGACAGGTTTTATCCTGGGAAAAAAGTATGCCGGAGGAGGAAATGATGACGAACCTATTGTTTACCTGGAAACCACCTTTTAGCCTCGACCGTATTCAGAACGCAGTCGAAGGGTTAAAAGTCCAGGTTTCCGACGATCCTGCCGAGATTTTAAAGCTCCTGCCGGATGCCGAGATCGTCTGTGTGGCTAATTGGAATGCCGAGATGCTACGGGTGGCAAAAAAACTCCGCTGGGTGCAGGCTTTTTCAGGAGGGATCAACGGTCTTTTATTCCCTGAGTTCGTCGTCAGTCCAATCCCCCTCACGTCTCTGAAGGGGAACTTCAGCCTTCCCGCCGCCGAATATGCGATGGGCGTGATGCTTGCCTTCTCCCGGAGACTGGAGTACGATATCCGTCAGCGACCGCAAAGGACTTTTGTGGCATCCGAACCGACCGAACTATACGGGAAAACGGTAGGCATTGTCGGTCTGGGGAGCATGGGTGTCGAAATTGCGAAACGTTGCCGCTGTTTCCAGATGAAGGTCCTCGCCATGGCTTCTCAACCGCGAAAGGACGTCGATCTGGTGGATCAATGGTACCCGTCAGACCGGCTTGTGCAATTGCTCGCCGCATCTGATTACATCGTGGTGGCTGTACCGCTGACGAAACTGACCCACGGCATGATCGGTGAACATGAGCTGACTACGATGAAACCGAGCGCTTATCTTATTGATGTCTCGGGTCGGCCAGCCATTTATGATCTCACAGCATTGACACGGGCTTTGCAATCGCGGCGGATCGCCGGCGCCAGCTTGCAGATGGTCCCGGAGGTGAATTCGCCGTTATGGGATTTGGACAATCTGATTCTTTCGTTTCATCGCACCGTATCGCGCGAGCAGATGGAACGCAGTATTGAAACGTTTTGCGAAAACCTGCGTCGGTATAGCCGGGGCGAAACGCTCTTAGGGCTGGTAGACAAACAAGCCGGATATTGAGTTTAAAGTTATTATTTCGTTCGAGAAAGGAACACGCATGGAAACAAACCTAAAAATTGGATCTGCACAGTACAATATTACTCCGCCTCTGGACCAGGCAAGAAGGCTGGGGGCCAAAGGTCTTGCCACGGACGTTATCGGAGAACTGTGCGCCAGGGCGACCGTGTTTAGCGACGGCAAAAACAAAGCGGCGATCGTTCTGCTTGACATAAGCGAGTTCTTTCCCAATATCACAACGGGCATAAGAAATCTGGCCAGCAAGTGGACCGATATACCGGCGGAAAACATCATGATATGTGCCACCCATACCCATTCGTCGGCAAAAGTAATTGACTATGACGACCCGTATGATACCGGCGGCGTGATGATAGAATACGAAAAGCTGAGCGATGAAACGCAGGCATATCTCGATATGCTTTACCGTTACGCGGCAAGCGCTGTATTTCTCGCGGACAGCCGACTTAAACCCGCACGGGGAAAGATTGGCCAAATCTCCGTGCCCGGGATTGGAAATCCCCGTGTCAGAATGAAAGACGGAAGCGTAGAGGGCTTGAACGTCCAGTTGGGCATCAAGGATATACGTCAGGACCAGATTGAATCACAGCAACCTTTTGACGACGCCCTGCGCATCGCTGTATTCGAAGATATGGACGGTAAGCCGATATGCGGGCTGGGGAATTTCGGATGCCACAATGCACTGGCCATGTGCGGAACAACGCTGGACAGCGATTTCTTCGGGTGGGCGGCGGAAAATATAGAACATGAGATGGGAAAAGGGTTTGTGTTTTCTCTTATGGCGGGTACGGAAGGCGATGTACATCCAGCGGGCCTCTTTGAGCACGCTCTCTCGCCGGATGAAGCGGCGGCGCTGGTCCCAGTTGCGGGGAAAATGCTTTATGACGGGATGAAAAAAATATGGCGGAAACTTGAACCGTTTAAGGCGGATGTGGTTTCTTCAGTAATTAAGGAGGTATATTTCACCTTGCAACAGCCGTTGCCTATACGTGCAAAAACCTATCTTCACGGTCGCGGGGTTACCGGAGGCAAACAGGATGAAAAAGGCGTTTTTTCGGAATTGCAGCTGATTAGAATCGGAGATTTTGCAATTCTCGGACTCTGCGGAGAGGTATTTAATGAGATTGCTTTAAATCTGAGACAGGCGAGCCCTTTCAAACATACATGGGTGGACTCCCTGTGTAACGACGAACTATCATACCTGATGCCCGCACATGAGCATAAAAGGGATAACGAATCAGGAAAGATGAATGTCCAGAAGGAGTTTGCCATTCCTGATGAAACAGCAGAAGCCATCATATACAAAACATTTAAAGAACTTTTTGAACAACAAACCGGGTATTGATATGCCGCGGGGAACGTTTTGAATTTTGGAGGTTTCAGGAATGGACAAATATATCAACATCGATCCACAGGCGCTGACCAACTCGACCGACGCCCCGGTGGACCGGCTGCTGCGGTCAGATTTCTGTGATTACCGTTTTCTGAAAGCTCTACGGGAGGTGCTCTGACATGAAACGAGTGTGCTTTACGTTGCGGATCCGAAAAGACAAAATCGAGGCGTATCTGGCGGCCCACAAGGTTTGGCCGGAACTGCTCGAAGCCATTCGCGAGGCCGGGATTCGGAACTATTCGCTGTTCATGGGCAAGGACGGTTTGGCGGTCGGGTATTTCGAAGCCGACGATCCCGATGAGGCCCTTCGCCGGATGTGCCAAACCGACGTCAACCGTCGCTGGCAGGAGAAGATGGCCGAGTTCATTGAAGGCGGCGGAGACTTGAAGAAGGGCGGAGTGACTTGGCTGGAACCGTACTTCTACTTGGCGTGAGACACTGGATTCAGAAAGGAGCGTGATCCATGGCTAAACTGGAACCGTTTGTGGGCGAGTCGGACAAAGCCCGTCTCCGGGCCTGCTTGCGGGGTGAGAATACGGATCGCGTGCCGAACTTCGAAATCCTGATCGAAGATCAGCACGTGGAAAAGCTGCTCGGCCGAAAGGCGGGCAACACCCTCGGGGTCGGGGGCAATCCGGGCAAGGGCTCTGAGGCCGCCGAGGGGGTGCGCCCGATGTATCCGAAGGATTACATCGAGTTGTGCAAGATCATCGGCCAGGACGCGATCGCCCTGGAAAACCTCTGGACGCCGATCAAAACCCGTAAAGCCGACGGAACGATCGGTCTCTTGAATGACCGGAGTTTCAAGTCCCGCGAAGACCTCCAGCGCGTGATGTGGCCCAATGAGGCGGATATCGAGGAACGCCTTCAGTACGTTCGTGAGTATGTGGCCGCCGCGAAAGGGACCGGGATCGGCGTCATTTTCTGCGGCTGCTCCATTTTCCAAACCCTCTACGAATTCGTCATCGGCATGCACGACTGTATGATCCTGATGGTGGAAGAACCGGACCTGTTCCACGAGTTGATGGCCAAATCCGCGGATTATTTTTCCGAATTGGCCCGCCGGACGGTTCGGGAAGGGGTGGACTTTTTCTTTTTGGCCGACGATTTTGCCTTCAACACGGGGCTCTTTGTCCGGCCCGAACTTTTTGAGAAATTCTGGCGGCCTCACTTCGACCGGATCATGGCCCCGGCCCGGGAGGCAAATATTCCCATCCTGTTTCATTCCGATGGAAAAGTGGACGACGCGATGGAGATGCTCCTGGACATGGGTGTAAGCTGTGTGACACCGATGGACACCTCGGGCGTGGACTACCGGGATTTTAAAAAACGTTACGGCCATCGGGTGACGCTCCACGGAAACATCGACTTGCAATGGCCGTTGGCGACCGGGACCCCCGCCGAGGTTGAAAAAGACGTCAAGGCTCACATGGACGTTCTGAAGCCCGGCGGTCGATGGATCGCTGGCTCCAGCCACTCCATCGTCAACTACATCCCCCACGATAATTTCATCACCATGATCAATGCGATCCACCGATACGGAAAATACTGACGAAATGAACGATTGTCGGAATGGTTTGGGCAGATTGAAGAACACCTTGCTTCGGCGGGAACTTTTGTAAGCTGGAGGAAAAATGACTTAGAGAGAACGTTTCCTTAAGACCCTTGATTTTCAAACCGTGGACCTTCCCTGGAATAGGGCTTTCGCGTTTATCTGGCCGGAGACCGGCGCGATCTGGCGAACGCAGGGTTATGATGGGCCGGACCTGGGCTGGCACGGCGAAGGGTTGCCGGAGCGATTCGGCCTGGACCGGTTGCTGCGCGTGGATCCGTGGTATGGTCCGGTACCGGAATTTGAATACAAACTGATCGAAGAAAACGACACGACCCGGCTCTACATCAACCATGAAGGCATCCTCATGCGGGAACTCAAGCTGCACACGGACACCAGCATGCCTCAGTTCGTGAAGTTTCCCGTGGAGACAGCGGAGGAATTCGAGCAATTCGTCGCGGAGCACCTGACGCTTAATCCGGAAAAACGCTTTCCCCAAAGCTGGAAAACCGCGGTGGCCAGCAGCGGCCTCGCTAGCGTGGCCGGTGGAGTCAATTTGGCGACGGCCGGTCGGGAAACCGGTAAATTGGCGGTCAATGATGAACATCCGCGGCTGTGCTGGGCGGACCGGTGGGGCGGCTTTTTCGGTCCGCTGCGGAACATGCTGGGGCTGGAAGGCTTGAGCTACGCCTTTTACGACAACCCCGTTCTCGTCGAGCGCATGATGGACGAGCGAGCCGAATCCATCATTCGCATCACGAACGAAGTGCTTAAATATACGACGTTTGACGCCTTTTGGTACTGGGAAGACATGGCATATAACCACGGACCGCTCGTCGCCCCGGACCTGTTCCGCAAGTTCGCCTTGAAGTATTATCGGCGCGTCAACGACTGGCTCAAGAGCCGGGGGATCAAGTACATCGGCTTGGACAGCGACGGCGCCATTGACGGTCTGATTCCCGTCTGGCTGGACTCTGGGCTAAACATGCTCTGGCCGTTTGAAGTGCAGTCCGGGATGGACGTGCGGGCGGTCCGAAAGGAATACGGGCACAGCCTCATCTTAATGGGAGGAATCGACAAGCGTACCCTGAAACCCGGCGGCGAGGTGATGCGCCGGGAAATTGACCGGCTCATGCCGCTGGTGGAGGACGGCGGTTATATCCCGGAGCTGGACCATTCGGTGCCGCCAGATGTCTCTTGGTCGAACTTCATCGAATATATTGAGTACCTGAAGCACCGTTTGAACCGCGGATGAACGAAAGCATATTGTGCTTCGGCTTCGATCCGGAGGTTAATAATAGATACATTGCACAAATTTCTTGGAAAGGAGAAAATGACAAAGCCGTTCAATGACTTAACGCTCACTCACAATGCCGCCGATCCGAACTTTAAGTAGTCGTCCCTGAAAAACAATTTAACATTTTTTGAAATAAGGGGTTGCGTTTTTTTATCGGCGCTCTAAATTGCAGGAAAGGCTGATGGAACAGCTAAAAACCGGCAAAATAGGAGCGTTCGATGAA
>JBAZZQ010000079.1:0-13742 GCA_041658725.1 Phycisphaerae bacterium | reverse complement strand
GCTGAAAAATAGGCAGCTAACAGTTTAGACGCTGCGAAACCTTGTCGTTATGCAACCTGCAGGGCTTAAACATATATTAGGAAACCCCAAAGCCGATCGAAAAAAATCAACATCGCAAAAAGCTCAATCCAGAAAACAAATTGACGAAATTCATCTACATTCGTACAATAATTGGAGAGAACACCCACATATGAAACCTGAAACAAAATTATGGGTTGAGGACGCCGACTACGATCGGGAATCCGCCAAGGCCATGCTGGAAAGCAAGCGTTATTTCTTCGTCGTTTTCATGTGTCATTTAACGATCGAGAAACTACTCAAGGCGGCGATTATCGAACGGCTCGGTATCGAACCACCCAAAATTCATAGCTTAATCGGATTGGCCACACGAGCGACTTTGTCCATTCCCACCGGACACCAAAAACTGATCCATGAACTTGACGATATGGGCGTGGTGACGCGCTATCCCGACGGTCGTCGCGCCTTGGCGTCTACCTTGACCCCCGAACGGTCCACAAACCTTTACGAGAGAACGAGGAAGTTTGCACAATGGCTAAAAAGAGAACTGAAATAATTTTTGCCGTCAAACGGTACGCCGCTGAGCTGGAACGGTTGGGTGTACCGGTGGATCAGATTATTTTGTACGGTTCCTATCGCCGAGGCCGGGCCGGGGAGGATTCTGACATCGATCTGGCTGTCTTTTCCGAAGCTTTCGGTCCCCCGAAACATCGTGAATTTTCGGGTGTATTATCGGAGGCGAAATGGAACACCGAACCGATGATCGAGGCTATAGGATTTCATCCACTCAAGCTACAAACTTCCAGCCGTATATCCTTCCTGGGAGAAATTCTCCGCACAGGAAAAATCATCTATCGGCGAAACTCGAAAACGAAAAACCGCTGTCCCAGAATAGGATGATAAGGGTTGGTTTGGAGAAAAAAAAAGAAACCATATAATGTTTGACAACCAGGATCGGATTGTCTATATTATCAGTTTGCCTTAAAATAGAGAGGGCGTGTCTGATGACCGAAGGCTCAGAAGAAAAACAAAATAAAGCGAACGTATTGCTTGTGGATGACGATGAAGAAATTCTCTTCGCGATGGAATCCGCGTTTCGGCCGATGAAGGAAATTATACTGGACCGCGCGACCAACGGAAATCAGGCCGTCGACAAGGTCGATAAAATCGATCCCGACGTCGTCGTTCTGGATATGATGCTGCCGAAAAAATCCGGTTTCCTGGTCATGGAACGAATTCGCCAGCGAAGAGAACGATTGAAATCGAAACGGCCTTATGTCATCATGGTCACCGGCAACACGGGACAACGGCATAAAGACTATGCCAAGAGTCTCGGAGTAAATGATTATATAAACAAACCGTTCCGTATGGAAAAATTGACCACCGCCGTCAAAAACTTTTTAACGCAAGCCCAGGAAGATAAAAAATTAGAGAATCCCGAGAAAACCACATAAAAATCATAAGAGGAGTTGTTGAACGTATGGAGATTTTGACAGAAAAAAGAAAACAAGCCCGCGAGCAGTACCGAATACATGACACCGACAGCGGCTCGCCTGAAGTGCAGATTGCTGTTCTGACCACCCGTATCTCTCACCTGACCGAGCATTTGCGCGATCATGTTAAGGATCATTCTTCCAGACGCGGATTGATCATAATGGTCAGCAAGCGAAATGCTTTGCTCAAATATCTGCGGGAAAATTCCCTGGAAAGATATCACAAGATTATCACCAGCTTAGGGTTGAGAAAATAATTTTCAGTCGATATCACCGCGGACGGTCTTATTGTAAAAATAAGCCCGTCCGCATGTCGTTATCAGCTAAATTAATATTAAAGATGAAGCATATACGTTAGAAGCACGAGAAAACGTGCGGGAGTGTAGTAAAATGGCAGTTTTAAGAGTAGAACGCGAAATTGCCGGGAAAATCTTATCGATTGAAACCGGCAGGTTTGCACGCCAGGCACACGGCAGTGCAATGGTACAGTATGGAGAGACCGTTGTTTTATCAAACGTGGTTTCGTCCCCTTCCGAGCCCGAGGAGGATAACTTTTTCCCCTTGACGGTCGATTATCGGGAACGAACCTCGGCGGCGGGAAAGTTTCCGGGCGGTTTTATCAAGCGTGAAGGCCGACCAACGAACAAAGAAATTCTCACGATGCGGATGATCGACCGACCCATTCGGCCATTATTCCCAAAAGGCTATTTTGACGAAGTCCAGATCATGGGAATGGTTCTTTCCGCCGATCAGCAGAACGATCCTGATATTCTCACCATAATCGCCTCATCGGCCGCTCTATCCATTTCACCCATCCCTTTCATGGGACCGATCGCGGCTGTCCGAGTCGGGCGGCTGGAAGGGCAATTCGTTCTTAATCCCACTCACAGCCAGTTGGAATTTTCCGATATGGACCTGGTCCTGTCGGGCACGAAGGATTCGGTCAATATGATCGAGCTGGGTTGCCAGTCCTGCTCGGAAGACGTTGTCCTTGAAGCCATGAAATTCGGGCACGAACACATCAAAACCATCTGTGGAATGATCGATGAACTGACGAGCCAGGTCAAGCCGGTCAAGCAGCCGGTTCCCGTCATGCCTCCGGAATACAATCATATCATCACCCAGTTATTTACCGATTTCCGCGAACCGCTTCGCCAAGCCAAACAGACGGTTATGAAGCAGGAGCGTAATACCAAAATTAAGGAACTACGCGACCAGGCCATCGCGAAATTCGCCCCCGTGTCAGCCGAAAATCATGCCCTCTTGAGAATCTATACAAAAATGGCGTTTGAAGATTTCGAGGAAAAAATCGTTTGCGAATTGATCCTCGAAGGCAAACGCCCCGACGGCCGAGGATATGACGATGTTCGTACTATCACCTGCGAAGTTGGAATGCTGCCTCGGACTCACGGGTCGGCTGTCTTTACCCGAGGTGAAACCCAAGCTATGGTCACAACGACCCTCGGCACAACCGACGACGAACAAATTGTCGATGGTCTGGCTGAAGAATACAGCAAAAAATTCATGCTCGATTACAACTTCCCACCGTTCAGCGTCGGCGAGGTCCGACCGGTTCGTGGTCCCGGACGGCGGGAAATCGGTCATGGCGCTCTGGCAGAACGCTCGCTGGCGCAGGTTTTGCCGGCAGTGGAAGACTTCCCCTATACCATCCGACTGGTTTCGGATATTCTCGAATCCAACGGTTCCAGTTCCATGGCCAGCGTCTGCGGCGGAACGCTTTCACTCATGGACGCCGGTGTGCCCATTACCGCCCCCGTGGCGGGAATCAGCATCGGCATGGTTTCAAACTCGGAAAAAAGAGTCTTCCTGACCGATATCATCGGCGACGAAGACCACTACGGCGATATGGATTTCAAAGTCGCCGGTACGGAAAAAGGCATTACGGGAATTCAGCTGGATTTGAAAATGCAAGGCCTGCCGTTCGACCTCATCGCCCCGACCCTGGAAAAAGCGAAAACCGCCCGTCTGAAAATTCTCGGTATCATGCTTCAAACCCTGGCCACGCATCGACCGAGCATTTCCACTTATGCCCCGAAACTGATTACCATCCGAATCGATCCCGCGAAAATCGGTAAGGTCATTGGCCCGGGTGGTAAGATGATCCGCAAGCTCCAGGAAGAAACCGGAGCCACCATTGAAATCGAAGATGACGGAACGATTTACCTCTCCAGCCCAGGCGGGGAAGGCGCCCTGCTGGCCAAAGAAGAGATCGAAAAGATGTGCGAGGAAATCGCGGTCGGAAAAGTGTACACCGGCAAGGTCATTTCCATCAAGGATTTCGGAGCCTTCATCGAAGTTCTCCCCGGTCAGGATGGTTTGTGCCATATCAGCGAGCTTTCAAACAAGTATATCGGCTCGGTAACGGAAGTCGTGAACCTCGGCGATGAGGTAACAGTAAAAGTCATCGGAATCGACGACCAGGGCCGAATAAAATTATCCATGAAAGCCATGAACCCCCAAGCTGAGGGCGAGGAATCCGCAGGCGATTCCGAAGGCCGTCCTGAGCGAGATCGAGGCGACCGGCAAGATCGCGGCGAACGCCGTGGCGGCGGCGACCGCGGTGGACGAGGTGGTCGAAGATAAAAACAAACGATTCGGCCAGATCACTTTCGTAAATTAATCTATGAAGAAAAGGGCAGGCGTCAACAAAGACGCCTGCCTTTTTTTTTAATGTAATGGGCAGGCGACAAAATTCCGGGCATAGAAAATAGGCGACTGTCCCGGCCTTTAAACACAAAACTAAACCAAAATTTGACCGTTTTTAGACCGAATTTCATTTTATCTGGGTGAATTGTACAATTGGTACAAACGGCGGAGCGGATTTTTGTTGTACGGTCCAAGCAGCACAGAGGGACCGCCTTTGTACGGTCCTTCCAGTTTAATTATGACACATATTTCGGTAAAAGCAAATCGGAAGAGGTTTTTTAATTTGATAGATACCAAGTGGCTGTCCCACATTACCGGAACCACCCGCCCAACATAACTGTGTTTTTGGTTTTGTGTTTCGAAAAACAATCTGTTCAATGGCTGCTACTTTCCCTCACGAGACTTAATCACCTTGGCTGGCACCCCAACAGCTATTGCATTGGCCGGAATATCCTTAGTTACAACAGCTCTTGCTCCAATTGCTGCACCATCGCCGATAGTTACTCCAGGCAGTATTGAACAGCCAGCACCAATCCAGACATCATTACCGATATTGACGGGGTTAGAATTAAGAGGTTGTTTTCGTATCAGTTCTCCTGATGCTATGCCATGATTTACATCGGTTATATGACAGCCAGGAGCAATAAGACAGTCATTCCCAATCTTTACAGACTGATGAGCCAAAATAATGCTGTTCCTGCCAATATAGGTATCATTGCCGACTATAAGTTCTCCGACTGACCAGGCTCCAAGATAAATATCTCTACCAAGCCTCACTCGTTGCCCAAGCCAGATTCTATGTCCTGCTCCAATTTCTACCTGACCTTCAAATGAAAGGCCGCTGCCAAAATGTACTCCTTTTAGTCGAAAAACAAATCGACGAACTATTTTTTTTGTTATTCCAAATGGAGACCTAATTAACGCTAAAATTCTTTTTCTGGCCATCCTGTACCTCCATCACCTTTTTAATAGCGAGCCACTTTCCCCCACCAGAAACGCAATGGAACGCTCCATTCACTGACATCTTCAGGAAGCCGGGTAGTGGACATATTCTGATATCCCTTTTTTCTGAGCGTTAACTGGCGAGGGCAACGGTTCTTCGGTCCGCGCGTTTTCTCGCATCCGCTGACAGTATGTGTTTTCGTACGCGGACGGTTTTGGGGGTTACTTCGACGAGTTCGTCCTCGGCGATCCATTCCAAGGCCGCTTCCAGGGAAAATTTCCGAGGGACTTTTAACATGATCGCCATATCTTTGCCGGCGGCTCGGTGGTTGGTCATGTGTTTCTTTTTCGTGGGATTGCAGGGCATATCCTCAGGGCGGGAATTCTCCCCGATAATCATTCCGGCATAACACCGCTCCATCGGCGAAACGAAAAGGGAGCCGCGGACCTGGAGATTATCCAAGGAATAGCCCGTGATCATTCCGGTATCCATGCTGACCATGGAACCACGGGTTCGGCTGGTCACTTCACCGCACCAGGGGCCATACCCGATGAATCGCGAAGACATAATGCCCAACCCTCGTGTATCGGTCAGGAAATCCCCGCGGTAGCCGATCAGGCCGCGGGTGGGAATTTTATATTCGAACCGGATAATTCCGGTCCCGGCATTATGCATCGAGACCAGTTCACCTTTTCGCTTGGCGATTTTTTCGATCAGGATGCCCTGGTATATTTCCGGAATATCAACCACGAGCATTTCCATGGGTTCAAGCAAATGGCCCTGGTCGTCTCTGGTGGTAATGACTTCGGGCCGTGAGACACAAAGTTCCATTCCTTCACGGCGCATTTCTTCGATCAGGATCGACAAATGCAATTCGCCACGGCCTGAGACTTTGACGCCGTCGGATCGGCCAAGGTCTTCCACGCGAAGGGCGACGTTGACGCGAAGTTCGCGTTCCAGGCGATCCTTGATCTGGCGCAGCGTGACGGCATTTCCATCTTCGCCGGCAAACGTCCCGGTATTGACGAGGAAAAACATGGAAACCGTCGGTTCTTCAATTTCCAGAGGCGGCAGGGCAGGATTTTCCACGATGGGGGACGAAAAGGTATCTCCGATATTGATATCTTCCGGACCGGAAATCCAGATGATATCACCGGCTGAGATTTCTTCCTCTTCCTTGCGGTCCAAGCCGCGGGTGACCCACAGGTGGCTTGATTTTTCCAGCTTCGTTCCGGTAACTGCCCAATCTTTCTTGTCGTAGCCCAACCATTTCGCGGAGGTCCGGACGAACTCCTCGCCCACCCGGTGTTTGCCGGAAAGGACACGTCCGCATCCAATTCTGCCGATGTAATCGTTCCATGCGAGCGAACAAATCTGCATTCGGAAAGCGTCGTCAGGATTCACTATCGGAGGATGAACGTCGGCGATGATCGTTTCAAAAAGGTCTTTCATCCCTTTATGCTCCTGCGTTTCGAGGTCCCGCACGAGCCAGCCGTCAAGGCCTGAACCGTACAGCACGGGGAAGTCCAATTGTCCGTCGGTCGCGCCCAGTTCGATGAATAGATCGAAGGTCTTGTCCAGGGCACCGGCGGGGTCGGCGTTAGGGCGGTCTACCTTATTGATAATCACGATGGGTTTTAATCCCAATCGAAGGGCACGCATCAGGACGTAGCGTGTCTGGGGCATCGGACCTTCGTTGGCGTCAACCAGCAATAAAACCGAATCGACCATCGAAAGGACACGTTCCACCTCGCCGGAAAAATCGGCATGTCCCGGAGTGTCGATAATGTTGATCAGGTAATCGTCCCACTGGACCGTGCAGTGTTTGGACCGGATGGTGATCCCGCGTTCCTTCTCCAGATCGTAACTGTCCATCACGCGCTCTTCCACTCTCGCGTTTTTACGAAAGACATGGGCGTCGCGGAAAATTGAATCAATCAATGTGGTCTTGCCGTGATCGATATGGGCGATAATCGCCAGATTGCGAATTTTGTCAGCTGATATCATGAAACACTAAAATCCTTTATAAATACTATTTACGACCAGCCCCTTGTTATGACCGGACTTGAAACTAATTATTATATCGAGAAAAAAAGACTATTTCAATAGCTTATTGAAGAATATTAATATTTCAGCGTTCGATCAAGCATGACGATGATTCATAATGGAGTATGCAATGTCTTCACGTGGCGGGCAAGCCCGCCTGCTAAATAAGAGTGGTACTATTAGGATACCTTATTATGTTTATAAGAACATTTAGTTTGACTAATGAAATATTTTTTTCTAAAATCCGATAGTTTTCTTTTTTTAAAGGGTGTAATTTTAGGACGGTAGAGACAATGCAAGACATCGCGAAGGTTGGTGCCGTCGAACGGCAGTATTACGAAGAACCCGATCCGACGGGTCTGGGGCTGCACGGATTGAAGCGCGAGCAGTATTTTTCCAGTTTGCCTCAATACCGCGTGGATCGTGACGACAGCAAGTGCATTCGCTGCCTGGTCTGTGTGCGGCAGTGCACATGGGACTCGACTTATTACGATCCGAACAGGAACGCTGTTTATAATCGGCATGAAAACTGCGTGAATTGCCGGCGATGCGAGTCGATGTGCCCTACCCAGTGTATTCAAATCAAAAAATATGGTTCGGGATTTCGGGACAATCAAAACTGGAATTACAAGCAGATTACCGGACTGTATAAGCAGGCGGACAGCGGAGGGGTGCTCTTGACCGGGTGCGGTAATGACCTTTATTACAATACCTATTTTGATCGGATGGTGATCGATGCTTCGCAGGTGACCAATCCGTCCATCGACCCCTTACGCGAGCCGATGGAATTGCGGACCTTTATAGGACGTAAACCCGAGCGTTTCGCGGCGGGGGATAGCTCGAAGTTATCGACCAAAGACTATCCGAATTATGTATGTGAGATTCCTATCATTTTTGCCCCGATGAGTTTTGGTGCGATCAGTTATAATTTTCAGGAAGGTCTGGCGCGGGCAGCCAGTGAAATGGGAACGTATTTTAATACGGGCGAAGGCGGGCTTCATCCGAATTTTTATAAATATAGTAAACGGGCGATTGTCCAGGTGGCTTCGGGTCGGTTTGGGGTTTCCGCCAGATATCTCAAGAGCGCCGCCGCGGTGGAGATAAAAATCGGTCAGGGTGCGAAACCTGGAATCGGCGGGCATTTGCCGGGGGAAAAAGTAACGGCGGAGATTTCTCGCACTCGGATGATTCCGGAAGGTTCCGACGCGATCAGTCCGGCTCCTCAGCATGATATTTACAGTATTGAGGATTTGCGGCTGCTGATTTACGCGTTGAAGGAGGCGACGGAATATACGGTTCCGATATCGGTTAAGATCGCGGCGGTCCATAATGTCGCAGCGATTGCCAGCGGAATTGTTCGGGCGGGGGCGGATGTGGTTGTGATTGACGGTTTTCGCGGCGGAACTGGTGCGGCCCCGACGATTATCCGCGACCACGTGGGAATTCCGGTGGAAGTGGCGCTTGCCCAGGTGGACCAGCGGCTACGTGAGGAAGGAATTCGCCATCTTGCTTCGGTGATCGCGGCGGGTGGGATCAGAAGCTCCGCCGACGTGGTCAAGGCTATTGCGTTAGGGGCGGACGCGGTTTATATCGGGACCGCAGCCATGCTCGCGGTCGGATGCACGCTTTGCCAACAATGCCATCGTGGGAAATGCACGTGGGGAATCACGACCAATCGCGCGGATTTGCTGCCGAGACTTCCGGCGGACATGGCGGCGGAACGATTGTATAACCTGCTGCGTGCCTGGTCGCATGAGATCAAGGAAATGCTGGGTTTAATGGGTTTGAATTCCATTGAATCTTTAAAGGGGAACAAGCTCAAGCTTCGCGGTGTGGGAATGAATGCGGAAGAATTGAAAGTGCTGGGAATTAAACAAGCGGGAGTGTGAAGTGGAAAAGTCGCCGTACCGGCGACTGCTAAACGAGAAAAAAGGTCAGACCATGAAAGTTGTTTATCCGGTTCCTAATAGATGTATCAATTGTCACCTTTGCGAGGTGGCGTGTATTGTTCAACACTCGCGGAGTCAAAATCCGATTAGCGCGTATTGCGTGGACGGATTGAGGTTTAATTGGGAGTGGGCGCGAAATTTCGTGGACCCGACGGACGCGAAGGCGGGAGAGCGTCCTATGCCGCTTTCGCGGTGTAAGGTGTCGATTGATAATTCCAGTTTTGCCTCGACGATGTGCCGGCATTGCGAGATTCCCGATTGCGTGCTGGCTTGCAAGAATGGGTCGTTGTATAAAGACGCTTCGGGGCGGACGATGGTGGATGAGGAAAAATGCGTCGGGTGCTGGATGTGCGTGATGGCTTGCCGATTTGGGGTAATTACCCGCAATATTGAAAAACAGAATGTGTCGGGCGTTCCCTGCAACGGGATTAATCATCATTGCGATCTTTGTCCGGGGCGGAGCACGCCGGCGTGTGTGGCGATCTGTCCGACGCAGGCGTTGGTGTGCGAAGAGCGGGAAGAAATTCAGTCGGAGACGGATAAATGAAATATGTGTTGGTTGGAAATTCTTTTGCGAGTATTTTCGCGGCAGAGACGATTCGAAAAGTGGATCGGACCGGCGAAATATTGATGATCGGGGAGGAGACTCAGCGGCTTTACAGCCGGGCTTTGATCCATGAATATCTGGCCGGTGTGGTTGAACCGTCGAAAATGTATCTTCGCGAGGAAAATCACTATGATTATTTGAATATCGAACTTGTGGCCGGCAAACGCGCGACCAAACTTTTGCCCGACCGGCGGGAGGTGGTGGTTGAGGACAAGGCGATCAACTACGATCGTCTTTTTATCGGCGTGGGCGGATCGCCATTTATTCCGCCGGGAATGGATGGTTTGGATAAATTTCCGAAGCAGGTCTTTACCTTCTTCAAATTTGCCGACGCCCATCAATTGGGACAGTTATGTCAAAAATGTAACAATGTGGTTGTGTTGGGAGCAGGGCTGATCGGCGTGCAGGCAGCTGAGGCGTTTGCCACGATCAAGAAAAATGTGACGGTGATCGAATTGGCGGATTACGTTCTGCCGATGGTTTGCGACGAGACGGCGGGAGGGATTATCCAGAGCATTGTGGAGCATGAAGGGGTAAAGTTCTGCCTGTCCGACAGTGTAACGGAGCTGGCGGGCGCGGGTGGAAAATTAAAAGAGGTGCGCCTGCGAAGCGGAAAAGTTATTCCGGCGGATTTGTTTGTTATCGCGGTCGGTGTGCGGCCAAACGTTGGATGGCTTAAAGACAGCGGGATCACCATCGACCGTGGGTTAATGATCGATCAACGGACGCGAACCAGTATCGAAAATGTTTACGCCGGAGGTGATTGTGCCCAGGGCCAGGAATTGATCAGCGGTTCGCGGATGGTTCTGGCGACGATTCCGATTGCGGCGGAAATGGGTACGGTGGCGGGGTTTAATATGGCAGGGATGCCGGCGGAATATCGCGGTGGTATTCCGTTAAACGCTCTGCAGTTCGGACCGGCGCAGATTATCAGCTATGGATATGTAAAGGAAAAGGAAGGCCAGGAGGTTCTGAGCGTTCTGGATGCGAAGAATCGGTCGTACAAGAAACTCGTGCTGGAAGATAATCGGTTGTCGGGGGCGCTGTTTCTCCGGGCGATAGATCGAGCGGGATTGTTTCGTTATTTAATCGAGGAAAGAATCGATGTGGGTCCATTCAAGCAGAAGTTGCTTTCACCGGATTTCGGTCCGGCGGCACTGCCAATGGCAATACGGATGAAGTTGTTTGGAACACGGCAGACGCGGGTTAGATTTCCGAAAATGGAGTTGGCGCACAATGCTTCGTAAATCATTCATACGACGACCTGAACATTATGGTAAAGACATCTCCGCGTGCGGAGTGATCGGGTTTATTCATCATGATAAAAAACGCGTCGATGGGTCCGTGATTCGCAAGTCGATGGCCAATATGCACGACCGGGGTAACGGTCTGGGCGGCGGATTCGCGGCGTATGGAATTTATCCGGAAATGGCGGATAAATACGCTTTGCATATTATGTACGACACCAAAGACGACGCGCCAGAAGTCGAAAAATATCTGGAATCAAAACTCGACATTTATAAAGTCGAACCGATTTCGATTTTTGAAGTGCCGGCTATTCCAAGCTATCCCTATTTCAAAAGATATTTTGTTTTGCCGCCCAAAGATCGGTTCCCGCCGATTTCCGACAACGATTATATGGTGAACGTGGTCATGCACATCAATGTGAATATCGAACATGCCTTTGTGGTGTCCAGCGGCAAGAACATGGGCGTGTTCAAGGGGGTGGGCTTTCCGGAGGATATTGCGGATTTTTTCCGACTGGATGAGTACGACGGTTATATCTGGACCGGTCATAACCGTTTTCCGACCAATACCCCCGGTTGGTGGGGAGGTGCGCATCCCTTTGCGTTGCTTGACTGGTCGATTGTGCACAATGGTGAGATTTCCAGCTACGGGACCAATCGGCGATATCTGGAAATGTTCGGATATCAATGCACACTTCAGACAGATACGGAAGTGGTGGCGTATCTGATGGACCTGTTGGTTCGGCGACATGAGCTAAGCTTCGAACATGCCGCCGCCGTTTTCGCCCCCCCCTTCTGGAAAGATATCGATCAGATGCCGGACGCCCAAAAGAACTTTTATACGAAGTTGCGGATGATTTACTCGGCAGCCGCTTTGAATGGTCCGTTTGCGTTTTTGATGGGTTATTCGGAAGGATTGATCGGATTGAATGATCGGGTAAAATTGCGGCCGTTGGTGGTGGCCACCCACGATAAGACGACTTACATGGCGTCGGAAGAGGCGGCCATTCGTGAAATTTGTCCCGAGGTTGATCGCCTTTGGGCACCCCGGGCAGGCAGGCCGATTATCGCCAAAATGAATGAAGAACCGGTTTCGCTGAGTGTGGAGTAAGATGCAAAAGTCGCCGTTCCGGCGACTGCTAAACGAAGACGACGGAGTAAGGTAAATACAGATGTCAAAGACAATTGATGCAAAAGGTGTATATTACGCCCAGCTCAATGAGCAGGTCCGCGAGTTGATTCGCAAGGGCGAAAAAGATATTAATATCGTCAACGTCAACGGCCAGCGGTACATCGGCGGTGGGGTCGAAGCCCAGGATGTAAAGATTCGGATTCAAGGAGTAACCGGAGAAGATTTGGGCGCGTTTATGGAAGGACCGACCATCGAGGTTATGAATAACGCCCAGGACGGCGTGGGCAACACGATGAATGACGGTACGATTATCATTCGCGGATTAGCCGGCGACGTCGTCGGTTATGGGATGCGTGGAGGAAAAATCTTTATTCGCGACGACGTTGGTTATCGCGTGGGAATCCACATGAAAGGGTTTAAGGACAAACAGCCCGTGCTGGTCGTCGGCGGATGCGCGGGCGATTTTTTCGGTGAATATCAGGCGGGCGGATGCCTGATTTTGCTTGGACTGACCAAATCGCGGAAAAAAAGCGTGGTCGGCGATTATTGCGGAACGGGAATGCACGGTGGAGTGATGTATATCCGCGGGGATTTTAATGAAAATTTTCTCGGCAAGGAAGTAAATCATTTTGAGCTGACGCAGGAAGACACCGACCGACTCAAGCCCATTCTCGATGAATTTGCCTGCACTTTCGGAATCACCGAGGATATACTTGATTATGATCGGTATCGCAAAATTATTCCGGTCAGCACACGGCCTTATGGCAGTCTTTATGCGTATTAAAACGACGAAGGAGTTTTAAAAATGCAATTTTCGTTTGCGGTTAAGAAATTAGACGACAATTTGAAACAAACGCTGGTCATTTTACAAAACTGCCGCACGCTCTACGATCAGGATGGTATTTGCGAATCGAATCTGCTCGATACGCTTACCCGCACCGGAGAGAATCTCGATCAGCTCCGAGAGACGTTGCAAAATATCCTGGCCGCCAATGAGCGACGTTTCGATATGATCGAATTTCTGGTCCAAGCCCTCAATATGGAGCATCATATCGTCGGAGAAATGCAGAGCTACATGCGGGTCATACCCGATGAAGAGCTTAAAGCCGACTTGAACAAACTTTTACTTGAAGAAACGAAACACGAAGAAGCCCTGGCCAGCCGTATTCGCAGCCTGGGTGGTGAATCGCAAACCACATACAATGTCGCCCCCAGACCTCGTGAAATTTCCATTCTTGAACTCTTGAAACGTCACAAAATATCAGACGAACAGTGCCGGCAGCACTACGAAGTGGGACTGACTCGTTTTCGCGAGCCGGAATTCCAATGGATACTGGGCCAACTGGCGATGGAAGAGCGGGAACACGTCACCCAACTCGACGCGCTGATCCAAAAATATCAATCTTCGGACGTTATGTCCCAGGAACTGAAGCACATCAAATGGGTCGATCCGTACATGGGTACGCCCGGTGATCGACCGTGGGTGGAATAATTTTGATGTGCGCCTAAAACTGTATGTCTGTGCTAGAGCAATTCAAGAATTATTGTACATTTGTCCGATGAAAGGGGAATGAAACAATATTCGATGGATTTACGGGAACGGGTCGTGGCGGCATGTGATCGTGGGGAACAAACGATCT
>JBAZZQ010000078.1:0-14581 GCA_041658725.1 Phycisphaerae bacterium | reverse complement strand
AAAACCGGAGCTATCCCGCGTTTTTTCCACGCGGAGGCTTCTCTTGGTCATTCCTCTTTTATCTTTATGCTATCGCGAATCGAACGTTCGCTTGCCTTTCGACGACGGCCCGTCGTCTCTGGACCTTTCGGATCGGCCAGGCGATTCACCTGCTCGCGGGCCGCCGCCAAATGTTTCTCCAAACTCGTGTGACTTCGAAAACTCTCCAGCTTCGCATCCGCCCGAACCTTCGTTACATCGTGATCCACCCGTTTTAATGTCACCAACCCATCCGACGATAAGATACCCAGTGACCGAACGAACAACTCGTTCAACGCCTCCTTATGGGATACCCGAAAATCTGACCGCGAAAACAGGAACATTTATTGCTCGACCTTCGCCCGGTTTGATTTTTTCACAGATTCTCACCCTTTGCATGATGATAAATGTACAACGCCAGGAGTAAGCTTACTTTTATCAAGAGTGAGGTTCCTTTGTCGAAAAGAAGTCGCATTAGGCTTTAGTTGTTAATCGCTGCTTCATTTTTCGGCGCTTCCCAGCCGCCTCCGAGGGCTTTGTAAAGAGCGATCAGATTCGTAACCACGGTGGTCTCACTTTGAACGAGTTGGTCTTGCGTGGAGTAGAGTGTGCCTTCTGATTGGAGCACATTCAGGAAAGGTGTCAGGCCGCCTATGTATAATTCCTTGCTCAGGTCGGTCGCTCTCCGGCTGGCATTTTCCGCCTTGACGAGCGATTTATGGCGAACCTGTTCGTTTGTGTAAGCGACCAAGGCATTTTCGACATCTTGAAAGGCTATAAGCACGGTTTTTTCATACGTCGCCAGGGCCTCTTCCTGGAAAGCGTTCTGCAATTGGATATTTGAACGAATCCGCCAGCCGTCGAAGACCGGCCAGGTTATTCCGGGTCCGATGGACCATCCCAGACTCTGCTGATCCAGGATGCGGTTGATATTACTGACCTGCGGACCGATCGAGCCTGTGATTGAAAATTTGGGAAACATATCCGCGGTCGCCACGCCGATTTGGGCGGTGGCGGCGGCCAATTGGCGTTCGGCGGCACGAATGTCTGGACGCTGTCGAACCAGGTCCGAAGGCAACCCGACCGGCACTTCGGGTGGAACCACAGGAATGGGTCCTTCTTTTTCCAGCTTCGATAGCAGATCGCCCGGTGGTCGGGCGAGCAGCACGCTGAGCTGGTAGATGGCCTGTTTGATCGCGGTTTCCAGAAGGGGAATCTGCGATTGGGTGGTGGCGAGTTGGGCTTCGGCTTGGTCGAGGTCCAATTCGTTCGTAAACCCGGCTTTGTACTTCGTCCGTGTTATTTCGACCGAGTCTTTTTGCACCTGGATATTTGCGCGGGCGATGGCAAGTCGGCGTTGCGACCCGCGAAGCTGCACATAGTTTAGCGCCACTTCCGAGAGCAGGGTAACAAGCACATCTCGGCGGATTTCCACGGACGCTGCCAGCGTGTCATCGGCAGCTTCCACGGCGCGGCGTGTCCCTCCGAATACATCCAGTTCCCAACTCGCGTCGAAACCCGCCTGAAAAGTATTTTGGTCGCGAGGAGTGCTAATGGTTCCTTGCAGTTTGTTGTTGACCTCCTTGGTGACGGCCTGGCCTATGATGCCGGCAACACTCACAGGGGCAGCGGCGGTCCCGGTTACTGCTTGAAGTGCCGAGTTGACAGCGGTGTTTCTTGCCTGTTTGGCCAAGCTCAGATTTTTCGGCTTGGAACCGGCGTTTAAGCTGGAACCACTGTACCTGTGTGAAGCGGAAGAATTGAGCTGGGGCCACAGGGCCGAGGCGACCATCCCTCGCTGGCCTCTGGCCTGAAGGACACGTGCCGTGGCGATTCTTAAATCGAGGTTCGCTTTCATCGCCTCATCCAGCAGGGAATCAAGAATGGGATCGTTCAGTGATTTCCACCAGGCGGCCAGGTTGGCGGGGCGTGTCGTTGGTCCTGCCGGCCGGGTTGTGGGACCAGCGGGTTTGACCCCGATCCATGTTTTTGGGGTCGGCGTCTGGGGTGTCCGATAGTTGGGGCCGACGGAGCATCCAGTGACGGCGGCCATACATATCAGGTTGATCCCGAAGCGTCGTATATTCATGAAAATTCTCCACTCGCTAAAAATTGTATCCTCGTGCGCATTTGTTACTCGTAACGCAGGGCCTCGATCGGGTCTAACCGTGAAGCCTTCCATGCCGGATAATATCCAAAGACAACTCCGACGGTAACCGACACGGCGACGGCCGCGACAATGGCTCCGACCGAAAGTTCCGTCGGCCAGTGCAACACGGTCCGGACCAGCATGGAACTTCCCCGCCCGATCAAGATTCCGAAGGTTCCACCAAGCATACATAAAACCACGGCTTCGACGAGAAATTGGCGTAGGATATCACGGCCCCTCGCTCCCACAGCCATCCGAAGACCGATTTCTCGTGTGCGCTCGGTAACGGAGACGAGCATGATGTTCATGATTCCCACTCCGCCGACCACGAGGGAAATAAGAGCCACGCACAGGAGCAACCTGGTCATCAGTATCGTGGTGGACGCCAGTGCCTTGGTCATTTCTGTCATATTCCTAATGTTAAAATCATCAGTCTGGCCGTCGTGAATGCGGTGGCGTTCCCGCATGAGTTGGGTAATCTGGTTGATGGCGGCAGGAATTTGTGTCGAAGATTGTGCTGCGACCAGTATCTGATCCACATTGGTAAATCGCACAGGCAGGGGTGTGTTGGCGGCCTGGGTTGGGGACTGAGCGGGGTACAGACTGACCTGCCCGGGGTAAAGGGCGCTTAGAGTGTTTACCTGGTTGGTGGAACTCTGGGCCGAGGCGACGTTCTGGTTGGTCGACGCTCTGGAAACCCGACGTTTGATCGTCGTCCAGGGGGCGATAAGGATATCGTCCTGATCCATACCCACCATGTTTGCTCCTTTGGGGGCCAGGACACCAACGACTTTAACGGTTACGTTCAAGACACGGATATCCTTGCCGACGGGAGAATCTCCCTGAAAAAGTTCCCGTGCGATGGTTTGGCCCAATAAACAGACTTTTCCGGCGGTTCGGACGTCATGATCGGTAAAAGGTTCCCCTTCTCCCACATCCCAGTCACGGACGTCCAAAAAGGACGGTGTGGTCCCACTGATATTCGCCGGGACCCAGTTCACATTCCCATAAACCACTTGTCCTCGGGCACGGACAATCGGGGCCACGGCGCGTACGGCGGGACATTCACGGATGATGGCCTCCATATCCTCCGGGGTAAGATTCATCGCGCTTCCGCCTCCGAAAGATACTCCACCACTGGCGACCGCACCGGGAAGAACGAGCAGGATGTCCGCTCCCATGCTCGCTATGGTCCTCTGGATGGCTTTGGAAGACCCATTTCCGATTTCCATCATGGCAATGACGGCGGCGATTCCGATCACGATACCCAGAGTGGTCAGTGCCGACCGCATTTTGTTGCGGCGGAGGGCATGAAACGCCGTTCGCAAGGTTCGGGAATGAAATTTCATCTGGATCAGGTTCACGGCAAGACCTCCTTCGATTTTTGCGAGCTATCGTTGGCGGCGAAGGCACCTGTTTGGATCATGCCGTCGTGGATGTGAATGCTGCGACGCGCATGGTGAGCCACGCCGGAGTCATGAGTGACGAGGATAATGGTGAGGCCTTCCTCGACATTAAGCTTTTGGAAAATTTGCAAGATTTCTTCACTCGTGCGGGAGTCGAGGTTTCCGGTCGGTTCGTCCGCGAAAAGGAGGGGTGGATGATTGACCAAGGCCCGGGCGATGGCGACGCGCTGCTGCTGTCCGCCGGAAAGTTGTGAAGGCTCATGGTCCAGCCGGTCGCCCAAGCCAACGAGTCGAAGCAAATCCGATCCCTTTTCACGGGCTTCTCGGTCGGAGATACCTTGCTGTGTATATGACAGGGGCATGATTACATTTTCCAGGGCACTGGTACGGGAAAGAAGGTTGAAGCTTTGGAACACAAAACCGATCTTGCTGCTGCGGACGAAGGCCCGCTGATCGGTGGATAATCCGGAAATTTCCTGTCCGTCCAGCCAATATCGACCGGAAGTTGGATGGTCGAGGCAGCCAAGAATGTTCATCAGGGTGGTCTTGCCGGAACCCGACGCGCCCATCAGAGCCACCATCTCCCCCTGGGCCACGGACAAGGACACTCCTTTAAGAACCGGGACGTCCACCTCGCCGAGATGGTAGGTTTTGTAAATATCTTGTAATTTTATCAGTTCCATCGACTTTTTTCTTTCTCTCAGGGGTTGAATACGATGATTTAAGGAGGAGGTGGTGGCGGTCGTTTACCGAAGAGTTTCGGTGTGAAGGGATTGGTGGTTCCTTCTGCCTGGGTTCCCTCGGACTCGCCGACGACGACCTCGATTCCTTCCTTCAGATTGTCCGCCTGTATTTCGGTCATGATTTTATCACTCAACCCGACGATTACCTCCATTGGTCGCACAAGCGATTCCGCTTTGACCCAGATCAGACCCCGTTTTGCGGCTCCAGGGGCTTTTCGTGTCGTGGAGATTTTCCCTTGTTCGCTATCCAGTAGACTCTGACGAGCTTCCGGGACTACTTGCTCCAACGAGGGGGTCCAACGCAGCGCGGAGTTGGGAACCATGATAATATTCTTTCGTTGGGCAATTTCGAAAAGCACGTTGGCCGTCAGGTACGGCAGTAATATTCCGTCTGAATTATCGGTATTGATTTCCACGGTGTAAGTAACGACGTTCTGAGTCATGCTGGCATTGAGGCGTATCTTTCCGACCGTGCCACGGAAGGTTTGATTAGGATAGGCGTCGACGTGGAAACTGACTGACTGGCCGGGATGAATGCTACCGATGTCGGCCTCGTTGACCGCAGTCCACACCTGCATCTTCTTTAAGTCCGCGGCGATCAGAAATAGGCTGGGAGCGTTGAGGCTAGAGACCACTGTTTGACCGATGTTGACTCGCCGGTCGATAATCACCCCTTTGACAGGAGAGATGATAGTGCAATAGTCGATATTTCTTTTAAACCGCTTTAATGCCGCCTCGGCTTGGAGAACGCTTTTTTGTGTCTGAATCACTGTCGCTTCGCCAACGGCCAGTGTCGCCTTGGCCGTCTCATAGGCCGCTTCGTAAGAATCGTAATCGGTGGCCGACAACGCGCGAGAAGGACCCAGTTCTTTTGCTCGGACCCAGTTTTTTTCCGCCTGATGAAGTTTGGCCTTCATCTGCCCCAGGTCGGCCTGGGCGCGAAGAACATTTGCCTTGGCCTGTTCAAGTTGAGCGTCGGACTGGTCTAAATCGGCTTTGTATAGCGAGTCGTCAATGTGGGCCAGAACAGTCCCCTCTTCCACCGGAGAACCGTAATCGACCGGTTTTCCGTCGGGGCCATTTCCAAAATATTCGATTTTCCCTGCCACCTGGGCACCGACGTCGATCACATCCTGCGGTTCCACCGTGCCTGTAGCTCCGATGGTAACGAGTAAGTCGCCGCGGCTGACCTTGGCCGTTCGGAATATGGTCGATGACTTGCCGGACTGATTCCAAAGGTAAACTCCAGCTCCACCCACAAGTCCGATCAACAGAACTATCAAAACTATCTTTTTCATATTAATACTCCACGAATAACGCCAGTGTTGCGTTCGTTGATCGTATTGCTATTCCCGGGGCTTGTCAACGAACAAAAAGCATGTTTCGTTAAGGGGTTACGAATTTATGCTTGTCCTAAGTTTTCTTTTTGGATGGTCCGCCACTTTCGGCATTGGTACCAGTTGAAAATAACCGGTAAGAGCAGATCGATCACTTCATCGGCTACCAGCAAACCGCCGAGCACCGGAGCGGCCATCGGCCTCATCACCTCGGAGCCAACACCGGTCGCCCAGAGCATCGGCATCAGTCCAACAATCGCCACCCCTTCGGTCATCAACTTGGGGCGCAGCCGGTGGACGGCTCCGGTGATCACGGCTTCGGTTACTTCACCGACAGATTTAATATTCTCCAAACCGCCGCGGGTGCGGATCGCGTCGTGCAGATAGACGAGCATCACGATCCCTGTCTGTGTGGCCATTCCGAAACACGCGATATAACCGACCCAGACTGCGACGCTGAAATTAAAACCGAACAAACTTTGGAAAATAACCCCGCCCACCAGCGCTCCGGGAACGGCCAGGATGATCAGGAGGGCGTCTTTGATATCGTGGAACGTCAGGTAGAGAATAATGAAGATCAGCAGCACGACCATGGGAAAGATGATCTGCAATGTTTTTTTAGCCCGGACCTGATGTTCGAATTGTCCCGACCATTCCACAAAAAAACCCGGCGGCATTTTGACTTTCTCCGCCACCGCTCGCTGGGCCTCTTCCACAAAACCAACAATGTCGCGGTCGCGTACGTTAAGTTGAACGTACGAGCGGAGCATGCCGTTTTCGCTCTTGATCACGCTTGGACCTTCGACCACTTTGATGTCGGCCACATCTGAGATAGGAATCTGGAACGCGTCACCGCCGGTCACCAGGATTCGCTTCAAAGCATCCTGGGTCTGCCAAAAGTCCCGGGCATACCGCACACGGACGGGGAATCGCCGCCGTCCTTCAATGGTCGTTGTGATAGTCTTTCCACCCATCGCCACTTCAATGGCATCGGTTACATCGGCGACGTTGATGCCGTATCGAGCCGCTTTTTCCCGGTCGATATCGATTTGCAAATAACTTCTGCCTACGATCTGATCGGGAAAAACATCGACCGCTCCTTTGATCCCCTTCAGAACGGCGGCGATCTGATTGGATACAGTCTGAATGCCCGGTTCCGTTATATTTTTTCCCTGGGTTACGTCTTCCTGACGCGGACCATAAACTTTCACTCCGATCATCGTCCGCACACCGGTGGCCAGCATATCCACGCGATTAATTATCGGCTGCGTCCAGATGTTGCCCCATCCGGGCATCTGCAGTTCGCTGTCCATCTCTTTAACCAGATCGGCCTTGAGTTTGTGCCAAAGAAAAGTCCGTTTGCCAAAGGCCGGTGCATTTTCACGACCAATGGATTGAAGGTCAGCATCGGCGGGTTCTTTGGTCAAAAGATGATTGACCTGGGCATGGATCCGCAATGCGTCCAGGAGATGCCAAGCCATGACATCGAAGGCTTTGTCTTCCAATTCCCAGTTGAGCGTCCTGGCCCGTTCGATCCACTGCTCGTTTAACCGTTTTTCAAATCGAGCGAGCATTTCGGTAAACACTGTGGTCTTTTCCCCGCCGACCATCATAGCGATGGTATCGCGGGCTGAATTCCACAGTGTATCACGATTAATGAGCAACTCCGGATTTTGATCCACCACTCCGAGTTCAGCCAGCTTTTGCGTCGCGTCGCTCACCAATTTGGTCATTTCATCCTGCCGGGGAACTTGCACCAGGGACAAACCATATTCCTTAACCAACGGGTCCGCCATCTGATCGATCTGGACGGCTGTCGGTTCCTTCTTTAAAACGTTTTTCACACGGAAAAATTTTATAAGATCATTTATGGTCACGATCATTAATTTTTTCGCGGCAATGGGTTCAAACTCCACCTGCCGCTGATGAGCGAGTTCGCGCATCGTTCGATCAAATTTAAAAAAAGCATCCATCGTGCCGCTATTGGCCAGATTCTCCATATCCTCCGATTTCAAATCGGTCTTTAGGAATCCCTTTTGTCGCAAGACCACGATCAATTTTCTGGATTCCGCCAGGGCATCATCGAATCGCATCTTTCGTTTGGGCCACCACTCCCTGGGCCGAAGGGTTACGATGGTTTCAACCATGTCGATGCCCGAAGGATCAGTCGGCGTATCCGCGCGTCCGACTTTTCCGACGACCTGATCAATTTCAGGAAAACCGGCCATTACTTTATCGCGAACGCGAATATCATCCCCCGCCTGTGCGATGGAAACACGCGGCACGGTTACCGGCATATCCAAAATGCTTCCCTCATCCAAAGGCGGCATGAACTCCCTGCCCAACTTCGGCAGATGCCAGGATCCGAACGCTACGATCACCAAAAGAGCCATCGCTATCGCCTGACTCCAGAACCGCCGGAAAAATACGCTTCCGAAAAATATAGCCACGGCTAAAACCACGAGAAACAAAGTCGAACTGCCGATGAATCCCACTCCGATAATAAACAAAAACGCCATGAACCAAATCCCCACTGCAGGAACCTTCATCAGCCATGTCAGGACCGGTTTATAAATGTTGATAAAACTTCGCACGATCCAGTTTTCTTCCTCGCGGCGCAGCCGACCCTTGATGAAAATCGGAATCATCGCGGGAACAAACGTCACCGCCAACAGTGCCACCCCAATCATGGCAAAGCTCTTGGTAAAAGCCAGGGGATGGAACATTTTGCCCTCCTGGCCGCCCAAAGCGAACACTGGCAAAAAGGAAATAAGCATGATCAGGATGGCGAAAAAAATGGGCTTTCCGACCAGCCGGCACGAGCGGACGACGATTTCCGTCGTATCGCCCTTAATCTTTTCGTGGCCGAATTCTTTGGTTAGTTCGTGCGTGGCATTTTCCACCATCACCACCGACGCGTCCACCAGGATACCGATGGAAATGGCGATACCCGACAGCGACATAATGTTGCTCGGAATGTTCAGGTAGTACATAAGGATAAACGCTACCAGCACCGCCAGAGGCAATGTGGAGCAGACGACAAATGCGCTACGAATATGGGTGAGGATAAGCAAAATGGCGAGGCTCGCCACGATAAGTTCTTCCGTGAGCGTTCCTTTGAGGGTGTGGATGGCTCCTTCGATCAGGCGGGTCCGATCATAAAAAGGAATAATTTTTACTCCCGACGGCAGTCCAGCCTGGAGTTGGCCGATCCGATCTTTGATCGCCTGGGTTACGCTCAGCGGATTTTCTCCGAACCGCATCATCACGACCCCGCCCACGACCTCCCGGCCATTTTTTTCCAACATGCTCCGCCGATACTCCGGACCGAGTTGAACCTTCGCTACGTTCTGAACGTAAATGGGAACTCCCTTGCGTTCCGCAAGCACGACGTTTTCCAGGTCTTTCGTCCCCCGCAGCCAGCCGACACCGCGAATCAAATATTCTGCCTTGGCTTCAAAAAATACTTTTCCGCCCACGGAAATATTGCTCCGTGCGACAGCATTAAAGACGTCGCCTAGCGGAATGTCATAGGCCCGAAGTTTATCGGGGTCCACGTCGATCTGATATTCGCGAACGAATCCCCCAACACTGGCGACTTCAGCCACACCCGGAACATAAAGCTGATAACGAACATACCAGTCCTGAATGGCCCGAAGCTCATCGAGGCTGTAACCGTCGCCTTCCACCGTGTACCAGAAAATTTGCCCCAGGGCGGTGGCATCCGGGGCAAGGTATGGCACAACCCCCGCCGGTAAAAAGGTGCCGGCGATATTAAGCCGCTCCAAAACTCGCGTGCGTGCAAAATAAAAATCCGTCTTGTCGTCGAAGATGATATTGATCATGGAAAAATTAAATTCGCTCGACGATCGAATCGCTTTGACACCCGCCAAGCCTTGAAGATTTACGGAAAGCGGGTAGGTGATCTGGTCGTCGATTTCCTTCGGTGAGCGACCCATCCAGTCGGTAAAAACGATCACCTGGTTTTCCGAAAGATCGGGGATCGCGTCGATGGGGGTCTTGAGCACGCAATAAGTGCCCCACACCGCCATCACCGCGATAATGAGCAAAACGATAAATCGATTCCGAACTGAATATTCAATCACCTGTGGTATCATGCGGGAGCCCACGCAAGGAAGAATTTTGGATTTTGGATTTTAGATTTTGGATTGTACGAGCCGCGACCGTAAGGGAGCGGGGGGATGGCATGCCATCCCGGAACAATCGGATTTTTCACCTGCGTTTTTCTCATTAGTGCTGATGTCCTCCGCTTTGCTGTCCGCCGCTGGCGCCGAAATATTGCACACTGGCGGCAGGATTAAGCCGATTTTCCGCATCGACCAGAAACGCCCCGACAGTAGCCACCTGGTCCTGCGGTTTTAATCCCGAAAGCACCGGATAAAACTGACCAGCCCGCAAACCAACCCGGACTTCCACCATATCAAAGATCCCCGGCACTGTCTGGCGATATACCACTTTTCGCGTTCCGGTATCGATAACCGCCGATTCCGGAACGGCCAATACTTTTTCCACCCTCATCAGCTTAATGGGAAATTTGTCGATGGGACAATGCCGCGGTTTTTCAAACAACTGATCCGGATAAATGGGGCAATAATACCCGACGGCGTATTTTTCATTTTCGGTTACGACCGTGGAAACCGGCGTTACCGCACCAACGGGAATACGAATAACGGCATTAGCGTACATTCCCGGTTTAAGTTTATAGTCGGAGTTGGTAATTTCCACCCGAGCCGAGATCGTCCGCGTCGCCGGGGCCACCGTGTAGGCTACAAAGGTAATGCGACCGGCAAAGATTTCATTAGGATAACCGGTGCTGGTAACTTCCACCGCGGTTCCTTTGGCGATCCCCGCGATCTGATCTTCAAAAATTTTCGCCTGCATCCACACGGTGTTCAGGTCGGCGATGGTGTAAATCCTCATCCCTTCATCAACGTATTGGCCGACCAGGACATTTTTTTCCGTCACGATGCCAGAAATCGGAGAATAAACGATCAAATGCGTATCTGGGCTGCCACGCCGGATAATCTGATCGACTTGTTGGTCAGTAATTCCCAGCAAAGAAAGTTTTTTACGGGCCGCTGTTACCAGAAATTCCGTCTGCGACCGAAGCAGGTCGCTGGCCTGTTGCTGCTGTTTTAAAGATCGGACGGCGGACAAAAGCTCTTCCTGTGCCACCACCAGATCGGGACTGTAAATCGAAACCAAAGGATCGCCTTTATTGATCTGCTGGCCCTCGTAATTGACCATAAGCTCATCGATCCGGCCTTTGACCCGCGAGGAAATAAAAGCCCGCTTGGTCTCATCGTATTCGAGAATCCCGACCGTGCGGATTTCCCGGCTCAGGAGTTTATAGTCCACCGGGGTCGTGCTAATCCGTCCCATCTGAACCTTCAGCGGAGTAAGCTGGACCTGGGCCAGGACGCCTTCCGGCAGTTGGGTTTCCCCTGTTTTCTCCCGCTTGGAAAGCGGCATTCCACAAATCGGGCACGTTCCCGGTTCCGACCGAATAATATTCGGATGCATGGGACAGAAATATTCCACCCCCTGGTTTTGAACCGTCTGCGTCACCTGGATGGGTCGCTGCCATCGATCATAGTAATTCATGAGCGTATCCCAATGCCCGGCGATCAATCCGACAACCACCATCAGGAAAATAAATCGCAGCCGCACGTTCATGATCCGAAAAAACGTCCAGACCTCGCTCATGATTTTGCCTTTTTTAACCCCGTCGGTTTTTTCTTCTTCATTGTTCACACATCAACTCCTTTTCACTTTGCCGCTTCTTTCAGCTTGGCGTCCTTTTGAGCATCCGTCAGCTTGTCCCACTTACCGGGGCACATGGCGCAGCAGAAGGCCACTCTTTGTCCCTTGTATTCTCGCGTCAGATTCTCAGTAACCGTGGCCGGGTTGATCGGGTTTCCCATGATCGGACATCGCGCATTGACAAACGCTGCCTTATGTTTCACGGCTGCAGTGGGGGAGGAAAGTCGTTCAATAAAGCTTTTAACCTGTAAAAGTTTCTCCAGAGCCGAAGATGTCTTCCCGGCTTGGAGGTCCTTGATGGCCAGATCGATGGATTTTAAAATAATTCCCATGTGATGAGGACCGACATGTTGCATCGGCCGCGTCGTCGGCATCGGATGCGATGGAGGCAGCGTTCCGGCCAACAACGGTCGAGTAAAACCTATCCCCACAGCCGCCACGATAACAACAATCAGTGTTCTAACGATAAACTTCTTAATCATAAAAAATCCTTTCAAAAATAATTTTCAAAATCCTGCTTGCGTCAAACTCATGCCGATCTCCTGCTCAAGATCGGCGATGCTGCGTTCCAATTCTCCCAGGGCCCGGTGGTACTGGATGGTGAACGTCTGCCATTTCTGCCAGTTATCGAGAAGATAAAGGAAATCCGTCGTGCCCGCGGTGTAGGAGGTGCGAGAGAGTTCATACGTCTGTTTGGCTTGTGGGGTGATCGTATTTTTCAGGATATCCACAAGTTCCTTCTGGGCCTGCACACGGGATAGGGCGTCCTGGATTCGGAAATAGACCATATTTTTCGTCGACGTGTATCGATCAATAGAGGCTCCGAGATTATATTCCGCTTCCTTGATCCCAGCGTCGATTTTCTGCACCCAGATGGGCAAATTTATTTCCGCCATGATGGCATACATATCATTGGGCGATGATGTCTGGCTCGTGTCCGTCGGCATTCTCCGCGGCTCCATCGCCATCCACTCCATACCGACGTTAAACTCAGGCCAGTAACCAAGTTGGGCCAGTCGGCGGGACTGACGGTCCCGTTCGATCTGGTGTTCCAAACGCTGAAGTTCCGGGTTGGACTTGACGGCCCGGTCCAAAAGGGCTTCCAGTCGCGTATTCGCGGCGGGGATTTCAAACTCATCGGGCATCGCGATGGGATAGTCCGGTCGCCGGTTCACCAGCACATTAAGCATGCCGGTCGCCGTCGCCTGCTGTTGCCGCAGATCAATCAGGTCCCGATCCAGATTTGAGGACTCCACCTGGGCACGGAGCACGTCGTCCTGGGATCGCTTGCCCGCCGTCATCTGGATACGAGCCACATCAATAAGCTCTCGAAGCAGAGCCTGGTTGTCCCGCGTGATTTGAATCGTCTTGCCAATGATATATCGTTGGAAATACACCCGCTTGACGTCACCGATCACTCGCAGGCGAATCTGCTCCAATTCCGCCAGGGCCATCCGAGTCTCTTCCAATGCCACCCGACCGGCACGATCCAATT
The DNA here is from genome assembly GCA_041658725.1 of Phycisphaerae bacterium. Taxonomy (GTDB): domain Bacteria; phylum Planctomycetota; class Phycisphaerae; order JAAYCJ01; family JAAYCJ01; genus JBAZZQ01. Next base: position 1,649 of record JBAZZQ010000078.1, on the reverse strand, counting down.
TTTCAGGATTCGGCAGTTGTTGGGTAATGCTCATCACAAAAACATTATTCCCGTCCGCCAGCATCATCGGCCGGTTCGAAGTAAAAGTCTTGGTCGCCAGCATTGGATCGGGAAGCGCGGTCACCTGCGGAATCCGTTTGGCTCGGGCGAGGGCCGTCGATTGCGCCGCTTTAATGTCTGGATTTTCCATAAGGGCGAGCATGATAAAGTCGCGTAACCCTGCCGGCTGTGTTACCTTCACCGCGGAATCTTTTTTACCGTTTTTTGAAATTCCCGCATAAAATGTCGCCTGCTCAGGCCGGCTTTGCTCCTGCCGGGATAAAACCATCGAAACTTCACGGTCACCCTGCTGATTAAGCGAACAACCCACCAAAATCATTACGCAAGGAACAACCAGCCTAACAAATATCTCGCGGTCAAACCCAATACACCCTTTATTGGTACCCACCATATTTAATCTCCATCCTGCCCTCATTTTATATCGTAACGTTTTTCATAGCAACACTAACCTCCCCTAATTTATAGGCAGGGGATTTTTTGTGTCTGACCAAAATGGGCCGGTTGTCAAATCAAGAGAGCGATCAGCAACAGCAATCGGCGTTCAACGTGCAAAATCAATCCACTTCGGTCCTGAACCCCCAAGCGCATGAAAAGGCGGTTGATATGAGTACGCACGATAGCTATGGAAATACACAATCGAACGGCGATTTGTTTGCCGGAATACCCATCGAGACTCACGGTAAAGAAAATGTTGCAGTTTCCTTCGGAGACTATAAATGGATTGGCTCGTGCCAATCGCGTTAAAATATTTTTTTTTAGTTCGTGCGGGTTTTATTCACCTGAAATCTCCGATATTTCTCCAACGTAAAACAATCCAGTGCTGGATTTTTTGTACAGTTAGTCCCTTCGCACCGTCCCACGAACAGTAGAACTTAATTTGATACACGATAAAGTTAATGAAAGGGGAAGCAAAACAGCCCACGAGGGAAATTTATTCCTTGAATTCTCCTTCGATTCTTTGCCGAGTCACAAAATCTTCATACGCCTCATGCCAATACTCGACTTGCGAATCTCCCATCCGCCAGCACAGGTAAACTTCTCTTCCGTCATAAAGTGCGGGCCAATCCACGGTTCCCGTCTTCCAATCCCTGAGCTGGCAACCGATGGTGTTTAGTTCACGATTATATGCCTGTAATTGTTCAAGCAGACTTTCATACTGGCGCTTAAGATTCAATCGCTCCTGGCGTTCAGTCTCCCGGTCCAGGACCGAGTAGTGCTCTTCGATCATTTTTGCCCGGCAATAAAGTCCTAAAACGTCCTTAACAATCTTTCCGACAAGGACTAACGATCTATTAGCCTCACTGACCGTAAAATGCCTTGGTCGCAGGCCATCGCCCCGCTTATCTGCTATACTGACCGGGTTGAACTTGTTCATTCCCAATCCTCACTCTACAAAACTTTTCGATTCGCCATCCTTACCTTAAGCTTAGCGTTTTTTTCACCATAAGTCAACCGGTAAGCCATTTGAGCTTTTTGCGATGTTGATTTTTTTCGATCGGCTTTGGGGTTTCCTAATATATGTTTAAGCCCTGCAGGTTGCATAACGACAAGGTTTCGCAGCGTCTAAACTGTTAGCTGCCTATTTTTCA
>JBAZZQ010000077.1:0-14919 GCA_041658725.1 Phycisphaerae bacterium | reverse complement strand
GCAGGTCCAAACCATACTCCAGATGGCTTTTTAAGATCAATGGAGCACGGTGTTCTCCACGCGAGATTATTTCAACATTTGCTTTGCCCCGTTCACCAGGAACATATACGACTTTATTTGCCGTTATGGATATTTTCCACAAGGAAGGATGTTCAACCGCAATCGCGTTTCCGGATAATAACAAAGCAATCGTTGATATTAGCGATATTATATGTGTATCAAGCATCGTCGGTCTTCCTTTCCCTTTTGGGGACATTTCCAAACTTAAGCAGCCGAATGTCTAATTAATTTGATTTTGAGATTCAAATCTTAATATCTTCATATTGTACCTACTTAGGTTAAAATAATTTTGATGCCTGACCTTAAGAGAGGCAATACGCGCCCTGTTTGCTTTGGCAATTTCAAGGTCAGCAACAAGCAAACATTCTTTGTTGGGTTTGGCTTTGGCAACCGGCAAACCATCCGGGCCTACAATCTGCGAAACAGCATATTGGCTTCGTCCCTGACGCGAATCAATCGCATTTGCGGTAACTCCATAGTCCATTTTCCTAAGCCCAGCACATTTGCGTACCATTCTCGTAAGGATTCAGTCCTGCCGGACCGTTCCCCCACATTGGATGGAATACGACTGCGCAGCCTCTTGTTGCCAGGATATACCATGGTTCAAAATACTTCTGATCATTGCATATTAATATTCCGGCTTTTACTCCCTTAACATGAAATATCGGTATTCGGTTACCTTGCGCAAGAAGTTTGCGTTCCCTTCCTTCTAGCGTGTGAATCTTGGTGCATCGGCCTTTGATCTTCCCCGTCTTATCAATCAAGTAAGCCTCATTACGCCATTGCTTTGAATCAGGAGTCACACTGCCAATGACTGTCCATAGGTGGTATTGAGTACACAGTTCCTTTACACGCTTAAGGTTAGCTTTGACTCTTCGTGCATATTGTTCATCGCATTCACTAACATGGTCCAAGTCATAGCAAGAAATTATTGCTTCAGGAAAACATATTACCTCCACACTTTTTTGGCTGGCGTGACCAAAGAAATCCGCCACTCGTTTTAAGTTGCTGTCAGGATCCCCCGTATCGATAACTTGTGCCGCGCCAACACGCAAAGAATCTTTATACCTTAATTTTGTTTTTCTATTCATCCCGTATCCTCCGATACAAATGAATTTACGTATTTGACGCCGGGTAAAGTAAGAAATCGGCAACCGTGGGCGACATGCTCGGCTTCCAAAGGCAAGGATTCAGTCCGGCAAAAGTAACCAATTCACATCCCACCCGATCGGACCAACTGACCCCCTTTTTCCCGGAACGCATACCCTGTCGACCAGTCGCTGGAAATTGACCGATTCGACATGGCCGTCAACCGCAAGGGCATTGACCTCAGCGATGTGAAAGGCCTCGACCCAGCCGGTGTAAATTAAAGTAAGCGCATGGCTAGTTCCTGCCGCGATTCCGTCGGGTGCGGCATCCATCAACCACATAGTTTCCGACGGTCGCGGGACGCGGGACATCGGAAAATAATTACGGGCCGTTCCCACGTACACGCCTTGCGGATCATAATGGACCATCACCAGCATGTTGACAAGATAGGACGTAGGATACCACGATCCGATATACCCGCTTTGGTTCAATAGACCCGGGTAGGTATCATCCTTGGCAACCCATGTCGGGCAGTAATATATAGAATTGTGACGTGCGTTGCGTAATTCTCCTCCGCTTATTTGTACCCCGCCCCGACTGTACCGTTCCAATGTCACAGGCCATTGCCCGTTGCTGATGGGTTGACACGCGCCCGGAAGCATAATCTCGTTATTCTCGGTCGTGTAGATAATCAAGGAAATCCCCAATTGCCTGAGATTACTGGCACAGACCGCCTTCCGGGCAGTTTCCCGCGCGATCCCCAGCGCCGGCAACAAGATCGAGATCAGCACCACGATGATGGTAACCACCACCAATAGTTCAATCAGGGTGAAGCTGGCTTTGGACTTTTGATGCCGGGCTTTGTTATAAAATGGTGGCCGGGTTGCCATCGCTTCAAAACGACCTCGACTGACCCTCTGTGCGGTACTCATAACCAAATCCTTTCATGTACATTAATACTACCAACTATCCGCTTTAAAAGTGACGGGCCACATCGAAGCGGCCCGCCACATATTCATTTCTGATTTATGCCATCCATCAGAAATTCCAAAGCATCAAGACAGGGCATCTGGCTCTCCAACGGCCACTTCTCGTGTACCATCGTTGGTACCGGCGCAGCGCCAGTCTCGCCATTCGTTATGGCAAATTAACCTTCTAGAACTCATCGCCAACTTGCTCCTGATACAGAAGGTTAATACTCAGATCCGTACTTGTGATTTCTGCATCACCATCCAAATCACAACTGGGATCACCAGGAATGGAGTCCATGTCCATGAGCAGAAGACTCAGGTCACCAGAGTTGACGGCATTGTCGCCGTTACAATCGCCATTGACCAGACTGAACGAGGCCGCGCCATCCGCGGCAGTCATATCAACATCGCTCGTTACATCGGACAGCCAGTGGGACGCCTTGACCCGCACATTATACATGCCGGCACGGATCACCATCGTAAACTTGCCGTCCGCATCCAGTGTCTTGGTGACCGAACCAGAGATGCTCATATCCGCCTGATCTTGCAGCTGGACTACAACCGGAATACCTGCCAGACTCGCTGTCCAACCCTGTAACGCAACCGTGCCGGTAAGCGTGTAGAACATCGGACCGGCCAACTTATGCAATCCGATCTTCCGCCAGTCGGTGTACTTGTTGACGACGTTGTTTTCGGCCATCATGCCGAAATCGTTTTCACCGGTGCCCCACTTGTCGCAGACCGTCACGTCCACGCCAACAATGTCGTTGATATTCAGCGGTGAAATCGTCGAATTGTCGCCGGTCAAATTAAGATACTCATAGGCGGTCATCTTGACTTCGTAGAACAGCCAGTCGTCTGCTTTCACGCCGGCCGCCTGGAACCCGACCTTCTCGCGATCAACTGCCATAACCCCCGCATGCGTCACCCAGACATGCTGGGTGGTGTCGGTACCGGTTCGGGTTGCCTTCAAGCCCAATACGTATTGCTGGGCTGTAGACTGGAACTGATTGGGATCACTATAGTAATTATATGGCTCACCGCCAGTTGTGTGCAGATATACTTCGATCCCATCTTGCTTATCCCAATCGACATAGGAATCCTCAAATATCGGGTGGGTGTCTTTTACCTTGACGGCTACGTAAAACTGATCGGTCGTGCCGTCCCAGCGGACCGCGTAGGAGGCGTTGTCGAGTTGGGAAGTTCCATAGAACGGAGTATCTAGAGGCACAAACTCGTCGTCCTGCCATTCCGACAGATTACCGTCCACCGTCACGCTGCCGTCGGCGCGAGTGATATCGATTGGGCGATTTAAGGATTTATATTCCGCGGTCTTCACCAAACTGGGGTAATAACCGGGCGCAAAAGCCCGTGCCATTAGGGTCTGACCGGGCTCGACCAATACGTAACCGCCGGAAAAGCAATTGTCGTTCGATTCCGTCGGAGTAGTATTATCGAGGGTGTAATAAATTAAAGCCCCCGATGTCTCGCACGTCAGCGTCACCAGTGTGGCCTCAGGGATGTAGCCGCCATCTGGATAAAAGACTGGAGTGGCCGCTGATAACGGCGGAGCCGTCAGATCACTTGACACAGAGATGTTGTCCCAGTAGACCGCCGCCTCACTGCCGTCCCAGTTGTTGGTTGGGTACAAGTCCTGTATATAGACCTTGTCCAAACCACATGAAGTCGCAACGGTGCTTTCTGTGGTGCCAAAGGATAGGACGATATTTCCGTAGGCATTCAGCACGCTGACCGTCCACATGCCGTTGGAATCACGTGTCATGGTCCAACTGGCATAGTTATATCCACTGATGCCAGTTGCATTACCCGAAGGCATGGAAGCACTAGTATTCACGATTGCTTCGGTGGTACCGATTTCATCCGTGTATCTTAGCACTTGAAGTTCAATGCTGCCCTGTCTGCGAAGAGTAAGCCAGGCTTGGGCCAACTGACCTGCATGGGCGCTGACTCCTCCAGAGGTTAATAAACCTACTCGTGAAACGGGTTCGTTAACTGCAGCCAGAAAATTATGAAGCATCACATCGAATCCAAGCGTCAACGTGAATCCGGGCCCGGAATTCAGGGGAGTATCCAAGAACGCCTGTCGTTGCGACGTGGCGGATCCAGACAGATGATGACCTGTTCGGTCACCCAACATATCTATTCCCGCAGTGTATCCCGCATCGCCACCCTCGACCGCCGTCCAACCGGTCTTATCATCCATTCCCGATGAAAAGTTCGTAACCGTTGCCGGACTGGGCGATTCCAACGCCCCCACCAAAAACATTACCAATAAAATCATCTTTGTTTTCATAACCTTCTCCGTTTGCCCGTTCGGGCTATAAAGAAATAAAACCATGTCTCCACTTTTAGCACGACTCCACACGTATTCACGTGGGGCAGCACAACAAAATGCCTTCCATTGGTGCGGTTCGCCACGAACGGACTAGGCACGCCGCCGCCGAAGCAACAGGCCTCCCAAGCCCATCAGAACCAAAGTCATCGGCTCAGGAGCACTGGAGGCAGAGATGCTGTCCCAGTAGACCGCCGCCTCACTGCCGTTCCAGTTGGCATTGGCATACAAGTCCTGTATATAGACCTTGTCCAAGCCACATGACGTCGCAACGGTGCTTTCCGTGGCAGTGAAGCTCACAGCGTGTTCTCCGTAGACACTAAGAGCATCCACCGTCCACACACCACTGGCATCACGGGTCACGGCCCAATCGGCATACTCATATCCGTTCAGGCCATAAGTGCCGCCTACCGGACTGGCGACGTTCACAATTGCTTCGGTGGTACCGATTTCATCCGTGTATCTTAGCACAGTAAGTTCAATGCTGCCCACTCGGCGAAGAGTAAGCCAAGCTTGGGCCAACTGACCTACGACAGGTGTAACACTGCCGGAAGTCATCAGGCCCACCCTCGACACAGGCTCGTTAACGGCGGCAAGGCTGTTATGAAGCATCACATCGAATTCAACCGCCAAATTGAACCCAGGGCCATAATTCATGGGGGTCGTCATCAACGCCTGCCGTTGCGAATTGGCGGATGCAGACAGATAATGACCCGTTCGGGCACCCAACATATCTAGTCCCGCGGTGTATCCCGCATCTCCACCCTCGACCGCCGTCCATCCGGTCTTATCGTCCATTCCTGATGAAAAGTTCGTAACCGTCGCCAAGATTGGCGATACCAACGCCACCACCGAAACCAAAACCAACACCACTAACATCTTGGTCTTCATGACCGTCTCCTTTCGCCCGTTCGGGCTAAAAAATAAAAAAACTATCCATTCCGCTTAGCACGATACCCCACGTATCAACGTGGGTTTGCACAACAAAACACATTCCGTCGGCGGTTCCCCGCGAATCATATTGGTGAGCATATTCGCCGCCTGCTCCACCATGGCCGAGGGATTGAATTCCATCCGCGTCAGGGAAACGGCAAAATTGATCGGCGCCGATCCGGCGTTGCTGTGGGTAATAATCGTCATGGTTTCAGGAACTTTTATTCCCCGTTCCGTCAGCGCCTTGCAGACACCCACCGCCAGCACGTCGTCCGAGACAATCAACCCTTCCGGCCGGTCCGACCCGTCCAGCAACTCCATCGTCAGACGATGCCCTTCTTCCTGTGTTATTGGGGCGTCCGTCACCTTGATCCATTCCCGTCGAATGGATAAACACTTCTCGACGCAGGCTAAAATAAACGCTTCCTTGGTAAATTCGTTTCGATCTGGGCCGTTAACGGTTACTCCACCGATCAACCCCAACCCCTTTCGACCCGTCGACACCGTCAGTTCAACCGCCTGGTCCATCATGTTTCGATAATCCGCCTTAACCACATACGGTACCGCCGTCGATGTCTGAGCGATCGCCACAACCGGAATCCGCCTTCGGATCAATTCCACCGCCAGTTTCTCCGATGGATGACCCACCAAAATCAACCCGTCCAAACGATCTTCGCATACGTCCCGCCAAAGCGAACTGTTGGGAGCCATACTTTCTTTATCGCTGTGATACAAATAAGTCTGACATTTCAATAGGTGCCTTTCAGACCACCGATTACAACCATTTTCAATTAACTGTAAATAGCGACCCTGTCCCAGAACGCCTTGTGAATTCGGTTCCGAACCCACACCCAGAACCACTCCAACGCTTTGAAGGGTCGGACGCTGAGACACAAACGTTCCCAAGCCCTGCTTGGCCACAAGTACCCCCTTCGAGACCAGCGTCTCGACAGCCTTCCTCGCCGTCAATGGGGAAGTTCCATGCTTATTGCTTAATTCTTTGGCGGAAGGAATGACATCACCACCGCTCCATTTACCGGTCAGAATGTTCCTGCGGATTTCTTCCTCGATCCTGAAGTGTTTGGACACAGGTTGTTGATAATCGCTAGTTTTCATTCTTATATATATACCACTATATATGTACAATGTCAACAAAAAATACTACATTTTTTATTAAGCTATTATGAGCAAATATGTGGTTTATTGATCTAAAACACTCGGATTTCGGCAAAAGACCTCAGAACAATCCAAGGTCGCTCGCTACATAGGCTTTCCACTTGTTTAGCCATTTATTATTTTAATCTGGTTCAATCAACAACCAACTGAATGTTGAAATATCAGCTGTGGTTGAAGAATAGACGGTGAAGCTTTTGCCAGGGTTGATTACGTACGCCAAATGCCCCCTGGTCCCGCCAGAAGTAGATCGGGATATAAAAATCCTAGTGTTCGCTGTCACGTTTGTATTTGATACGGTTCTGATTCCAGCCACCAACGTCGCAACGCCCATTCTTGCATTGGTACCTTCCTTTATCCTCAACCCTTTACCTACAGAGGACATCCTGACATTACCCGTGGCTTTTGTATCTCCGTCTGGTGTCAATCTCAGAGTTTCAGTTGGACCATTCTGCCCATCCCTTGTCGTGCCGAACACTAAATTACCCGGCAAGTCATTATTTCCCGGCGTGCCCTCAAGCTGGGCGGTAATGCTAGCCACATAACCATCCGGGTCATTCCCATCGGATGCGGCAAAGACAATCGTGCCAATTGTATCGCCATTTTGTACAATGGTGTTACTACCAAGAGTCGTACCTCGGCTTTTATGTAAAGTGAGATTCGATCCTTGTGAATCAGGCGATTGCGTGCTTATGCTTTGACTTGCTACCGAACCCGCTTTCTCGATCTGCAAGTTAGACACATATACTCCGATCGATCTGGATACTTTGTTCCCCAAGAATATTCTTTCGCCAACTGTAAAAATCCCCTGTTTTGAAAAACCTGTTACTAATGTGTTTCCTTCAGAAACCACTTCAACCTCTCCGATAGGTGTGTTGATCCCATCAAGTAATACAAGACCTGTACTGCCTGGCACTTTGAAATATAGTTGTGCAGAAGACCCACCATTGGGATTAGCACCATATTTATCACCTTTTGAAATGAAAGCTCCTTTCTGTTGATAATCGACCAGTTTATATCCGGTAGTTATCCCTGTATATCCAAAATTATTTCCGCTCATTAAAATAGGTGAGTTATTAGCTGAGCCAGAATCGTCTGGGGCTTCTAAAACGAGTGCGTTACCCTCCAACTGGACTTCTTCAATTGTAACTGTCCCAAACGCAACCCCTCTTTTTACATAAGTGCCTACTGGAGCGCCTCCGGGAGCACCTCCCGCGAGCCAACCAACACCCTTGATATGTACCTGGCCACCGGATACCAAATCATACGCTATGCCAGTGAAATCATTAGCTTCGCCTCCGTTGAAAAGAATGTGAAATGTATTGGAACCCGTCATCCTTACAAGCGTCTTTTGGCCACTAAAATGGCAATTTGTAAAGTAAAGCCAGTCTATTTGATAATCATATAAATCCTGTCCTATTTTAAGTGCTACTTCCGTTGATCCCATATTCTGCAACTCATCAAAAAAGTTTTCATGCGTACCAATAGGGTATGGCGTCGACTGAGCTGTATTATAATTATAAATAAGATGGCCAATACCTGCTTTATTATTTGCATCTATCATAAAATTCTGAAATCTACAGTAATAAATATTGGACGTCTCAAAAACAACTGCAGTTGGATCGACGACTCCTATCCATACCAATCCTGTTGCTTTTGAACCTGTACCAGTTATCTCCAAACCCATTGCGTTTACTACTTGAATTCTCTGATTTGCACCATATAACCCAGTGAAGATAACCTTTGACCCTTCGGTGTACGGACGTTGTCTCATTACAGAATTGATGGCTCTTTGTACCGGAATGCTGTCATCAGCGGTTCCATTACCAACAGCACCCCACCACTCGGGATATGCAGCTACCACACATCCGTTGTCAAAAAAGGCTTCTGTTTCCGGATCAAACACTTTATATAATCCGGCATCAAAAAAACCTGAAAAGAAAATCGTATGTGTACCTTTAAACGATGCCCCTTCCATCATCCTCACCGTTACGTTTTCATAAAAACTTATATTATCGCTTATTTTGTAGGCTCCTTTTGTGAATATTATCTCCCCACCACCAACAAACATAGCCACATTTGCGCGATAGATGGCAGTCTGATCATCGGCGACACCGTCTCCTTTTGCTCCGTATTGACGTATCCTCACCGATCCATCATATAATAGCTTCCACCTGCCAGTGCCGCTATTTGGCGCAATAGTTATACCCCCATCGTCCGCATCAGTTGAACTTGCATTCCATCGATAAGTTGAATGTCCACCGTCGCCGGCTGCGTAATAACCCAGAGTCCTTACTTCGCTATACAGACCGCCCGGTAGAGCTCTTACGTTTGCAATACTATTTACTACCTGGGCCTGGGCCATTACAGAAAACATCAAAACAACCGCCACCAACATTTCCGCCAATGCTTTCATAATTTTCTCCTTGCATGCAAAAAATGGTTTCATCTCACTCGGCGTTCCCGGTCCTTCGGCAAGACAATAAAGATCGTGGAACGTACCTCTGAATGCTACTTTTTCGGCGCCTTTTCGCTTAGCACGATACCCCACGTATCAACGTGGGTTTGCACAACAAAATACATTCCGTCGGCGGTTCCCCGCGAATCATATTGGTGAGCATATTCGCCGCCTGCTCGACCATGGCCGAGGGATCGAATTCCATCCGAGTCAGGGAAACCGCAAAATTGATCGGCACCGATCCGGCGTTGCTGTGGGTTACAATCGTCATGGTTTCAGGAACTTTTATTCTTCGCTCCGTCAGCGCCCCACAGACGCCCACAGCCAGTACGTCGTCCGAAACAATCAAACCTTCCGGCCGGTCCGACCCGTCCAGCAACTCCATCGTCAGACGATGCCCTTCTTCCTGTGTTATTTGGGTGTCCGTCACCTTGATCCATTCCCGTCGAATGGGTAAACCCTTCTCGACACAGGCCAAAATAAAGGCTTCCTTGGCAAATTCGTTTCGATCTGGGCCGTTAACGGTTACGCCGCCGATCAACCCCAACCTCTTTCGACCCGTCGAAACCGTCAGTTCCACCGCCTGGTCTATCATGTTTCGATAATCCGCCTTAACCACATACGGTACCACCGTCGATGTCTGAGCGATCGCCACCACCTGGATACGCCTTCGGACCAATTCCACCGCCAGTTTCTCCGATGGATGACCCACCAAAATCAACCCGTCCAACCGACCCTCACACACGTCCCGCCAAAGCGAACTGTTGGGAGCCGAACTTTCTTCATCGCTGTGATACAGATACGTTTGACATTTCAATAAGTGCCTTTCCGACCAACGATTACAGCCGGTTTCGATCAACTGCAAATAGCGACCCTGTCCCAAAACCCCTTGAGTGTCCGGTTCCGAACCCACACCCAGAACCACTCCAACGCTTTGAAGGGTCGGACGCTGAGACACAAACGTTCCCAAACCCTGCTTGGCCACAAGTACCCCCTTCGAGACCAACGCCTCGACAGCCTTCCTCGCCGTCAATGGAGAAGTTCCATGCTTTTTACTTAATTCTTTGGCGGAGGGAATGACATCGCCGCCACTCCAATTGCCGGTCAGAATATTTTTGCGGATATCTGCCTCGATCCTGAAGTGCTTGGAGGCTGGTTGTTCAAACTCACATGTCTTCATAGTTATATATATACTGCCATATATGTACAAAGTCAATAAAAAAATAAGGCTCTCCTCCCAAAAATTTGAAAAAAGAATAGAACCTGGGACTCCGTCCCAGACCTGGAGTTTGGCGGTTATAGGTCCATTGACGCCCCAGCGTGGTTAAAATTTATTGCTAATAATTTTCCGAGTTTTTCGTAACCCCCCAGAAGCTATGAAAAAATCAAAAATTTCCAGAGTGCCTTTTTCTCCGATAAGGTTTTCTTAAAAACCGGGTAACTACTCAGGTCGATTCCCGACAGGATTCATAGGATGAACAGGATTTCCACAGGTGCGGTGGGCAGTGGAATGACGTGTCCGTCTGGGAATCGGTACTCGGCGTGCCGCGTCGGCGGCGAATTGTTGGCCTTGGCCAAACAAATCCTGCATATGCGCAAGCGGGTGCGGGATGGAACGCTCAGTTGGCCGACCTTTCAACGCCGAATGCCGCCGCATCTTCAACCAGCGGTAGTATCTGTGGACCTTCGTGCATGACGCGCGGGTGGAGCCGACGAACAATCTGGCCGAACGGCTGGTGCGACAGGCTGTCTTGTGGCGCAAGGGCAGCTTCGGCACACAGAGCCCGCGCGGGGCACGCTATGCGGAGCGTATTCTGACGGTGTGCGCCACCTGCCGCTTGCAGGGACGAAGCATTATCCAATATTTGCGCGATGCCTGCCATTGCCATCTGAACGGCCTCCCGGTTCCCTCGCTCATACCAACCACTGTCTGTTTAGCCAAAACCGCGTGAACGTTTACTAAAATAATTTATCTCCGACACGTTTGGCGGCCTCGGCCAAATCGCAATTTCCACCCATCCCGGGGGGTGTCATCGTTTCTAATCCATCCGCCCCGGTCTGGACCACCAAGTCCAGCATGGGCATAACTCCTCCGCACAAATGATATACAATTCGTAGGCCAAGGTCGTGCAGGGCTTGATTCTGAATTTTATCGTAAGGTAGGCAGAACTCCCGAAATAGGTCTGGGCCGATTACTGTACTCGAACCCGACCCACCACCGACTTCTATTAAATCCAATGGTGCACCTTTTAAAAGCGAAATCATCTGAAGCCGGCGTTGCAAGATAGAGATCAGGGCATGGTGAACCCAATCCGGTTTGTCCAAGGCAAGTATAATGGCTGGCTCTGTTCCCACAAGAACACAAAAATCCTGCCACGGCGAGCCCTGGCCATAGTGCCTCATTTTGAGCTACGGTTCTTTTTGACGATGGAAACTTTTTGCAAGGTCCATCCGGAACAACGATCCTATGCTCAATGGGACCAGATGGAGGAAAAAGAGCGTATACTGCACCGTAAGGATATTGCCCAGCTTCTAATTGATGTCGCCTGACGTTTCAACCACTCGGCCATCTTTTTATCAGTACCCTATATAGATTGTCCCTCCGCTTGTACGCCCCAGGAAATCCGCCTTCAGGCAGAATTGATCCGCGAGATCAGCGGGAATGAATTTTGTCTCGTGGCTCACGGCGATGCCACCTTCGGCATTCCGGATGGTAACAACATGGTAGATTTTTCTTTCCGTCTGGTCGACGATCCCGATAAGGTCAAGCAGGAGGCACAGCTAATGGTCGATGACGCGTTGGCCCGGGCTGAAAAATATTATCACGGCGTGCTCGATGGATTCGCACTATGCTCCGATTATTGCCTGAACACCGGTCCATTCCTGTCGCCGGCTCAGTTCAGTGAGTTCGTCTCTCCGTACCTCGATAAGCTCATTGCAGGCTACCGGCAGATGGGGTTCTACACGATCAAACACACCGATGGTAACATCATGCCCATCATCGATCAACTTGTCCAATGCAGGCCGCATGCCTTGCATAGCCTCGACCCTCAAGCGGGGGTAGATATCACCACAGTGAAAAAGAAATACGGCAAACAGGTCTGCCTGATGGTAACGTCAATTGCGGCCTCTTGGACAACGGGACGGACGACGAGTGCGCCCAATCGGTCCGCGACGCCCTTCGTCACGGCATGCCCGGCGGTGGATACATCTTTTCCACCAGCAACTGTATCTACACGGGCATGCGGCTGGAACGGTATGAAATGATGCTCGACATTTGGCATAAGGAAAGCCTCTACCCAGAATAAAATTGTGCCGATCAATCCACCAGAAATGACGTCTGATCCAAAAGTAGAATAACATTACCCTAAGGCGGTAGATGAATCGCACCTTTTCCATCAGCTCGATCAGATGAAGGGCTGCGGGATGGCTGGCGACTTTATGCACTCCCGGACCGGTTTGCTAACCTCATACCTTTCCCCCGGTGGATGGCATGCAGATTTATGGAATTTCACTCTTCGCGGATATCTTGGGTAAAAACAACTGCGTTGGTGTAGGAAAATCAACTCTGGTAATGTAGGAGTGGAGGTTTTCCAGACCAACACTCTCATGACAAATGGAATACATAATCTGTCTCTTTGCGTAAAGAGCGAATGTTTTCAGACCCACACTCCGCAAAAAGCACACAAGCCTACCACCTTGGGGCTTTGAATGTCTGCTTTCTAAGCCCATGCTCCTTCTCAAGATTTTGGGGTCTCGTTACTTTTAATACCTACCGATACTCGCTGTTAATTTTATTATTTTTCATCCTTGCGCCTACATCGTAACATTTAAATACTCCTGCATCGTTACCATTCCACAATGACACCAGACCAATACCAACCCGAAGAAAAATCGGATAGCAACGAAAAAGTTTTTCAACAGATTCGCCGGTCCATCCACAGCATCGAAAACAAGCTGGAACACCTGGCCGAGAAATTAGAACTCTGTCTGGAGACTTTTGTCGAAAAAGACGAAAATGGATTAGCCGAGACCGATCTGTTCGGCGAAGACTATGATGCGAAAGATGAGTACGAGTAGTAACCTTTAAAAGTCATGTCCTCTTATCGTGTACTTTAGCCATTTGTAGGAATGGATAACATGGTAAAAAAGAAGCTGACCTTCCGATATATAGAGTGTGTAAATCATATATGGAGAGGTCAGCATGGATGCTATGACTCTGGTATCGGCATGGGACGCCCTGGTTCATCAACTTTCTTATTGTTTTTCGCAACGGACGGCGCGCACGTGGCATCAGATCGTTTCGGGATGGATTCTCAACCGCGGCCCCGCGACGGTCACGAATATCATCCGCACCCTGGGCGACTTGGCCGACCGGCATTGGACGGTTTATCAGAAGTTTTTCTATCAAGCGAGTTGGCGGCTGGACGCGATGAGCGTTCAACTGCTCCAGCGGGTGATCGGCCCGTTGATCCGCGAACAATGTCCGGTCGATCCGATGAGCGGCAAACCCATCGCCGATTTGGTCTTCGACGACACCACCCTGGGGCGCTACGGTCGGCACGTGGCCTATGCCTCCTGGTACAAGGATGCCTCGGCCAGCGGTCCGGGACACCAGGGCACGGTCATTCACTGGGCTCACAACTGGCTGATCGGGGCGGTGGTGCTTCGATTGAAATCCTGGCCGATGCTCCGGTGGGTCTTGCCGGCGATGTTTACGTTGTACCGAAAACGCCCGGATTGCGACGCGGAACATCCGTTTCAAACTCGCCAGGAGATGGCGGGCGAAATGGCGCAGGCCGCCACCGAGGCCCTTCCCGACGTGCAATGGCGGTTTTCGGGCGATGGTCAATATGCCGCTCGTCCGGTCGTGACCCAACTGCCGCCCAATGCGAATCGGGTCAGCCGCATTCGAAAGGACGCCGCGATTTACGAGGTGCCCCAGCCACCGAAAAAACGCCCGCGAGGCCAAAACAAACAGGGTCGGCCTCCCAAGAAAGGAAAACGCATGCCCACGCCTCTGGCCTTGGCCCGGCGACGCAAGAACGGATGGAAGACGATCACCGCCTTCAAACAGAGCCGCAAGGTCCAACGCCTGGTCCTGGGGATCACGTGCCAGTGGTATCATGTGTGCAAAGACGTTCCCGTCCGGCTGGTCATCGTCCGCGATCCGACGGGCCGGGAGGACGACGACTTTTTCTTCTGCACCGATGCGAGCGTATCGGAAGCCGAGATTGTCCAGCGATATTACGACCGGTGGGGAATCGAAGACGCGATCTTCGAAGGCAAGGAATATTTGGGCTTCGAGGACACCCGCGGCTGGTGTCCCAAAACCGTGCTGCGACAGGCCCCGCTGGCCATGATCCTGCTGACGTTGGTCAAGGTCTGGTATGCCCGCTGGGCACCGCAAATGCCGTCGCTGCTGCCCAAAACGATGCCGTGGTACGAACACAAGTCTCATCCTTCATTTGGGGACATGCTTTCGGCCTTGCGAAATGTTTTGTGGCAACATCGAATTTCACCCAACTCGATGTTTTTGCCCAGAGTTTACAAAATATTTAAAACCGTTTCGTTTGCCCTAACGGGTTAACAATAAATGGCTAAAGTACACCTTATCCCTACCGGCAGGTAATGCGAGGTTATGTCAAAAAAATATTTCGGAAAAGTCTTATTCGTTTCGATAGTCGTACTTGCCCTCACTACGTGCGTTGTGTTCAATCACCTTCGCATTCGTTATGACGTGCTTCAGTCATGGACGAGTTACTTTCAATGGGTGTAGTTTTCATTTTACGTAGTCCTTATGCAGAATCTTTGAGGCAAAGGTAATGCGACCAAAAGTTTTCCCATCGACCGGATTTGACCGCCGTCCGCAAACGGAGGAT
>JBAZZQ010000076.1:0-15776 GCA_041658725.1 Phycisphaerae bacterium | reverse complement strand
TGGAAAAAACGCGGGATAGCTCCGGTTTTTAAGAAAACCCTATCGGAGAAAAGGCACTCTGGAAAGTTTTGATTATTTCACAGCTTCTGATGGGTTACATAATAAAAAAGATTTTTCTTGCTTTCCCCATTCCATGTTGTATACTTTGATTTTGAATGAAGTTGTAATTGACTTCAATTGACATTTGTATCCAAGTCGTCGGATGACTGGATGAAGGGCAACCCGGTAAGTGCCGGGAGGCTCGTTGAAGAGTAAGCCGACGTGGTCGAATACTTCAGGGTATTCCGCCACGTCGGCTTTTTTTATTTTTGGGAGTGTGGAATAGCCGCAACCCCCGGGAGGAAACCAATGGATGGAACACAGCGAAATCTGAGCGATGAAAAGATCGAAGAGGCCCTTAATCTCCTACAGGAAGCCGCTCGGGACCAAAAGAACGAACTGAAGAATCTACTCCAGGACAAATATTCCGAGCTAAAGGATGTATTTTTTGGCGGACAAATGCAGGAGAACGCCTCTGCCTGTGATGGACGCGGGCTAGACAAAGAACGCCAAGTCGAGCACACCTTCGACCAATTCATTCGGGAACAACCGCTCAAGGCCGTACTGATTGGGGCAGGTATCGGTTTGCTACTCGGCCGCTTTTGGAAGCGATAACTGAGGCTCCGGCCACACCGAGCCTGTCGTAGGCCATCTGTGTAGCCGCAATGGCTGGTAACAATCTTCGGAGAGGGTCACATGACAACTTCGGACCATTTCAGCAAGTCATCGTGGATGTTGACGCTGGCATCGCTCGCTTGCGTGGTGGCGGGTCTTTACTTGGCCAAGGGCATTCTTATTCCATTGACGCTGGCCGTGTTGCTGAGCTTCCTTCTGGCTCCCGTGTGTGGCTGGTTGGAACGGCGGAAGTTGGGTCGCATCCCGTCCGTGTTGGTTACGACCGTTCTGGCTTTCACGCTACTGGGCACAGGCGCATGGGCGATGGTGGTTCAAATGATCGACTTGGCCCCACAAATACCCGAATATCAGAAGAACATTCAAACGAAGCTGCATTCGGTCAACGACTATTTCAATGCCGCAATGAATAAGGTCCGAAAAACAGCCAGTGATATTGGCCAGAGTGTCCCGTCAACAGCGCCGGCCGACGAGTTACAGGGGCAAGAGGAACAGCCCCAGCCGGTTCGTGTGGTCCTCTCGCCACCGAGTCCCTTGCAAGTTATTGGAGGCACGTTCAGCTCGATGTTCGTGATGATGGGTTCGATTGGCATCGTCATCGTGCTGGTGGTCTTTTTCCTGATCCGGCGAGAGGACTTACGCGATCGCTTTATTCGCCTGATTGGAGGCGGTCAAGTGACCGTGACAACACAAGCGCTGGAAGACGCCGCCACGCGGGTCAGCCGATTTCTCCTGACACAATCGTTCATCAATATCATTTTCGGCCTTGCGGTCGCTATCGGGCTTCGCTTCATCGGTGTGCCCAGCGCCCTCCTGTGGGGGATATTGGCCGCCACTTTGAGGTTTATTCCATACATCGGCACATGGAGTGCCGCGGCAGCGCCGCTCGGTCTGTCCATGGCCATCTCGGCAGGCTGGGTAGCACCCTTTCTGACGTTGGGTCTGTTTGTGGCTCTGGAGCTTTTGGTCGCCAATGTGATTGAGCCCTGGATATTTGGCAAGAACACCGGTGTGTCATCCGCGGCCATCCTGGTAGCCGCCGTTTTTTGGACCTGGTTATGGGGAGCTATAGGGCTGATCGTGGCGACCCCGTTGACCGTGTGCCTTCTGGTGATCGGTAAGCATGTGCCCCAATTGTCCTTTTTGGACACACTGCTGGGCAATGAACCAGTCTTTGAACTCAAGACACGCATCTATCAGCGGCTTCTCGCGGGCGATCCGGAAGAGGCGGATGATTTGGTTCTGGATGACCTTGAACGCCGGCCCCTCGTTGAAGTCTATGACACGGTGCTTGTTCCGGCACTGGCCCTGGCCGAGATGCATTGGCATCGCGGCGAGCTCGACGAGGGCAGGCACCGGTTCATCATCCAGAGGTTGAAGGCGTCGATTGAAGAGTTGGGCGAGCGCTGGCAGTTGATGCAGAGTAAAAGGGATTCCGCGGTGACGAAAGAAGCAGACGGCGATTCCGCTCTCGCCCCTTTGACCCGCGTGTCGCAGCGTTGCGTCCTCTGCCTGCCCGCTCACGACGAGGCAGATGAGATTGCCGGGATGATGCTGGCTCAATTGTTGGAGGTAGGGGGATGCCAAGCGCACAACGTCTCCGTGACGGACCTGGATGCCGAGATGATGGATTTTGTCGAACAGCACAAAGTGGATGTGGTGTGCATTTCCGCCACGCCTCCCGACGCCGTGATGCATGCGCGGTATCTGTGCAAGCGTCTTCGTGGTCTATTTCCGGGTGTGCGTCTGGTCGTGGGTTTGTGGAACGCCAAAGGGGACCTGAACAAGGCACGAGAGCGCATTGGTTGTGGATCATCCGTTCCTGTTGTCGGGACATTAATGGATGCTCAAGAGCAGATCGGTCTACAATTTCGGCCGCTCTTGCCGGAACCCGAGACGCTGGAGCAACCGGATTGTGGTCAGACGGTCATGGAAGGGGCGTAGTCTTATTGGAAAAAAAGGATAAAAAGTGAAAAAGCTTTGTCATGTTTTATCTTCGCCGCCGTGGTCAGTTTGGGTCTGGCCATCAAGGCATTCACGGCCAAAGTCAACGGGTTATGGATGATAAAAGATAAGTGTAAATATCACCTGGCGGCGTAGCCGGGCAGGATAATCTGGGAAACCCGGATTATCGAGTTTATTTTTGGGTACAGAAAGGGATTTGATATGAATGAAACGAAACAGACACTGAGCAATGAAAAAATTGAAGAGGCATTGAATCTACTCACCGACGCCGCGAAGGAAAAGAAACAGGAACTCCTGAATCTCGTCGGAGAGAAGTATTCCCATCTCAGGGATGCTTTTTTTGACGGTCAATCGCATATGCGCGAGACTTTTTCCGACACAGCCCATCATGTTGCCGACAGTGCCCGCCAGTATAGTGAGATGGGGCAGGAGCAGGTCCGGGACGCGGCGTCCCGTGTCGATAAAAACGTGCACGCCAGCCCTTGGTCGTACCTCGGCGGTGTCGCCTTGGGCGCATTGATTTTAGGGTACCTTTTGGGAAGAAAGTCCGATTAGTCGCGGGAATTCAGTCCCTTCTGAATCGGATATCGTCTTTGTCACTTTTCAAACACGCAATTAGAGAGAAGGTGTAAAATGATACGCTTTGGGTTAAACGAATCGGTAGAGGCCCGACGCGACGAGCGGCCTCCGCCCGCCAAGCAATCCCGGCGGGGGCGAACGATGTGGCGGCTGATCGAAATTCTCCTTCTTGCCGTCGTCCAACGGTATCAGAGGAATGCCGTCGATTTTGTCAAGATCCAAGCCACGACCTATTACGTCAAAGCCATCGGCAGGATTCGCCGAATAGTGATGCGATCTATCGTATTCGCCTGCCTCTTGCTCCTTCTCTTGGCCGGTTTCATCATGATACACGTCGGCTTCTTCACGTTCTTCAACTGGTCCAACCGGGTCAAGGGAGGGGTCCTATTCATCCTGGGTGTTATTTATTTCGTCATTGCCCTGGGGACGATCCTCTATGCCACGAGCGAGGGGAAGTGGATGAAGTTCTCCGGGGCTAGTCAAATGGTAGAGAACGTAATGAAGGAAAAGCATGACTCGCAGACCAAGGGATAGCCTGTACGGAATTCAACGGATCGATTGGCTTGGGGTGGTTCGCGACGATGGTCTCATCGGGACCACTGTGGGCAACGAAAATCCCGTCTCGCTAAAAAATACTCACGATCTTAGGGAAAAAGGGAAAAATAATAAAAAAAAAGATTTTTCTTGCTTTCCCCATTCCATGTTGTATACTTTGATTCTGAAGAAGTTGTAATTGACTTCAATTGACATTTGTATCCAAGTCGTCGGATGACTGGATGAAGGGCAACCCGGTAAGTGCCGGGAGGCTCGTTGAAGAGTAAGCCGACGTGGTCGAATACCTTAGGGTGTTCCGCCACGTCGGCTTTTTTTGTTTTTGGGGGTTCGTGGTGAGAAAAGAAGGTGGGAAAATAGTGTATGCTGTTTTGGCAGTTGCCATGCTGTCTACAGTAAATAGTTACGCAGATATTTCCTTCCATTCCAACTCACAAAAGCCTCGATTGGTGCCTGAACAGGCCGTTCTTCAAGTCAAATACTCTCCTCTTGCGGGGATTGATTGTCTAAGCCCCAACGATCAACCTGTTTTAGACCCAGGCTTCGCTAAGACCCGCAATTTAGGATCGCAGAAGGTAGAAACAAAGGAATTTCCGGCCGGACCGGACAGCGCGATGCTGTTTCTCTTTGCTATGGGAAGCATCGGTGTATTTCATGTTGGAAAATCAGCCAAAAAGTTTAATTTTGCCCTGGTCCCGGACTGGTATCATTCCGGGGGTCTGCGTCAAGTCGGCCATGTCTATGCCCTGGACCTGGATTTTTATCTGGTCGCCATGCACTTGGCGGCATTTTTTGATCGGATGGTGGTCGAACCAAAGATTTCTTATCCTATCTTACTCGAGGCCCTGCCTCGACTGGAATCTCAGTTTTCTCTTACCATAAAGGCCCCTCGCGGTCCCCCAATTCTTTCCTAAACTTTGAAAATTGTTTGTTTAAGATTTTTCTGAATACAAGTTTAAAATTATAGGGGATTTCATAATGATGAAGATAATGAAGAAAATAGTGTTTTTGACTTCGATAGTTCTTTGTATTGCGGTTCCTTCGTTTGCCGATTTGGCCCAGCTCAATTTCAATTTTAACGCGCTGACCGGCAATTTTAATTCGGTGACAAGTCACTTAACGGCCCTAGCCACTACTGGAGGCCCGGGGTTCAATAGTTTGGGTTATGTAAATCGTACACAGGCGGTTGCGGGAACGGCCAACTTTGGGGCCGGTTTTGTTTCGGGTGGGACAGCAGCAGCTTATCAATCTGACATCTTGGTGAGTGGCATTACAGCGACTTCCGCGAACGGTATCGGTTCAATGATATTGACCGATATCGATGGCACCACGTTCACGACTAATTTCAGCGGCGAGTTCCTCCCTCTGGGTGATACGGTTTTCTTTAACGGTAAAATTACCGGTGCCGCATTTGGCGGCAATCCCGATGGGACTTTTAATGGGATCACCGGGTCGTTTTCCACCAGTTTCGTTCCGTATCCACTTGACACAGGTTCCATAACCCAATTTAATTTCGAATCTCCCTGGCTTTCTCAGGGCAGCTATTCAAACAGGTCAACGAATATTACGGGGTCTCTTTCAACCCCCGTCACTGTCCCCGCCCCCGCCGCTTTGGCGTTGGGTGGAATTGGCCTTGGGTTCGTCGGCTGGCTCAAACGGCGATTTGCTTAATTGAATTGAAGTGACAAAAGAAGGTCTTGGCCTGATGAAAAAGGCCAAGATCTTCACATTTTCTTTGTAGTAAGGAGTAGGAATCATGTTAGAAATAAATCGTTCCGCGGACCAACGGACGTATGAGATTATTTCGGTTTTTTTCTGGAGAAGAATCATGTTGCATCGGAATTTTACCGCCATTATGGGGAGTCTTTTCATTTTCACCCTTTGCCTTCTATCCCTCCCCGGTTGCTCTGGCCCGGTGGACCCAATAACGACTCCAACTGTTACTCCTTCATCCACCTCTGCCAATTTATCCACACCTACCGATCTCGCCGCCACTGTTGTTACAGATCAACCGGCCAGCACTACCAACAGCGCCCCTGTCGTTACAGATCAATCAGTAAGCACCACCAAGAATACGGCCAAGGATATTACGCTTACGGGAACGGACGCGGACAATGACGCGTTGCAGTTCTCCATTGTTAGCAGCCCCTCGCATGGTACACTGACGAGCAAATCCAATACATCAACCACCACGACGTATACGTACACCCCGGTGAGCAATTATGTCGGTTCGGACAGTTTCACGCACAAGGCCAACGACAGCAAGGGCGACAGTAATACCGCCACAGTGAATATCACTATAACCGATCCGGGAAGCGGGGCCGATGCGATTACCATCGACTGCGGCAACGGGGTATTGATGACCCTGACTACGATTCCTGCCGGAACGTTTCGGATGGGAGATATCGCCGGTAATGCGGGTTCGAATGAACAGCCAGTCCATAACGTGACTCTTAGCAAAGACTATTACATGGGGATATATGAAGTGACGCAGGCCCAGTGGAAAGCGGCGATGGGGACGGAACCCTGGAAGGGGCAACCTTCCATTAAGGAACAAGGCGATTGTCCGGCCACTTATGTAACATGGATCGATGCGGTGGCGTTCTGTACCAAGCTCAATCAATTAAACCCGGGGCGAACGTTTCGTCTGCCGATGGAGGCGGAATGGGAACGGGCCTGTCGGGCGGGAACGGAAACACTTTATTATTTCGGCGATGACAGCTCCATTCTGGGCAATTATGCCTGGTGGGATGGTAACGCTCAATCTGTCAATGAGAACTATGCCCATGTGGTGGGAACGAAACTCAAGAACGATTATGGATTGTTCGACATGCACGGGAATGTCTGGGAATGGTGCAGTGACTGGTATGGCAGTTATTCTTCCGGTTCTATAACCGACCCGACTGGTCCATCTACCGAAAGCTTCCGTGTTCTTCGGGGCGGCTCGTGGGGCGACTCTGCCAACTACTGTCGGTCCTCGTATCGCGGATGGGGCGCACCGGACTACTCGTACTACAGCGTCGGGTTCCGTATAGTCTCGGGGAATTAATTTTTTCGGCTTTGGAATTCCCCCAAGTTATGACATTGCCTCTTTGTTTGAGGGCAATGCTCGAAGGTTATGGGTATGATAGTGTAATATTTGAGTACAACTTTTTTAAGGGAAAAGTCATATGTTGAATTTTATTATTCTTGTTACCTTTTTGACAAGATGAGGATATCATTTTATTTGTAAGGGTCGAAATTAATCTTTTTTTTAAAGGGGTATACCATGAAGAGCAGAATCGCCGTATTAAGTCTGGTCGTTTTTCTTACAGGAACAATTCTGTATGTCTATGCCGAAAGCAAGGAAGAAGTCCCACCGTGTCCACCGGGAAAGCAAGCTTCGGAATCCAAAGCCCTGCCCTCAAATATGGGCATGGAGGCTTGCATGCTAATGGGGGCTAACAAGGACATGAATCGACGCATGGGCATGATGCGTAAAGCCGGTGTCTCGGAAGACATGATCCGCGAATGGAGCGCATTTGTCCAGGCTCCGATATATATGGATAGTCCGGCTATGCTCCTGGGTCAGACGGATATGCTGACCTTAAATTCTGATCAGAAGCAGAAACTTATGGACATTGAAAAAGACGCCCGGGAAAAAGCCATGATGGTACTTACTGAAGCCCAGAAGAGCAAGCTGGGAACGATATCGGATCAACCGATGACGATGATGCAGATTCACCAGGGCATGTGCGCCAAAATGGCTCCGATGCGGCAGAAAATGATGAAAGAGGGCGGAATGCGTCATGGTAAAATGGGTCGGGGTGGTAAGGGTTGTCCGATGTGCCCGATGATGACGCCCGAAAACACACAAACGACGCAGCCGGCGGAAGAATAAAAATATTTTAGGCGTATTCGCTTAACTCAGGTTGACCCAATATATCATCAAACTCTGCAAGGCTTCCTGGGTGAAGAGTGTAGTGTAAGGAATTGCTGGAAATTGGGTTTATCGGAGTAGCTGAGCAATGAGAGACTTGTGTTATATGGGAAATCTCAAGTAAACTTTTAATATGGAGGATATAAAATGGATACCCTTGAAATCAAAGGCGACTGGAACATCATCAAAGGCAAGCTGAAACAGAAGTGGGCCAAGCTCACGGATGACGATCTCCAATACGCCGAGGGCAAGGACGACGAATTGTTCGGTCGGATTCAGAAACGCACCGGCGAAGCCCGTGAAGCGATTGAGAAAGCCGTCAAGGAGGCCTGCTCCTCCTGCTGCTGCAAAAAAAAATAGCTTGCCAGCCGTGGGGATCAAACGTTCCAGATTGACAGGAGTTGGCGTCAAAATCTTTCGATGGATCAGTCGCCTACAACCTGCTCGGTTACGGAGAGTACCGTTTCATCGGGTGTTGCTCTGGACCTGTCCGATCTCGGCTAATCCGTAGATAAACGCCATCTTCGGTATGGTCTTCGGAGTGGTGCTGTCGAGGGCAATCTGACGTAGGTCACCAACCGGAAAGGACCCTTTGCATGAAGAAGTCCAGTCTGGTTGGATATCTATGTGGATGGGGTTGCTGTTCGCAGTCGCTTCGGTGTATAGCGGATGTATTGAACTGCGAAATGCAAAGTGTGTATTGTCTAGCGACGTAGCTGGGTACAGTTATCGGGGAAATGTCGTATTGAGGAGTTGTATGATGTTTACTGTTCTAGCAAATACTATTATGCCTGTTCTTGCCGATGGTCCGTATATCTACTGGGGAGGTGGGACGGGACTCATTATTCTCATCGTGGTGATTGTGCTCTTGCTTCGCCGTTGAGTGTTCACAAAACCATCATTGGTCTTCAGTAGCCGGGGCGAGGTATAATAATAGAAATATCGCCTGGCGGCGCAGCCTGGCACGGTTATCTGGGAAACACGGAAAAAGAGTGTGCCTGTTCTGGATGGCATCGAACGCCCCCATGGGGCAAAACGAAAGAGGAGACGTTATGAAAGGATTTGTACAAGATATCGAGGGTCTCGCCATTAAGAATGACGAGTTTCGCCGGGTGCTTTACACGGCAAAACATTGCCAGCTTGTCGTTATGGCGCTAAAGCCCAAGGAAGAGATCGGGGCGGAAGTCCACCAACTCGACCAGTTCTTTCGCGTAGAGGAGGGTTCCGGTGAGGTGATTCTCGATGGCGTTCGGACGGCGATCCAAGCGGGCTTCGCGGTAATCGTCCCTGCTGGGACGAAGCACAACATCATCAATACCGGCAGTGTTTCACTGAAGCTCTATACGCCCCCGAATCATCGGGATGGCGTCGTCCACCATACCCGCGACGACGCGGAGGCCGACAACGAGCACTTCGATGGTAAAACGCAATTCCTTTTCCTCTTTATCCAACTTTACTTTCATTGTCTTTACATCGTTTCAAATATTTCTTTGTCATCTTCCGGCTGGGGATTATCGTTTTCAAAATAGTATACGTTTCCTTCTCGACAAACGGAACCATCCAGACATACCCTTTTGCCCTGACAATATACATTTGTTGTCCGGGATATTTGAACTGGTTGGGATTAAAGCAATCCTAAAAAATCATCGACTGACAAATGGGCTTGTTTAAGTATACGAGAAAGGGTCGAACGCTTTACAGATCGGTGTGCGGGAACGGTAATCTTCAAAAGCTCATCCCCTTTGCGTTTTTGCAGCCGGATATGACTTCCGCGTTGTCGAACAATTGTCCATCCATCACGCTGAAATGCCCGTAAAATCTGTACATAAGAAAGGCTGGGAACCTTACTCAAACGACCAACTCCTTGACCGTAGCCCCTTCGGATAAAATCTCATCGTCTTCCACCGGCTCCAGATAAAGATCGATGGCTTCCCGTATGTTGATCAAAGCCTCATCAGCCGTTTCGCCCTCACTGATGCATCCCGGAAGGGCAGGGACGAATACCGTATAGCCGCCCTCCTCGCTCGGCTCTAAAATCACTTTTAATCGCATTTTAGTTCTCTCCGTTCGCTTTTATCTTTCCTGATGATTCGGAAAATGAAATTCCGTCTTTTTTATTATAACAGGAACAAGTTCATGTCTTATCCGCGATCAGGCGGTCATAGTCGTCATGCGCTCCAATCCAAACCCAAATCATATCCTCTCCGTCCATCACCGCCAGTGCGCGATAATCCAACCCTATTCTTGCCGACCAAAATTTGCCTATCCTTTTGAAATGTAACGACGGGTACCGAGGGTCTTTTTTGAGGATTTCAAAATTTTTTCTTGCTAATTCTCGAACGGGGTCCGGCAATTCTTCATAACATTTCCAAAATCGAGTTGTCGTACGGTGCATCAAAAATCTCTCAACTTCCGGTTGGCCTTTTCAGAGATGGCTTCCTCGGTAAGAAAATCCAATGTCCCATGCTCCGAGTCTTCTTGAAGATGAGCGTCCCACTCTTCCCATTCGCGATCAGAGAGCCACTTCTTCAGGCGAGCGTAATCCTCTCCCGATAGGGACTCAATTGCGGATTGAATTTCCTCTACACGTGTCATTAGATTCTCCACCATACCCTGTACGAATTAGAATACGAAACTGGCGGGTCGATAAACTCGCCAGCCTCTTTAAATTCTTCTTACTAAATATTACCACACTAAAACGCACAAAGTCAAGTTAAAAATAGAAAACGGCAGGCCTTTCGACCTGCCGTTTTGAATTGTCTCTTTCGGCTTCGACTCAGGGTCTACCACCGACTTTCTCGACTTCAAGCCAAAGCCTAAAGTCTATAGCCCAAAGCCTAAAGTCTATAGCCCAAAGCCTGCCTTTAGGCCATACGTCTGCGGAGCAGCAGACCGCCGAGGCTCATCCTTTTTTCACTTTTCGCAGAACACTCTGGGCCGATTTATTCCCCTGTTTCCAAAACGCTTTCGCCATTTTTTGAATCCGTTTCTTTTCTTTATCCTGATGAGGCACCGGATTCCACTCGCCTCGCTCAACGGATTCCAAAAGCTCTTTTTCTTCTTTATCGAGAACTGACTTCATGGGTCTCTCCGTAACTTTAAATACTTCCTCGTAGGAACAGTCCCACCAACCGAGAACAAGACCTTTTATCTTTTGTACGGCTGGACCGTCTTTAATTGTGAAACAGCTTTATAATGCTTCTGATTAAATGTATACAACGGCAAACCCAAGTATACCGCCGTTTGACCAATCAATACGTCCAGAAACCCTATTCCATGCTTCAATCTGTTTTCCGCATAGACCTTCAACGCTTCATTACAATCGTCCTCGGTCGGCCAGATTATTTCCATCCGCCGCACGGTCTTTTCAACAATCTCAACTTCCCTCCGCGCCCGACACCCCTGGATCAGCTCCATGACCACAAACCCTGACAGGGCAATCTCCTCGTCGTTCAGATTTTCAAACCATTCAATCGCCGCCGGCAATCTTCGTAATAAATCAACGACAACGTCGGTGTCAAGGAATACCACTACCTGTCCTTTCGATTCTGAGCCTTGTTGCGTAATTCTCTCGAAAATTCCGAACTATTCCGTATGTCTGTTCGTTCTTTCCATAAACCAATCAAGGGGGTTTCCAGTATCTGGCGGGCAGTTAGCCCCCCTTTTCGAATTACAGACTTTTCCTTAATCATGATAATTTCCAAATGGTCTCCTGCTCCAAACGGAAGACCCTTCATTTGCACTTTCCCACGATCTTTAACGATCAAACGTTTTCGAACTGCTTCCATGCCATACCCTCAAAAATATTCACACCGTACATCACTAATGCTTTTCCATAATCAAATTTTAATCGAACTTCGACCGGTTGTCAAATCAAGAGAGCGACCAGCAGACAGCTATCAGCGTTCAGCCGGGAGTCCGTCATCGTCCGGCTTGACCGGACGATCCAGTTCTTTTTTTTCGTGGTCCAAAGGGCATCCCCTGGATCATCCGGTCAAGCCGGATGATGACGAGGAGGGATGATTTGAATTATTACAAAAAATAGAAAACGGCAGGCCTTTCGACCTGCCGTTTTGAATTGTCTCTTTCGGCTTCGACTCAGTGTACTGCCTACTGTCTACTCGCTACTGACTACGTCCTTAGGCCATACGTCTGCGGAGGAACAGACCGCTGACCGTCGGCGAGGAAAGTTATGAAACCGGGGTTGTGTTTTCCACCCTTTGTTCTCGAATCTTTTCCAAATCCTTCTCTTGCAGTTTTCGATTGGCGGCGTACCTTCGATGTAACCGGTTTCTTATCTTCCTCATCATTTTTACCGCATCAAACTGCTTCGTTTTCATTAATGATCTCCCGTGGATTTCGGATATCCAATAACGGATAACCATGCCGTAAATTCACTGAATTATAGGCCCTTATTCGAAGAAGATTTACGATATGCTTGAAATTCCAACTTACGAGAACATCGGCTCGGTTAGTGGTGGCTATCGCAATATGCTGGGCATCTTCCTCAAATTTTTGGCTAACTGCCTTTTCCCGAATATAATAATTGGCAAGCGTTTTCGCTTCGCACAAATTCCTGATTATAATCTGGAATACTCTCGATAGTCTCCCTAACTTTCAGCGGTGCGATCCTCAACTCGTTAAGCGTTATATCGGAAACAACGGCAATTTTACTTCCCGACCTGAATTCGGATAGTAATTTATTCGACCATAAATTAAACTCAACATCAAAACAACCACCGAACACCGACGTATCCACATAGACTCGAAGACGCTTTTCCATAATCAAATTCTAATCGAACTTCAACCGATTGTCAAATCAAGAGAGCGATCAGCATACAGCTATCAGCTTTCAGCCAGGAGTTTGTCATCGTCCGGCTTGACCGGACGATCCAGTCCGCTTTTTCGTGGTCCAAAGGGCATCCCCTGGATCATCCGGTCAAGCCGGATGATGACGAGGAGGGATGATTTGAATGGTTACAAAAATAGAAAACGGCAGGCCTTTCGACCTGCCGTTTTGATTGTCTCTTTCGGCTTCGACTCAGTGTCTACCACCGACTTTTTCGACTTCAAGCCAAAGCCTTCCTTGATAGCTGGAGATTTTATCCCGTTTTCCGTTTCTTTAAACCTCGAATCATCGTCTTGGCGTGATGCAATAGCGTGTCGTGAGCTACTTTTTGATGGCGTTTTTTCTCTTTTTCCAAATTCGGAACACTTTTCCACTCTCCGCGCTCGACGGACTCCAGCAATTCCTTTTCCTCTTTATCCAATTTTACTTTCATCGTCTTTACCTCGTTTCAGGTTGAAAGGTCTCCGGCTGAAATATCCGCATCACGAAAAATAGACCGGAGCAACCCTTTTCCCAAATCATGATGTCCGTGAATCGGCACGGTGGTACGCCGGCCGTCCGAATGACGAAATATGGCATGGCTTCCACTTTGTCGAACTCGAACAAATCCCCGCTTTTCCAGCAGCCGAATGACTTCGCGGGCGTTCATGGTCGGAAAATGGGAACTCATACCGCGACTTTGACCGTGGAAACACCCACTTCTTCGCAGATTGGCTCACCCATCTCAATGCGATCTTCCAGGTGAAGTTTAATCGCATCCCGAATTAATCGAATCGCTTCCTCTTCGGTTTCACCTTCGGTATAGCACCCTTGCAACACGGGACAGATGGCCAAAAATCGACCGTCTTCATCTCGTTCCACGACAACCGTAAAATTGAATTCGTGCATTTTTTTCATAATCTAATTCTAATCGAACTTCGACCGGTTGTCAAATCAAGAGAGCGATCAGCAGACAGCTATCAGCTTTCAGCCAGGAGTCCGTCATCGTCCGGTCAAGCCGGATGATGACAATGAGGGTGGTTTGAACGGTTACGTAAAATTGAAAACGGCAGGCCTTTCGACCTGCCGTTTTGAATTGTCGCGTTCGGCTTCGACTCAGTGTCTACTACCTACTTGTCTACTAGTCTACTCGACTACTAGTCTACTCGACTACTAGTCTACTCGACTACTAGTCTACTCGACTACTAGTCTACTTCCTTAGGCCATCCGTCTGCGGAGGAACAGACCTCCGAGGCTTGCTTCATAGTTTCACACTACATGGCTATTTATAAATATTTCCTCGCCAATCAACCCGGAGCACCTGTACCAAAAAGGCATCAAAATCCACCGCAATTATGATTCGCATCCGTCCCCATCGAATTCGGTAATTCCCTTCCCAATCCCCGGTTAGTTTTTTTATATTAAGGTTAATGTCTTCCCCGCGAAATTTTTTTAATGCCAAGCTGACCTTCTCGATAATATCGTCGTCGGCTACCCTGTTCTGTCGTAAAAAACGGCACGCATCTCTGGAAAACTCTATTTTCCAGGTCATAAATCAATCTCCACCGTTTTAACTGTCTTACAAGATGGCTTTCCGTATCGCCTTTCTATATCCTGCTGTTCTTTCACGGAAACGTCCGGAAGGAGCAATGCCCGTATTTTCATCAATTCCTGACAAAATACCTCGCGAACACTTTCTTTGACTACATCTTTTAATTCGGTCTTGGATATACTTACTGTCTTGGACATAATTGTACCTCATTACCTTTCGGCTTTCGCATCGCACAAATGATATCATGCTTGAATTTTAATCGAACTTCGACCGGTTGTCAAATCAAGAGAAGGAGGGATGATTTGAATGGTTGCAAAAATTGAAAACGGCAGGCCTTTCGACCTGCCGTTTTGAATTGTCTCGTTCGGCTTCGACTCAGTGTCTACTGCCTACTGTCTACTCACTACTGACTACTTCCTTAGGCCATACGTCTGCGGAGGAACAGACCGCCGAGGCTCAGAAGAACCAAGGTGATCGGTTCGGGAAAAATCATGAATCAGGCAGAAGATGCAGAGCGACCTTTGCGACGGAGGGTTTCGCGCTTGTTGCGCAAAGCCGTGGTGCGATTGCGCCAATAGGCCGCTTCTTCCTTAACCGTCATGTTCCGAGTGATGTCCCGTATTTCCTCACCCGCCTGGTGCTGGAGTTCGACGCAATCAAATCTCTTCTTCATAATCGATCATCTACTTAAAAGAGGTTACGAATGAACTACTTTTTTTTGTTTTGCCCTGGCGATTTTCTTACGAAACGCTTCCGAACGTTCCTTCCAATAGCCGACCTGCTCCTCAAATGTCATATTCTTGGTCGTTTCATAAATCGCCAATGCCCCCCTGTGCATCATCTCTACGCAATCAAATTTCTTTTTCGTTTTCTTCATAGTACCCGATTACCTCCGGCGGGGAAATAATGGAAAGAGTTGAATACCCCTTCAATATATTCACCGCATTATAAAGTTGCACTTTTTTAAAGTTCACAAGATGCTTAAAGTTCCAACTAACGATCATCGAACATTCGGAGACCGTAGCGATGGCTACATGCGCGGCATCCGCCAACCATTTTTCTGAAACAATTCCTGCCTCAATATATCCGGTCTGAAGTTTTATCGCTTCCGGGGTCAAATCCGCCGTTTCAATAAATGTCGATAACGAATCAAAAAAGCTCCTTACCTTTTGTGGTGATTCTTTGAGTTCATCTTCGACGATCCCTGATGAAATCAGAATAAATTTCCCAATCCTGGCCAACGTAAAAAATTCTTCACTCGCCCTCGAAAATTCCCGGTCAAATACTCCACCGAAAACCGACGTATCCACATATACCCGAAGACGCTTTTCCATAATCAAATTCTAATCGAACTTCGACCGGTTGTCAAATCAAGAGAGCGATCAGCAGACAGGCAATCAGCGTTCAGCCAGGAGTTTGTCATCGTCCGGCTTGACCGGACGATCCAGTTCTCTTTTTTCGTGGTCCAAAGGGCATCCCCTGGATCATCCGGTCAAGCCGGATGATGACAATGAGGGTAGTTTGAACGGTTACAAAAACAGAAAACGGCAGGCCTTTCGACCTGCCGTTTTGAATTGTCTCGTTCGGCTTCGACTCAGGGTCTACCACCGACTTTCTCGACTTCAAGCCAAAGCCTAAAGTCTATAGCCCAAAGCCTAAAGTCTATAGCCCAAAGCCTGCCTTTAGGCCATACGTCTGCGGAGCAGCAG
>JBAZZQ010000075.1:0-16572 GCA_041658725.1 Phycisphaerae bacterium | reverse complement strand
GTGGTACAATCATTTCGGACTCCTTTCCTTTGGGCCTGTAACCTCCATTGTTTCAGAAAGTTACATCCTAAAGAGAAGGGGTCTGTTTTTCAAATTTTCAACGTAAAATGGAAACTACACCCTATTTTTATAGTGTAAAATGCAGATATTTCTCAGAAAGTAATCACAAAACGAAGTAAATATTTCAATTAATTCGTTTGGAGGTAAAAGTAAAGGGATACTTTCTATGCTCCCACCACTTATGTTTGGTTGCGCTGCACCTGCCGCAATGTTTGATATTTGCTTTTGGAAATAATCAGAGAGTGAAAAAAGGTAAATAAAGGAAACATTTGTCAAAAATGGTTTTTTGGGAAAATATTTCCCCACACGCTGGTTTAAGAAATATTTCTGAGAAACTTTTGGCATTATTCCAACCTTTCCTACCTGCGCTCCTGTCATTGATATAAATAGATCGCCTTCGTATATTTCAAATCTACTTGCACTTTGAGCTATTTTCTCAGAAATATATTCACAATTTACAGTATCAATTACATTATTCTGAATATTTGTGATTTTAATTACGGAGAATTCACCAATTGGCAAAAAGTTGTTACTCTTAAAAGCAAAGCCGGATTTTACTGCATACAAATCACCAACTTTTCCAATTGTCCACCCTTCCGGTATCTTTCCCAATTCTGAATTGACAAATTTAACTTTCTCGTGTCCTGGGAAACGGAATTTGACGAACCATTCTGTGTAAATCGTCTCTGCCATCTGTTCCAATATCTTGATCCGACGTGTGTTGTTCTCGATCAAATCGTCGTAGGAAGAAAGGATGGAAGCAATCTTGTTTTGATTTTCTACATCAGGAACAACGAAGTCGAAGGTCAAAAGTTTCTCCAAACTCAGGTTGTCTTGTGTCGTTCCCTTGGAGACGTTCTGCATCCGAAGTTTAATTGTATCGATATAGTATTTGATGAAACGAACATCTGACTTTTCAGGATCGGCAATGAACCCCACCACACTGTCAGGAAAGCACGCTTTGATTTTCAAAATCGTTGTCTCAGCAATATTTGCTGCTATGGTGATACACAGTGTTCCTGGGTTCCATAACTTGCTTTGTGAGAGTCCCTTTTCATTATAGGTCTGGCTGTATTCCGAAAGATATAAGTCAGCGTTCTTGATGTCGCCCGTCTGGACAAACGGAAACTGTCCCCCATATAAGGACGGATCATTACGAGGACGGTTCCGTGATTTTCCTCTTCCCACAACACCTAATCTGTCGAGTTTGTGGGGAGTCCAATTGCGGGGGTAATTGTTCATTTGACATTACTCTCTAGCAACCTTGCCACGTTATTTGCTATTTTTTCCTCAATTTCATGGGCTTCAACCTTTAACTGTTCCAGTTCCTCGTTCAGTTCTTCCAGCCGTTCCTTGAAATCAAAATCATCTTCTGCCTTCTCTGTCACCCCGACATAACGACCTGGATTGAGCGAATAACACTGTTCCTTGATCTGATCGATGGTCGCTATCCTGCATAATCCAAGAATGTCCAGATATTTCCCTTTCGGAAAATGTTCTTTCATCAACTTCTCGCTACCTGCTTCTGCTTCAATCGCTTCCCCTCGATACAGACGGACAATATTTGCGATAAATTCAATTTGTTTTGGTAAAAAATCACGATGTGCACGGTCGATCTGCTGGTATAGGTGACGAGCATCAATGAAGAGAACTTTCTCCTTACGATCCGTTTTCTTTTTGCCCTTGTCCAGAAACCAGAGGGTGCAGGGCAGCGTCACCGTGTAGAAGAAATTCGACCCGATGGAAATCATCACATCGATGGCATGGTTTTCAATCAACTTTTTTCGGATGTCCATTTCCGACTGACGGGCATCGCTGGCAGAATTCGCCATGACGAAACCAGCCCGTCCGTTATTGCTGAGCGTGGACCAAAAAATCTGAATCCAGAGGTAATTGCCGTTGTCGGGTCTTGGCAGACCGTAAGGAAAGCGAGGATCGTCTTTGATTTTTTCCTTATCCACGCCGTTGACGTTGAAGGGGGGATTAGCCATGACGAAATCGAACTTCCCCACTGAACTGTGTTCATCCTCGTAATAAGTGTTGCCCTGGCGAATGTCGCCTTCCAGACCGTGGACTGCCAAGTTCATCTTACACAATCGGATGGTTTCAGCCGTTTTCTCCTGCCCGTAAATGGAAATCTCCTGGCTGGGCTTCTTTTTGTGCCGTTCGATGAATTTGGCGCTTTGGGCGAACATGCCACCTGATCCACAGGCAGGGTCGTAAATTTTGCCGTAGAAGGGTTCGATGACTTCCACAATTAATTTGACGATGGAAATGGGGGTAAAGAATTCCCCACCACGCTGACCCTCAGCCATTGCGAATTTGCCGAGAAAATATTCGTAAATCTTGCCGAAGACATCGCCTTCCACGTCGATATCGATTTTGGAAAAGGCTTTCAGCAGGGCGAACAGGACATCGTTTTCCAGCCGAAGATAGGTCTTGGGCAGAACATCTTTCAGATTCTCGTTTTCCGTCTCAATGGCTTTCATGGCATCGTTGATGGCTTTGCCGATGTTCTCGCTTTCTGGCAGGTTCAGAAGGGAGGAGAACCGTGCCGTCTCCGGCAGGTACAGAATACCTCTCGATTGGTAGTCGGTTTTGGTAATTCCGATCCGGCTCGTCTTGCCCTTGTGGTCCTTCTCGATCTTTTCCTTCGCCAGCGAAAATTTGTGATCGGCGAACCGAAGGAAGATTAGTCCCAGGACTGGAACGGAATATTCGGAGGATTTGAGTTTGGAATTGGCTCGAAGTTGATCTGCAATGTCCCAGAGCCGTTTTTCTGTATCGTTGTGATTTCCAGCCATTTATGCCTATACTCCGAATGATGGGATGTCTCTTGTCTCAAACACCATACGCTTGACACAGCCGGTATTTTATCAGAACTCGCAGTATCAATACAAGGAATAAGATATTGGGGCGGAGGGGAATAACATCACCCAGAAAATTGACTTTTACTGAATAGTCTGTAAAATCAGCCATTATCTGCTTTCTTCCGTCGCTTCGAAGATTTCGCCGCTAACAACATGGCAACCTTGTTCTGCCGGCAAGTATGTTTGATTTTGTATTCAAGCTTTAATGCCTCTTGTTTTGATAGGGTACATCCCAAAACATGCAATTTCACCGGCAAACGAGAACGAGTGTATCTCGACCCTCGACCAGCATTGTGAATTTTCAAACGCCTGGTAATATCATTGGATATTCCACAGTATAATGACCCATCCTTGCACAAGAGAAGATAGACTCTGAACTTTTTCTGATTATCCATACCATTCCTTAACGGTATTTATTAGCTACCTGCTCCGAAAATCAGTTCCCCATTTTGTTTTCGTTCCACCGTCATACGGTTTGGCATACCCTCCATCCAGCAATGCCTTTCCCAAACTATGCCCATCCACTTCGACTTCCGCCAAAATTCGAAAGTGTTCGTCCCGTCGCACATTCTTCAACTTGATGACTTTTGCCCCTCGCAACTCCGCTACTGTCGCCTGCTTCGCTCGTAAGGCAAGATCACGAATCGCCGAGCGTTTATCCTTCAGTTCAGGGCAATCAATGCCATAGACTCGAACGGAAATGCGATCACCGATAATGGGCGGATAATCCTTGATGTTCACGGTGAAGGTATCGCCGTCATAGATGCTGGTGACTTCCTGGACGATGGCGTCTCCGTATGTCTTTTCTTTCAGCGGAACCTTGAAAATGTTTTCCTTGGCAATGGCGGATACGCAGACCAAGACGAAGAGGCACGTGATGATGATCGGCAACGATTTCTTTGTAAGCGGCATGGGGAACTCCTTTTCCATCAGGCAAAAAAACAATTTTCTTTATCGTTTAAGCCATTATACTGAAAAAAAAGTCAATTCGCCAAAGAGAACCGAAGCAGGAAGGCGGATGAAAACCCGCTCCGGCTGAAAGCCACGCTCCGCAGATAGAAGGATTACCTTTGGACAATCTACCTATATTTCTACGGCACTGACCGGCTTGAGTTTGTCCTGCCGGTGCCGGTAAAATCGCCAAGATCGATAATCTTTTTTGTCGCTTGAATCGGGTGTTTTCTTTCCGTGCGGGAAAGAGAATCTCAACCCGAGAAGTGTATGAAGAACCCAAGCCAGCCGTACATTGCTGATCTTGATCGGCAGGTCTGCCAAGCCCAACTCATTGACCCCGAAGGACTGCTTCATCAATCGTCGATCTTGTCTCATGCTTCACATCCTTTCGATCTTGTCCTACTTATTGTACGCATCAGCCCGTCAATGGTTCATAATCATCCATCGGAAAGTTTTTTGATCCACCCATCCGTTTTGTTATTTACAAAAGCGCATAAAAAACCCCACTCAGAGGAGAACAACTGAGTGGGTTTAAGGAGAATGCTTTGTGTGTGGTGTTTGGCATCTCTCTCTATTCTCATCTTACCATCGTTATTCTATTTTGCAATGATTTTTTCCCATTTTTTTTGTAGGAATTGATTGATAATCATTCATTATCTTGAATTAATAAATATAATTGTTGCGATAAGGGGATTTCATATTCTGCTTATTGATGAAAGAGACTTTCATAAAAAAGCCCCACGGAATACCCTCTAGATTTTCCGCAGGGCTATACACACGAAATTTTTGATGATGCTCTACTGTATCAAATTCTGCGTCCGAACGCAACCTATAAGTTGGAGATTTGGCTCATACGGCTAAAGATGTGGAGGCAAAGGAGTACCCAGGTACTTATCTGATCCCCCAGAGTTTCATGGCAATCCTGACTGATCTGAAAGATTAGAAGGCGGAATAAATGAATCGAAATTTGATGGAGTTGTGTCGCCAGCAATCTTTTCCTTCATCAATCGACCCACTTTGAATTTCACCTTTCGTTTGGAGGGAACGGTGACTTTTTCGAGCGTCTTGGGGTTCTGAGCCGAATGTGCAGGGCAATGTCTGCTCTCGAACACGCCAAACTCACGGAACTCCAGACGGTTTCCTTTGGCCAGTTCTTCGACAATCATGTCCAGAAATCTCTGAACCACCCATTTGACTTGGATCCCTTTAATCTGAGACCGAGGTCGTGTACGATTCAGGTCATCCGTAATCCGATCCATCAGTCCTTTTTTGGTTATGGTAGCCATATCGCATACCTTTATAACGGATTGCTTTCCCTTAGTTCAATGAAAATTTGGCACGTTGAGGGATACTGTATCGAGAAACGGTTTTAAACCCTCAACGATTTTTTTGTGAGCGGCATGAATCGTTTGTAATTTTTAGGGAAAATAAAAAATGCGACCGCAGGGGTGATATAGTGCGGGGGGGACACTATATCTAAAGAAGGGATGTTTGACCCACGGTCGCATCAATTTTGCGATTAAATTAACTTTTTAACTTTTCAATTCTTTCTTACGGCGAAATCCTATTGGGTATCATAACAATCATAGGGGGCTATATCAAAATAAGCAGAAAAAAATTAAAAAGAATTCCTCATTTTTTCCTCTGGAACCTTATGCACGGCGGATGTTCGTCTGGTCCCTCGTCCTCCGATACTCGACACTAACAGAAAATTCATTCATAACCGAATGTGGCTCTTAGGGATGCTGAGACTGGTTGGTTAATCCTTTTTCCCAAACCGCCCATCCACCTTGCACATGACCCGATGAATTCGCCTGATAATCTCGCTATCGGTCGCCAAGAGGGTAATGCCACGGTTGAAAAACTCAATCTCAACGGTTCGATCCCAAAAGACGATCTTCAGGTGATCGTATTCAATCGGATCGCCTGCTTTTTTGTCCCCGTAAACCCCACCCAACTCAAAAATATTTTCCTTCTCGATGGATTGACGAATTTCGTCCGTGATCTGTGGACCCTGAATCAGCCTGACCGAAAGTTCGGACGGTTTCATGTTTTCTTCCAGCATTCCTTGCCGATATTCGATTCGATTTATTCTCGTTTCCATGATGGCACTCCTTTGCGTCTCCATAAATGAGTTCATTGGTCAGGTGGGATTGTACCCGAGATTGAAGGTTGGCTGAAGGAAAATCGGCGGTTGAGGCTGAGGGTCAATTGGATGGTTTAGCATTCTTTCTCTGGTGTCGTTCCTGGCTGGCACAGTTGGCACACCTGCTCTTTTCAGAGATGGATGGGAATTTGGATCGACCTGAAATCGGAAAAACGACCAGAAATGAACGTGGTCGGCTGGGGGGGCAGAGAGAATGAGTGGCGAGTTTCTGTCCAAATGTCGCTAGATTTGTGTAAAATTCGTGTAGAATTCCTGCTCAGATCAACGGCTGGGAAATGGATCATACCTATTTATTTATCCCTTTTTTCTGCTTAGCCTTGGATGTTTTT
The DNA here is from genome assembly GCA_041658725.1 of Phycisphaerae bacterium. Lineage (GTDB taxonomy): Bacteria > Planctomycetota > Phycisphaerae > JAAYCJ01 > JAAYCJ01 > JBAZZQ01. The sequence continues at coordinate 10,192 of JBAZZQ010000075.1, read as the reverse complement.
TCAGGGACAGCATCAGTTTTAGGGGAAGAACCAAAGTAATATTTTTCGATTGCCTTAACAGCTTTGGTTGTCAACTGGGGAAGTCTCATCAGATAAGCATCTGTAACCCCGTCGGCTTTATGCCCCAAAAGGTAATTTACCTCTTCCTGGGTTGCTCCCCCCAAAATAGCTGCGGTCTGTGATCCGTCCCGTATCTGCTCGAATAAAACCGTATCAGGAATTTCAATTTTCCTTCGCATTGACTTCCAGTGATAGCGTATACCATGATGGGTTATCGGAGTATCGAACTCCGTCACAAAAAGGGTTTCTGATTTTGGATTACATTCATCTAAATATGCCTGTATCGCCTCAACGGTTCTATCCCAAAGGATTCCCACCCTCAATACCCCTGTTTTTCTCCGATCCATAATCAGAGTCTTGCTATTAAGGTCCAAATCGGATTTTGTCAGATCCTGAAAGTCCTTGGGATAAAAACCAACATTTAACGCCAAAAGAAGAATTGCCCTATATTTATTATCAAACGCATTATACATCGCCAGGAAATGCTCTCTTTTTATCGGATTAGGACGAATACGAGGCTTTTCCGGATTTTCAAGGATCTTACAATAATCTAACATTTTCCTCAGTTCATCTTGATGAGTTCCATTTTTCATTGCATTGGAAAACATAGTTTTTATTTTTGAAAAGCGATGCAAAACATAAGTGGAGGAAAACTCCTCGTTTTGTTGAATGGCATATATTTCATCCTGGTATTTTCTGATGTGGTCAATCATTAGCTCCCTTACCGTTTTCACCTTAACAATATCGCAGAACTGATTCCAAAAACTTTCCGAATCTTTCCGCTCGTGATGGGAAATTGTTTTTCGCTTGTTGTAGTAAAGCTCAGCAACTTCCGAAAGAGCCAGTGAAGGCGAAGGAGGTATAAGGTCCATGAGATTAGCAATTTGAGGGATATTGAGTTTGAGCGACGCTTCATTCTGATTCTTCAATATCAACTCACGGGCTTTCCGCCAGATGTATTCTTCATCGATTTCTATTGTATCCCCCTTGCCGATATCGAACCATTTTCCAAATTCTGCCAACCAAATCCTTCCGTTAAGTTTAATCAGCTCATCCCAATCAACCGACTTCGGAAAAGGACCATCGCCGACAGAGATATCAATGGATAATTTTTCCTGGGGTTTTTCTTCTGCCCGCCGCCTTCGCCTTAATTCAAAACTGGCAAGTTCCAAATCGCAGCCAAGGTAATCCCTTTTCCCCTTGACGAGACGGTAATATCGGCCAGATGGTTTATGAACGCTTAATCCATATATTTCCCGCCCTTCGAAGCGGACAAAACGCCGTCCCCGACCTATCTTTGACTTTTTTTCTGCCATAGTCATCACTCCATTTTTCCGAGTAAGGACTATTATAGTTTAGGTCAGCCTTTAGGTCAATTTCTTTCTTTTGGGCATTTGGTTGGGTTATAACAATAGGCCACGGTGGGATTCGAACCCACGGATAACGGATTTGCAATCCGCCGCCTTGAACCGCTTGGCTACGTGGCCGGTATCATCTTTAAAAGTATAACCGCAGGGGATACCGGGAATCAACCACGAAATAAACACGTCCTTGAAAACTCGGGGCTAGATTGTTATATTGCCTGCAATCTAACGAAGGATTTCTCATTGACGCAACGATCTGATTGGGAAAAATTAAAATATACATTTCGCCGGCTGATGAAGTTGGGATCACAAGGCGCGGCCCAGGGCGAGGCGTTTTATAACACGATGTATGATACCGAAGGGGAATATCGCCGGGATTTTCGCGATTCGATGTACCTGGCGGTATGGAGCCAGGTTTATCGGCTCCTTCGGCAGATACCGCAGGCGAAAGTCCTGGAGGTCGGCTGCGGGGCGGGTCAGTTTGCCGGTTTCTTGAATTTTCTGGGGTTTGGAAATTATGTAAAAGGCTTCGATTTATCCAGCCAGGCGGTTGAAATTGCCCGAACCCGAGCGCCTTTCAATTTTATTCAGGCGAACGCCTGCGATCCGGAGGCTTATCAGGGTGATTACAATACCGTGATCAGCCTGGAAACCCTGGAGCATATCCCGGATGATTTTGCGGCACTGAAAAATTTTCCACCGGGCGCATTTCTGATCGCCAGCCTGCCGGATTTTGAATACGAATCTCATTACCGGTGGTTTACCAATGCCCGGCAGATTGAAAAACGTTACTACCGGTATATCGACATTCAGGAAATAGTAAAAGTGGAAAGCTGGCACGTGGTATTCGGAAAAGTCGATCCGGTCGCGCCTTCGTTTTTACAACGAGTGTTTAAAACCCGCAGCCGGGTGAATACAATATTCCTATGGAACCGATATATAAAATCCACTTTAAAAATTTTGATCAAGCCGGTCATTCGAGCTGTGTTCAGCCGGTAAAGAGGCACGACCGTAAGGGAGTGTATATTGAGGGCTCACAGTGAAACTCGCCGGCAGAAGCGCCACAATTATCTTTACCGAGTTTTTCCGGTCCATCACGACGCTGGCGATGGGGATTGTTCTTTCCCGCCTTTTAAGCAAGGCCCAATACGGCACGTTCAGCCAGGCGTTTATGGTTTATACGCTTTTTTCCACCATCCTATCCCTCAGCCTGCCGCAAAGCCTGTATTTTTTCATCCCAAAATCGAAAGACAAGGACCAGCCGTTGGTGATGAGTCAGACGCTTATCCTGACATTGACCCTCGCGGCGGCAGCGGGGTGTTTCATGTACTTCAGCGCCCCACTGCTCAGCCGATGGATGAACAATAGCGAGTTGACGAATGTTCTTAAAGTGATGAGTTTTTATCCTCTGGCCGATATGATTTCGCAATTGGTCAGCCCCGCCCTGATCAGCGTGGGAAAAGTGGGATATTCCGCCGTCTTCGGGTTTATTTTTGCGATTGTCAGAATTTTCAGCATCGTCTGGCCGGTGGCGGCCAAATATCCGCTGCCGGATGTGATCAAAGTGATGGTCATCGCGGCCTTTGCCACCGCGGGCGTCGGCCTGGTGATGATCGTATTGATTTTGCGGATACATAAAGTCTGGTTCAGCAAAACGCTTCTTTGGGAACAATTGGAATATTCGATTCCGCTCGCGGGCGCCCTGGCGGTGGGGTTGCTGGGCCGGCAACTGGATAAATGGATCATTTCGATCTTTTTTTCACCCGAGCAATACGCGATTTTTTCCAACGGAGCCGCCGAATTACCACTGGTGGGCGTTTTAACCGGCGGACTGGCGGCGGCGATTTTACCGGAAATGGTCAAATCCGCGAGCGCCAACAAATTGATGGACGCGGTAAGCCTGTGGCAGCGAAGCAGCAGGGTCTGCGCACTGGCGATGTTTCCCACCTTTGTGCTCGCGCTACTTCTCGCCCCGCAATTGATCGTGCTCATGTTCTCATTCCGATATAGCCAAAGCACCTATCCATTTATCGTTTATCTTTTCGTTTTACCGTTAAGGGTAGTTATTTTTGCCTCGCTGTTACGGGCTTTGTCATACACCTCGCCGATCATGATCGGAGCGATTTTATCGCTGACGATAAACGCCGTGTTGGGAATCGGTCTGGTAAAATTGGCCGGTAAGGGAATGGCTGGATTTTTATCACCGGCGGCAGCCTCGGTGATCAGTCAATATCTGTCCGCATGGTATTTATTATACGCGATCAAAAAAGTAAGCGGGGTTTCCATTTCAAAAATCCTACCCTGGGGACATTTAGCCCGATTGCTGTTACTCTCCGCCGTCGCGGGAATCCCAGTTCTTCCGATACTGTGGACGAACTTGCCGGATACGACAAAAATTCTGACCGCGACCGTTATTTATCTGGCTGGATATGTTAGTATGGTGTTCGGCACACGCTGGCTGACTGAAGAAGAGAAAAATTTACTGGCAAGATTTTTTAGATTAAAACAGGCATGAGCGAAAAAGTATTAATTTGCGCGATGAACTACTACACCTGCCCTTTTCGGGTCGGCAGCCACCACTACGCGTATGGATTTAAGAAGCTCGGTTACGAAGTCGCCTTCGTTTCCAAACCGCTGTCCCCCTGGCATCTGCTTTTTGCCAAAAACAAAGAACGAGCCGACCGCTATAAAATCTGGCAAAGCCGGGGTATCGATGATGACGGTATCTGGTCATACGTGCCCATGTCGTCATTTACCCCCAGCCATGCCCCCCTGCTGCGAAGCAAATTTTGCATGAATCACTGGCAAAACTTTACCTGCCCGAATTTTATGAATCTTTTAAAAGAAAAAGGATTCGACCACGTAAAAATTCTCTGGTTCGATAATCCAGCCTTCGGGTTTCTTCTCGATAAAATCAAATATGATAAATCAATTTTAAGAATCGCGGACAATCTAAAAGGGTTTCCCAACTGCTGGCCGGCCCTGATTGATAAAGAACTGGAACTCGCCCAACGCGTGGACCGGGTGATTTATACCGCTCGGAATTTAAAATCTCAGTTCGCGGGGCAGGTGGATGAATCTAAAATGACGCTGGTTCCCAACGGAGTGGATTTTGAATTTTTCCAAAACGCGGATAAAAGTTTTCCGGAGGAATTCCGCGATATCCCCGAACCGCGAATCGTTTACGTGGGGGCGATTGATAAGTGGTTCGATGTCGAGATGCTTTACCATGCGGCACAAAAACTCCCTGCCTGCAATTTCATCCTGATCGGCTTAGCCAGAACGAACATATCGCACCTTGAAGGCGTCAAAAACGTGTTTATCCTGGGACCAAAACCATACCAGCGCGTACCGCAATTCCTAACCCACAGCCAGGTGGGGATTATCCCATTTGTAAGAAACGAACTGGTCGAGTACGTTAATCCGATCAAGCTCTACGAATACATGGCCTGCGGATTACCGGTCGTCAGCACCTCCTGGCAGGAGATCCGCGAAATGAACAGCCCGGCCTTTCTGGCCAATGACGAAGCCGAATTTGTTTCGGGCATCACTCAAGCCTTGCAAGAAACAAGCGGTTCAAAATATATCGAATACGCCAAAGGAAACGAATGGCAGCAACGGGTGCGGCAGGTTTTACAGTTGCTAAGTAGAAACGAAAAATGACTCATATAATTGTCATTGCGAGGAGCGCAGCGACGAAGCAATCTCGTTCCATCGGTATTGGCGGCAAATCGGGATTGCTTCGTCGCTGCGCTCCTCGCAATGACGGATTCTTTTTGCGTTTCTTCTTGGAATAAAAAAAATGGTGGGCACGGCCTTTATGCGGGATATCAAAGTATTCATCGACGACGGCTTAATGCTGGCCCGGGAGAAACCGACCGGGATCGGCTGGTACACGCTGAATCTCATGAGAGAGCTTCCCGGCCTGGGGATTCAGGTTAAAAGGAAAAAATATTCAGACCTCTTTTGTTCGATGCCAACACCAATCAAACGAATAGTCTATCTCGCAGCGTCCTTTGGAAACTGCCTGCGAAAAGATGTCGATTTAATTCATTATACAAATTTTTACGTCCCGCCCTGCCGACATCGAGTTCCCGTCGTTTCGACAATTCATGACCTGACGTCCTACCTTTATCCTCAGACGCTGCCGGCCAGCTACCGTTACTATTGCCGCTTTGCCGTCGCCTGCGCGGTGAAATATGCCGATCTTATCCTGACCCCGTCTGAGGCGGTCAAAATCGAACTCCTCGACCGCTTTAAAACTTTAACCGACGATAAGGTAAAAGTGGTTTTCCAGGACATTCGCGATTTGTTTTTTACCGCCGTCAAAACCGACGTCGCCAAAGAACATTTTCTCTATGTCGGCGTATTGGAAAAACGAAAAAATTTGGAAATGCTGATCCGAACTTTCAGCCGTTTCAGTGAAAATTTTAAAAACGCCAAATTGGTCCTTATCGGCAAGCCCGGATTCGGGTTTGATGAAATTAATCAGGCCATTGGCCAATCGAAAAATGTGGTCTATTACAATTACATGCCTGACGACGAACTGGTAAAAATGTACAACAAATCCCACGCCCTGATCATGCCGTCGCTCTATGAAGGGTTCGGGCGACCCGTCATCGAAGCCATGGCCCTGGGCCTGCCCGTGATCGCCTCAAACATCCCCACCAACCGGGAACTTTTACAACGCCACGGGAAAATCGAACTGGTTAATTTAACCCGCCCTGAAGAATTGCTATCACTGCTTGAAACGCTCTTAACCACACCCCGCGCCCGAATCGATTACGGCAATCTGGACATGTATCGCACCACCGAAGTCGCCCATCGTCATGTGGAAGCCTATCAACTTTTGTTCAAGCCGGACAGTTCCTGAGCCGCTGGACGCCTCAATTCTCATAATCGCATGCTTCAACTTTGGGCTTCCATGCCACAATGCCCATTCCCCGACCATCCCATGAAAAACTGATGGATTACAAATTGAGGAACTTTTTATTTTTAATTTTTAAGGTTAGCGTATAAAATTCCTGAGTATCATAAAATCAATTTTGTTCCCTTAATTGTAGGGGTCGCCATGACGTCGGATACACAAATCACAACGCAATACAAACCCTCGCTGATGCATTGGGGGTATGGGGTTTTACTGGGCGGATTGGCTCTGATCGGATTCGCGGTCTGCTGGCATCTGCTGACCGGCTATGATGTAACCAAGACTAGCAGTATTCTGACCAATGAATGGTTTTGCGGAACTCACGACGCTCTGAACTATGGATGCAGCGGCGTTTTTGCCAGCCGATTCGGCAAACCCGGCGGAATCCCCATGCCCGTTTTCGGAGTGGTTTATTTTGCCTTTGTGTTTTTGTGGATTGTAATTTTCCGGCAAAAGACTTTAAATTTCCTTTTTGCCCTGGTCATGGCCGGCGGGGTATTGACGTCGTGTTCGCTTCTCTTTATCCTCTTTTTTGTCCTTCCCGGACAGTGTCGATGGTGCCTGCTGGTTCATCTGACCAACGCGGCGATGATCGTTACCGCCATCATCGCGTTCGTCCGGACCGGGGGATTTTTGGATATAAGCGATTTTGAACATAAACTCAGCCGAGCCGGTCTGGCCCTGTTTATCGTACTGGCCCTGCTCGGATGGGCGATGGTGCTTGTTTTTCGGACCTCCACTCAAACGATGGTCGCGGAATATGAAAAGATTCGTTTAAGCGATTTTTACCAACGAAGTCTTTACATGGCCCAGAAGGTCATGATTTTGCCCATTCAATCAGACGATCATGTTCTGGGAGACCGCTCCGCTGGGGTTACGATCATCGCCTACAAGGATTACCAATGTAACCACTGCCAGAAGGCCTGGAAGATTCTCCGTGAGCTTTATGACCGTATGAATGCCGGCAAACAAAATAATCTTTGTATTGTTGTGCGACATTATCCGTTAAGTTATCAGTGCAATCCAGCAGTCAAAACCGATATACATCCTTTCGCCTGTCCAGCCGCCCAAGCCTCCGAGGCAGCGTTTCTGACCGGAGGCGATCAGGCCTTTTGGAAATACAACGATCTACTAATCAAAAATCATGATAACCTCGACGATGCCCCTTATCTGCAATTGGCTCGGGAAATCGGAATCTCTGAAAAAAGCTTTCTCACCGCCTTAAAGGATCCCAGGATCAAAACAAAAATTCAAAAGGACGCCGCTTCCATGTCGGTTCTTCAAATTCCACAAATACTTCCGACCATTTTTATCAACGGCAAGCGTTTTGACGGCTGGCCGAAATCCGAGCTGATGGAACAACTGGTTCGGGAACAATTAAAAACAAAAACGACTATTAATTAGTTCCTGTTCTGGTTCATCCGTCCGATCATTTGTGATGGTGATCGACATTATGGGTTCGCAGCGGCTGCGTCAGTAACGAAACCACTACAAGGGTGATGAAACTCAGAGGAATGGAGATGATCCCAGGGTTATTGAGGGCACAGGGGGCTGCGCTCTTGGCCCAACCGTAACGCTCGAACATATCGGGGGACAACAGGATCAGTCCCACGGCCGAAACGATTCCGACCAGCATCGATACCATAACGCCTTGCTTCGTTGTCTTTTTCCAGAAGAGGATCATCGAGATAGCAGGAAGGTTGGCGGAGGCGGCGACGGCAAATGCCCATCCGACCAGGTAAGAAACGTTCATGCCCTTAAACATTACCCCGAGCAGCATAGCAAGGCACCCCACGACTATCGCGGTGATCTTTGCAGCCAAGACCTTTCGCCGGTCAGTCAGTTTGAGATTGAAGAACCGGTCGAGCAAGTCATGGGCAACGGCCCCTGACGCGGCCATGATCAATCCGCTTACCGTGCCCAGCACGGTTGCGAACGCGAGGGCCGAAATGATGGCAAACAGAGTAATTCCGAAACTTTTCGCCAATAAGGGCGCGGACATATTGTTATCAGTCAGATCGACGACCCCGTTGACCATGGCCCCGAGGCCCATGAACAGAGTCAGGATATAAAAGAATCCGATGGCGGCAATGGCCACGATGGTGCTCTTACGGGCCGCGGCAGGAGTGGGAACGGTGTAGTACCGAATCAGGATGTGCGGCAGGGCAGCCGTCCCAAAGAACAGGGCGAGCATCAAGGAGGCAAAATTGAGCTTATCGACCCACGTAGCCCCCTTCTTTGCATCCACTTTGAAGTACAGGCCCGTTGAAAGGATTTCCCTTCCTGGGGTCGGTTTCTGGTAATAAGCTGTAACTTTATTTGCGCCGTCCTTGAACGTGGCTTTGAGGAAGCGGATGATGGTGCTTTCCTTGATGGACGTCAAATACTCGATCAGACCCAGGTTGGGGGCTTCCTTCGTTACGGTTCCATTGTAGACCAGCCGCTGGATATGCCCGGCCTGAAGGGGCTTGGTTTCCGTGATCGGGATTCCATTGTAGAGAATGCTCACCGCATTGCCCGCTTGATCGGTCACCGGTTTCGCCAAATTGGTTACCCAATAGGTCTCCGTGAGGGTGTTTTGGCCGTCCGGCGTTTTCGTCAGATACCACCAACTTTGGGCAGAGCCGTTATCCAGTTTGGCAAACATCAGCCCTTTATCCGTCTTTTCCGTGCCGATGATTTTGTACCCCAAACCCTGGAGATGGAGATTGCCCGTGGAATCCACTTTTACCGGCAATGAGGTAAACTGATGGTGCAGCGTTCCATGCGTGTTGTTGGGATTGGTGGACAACCCTTTGTAAAGCGTTACAATCACAAGAGTCAGGGAGAAAATAATCAGCAAACCACCCTTCATGAACTGAACATAGGTGGTCGAGGTCATTCCTGCCGTCGCCACGATGATAATCACAATGGTCCCCAGCATGACGACGCCCAGCCAGTGGGGAAGCCCCAGCAGCGGAGTGACCAGGGTGCCCGCACCTACCATCTGGGGAATCAAATAAAAGACGGAAACTACCAGCGTGCTGATGGCCGCCATGAGCTGGATTCCCTTGGAATTGAATTTGGAGTCCAATGCGTCGGTAAAAGTAAATTTACCCATCCGCTTCATAGGCTCCGCCACCACGAACAAGGCCACGATCCACCCGGCGAGATAACCGACGGAATATAGAAATCCATCGTATCCGCTGGTGGCAATCATTCCGCAGATTCCCAGGAACGAAGCCGCGGACAGGTAGTCACCCGCGAAGGCGATCCCATTAACGGCCCAGTGGATATGACCTCCGGCGACAAAATATCCTTTGGTTCCGCGGGTTCGCCGGGCAAAGTAATAGGACATCCACAATACGAACGACACAAAACCGATAAATACGACGATTGCCCAGGGTGAAGTTTCGTACATCAGTTTGTCTCCTTTTCCGTCTCTGAGCCGTACATCTCCGGACCGTTGATTTCTTCTTCCGCCGCCGTGCAGATCGCGTTGTACACAAACGCCAGCATTAGGGCGAACACAATCAGGCCAACTCCGTAAACAATTGCCAGGTTCAGTCCGCCGATATCACTGCCCATCACCTGGGGATAAAACGTGTTGATGATGATAAAGCCTCCATAGATGATCGCATACAACAGGAACATCCAGAGACCTATGTGGGTTTTGAAGTGAGATGCCTTGTCCTTGCTCCAATCACTCGCTGGTCCGTGATCCATAACGTTTCTCCTTAAAAAAAGCATGGGAATTGTACCAGCTTTTAAATGGGAGTCAACCTTTCAGTGAAACTTTGTTGGAAAAGTAAAGGAACATCGTATACCCCTGTCGGGGTTAAGTAAATTAAGAGTCCTGACA
>JBAZZQ010000074.1:0-17038 GCA_041658725.1 Phycisphaerae bacterium | reverse complement strand
GTCCACACAAGCCCTAGTGGCATCTTTCAATATCCGCTACAATCGCTGGACGGTACCGGACCAGATGGTCTATAAGTTCCTGGGCACGACCGCCGGGCAGACTGTGCAGCTTGCGGGCTTGATGTACAACGACGCATCCAATTCGTATCCGATGATCTCCGGCACCGAGGCCATCATGCCCACCAAACCCATTGTGGTCGGCCACTGGTACCAGGTCAAGCAGGTGTACGATCTAGTGAATAATACCTTTATCGGCACGATCACCGATCTGGATACCGGCGATACCGGCTTCAATACCACGCCCCAGCCGATCACCGCCGGCACAACCAAGATCGTTGGGATCAGTTTCGCCCCGGACATCACCACGTCGGCCTATCTCGATGTCGATGAGGTCAAGCTGGAGATAGCCACCACCGATCAGACGTTTGCCCCCGATGGTGGGGCATATGTGGACCCGCAAACTGTGGTGATGGCTTCGTCGGTGCCGGAAGCGACGATTCGCTACACGACCGATGGAACGGACCCGCTAGATAACAGCACGGTTTATACAGCACCGGTTGTGATTTCGAGCAACACGACCCTCAAGGCCCGGGCGTGGGCGACCGGGTACCCACCCAGCACCATCAAGACGGCGACGTACGTGTTTCCGCGGCCGGCGTCGATTCCCTACGGCATGGCAACGGTGGACGGGGATTTATCCGACTGGGACAACGCCACCGTCTGGGCGCCGTTGGATCAGGACTACTACCTCGTGGCCACGGACGTCCCCCAGGCCTTTTATACTGCTCGGTGGAGGGCCGACAAGGTCTATGTGGCCGTCAAGGTCCAGGACACGGCGCACATTCTGATGAACAGCTACAACCCGAGCGATCCCGACAGTTGGAATGCCGCCGACCAAGTGGAGATATATCTGCATACCACCGGCTCGTATCCCGACTACAGCACCGACTACTCGGTAGACCATGTTGCGGCTCAGCAATACGTGGTGGGCATCCAGGCCAGCAATCCCAACGCGGTCTGGTCGGTCCTCGGCTCCGGGTTTCCGATCCCCGTCTCGGCGGGCTTTGCGGCCGCCGGCCGGGTCAACGGGCAATGGCTGCAATACGAGGCGGCGATGACGCCGTTCCAAACGTTTAATTTGTCGGGGACGGGCTTGGTGACCTCTCCGCTTTCGCTGAATCAGGTGATCGACGTGGATGTGGTGGCCAACAGCCGGCGAGGCCCCGGCGATTCGGGGACGAACTTCGGGGTCAAGTCGGAGAACCTGCTGCTGGATAAGTACATGAATTACCGGCAGATCGCTCCGCACAGGCTGGGTCCGCAGGCCTCCTACACGAACGTCGATCTGGCGGCGGTGTTGGCGGCGATGGATTCCACGCAGGCGGGCGGCGGAACCTGGAATCCCGACGCGGACTTCGATAACGACCTGACGATTACCTCCAGCGACCTGGCGATTGTGCTAGCGAACCTGCCGTAACCAACCGTAAAGTTTGTAGTTTGGAAGTTCATTGTTCTATCGTGGATTTATGTTATGGGAGATTTCTTATGAAAAGCTTGAAAGCGATATCACTGATGCTGGGTCTGGTAATATTGTTCATATCTCCTTGCCTGGGAGCAGAAACCATTCCCGCGTCAGGTTCAGCCAAAGGCAGTATTATTGTTACCAACGTGGTCGATTGCGGCGCGGTTCCCAACGATGCCAAGGATGATACCGCGGCCGTAAACGCCGCCATCAATGCCTGCGCCACAAGCGATACCAAAACACTCTATTTCCCCGGTGGGAAATTCAACCTGGCAACCGTAACCTTCCCCCCGGCACTTAACGTGGTTGTGGCGAACGGCGCGTTACTGGATATACAAAAGAAAGCCACCGTCCTCTTCAACGGCCCCTTCACCGCCGGCCTTTACCAAGTCTTTTCCGGTCCCGGCAACATCCAGTTTGGTGCCGGTGCCGTCAGTGAAGTTTATCCCCAGTGGTGGGGTGCCTCTTCTGCTTCGCCGGATAGCAGTCCGGCCATCAACAAGGCGATAAACTCCTCGCCCTCTTTGCCGGGAGTTAACGTCAGGTTGTCCGGCACTTTCAACTGTAAAACCACCATACATGTCAACAGACACCGTGCACATATAATTGGAGACGGGATTGCCGCAACTCAATTGATTTTCGACCCGGACGTTCCGGCGGCGTTATTTGAATTTTCGCACCCGGATAAAAGCCAGATCGTCCAATGCTCCATCAGAGATGTGCGTCTTCTCGCCGCCGGCGATTATCCAGGTCCGGACAGAGTTAAAAAAATAGGCATTAAAATCGTGGACGGCAATTGCATGGAGGTCCGCAATATCGCCATTCATAACTGGGGCGGCAAGCAGAGCATCGGTATTCACCTACAAGGAAGAGACTTTATGTCTTTTGAAAACATCACCATTCTTGCCGACCTGCCTATTCTCATAGATAAGAACCCTAATCTTGATTGGATTTCCATCGACCATTCTACTTTCAGGAATACCTATTTATTAGGGATGGCTCCCGACACGGTTTTTGTAAAGATAGCGTCCGGAGTCGTTCTGTACAACACCGTTTTTGAAGGGACCAACTCCTGGGTTCGCGGGAAATACGGTTTATACTGGGATGATACGGAGTCCAAGCAAGTCAGTCTCAACCTTTCCGTTAAGAACTTGCGCATGGAGAGCGGCAAGGCCGACGGAGCAATTATCCATATTTCGCACAATGTTGGTCTGCAAAATCTGGTCGTGGAGAATATCTTCGGGGCCCATGTAGGTGTTCCCGGAAGGGGGATAAACGGGATTTACCTGCGGAAATGTAACAACGTAACGCTCCAGAATATTTTCTATAGTTGCGATCAGCCGTCTACCGCCCTGGATATCGATGAAAGCTCCTCGGACATCGTGCTCATCAATACATCCTGGAACACCGGGGTGATAAAGACCGGGAAACTGGCAAAGACATTCGGGGTAGGTTTTAGACCCAGAAAGTCTTTAGGATACGTTACAACGGAAACCAATAATCAGCTGGTGGAAGTATACAATCCGCCGGGCCAACGCGAAGATGAAGGGCTGTTCATTTACGGAACAAAGACCTGGTGTTACAGCGGGGAACTGGCCAAGGGCGCGGTCCTCTCCCTGCCGGTCGGCTCCAAACTGGGAACCCGAGTGGCGACCATCACCGTTTCGGCCACCGATGGCGCCGCCATTAACGAATCCGGTTATTTCATGGTCGGCGCCAATGGAGCTGCCATCAAGGTGGCCGGTACGAATTCCGTTGCCACGGCTCCCACCGCGGGCCGACTGTGCCTCGTGCCTGGAAATCAGGTACAGATGATCAATAATCTGGGTGCCAAGGTGGATGTTGTCGTTACGCTTTTCTGGAATGCTTCTGGAGGTAAAGTACCTATGCGAATACTGCTTATCGGCGATTCAATCTCTTTTGGATATGGGCCTTTTGTTCGGGACTTGCTTAAAGGCAAGGCGGATGTCCAGGGACCGGTCGCAAACTGTGACACAACGATTGTTGGACTGAAAATGATTGATCAATGGCTGGGCGAGGGCAAATGGGATGTGATTTATTTCAACTGGGGTATGCACGATCTGGTGCACGCGACTGACAGTCGTGACCCAGCCCACATCGCAAGCGTCGAGCCGCAAGTGTCGCTTCCGGAGTATGAAAAAAATCTAAAAAAATTGGTACAGCGGTTGAAGAAGACCGGCGCAAAACTGATATGGGGTACAACAACACCCATACCTGAAGGCTGCCAATGGCGTATTTCCGGCGAGGAAGTGAAATACAACGAGGTTGCTCTGAAGGTAATGCAGGATGAGAATGTCCCAGTTGACGATTTGCACGCTGTAGTACTTCCCGGGCTGTCGGAATTTCAATATCCTAACGACGTACATTTTAATCCGAAAGGTTCAGAGTTCTTGGCAAAGGCTGTGGCTCGGTCTATTACAGAACAGCTAAACCTTGGTAACTGAGATTTTGGCCTAATACAATCATCAAGAATCCTGCAAAATGAAAAGTGAAAAAATGAAAAGAGGATAATTATGAATGAACAAGATTTGTTGAATGGGGATTTGATCGACCAACAGTTTCTTAAGGATATTCCGCGTAAGCGTAGACACCCCGAATGGATACAGCGTGAGCCCATCGCTCAACAGGGCAGTTGGGAGCTAATGCTTCACCGCCGCCGCGCCGGTGGCGGAAATGTGAATGACGAACGTATCATGCGTTACGAACACAGCGAGGAGTTTGTTCTGTGTTTGAAGGAACAGGAAGTCAATCTTTTCATCACAGGATTTTCCAAGAACTACGCGATTGATGAAGAAGAGTTTCGCCTTGCGAAGCAACTGCGTGAGTTTTGCCGGAAGCACGGCATCAGACTTGGCGCATACATCCGTGGCGATTTTATATACTCTGAATTTTTCGATGACCTGCTGAAGAATGAGGACGTACTGGCCAAGCGTGCTGATGGCCGTGTTCCCACTATTGCCTACGCTGAAGAGTGGCGTAAAAGTGTTTGTTTACATAAGCCGAAGATAATGGAGATGTTTAAGTCTGATATCCGCCGTGCTGTTCTTGACCTAAAAGTGGATTATCTGCATTTTGACGGTTGGAATTTCGGGGGCATGGAGACGATTGATGCCTGCCGTTGCGAGACCTGCCGTCGTGACTTTACCGAGTTTTTGCAACGCCGCTACGGCGATAATCCCGATGCCAGCATAAAAAGATTCGGACACGCCCACCTGGAAGCAATTGAACCGCCGGGTATAATGTCTATACCTCTGGCTCCTACCGGTCTGATAAGCGTCCCGGCCTGGCAGGAATGGATAAGCTTTCGCTGTACGTGGAGTGCCCGTATAGCGCGGATAGTTTACGAGTATGTACATTCGCTCAACCCAGAAGTTGCCATCGGCGTCAACATCGGTGTTCCTGTCCGCGAGAACGGGGCATTGCTACTGGGTGCAGACCTTGTCACATGCATAGACGGAGCCGACATAGTAATGAATGAAGACGCCTACGGTCCATACATCACCGATGATGGAAAAGTCATCCAGCGGGTACGCCAGCATAAGATGGGCCACGAAGCAGGATGCTGGGCGTGGAATTATATGGGTAAACCGCAATGGGCTTCCCAGTGGGGTGAATCGCCCTGGATCGGACTGTCCCATGCCTCAGCTTTTAATAAGGGGCGTGTCACGTATCTGGGAAACGCTGAGACTTCTTTTCTCACCTGGCAGAAGGAAAATTGGGAACACTTCCAGGACCTTGAAGAAATAGTTGATATAGCGGTCTGGCGTGAACGCAAGGCGATGGCATTTGCCGACCCGCTGAGCTACGCAACGGCCATGCAGGTGGAGCAGATGCTGATTGAAGAGCGTATTCCATTCTCGGTGGCGCAACAGGCTTGGCCTGGGGGAACAAAGGTATTGGTACTGCCGGTCCTGACCTGTTTAGATGAGTCCAGCTGCCGTAAGGTGGTGGAATTTGTTGAGCAGGGCGGCGGAGTGCTGATAGTCGGAAACACTTCCCTGCGTGACGGCTGGGTCAGGAAACGTGAGGATTTCGGACTAAGGGCGATTTTGCCCGATAGTGTTGCCAGCCCGCAGCATAGTCACCCTACGCCAAGGGTTCAAGCAGCTTTCGCAGCACTCAAGGTATCTCCCGATGGCGACTCCCAACAGGCTGGTGACAGCGGCTTATTCCAATACCGCAAGGTTGGGAAAGGTCGGGCGGCATACGTCAGCGAGCTGGTGGACCCGAAAAGCCAGCCCAGCCTATTCAACCTCGACCACATGTACAATCTTGACTTGGACACCACCAACTGGCGTGTTCCCGATGATGCCGATAACCTGCGGCGCGCGCTTTCCTGGTTAGGTGGGAATCAATGGAGCATAGAAGTAGAATCTGTGTGCGGGGTATTAGCCAACTACTATCGGCAGAAGACCACCGGTAATCGGTCGATACATCTGGTGAACCTGACCGGCAAGCCGGTGGCCAATACAGTGGTGCGGATGAAAATGGAAGAAGCAGACAAGGCAACTGTGATGGTGATTTCCCCGGACGGAGTCTCTTACCAGAATATTATCTCACAATCTTCCGGCAATGAATTGACCATCTCTCTGGAGACATTGAAAGCATACACAGTAATTATCGTCAGCGGCCAATAAGAGGTTTTCCAAACAGGAGTTCTTGTATGCTAAAAATGATTGGTGAAAGTATCATATTTAAAAACCCTGATCCTGTGCATAAAAGTTTATGCGCAAACTTTCCCAGCCTCACGAAGCTTCCCAACGGAGACTTACTTTGCCTTTTCAGGGTCGGTCAGGCGCGGGCCAGTTACGACGGACACCTGGAACTTGCCCGTTCAGCCGATGGCGGCAAAACCTGGAAATGGCAGGGTCCGGTTAATCTTCCTCCGGTTACCTGGCCGTATACTTTTCTTTGTGCAGCCGTATCGTGTTTCAAAGACGGGGCGTTGTTTATAACCGGAATAGCGATTGACGCTAAAAATCCGGACGAACCTGTATGGAATCCCCAAACAGAAGGATTAAAAGAGTGCAAAATAGTTACCTCGATTTCCCGCGACAATGGTTATACATGGGGACCGCTCAATGAAATTTATATCGGGCTTAAGGAATCGGCTGCGGATGGAGGCACAATTGAATTGATGGACGGCCGCCTGATGCAGGCGTTTGAAGTATGGAAAAGCTATGATGTGAATGGCGTATGGGACCAAAAAGCAGGGGTTGTTTTTTCTGACGACAGCGGAAAAACATGGGGAAGTCCGGTCATTATCGCCCATGACCCCAAGAAAGAAAAATATTACTGGGACACAGGTCTGTGCCAATTGAGAGACGGAACGCTCCTCGGTTTAATGTGGACAAATGATAACATCCAGAAAAAGGCTGTCAATGTACATCGCGTTCTTTCCGGCGATGGCGGCAAAACCTGGAGCCCGCCTGCAGAAGTCAATCTTGTTGGGGAACTCAGCCGTCCGATTCAACTTGAGAACGGACAGATTCTCTGCGTATATAATGATCGTAAAAAGCCGGCGGGCATTAAAGCCGTGCTCAGTTCCAACCAAGGCGCCTCATGGAACACCGCGGAAACATCCACATTATGGGCCGCAGCCGAACTTGCCGGGAAGAACAATCCCTTCGCGGATTTCCTCGCGTTCGATTTCGGTATGCCGAGCGTTCAGCAACTCCCGGATGGAACCATCGGGGTCGCTTTCTACGCATACGAAAATCATGTGTGTCACATCCGGTTCAGAAAATTTGTCATGTAAGGAACTTAAAAACAGTATGAGAATACCAAAGAAAAGCCGTTACCTTGACGCGGTAAGACGAATTGAATCGGAAGAGGTTTCCTTTCAGGAAGACGAAATAGAAATTTCGGTAGCCGGTAGAATCCTGAATCGTCCCCTTCCGATGGTCCGTCCTTACGAACTCCCGGCCAAAGACTACGTGGAGTTAAACCGAAAGTGCGGAAACGACATGATATGTTTGAATAACGTCTGGGAACTCGGCCGTAAGAACGTCATTGATTCTGAAGGCAGAAAACATTATGTAGACGGAACCATGAAGACCCCGGCTGACTTGAATCAGATAACGTATCCGGATCTCGGCTGCATCAGAAAGAGCATTGAAAATATGCTGGAAGCCATCGAAGGAACCGGCTTTGGTCTTAAATACATCGCCAACCAGACGCCGTTCATCGTGACCACTGCCGTCGGATACCAGGACTACTATATGTGCCTTATCACCAACCCGGGTTTCATTCACGAATTCCAAAAAAGAATTAACGGATTCTGCCTGGCCGAACTGGAACTGGCGCTCACTTATCCAATAGACGTCGTCCAGGTTTCCGCCATATTTTTTGACAAGAACGGTCCGGTCATGTCCCGGGCTATGATAGAGGAGTTTGAATATCCAAGCCTGCGGGAGCGGATTAAGAAGATAAAAGACAAAGGTCTTCCGGTAAGCATCCACGCGGACGGCAATTTCAGCTCCTTTATTCCGGATTTCATAGAAATGGGTGTCGATGTGTTGAATCCCATTGAACCCTGCGACGGCAAACAGGATATTTACAAGATCAAGGAGGCGTACGGGGACAAGATTTCCCTCCACGGAAATATTGACATGTCCGGGGTTCTGGCACATGGAACCCCCCAGCAGGTGGAGACGGACGTCATTGAACACATTGAACGGCTGGCGGTCGGCGGAGGATATGTCTGTGCCTCCAGTCACAACATAACGGAAGCGGTGCCGCTGGAGAATTTCTACACAATGAGGGATGCGGTGCTGAATTACAGGTTTAAAACTGCCCCAACCGGATAATGGATTGTAAAGACCAGCAATCAACTACGTGAAGTATGTAATTGTTAACCAAGTTTTTTGAACAGAAAGTGAGAACGCAGATGTCAAATGCCATACCTATCGGAAGCCGGCGTGAATTGTTCTGGGACGAGTACCTGATCGATACCGAAAAGACCACAGTTGAACTGAAGCTGCACAAGCCTCAGCCCAAAGAAGTGGTCATCGACCACAATGAGCCGTGGGAAGGCGACAGCTGTAGTTTTCATTGCATCCTCAAGGAAGACGGACTCTACCGCATGTATTACCTCGGACTAAATGTACTGGATGAACTGGGCCTTTCGGGTAAACCGCCGGTCTTCTGCTATGCCGAGAGCACCGACGGGAAACATTGGGTAAAGCCCAAGCTCGGCATTTTCGAGTTTAACGGCTCAAAGGAAAACAATATCATCGGGCCCGACTATTTTACCGTGTTCAAAGACACGAATCCCGACTGCCCGAAGGACCAACTATATAAGGGCCTTCAAGGTGTCGTAGACGGATCGATGGGGAGTTGCTCTCTTTGGTGTCATACCAGCCCGGACGGTATCACTTTTAGAAAAGGGTGGCTGATGACAACCCACGGCACATTTGATAACGCCAACACCGCGTTCTGGGATAAAGAGACAAACCAGTATATATGCTATATCCGCGACTATCACAATGTCTACCCTCCGGGCGAAGACTTGAATAACGGCATCAGGGACATTGGTTGGATGGTATCGAATGACTTTAAGAATTGGTCTGTCCCGGTCAGGCTGGATTTCGGTGACGTCGAGGATTATCCGCTCTATACCATTGTCGTCAACCGCTATTACCGCTCTGACCGTATGTTTGTGGGGTTTCCGTCGCGCTATGTGGAAAGGCACGGCTGGACCCCGAACTTTGACCAGCTTCCCGGCGCGGACCGGCGCAGGAAACGCATGGAAATAGGCCATAATGAGCAAGGCAGGCGTTTTGGACTGGCCATTAACGACGCCATCTTAATTTCCTCGCGTGACGGCAAGAAGTGGAATCGCTGGGACGAAGCCTTTATGACGCCCGGGCCGGAGCGTGAATATAACTGGGTCTATGGGGACTGTATGCCGACGATTGGCTTGATCGAGACCGAAAGCGACCTGCCGCATGCACCGAATGAGCTTTCTCTGTACGTTCCCGAAAATCATTGGGGCATGATACCCGCCAAGCTGCGACGCTACACCATGAGAATAGACGGATTCGTATCTTACCATTCAACATACAAACCGGGATGGTACCCTTCTTCTAAAGTAGTTACCAAGCCGTTTGTATTTAAGGGCAGCAAATTATCAATAAACTTTGCGACCTCCGCCGCCGGGTACGTCAAGATTAAACTCACCGGTGAAGATAACGAGCTTGTCTCCATGGAGATGTTCGGCGACAGCCTTGACCGAACGGTCGTCTTTGACAACGGCGACGCGGCATCGCTTTCCGGCAAACCGGTTACTATGGAAATAATCATGAGTGACGCCGATATCTATTCCTTCAAATTTGACGAATAACGGTAAGGAAATATCTGTGCATGCAGTCCCCTGGACTCACAAATGTGAGAAGGACAAATGCAAGCCTCAGACGCTGTGAAAAGATAATTTGCTCATAATCACGATCAAATCAAAATGGACTTAAGAAAGTAAAGCGAAGATTATTGATGAATCCGATAAAAGAGATTGAAACAGGACTACTTTATCGCAATGCCAAGCCTCATGTAGAAAGTATTCACGGTTATTTTCCGTCCGTTGCCGTTCTTTCTGATGGTCAGATGTTGTCTACGGTTGTTCTTGGCGAGGCATTTGCATCTGTTAATCTGCGGACACATATTTTCCGTTCAGCAGACCAAGGCCAAACCTGGCAGGATGAGGGGTCTGTTTACGAAGGGACTATAAATCGGCGTACTTCCGAATGTGCCCGATTAACGGCTTTACCGGATGGCGGTTTGGCGATATTTATGATTCGCCACGACAGATCCGAACATCCCGATGAAGGACTAACCAATCCGGAAACATTAGGGTTTGTTCCTACGGAGCTTTTGATTTTAAGGTCATCGGATCAAGGCAAAACATGGACAAAGCCTGAACCGATAAAACCGCCTTTAACAGGTCCATCGTTTGAAATGTGCTGTCCTATAACGGTATTAAAAGATGGTCGATGGCTGATTCCTACTCAGACATGGCCTGGCTGGGCTGGTGATTGCCCTAATGGCATCAGAATGATAGCGTTGGTGTCTTATGATAAAGGCAAAACATGGCCAGAATATCTTGATGTAATGAAAGAACCTTATGGACGGGTTTTCTTCTGGGAATCTAAGATTGTAGAATTAAAGGATGGCAGATTGCTGGCAACGGCTTGGACTTATGACGATATTGTCAAAGCCGACAGGCCTAATCAGTATAGTTTAAGTTCTGATGGAGGCAAGACCTGGTCGGTACCTTGTTCAACTGGATTAAACGGTCAGACTCTTACACCTGTTTTGTTTGATGACGGCAGAATACTTTGTGTCTACAGGCGGATGGATAAGCCCGGACTTTGGGCAAATATAAGCCGTCTTGATGGCCGTAGTTGGGTAAATGATTCGGAACAGCCTTTTTGGGGTCATCAGTCATCAGGTCTTACTGCTACTACGGAAAATATGTCTCAAAACTTTAATATTCTTCGGTTTGGCGCTCCGTGTTTGACATATCTCAAAGATAGAACGGTATTTGTTGCCTTTTGGTGTTATGAGGATTGTGTATCTAATATCCGCTGGTTCAAGTTTAAGATATAATATAAAAAATTAACAGGAGTAACATAGATGATATTTGGTGATATTAGAAATTTAGAAGAAGAGAAAGGTTTATATCCTGAGTCGATAGTAAACGCTTTAGAATACATCAAAAAAATAGATTTTGCCAAAACACCAACCGGCAGAATTGAGATAGATGGTGATAATCTGTATGCCAGTGTTGGTCAATCAAACACTGTAGAGAAATATGATTTTGTGTTTGTTGGTGAAATACATAAACAGTATGTGGATATTCATTATTGTCTAGATGGTTCAGAAGCAATTGTGTTTTCAAGAATTTCTGGCAAAGAAGTTGTCGCTGCAGATAGACTTAAAGAGGAGGATGCCCTTCTTTTTTCAAAAATAAGCGATGAAATGAAAATAATCTTGACGCCTGGTCGTTTTGCAGTGTTTTTTCCTCATGATATACATCTTGCTGGTTTTAATGCTGGTTGTTCATTTGTAAAAAAGTGTGTAGTGAAAATCCATACTAAATTGTTAACTCAACCTTAGCGTTACTATATGAGGAGAATTTGCCCATGAATTATAATCACGATCAAATCAAAATCGCCTTGGCCGGTCCGATTGCTTCGGTTCAGACGCCTTTTAATAAGGATGGCAGCATTTCTTTTGACGGTCTGCGGCGGCTGGTGGACCACTACATCGATGCGGGCGCCAGTGCTTTGTTGCTCACCTGGGGCAATAGCTTGTTCGCAATTCTGAGCGATCGGGATATCGGTGATATTACCCGGACGGTGGTGGAATACGCCGCGGGCCGAGCGGTCGTGGTGGCCTGCACTGGCTGCTGGGCAACCCCGCAGGCCGTCGAATTTGCCGCTTATTGCCGGGAGATAGGGGCGGACATCCTGCAGGTGTTTTTGCCCACGTGGTATCCCGGCTGTCTTAACGGCCAGACCATCGTGGATCACCACATGGCGGTCGCCAAATACATCCCGGTGATGCCCAACAGCAAACAAATCCAGTTGAACGGAGGTCCTTCCGAAGGACTTGCCATTGCACGCGAGTTGATTGAACGTGAACGTAATATATTGGCAATAAAGGCGGATGTGTGCGGAGAGTACGATGAAGCGATAACGAGCCTCGTAAAGGACCATTGGACGATGATCGCCGGGGGCAATAAATCGCATCACATGGAGCTTTGGCCGTATGGATGTGGGGGATGGCTTTCGACATTTATTATTTTCAGGCCAACCGTTGCCCATGCCTACGGGAAAGCCGTCAAGTCGGGAGATATCTCAAAAGCTGTTCGCATAATTGAGAAGATTGACAGGCCGTTCTTCGACTATATTCTCGCCGTGCCCGGCGGTTTTGACGCGGCGATACACGGGATAATAGAGTTGTATGGTCTGGCCAAGCGCTGGCGGCGACCGCCTTTCAACAGTCTGAACGACGAAGAGATGGAAAAACTTGCAGAGTTCCTTAAAAACCTGCCGGAACCTGAAAAGCTGATGAAGTAATTTTCATGGAGGTTTGGAATGAATAGCAGAAGATTGTGGATAACGACAGTGTTGATGCTGGGTCTGTTTAGTTTTCGATGTTTTGCCGTCGAGTTTCAGCTTGATGATGCCAAACGCCGGGAGTCTCAACAGAGCGGTTATCTCAACGTCCGTGATTTCGGGGCGAAAGGCGACGGAATAACCGATGACAGCGATGCCATCCAGCGTGCGCTTCTCCAAGCAGGAACGCCTGACTATTCCAAGTTTTTTTACTGGGCGTGGACAGCGGCGCCTGAAGTTTTTTTCCCTGAGGGCACCTACCTGATTTCAAGAACGCTGCTGGTCCCTATTTGCGGCGGTTCCGAGAAGCGAGACGGTATAATCCCTATAAGCAACCATATTAACCTCCGTGGAGAGAATGCCACGATCAAACAGATCAACCCGACCCAGGACCTCCTGTATTTTCGCATGTCGCACCGCAACCTGATCGAGGGGCTTACCTTTGAAGGCGGCAGGCGTCAAATCAAGTTATGGTCGCGCAACCTCGATGAATCCCGCGTGGTCATTCGGGACTGCACCTTCAGGAACTCGTCAAGCTATGCGATCGATGACCAGTTGCGCTTCGACCCCGCGGTGGAACGCCGGGACTGGTTTCTCAATATTCTTGAGCCGTATCTGGTAAAGACCAACGAGGCGGGCCTGCCCATTCTTACGGCGGTAGACGAGAGCCGGTACCCCATGAGTTTATTTGTCTCCACGGGCATGCGCATCAGCCGTTGCTCTTTCCAGCGGTGCATGCAGGTTATGTCGGTTTGGGCGGATTGGGCTTTAATGGATAACTGCACCCTTGAAACGCATCCTGAGATGAGCGGCCCGGCCATTCTTTCCGGCGCCGCGCTGATGCTGGAAGAGGTTACCGGGCTTGCCCACGTCACGCCCGGCAAGCAACAGTGGTGGATTACCGTTCACCCGCAAAAACAGCCTTCCGGGATCGTGGCCCTTGATTTACAAAAGGTCCGGCTGAAAACCGATTCAGAAAAGGGCTTATGTGTTGTGCGCAACGAGGCAAAATTTACCGGCGGCAGCCATGTTTACATTATCGCGGACGGCTGTGAATTTCAAAGCGCCGGGTCCGCGGAAAACAGCGTAATCTACCTTGTGGATGTGCCCAACCTAATCAGCGTGCGCAACTGCCGTGAGACCTCCGGCAAGAAGGTTAATTTTCTGGGCTTTAAAAGGCCGCTGGATGAGGATTATTTCTGTCGTTCCGATCCGCAAATGTTTTCGTTCGTAGTGGATGACAACAATAAAAATATGATAGCCAACCTGCCGAAAACGATGGAGGCGTTTGCCGACAAGCCGCTTCCGGAAAAAGTAGCGCAACGGTTTGAGGTGAAACCGACCACGGTCACGCTGTCCCGCATGCGGGAAGGCATTACAACACAATTAAACGTTATGGATTTCGGGGCGGGCGGAAAGGGGACCACGGACGACAGCGCGGCATTTCAGAAGGCATTTACGGCAGCCCGGGAAAAGGCGGGATTGGTGGAAGTAATTGTCCCAGCCGGCGGTTATCTCATGGGCCGGCCGGTTGAACTTCTGCCGCGGGTTGTGGTGCGCGGGGTCGGTAATGCGGCCCTTACGGTTCCGTCCGGACGCCAAGGGGCCATTTTCACCGCATCCGGCGCGGAACATCTTGTCGTGCAGAACCTCCATTTCTTCAACTGCGAGCAGGCCCTGGAAATAACCACCAAAACAAAAAGCAAAAGCAACATCCTGGTGGACTACTGCAAGTTTTACCAAAACAGCCGGCAGGCCATAACCTGCCTGAGCGGAACCGGCACCATTGGCGAACCCAACGAGACCACGCTGCGGATGAGCGACTGCACCTTTTCCCTCTGCAACAGTGCCTTGTTGCATAACGCCCGGTACGCGCTGATGGATAACCCCTGGATTAGCACCGACCCGAACGCGGCGGACTCCGGTGTTATCGTCAACAGGGGTTTCTTCCATCTTAAAGCCCTTATTGGTGTACCGAGAGATACGAACCAGCACTGGGTTGACAATTACGGGGATGTGTTTCTTGACCGGTGCCGGTTTGGCGGAGAATACGGCGGTTTGCCCATGGTGGAAAATTTTACCGCCAGGGGAGAAGTGCTGATACAAAACAGCTGGCTCATGATATACACGAGTTTTATCGGTAAACCCAAACCCATCACGGTTGTAGACTGTAAAGAAATTCCCGCTCTTATCGCGTTACGCGGGAATTGGAGTTGGCCATCGGCCCAGATGATGGTGACAGTACGCAAGGGAACGCAAGGTAAGCTGGAAGGACGGTTCTTTGAGAGCGGCAATACTGCGCCGCGGACAATTAAGGACGAACGTATAAAGGAATAAAACGGGTAATATACACCTATTGACCTGTTAATTTTTGTCAAAATAAGAGGAATGGTTATGCTAATAAAAAAAGTAAGGATTGCGGGGAAGGCATTTTTGGCAAGTATGTGTATTTTTCCTTTGTGGAGTTTTCCGAAGGTTGTGTGCGGGCAGGCTAAAGTTTTTCGTGGAGTTGTGGAGTGGGGACGGCAGGAGCACCCGTATGTTGAACTCGGAACCGGATTTCAGGCTATCGCCGCTGGAGATTATCATAGTTTAGCTTTAAAAAAAGACGGCACAGTGGTTGCCTGGGGATACAGTGAGTCAACGGTGCCCGCCGGGTTGAGCAATGTGCAGGCTGTTTCCGCGGGATATTATCACAGCCTGGCGTTGAAGTCAGACGGCACGGTAGTTGCTTGGGGGAACAATGACAGGGGCCAGTCAACGGTGCCCAAAGGTCTGAGAGATGTTAAAGCCATCTCCGCGGGAGGGTGGCACAGCCTGGCGTTGAAGTCAGACGGCACGGTAGTTACTTGGGGATACAATCAAGATGGCCAGTCAACAGTGTCCGTTGGTTTGAACGATGTGAAAGCGATAGCCGCAGGAGGATGGCATAGCTTGGCATTGAAGAAAGACGGCACAATGGTTGCTTGGGGACGAACAAACTATGGCCAGTCAACAGTGCCCGGCAGTTTGAATGATGTGAAAGCGATAACCGCAGGAGATTATCACAGCCTGGCGTTGAAGAAAGATGGCACAATTATTGCTTGGGGAAATAATGACAATGGCCAGTCAACCGTGCCCGGCGGTTTGAAAGATGTGAAATCAATAGCCGCGGGAGGGTGGCATAGCCT
Organism: Phycisphaerae bacterium; assembly: GCA_041658725.1. Classification (GTDB taxonomy): domain Bacteria; phylum Planctomycetota; class Phycisphaerae; order JAAYCJ01; family JAAYCJ01; genus JBAZZQ01. Next base: position 1,208 of record JBAZZQ010000074.1, on the reverse strand, counting down.
GGCTTTGAGAGCAGACGGCACCGTTGTTGCTTGGGGGAACAATGACAATGGCCAGTCAACCGTGCCCGGCGGTTTGGGTAATGTAAAAGCAATTGCCGCGGGATATAACCACAGTTTAGCGTTGAAGAAAGACGGCACAGTGATTGCGTGGGGATACAACGAATATGCCCAGTCAAAAGTACCCGACGGTTTGAACAAGGTTAAAGCAATTGCCGCGGGATATAATCACAGTTTGGCGTTGAAGGAAGACGGCACAGTGATTGCGTGGGGAAGAAATGACCATGGTGAGTCAAAAGTGCCCGATGGTTTGAGCAATGTGAAAGCAATCGCCGCGGGAGTGTGGTACAGCCTGGCGTTGAAGGAAGACGGCACAACGGTCGCCTGGGGGTACAATAACTACGGCCAGTCAACCGTGCCCGGCGGTTTGAACAAGGTTAAGGCAATCGCCGCAGGATATGGTCATAGTCTGGCATTGAAGGAAGACGGCACAGTGATTGTATGGGGAAGAAATGACTATGGCCAATCAACGGCTCCCGGCAGTTTGAGAGATGTTAAAGCTATATCCGCAGGATTTTATCACAGCCTGGCGATAGTTGATAGCGATGTGTTTCAGCCGGATGCGGACAATCGCCGTCAGACTCAAAGAAGTGGTATGCTCAACGTCCGTGATTTCGGGGCGAAAGGCGACGGAATAACCGATGACAGCGATGCCATCCAGCGTGCGTTTCTCCAAGCTGGAATGCCTGTCTATCCGGAGTTTATTTACTGGCGATACGCGGCTGTGCCCGAAGTTTATTTTCCGGAGGGTACATACATAGTCTCACGAACGCTTCTGATCCCTGTTTGCGGCGGTCCGAACGGTGTGAGCAACCATATAACCGTGCGCGGCGATAACGCAACAATAAGACAGACCGACCCGACACAAGACATCCTCTATTTTCGTCTGTCCCACCGCAACCTGATCGAAGGGCTTACTTTTGAAGGCGGAAGACGGCAAATCAAGTTGTGGTCGCGCAACCTCGATGAATCCCGCGTGGTCATTCGGGAATGCACCTTCAGGAACTCGTCAGGCTATGCGATTGATGACCAGTTGCGCTTCGACCCCGCGGTGGAACGCCGGGACTGGTTTCTCAATATTCTTGAGCCGTATCTGGTAAAGACCAACGAGGCGGGCCTGCCCATTCTTACGGCGGTAGACGAGAGCCGGT
>JBAZZQ010000073.1:0-17467 GCA_041658725.1 Phycisphaerae bacterium | reverse complement strand
TGCAAAAAGTTTTTTGTCTTTGCGATCCACAAAGCTTTGTTCGCAAAAGTTACCCTATCACAGAAAACATCATGGCGCAAGTCTTATTAAAAATTAGAATTACACGCCATTTCATGCGATTGCCCTGCCTCAAATTCCAAACTATTTCCATGTGGCATGAATATCGTATAGTAGGAGCGATTGATAATCCTTAATTTGAATTCGTTGTAGACGCGGTGCGGGTGAAAAACTTGCCAATGTGCTTTCCGACGGACTTTACCGGTTTGAGGGCTTGGGAAACGACGGAGCTGAACCGGGTTAATTTCACTTGCTGGGCGAGTTGGAGCATTGGTTCGTTTTTGGGTTCGATCCCAAGTGCCTGGTCGATAGTGGTCTTGGCCTGGTCGATCTGGCCAATGGTCAGGTAAGCTACGGCGAGTTTGTGCAAAGCCGGAATGTAATATTTATCGATTTGCAAGGCTTGGCGACAATAGTTGATTCCTTCCTGCCAATTGTCCTGGAGAAAGTGGCAGACAGCGAGATTATGCAGAATTTCTGGGTGTGTTGGGGTCATTTTAACAAGTTCTTCCAGATACCGCTGGGCGGCGCGCGGATCGCTGTCGTGGATGCATATCTCTGCCAACTCGGAAAGGACTTCAGGTTGTTCCTCATCGAAATACAAGGCCTCTTCCAATTGCTCTCGGGCCAGATCCCATCGCTCAATGGCACCGTATGCCTGGGCTAGTTGTTGACGGATATTAATAAAATAGGGGCGATCTTCGAGTGCTTCCAAATAATATGCAATCGCCGTGTGGTATTGGTTTTCCCGCATAGCGAGGTCTCCGAGGTTAATCTTGGCCGTCACGTTATCAGGGTCGAATTCGAGAGCGCGATGGAATTTCTCCCGGGCGGATTCGATTTGGCCGAGTTCAAGGAGAAAATTTCCGAACTGAAGGGTGGCGTCGATATTTTTCGGATCCCGTCGCAGCTCTTCCATATAGGCTTCGCGGGCTTCGGGAAATTGATCCATTCGCCAAAAGCATTCGGCGATCCGTTGGTTGATCTGGGGATAATCGTCGCGCAATTCCGTGACCGTCCGAAAGCAATAGAGAGCTCGTTTATAATCTCCTCTGGCCAGGAGGGACAATCCCATATGGTGATAGCAGACCGGGCAATGCTCGGAAAGCTGCCTGGCCAGATAAAACATCTCTTCCGCTTTTTCATGATTTCCCATGGAGGAGTACACAAAAATTCGGTAGCAGTAGGAAAGTTCCAGTTCGGGATTCATGCCTTGTAGTTGCTCAAAAATTTGAAGGGCTTTTTCGTACTGTCCGATCCTTGCGTAATCCACCCCCAGCGACCCGATGAGTTCGGTATTGTTGAGTTCGGTTTTGACCGCCTGCTCGTAAGCTTTGACGGCCTGGTCGTATCGCTTCAAATCATCGAGCAGTTTACCAAGGCTTATTTGCCAATTGGCATTTTCAGGGTTGATATCCACCGCGACCTGCAGTTCATGGAGAGCTTCTTCCCAGCGATGGGCCTCTAAAAGCTCGTTCGCCTTTTCCGCCCGATGTTCCGCTTCCAACCAATCTTTGCCGGCCATGACTTTACCCTCGCTTTTATCACTTCATTCCCTACCACAGACTAATCGGTCCAAATGATAAGGAGCTAAAGAAAAATGACTTCGACAGTTTTACCGGACCATTCAATTATAGGCTAGAGATGAAACATTTTCTTGCCGTTACGCGTATAAAAGCATAAGCTGACAGATGACCCCCGATTACCATCGGTGGCTGGTTGGGAAACCACTTGCGGTAAAAAATTTTAAAACAGTACGATAATGGAGGCAAAACATGAGGCGAGGTTTTGTGTTTGGTGTGGCAGGTGTTTTGTTGGTTGGTTTGATTTGTCCCGCGTTTGTCTGTGGTGAAGAAAAACCCCCAAAGATCAAAGTGGTGGCGACATTATTTCCTTTTGCCGATTGGGCTGGTCAGATTGGGGGGGAATATGTTGAAGTTATCTCGCTGCTAAAGCCAGGGGCTAGTCCGCATACGTATGAGCTGACGACAAAAGATGTTAAGGCGATCCGGGACGCTAAGTTGTTAATTGTTAACGGATCAGGGCTGGACGATTGGGTAGGAAAGCTGGTGGAACGCTCTGCGAATAAAGGGATTGTGAAGTTGGCAATGTCCGGGCATTTACCGCTGGCCCCGATGCCGATGATGGTGACCGAGGAAAGCGGCAAGGGAAAACACCAGGAGGACGACGATGCGAAAACCGGTTGCGGGATGTGGCTTGATCCGATGCGAGCGGTTCGGATGGTGGATTTAATCGCCGAGGCGTTGTGTCAGGTCGATCCGGAACATAAAGCGTATTACCAGGAGCAGGCCAAACGGTATTGGGGACAGCTTGATCGGTTGGATCGGATGTATCGGAGTAAACTTGGCGGCTTGAAGGGAGGGGTGATCGCGTTTCACGCGGATTTGATCTATTTGTTCCGGCGGTATGGAATAGAGGTTTATGGCGTGGTTGAGCCTTATCCGGGCAAGGAGCCGTCGGTGGATTATATTAGGAAACTGACGAATTTGGTTTCGGGAAAACCACTTTTGTTCGTATTGACGGAGGCGCAATTATCGGAAAAACCAGCCCAGGTGTTGGCGAATCAGTTAAAAGTGCGGGCGGTAATGATTGATCCCATCGGCGGAACAGGACTGCCAGGCCGCGATAGTTATATCAGTTTGATGACCTATAATCTGAATAAGATGGTCAGTAGGCAATAGTCGTGTAGGGGCACGGCTTGCTGTGCCCTCCTAATTTAAACGTGGCTTTTGAATACAACGCTAATAAAAGAGAAGTTTATGAGTGAATCTTGTTGCGGTGATTTGAACGAAAAAACGACGCATACCCATCTGTCACCTAGTGGGAAAGAAAACCAATATGAGTGTACCGATGCCGTTGTTAGCGTTCGGAATGTTTCGTTTTCGTACGGGACGGACCTGGTGCTGGAGAATATATCGTTTTGTGTGCCGAAAGAATGTTTGGTGGGGATTATCGGTCCGAACGGAGGAGGCAAGACGACGCTTTTAAAATTGGTTTTGGGATTGCTGGCACCTCAAGGAGGGCAGATCGACGTCTTTGGGCGCCCTACGCGAGAATTGAATAGTCTTAGGTCATGGATCGGATATGTTCCTCAGCGGCTCGACCTGGACTGGAAATTTCCTGCCACAGTGTGGGATATTGTTATCAGCGGGTGTTTCGGACGGCGAACAGTGTTTCAATCAATTCCCCCAGAGCGCAAGAAACGAGTCCGCGATATCATGGCCATGACGGGAATCAGCGGATTATCGGACAGGCCGATTGGAAAATTGTCGGGCGGTCAGCAGCAGCGGGTCTTTATCACCCGAGCTGTGGTGTCGGACCCGAAACTGCTGGTCGTCGATGAACCGACGAGCGGAATTGATACCGCCGGTCAGGCACAATTCTTTGATCTCATTCAAAAGCTTCGCGCAGAACTTAAACTGACAGTCCTGATGGTGTCGCATCATATCGGGCAGCTCGCCCATTATTCGAATTACCTGGCGTGTTTAAATAAACAGCTTCACTGGCATGACAGTTCGCTGGGAATCGACATCAAGATGATCGAGGAAGTCTATGGATGCGAACTACATACCTATCTGAGGGGTATGGGTGAGGAGAGTATTTCCCAATGATCCAGCAAATCCTGCAACAATTCTACCATGATCTTGGAACGATGCCTGTTTTGATGCACGGATTGCAGGCGGCCGTTTTGATCTCCATCATCTGTTCGACACTGAGCGTTTTTGTGGTTTTAAAACGTTTGGCGTTTATCGGAGAGGGGATCGCGCATTCAGCCCTGGGCGGGATCGCGATAGGAGTGGTTTTATTCGTTTCCGGTCCGATGATCGAGCAGAGCTTTTTCAGCCGACTGGGGATGGACCTGACGACAATTATCTTTTGCGTGCTGGTCGCCTGGCTCATCGGATGGACAAGCCGGCAGAAAATCATCAGCGAAGATACATCCATCGGAATTTTCTTCGTCGCCGCGATGGCCTTTGGCATTATTTTAATTTCACTCCGACGGTCATACACCGCCGACCTTTTCAGCTTTTTGTTCGGCTCCGTTCTGGCCGTCAACGGCTCCGATGTTTACATTACAGCCGTGTTGTCGATTTTGGTCCTGGCGTTGGCAGTGGTATTTTACCGACAGATGTTTTTGTTTTGCCTGGATGAGGAATTGGCTCGGGTAACGGGCATTCCGGTGGGATTCATTCATTACGCGCTTTTGACGATACTGGCGGTAACCATCGTGCTTTCGATCAAAATCGTGGGCGTATTACTGATCGCGGCGTTCCTGGTCATTCCCGGAGCGACGGCCAGAATGCTGACATATCGCTACCGGGATATGTTTTTACTGTCGAACGCGGCAGGTCTGGCCGCGGTACTGGGCGGATTAATTTTGTCGGATATTATCCCGGATTTACCCTCGGGACCGACGATTGTGATCGGGGAGTTTGTGATGTTCATCCTGGCGGTGATCTGGTCGCGATTGCGGGATAGATTTATACCAGGCCGACAACTGACGATTGTGGGAACAGTGCTTGTCCTGGCCGGTTACGTCGGACTTTTATGGTCGATCAGCGCGATGGCCTATGCCTCGAATGTTCAATCGTCATCGGTCAGTGTGATGCAGCAGGGTAGTGTGCTCAAGGACGCGGACTGGCGGTTTTTTGTTCAATCCGTGCAAAACGGGCATTACAAGCAGTTGAACAGCCGAATCGATTCAGACCCCGAATTCGTCGAGCTGTTGACCCGGCGGATCAAACAAGCGAAGTTGGACCCAGACAGCAAAAAAATACTGCTCGACGCGGTTAATACAGCCGATTGGCGAAGCATTCCCCAGAAGGTTATTGAGAAATTGAGTATTGGATTTTCAACCTCGAATGATGTAGAATAAAAATGATGAAAAAACGAAGTGTTACCATGACGCGATTGGGGCGATGGAAGGATACGGACCGGCAGTTCGATCTGGAATTCTGGCGGCGCCTGGGATCGCAAGCCCGTTTCGCCGCCAGTTGGGAAATGGTAAAAGAATACATGGCACTGCGAGGAATTCATGGACGTCAATCCCGACTACAAAGATCTGTTGAAAGAATTGAACGCGCGGGGGGTTAAATATGTGGTCATCGGAACTCATGCCCTCATCTACTACACGGAACCTCGCTTTACCAAAGACCTTGATGTCTGGGTCGAACCCACCCGGGAAAATGCCCAACGAATCTACGAGGCCTTAAAAGCCTTCGGCGCTCCCCTGCGCGACGTCGGGCTTGAGGATTTTGCCGATCCCCAAACTATTTACCAGATCGGTATCTCACCCTGCCGCATCGATATTGTCATGGGCGTCTCAGGTGTAAAGTTTCCCACCGCGTGGCGGAATAAGAAACAAGTTCATTATGGCGATATCCGTATCAATATTCTTTCATCCAAGGATCTTCTGCGAAACAAAAAAGCCTCCGGCCGACCCCAGGATATCTCCGACGCCTACCAACTTCAAAACGCTGTAAAATTCCAAAAACAAGCACGTAAACAAAAACAAAATTTAAAACAATCGAAAAATTCTCACCCCAAGATACGCCATGCAGAGAACCAGCAGGAATAAACGATCCGATCGGATCATGGGTTGGTCGATCATGGCCAAGCCCAGCCAGAGTAGTGTCAGGAGCAGACCCGTACAGATTTCCATCTGCCAGAGTGTAATCGGAAAATCAACCGACCCGAATACCAACGATAACGGACCAAGCAAAAACAACATCGCCAACGGTAACGATGTAATCAGAAACCCCGCGTTTTGCCCCGCCGTGGTAAAGGTTTTCACCAAACTTACCGACCAACCCCCCGCCAGCAGCAAACCCAGAATAATTCCCGCCGGCAAATGAAATCGGAAGGCTAACATTTTCACCGTCAGCAGCAGGACCAAAGCACCCGCTTGATACACACCCATGAAAAATAAAATTTTAGGACTGATCTTACCAACCCCCAGTCCCCCACCCCCGACCCCTTTCTTGCCCCAATCCCACCACAAATAAAGCAGGAGAAGCGTTAAAATAAAATGCCCGTCAAGCCGGGAAAACTCCCGGTCCAGCCCGATCCCCGACCCACAAAGGGATAACAGCACAAACACCAGAAATCCGGAGGAGATTTTATTTAAATTGCGATGAATCTCGCAGCCGAGAATTTCCGTCAATACCGCGGGAAGGACAAGCAGCGTGGGCAGCATTCCCATCACCGCGGCCCAAGCCAGATTCCGATCAACCAGGACAAATAAAATCATCAGCCAGTAAATCGGCCAGGCGTAGAGAATGGAAATTTTAAGTTGGTCTTGCGTATCATCAACCGGCGAGCCCAAAATCGGAGCCAGAATCTCATTGGCACGATAAATCCCCACAGTGCAAAGAACCCATCCCATGATACCCAAACCGAAGATCATCAATCCCGATTGATTGAGAAGGGCATCAATAAAATGAGGATCAACCATTTGACAAGTTTCTTTTCTGCCTACTGTCTACTGCCTACTTCTTCCCCAACCAGTTTGTTCCATTCGTCATAATTGAAAATGCACCCAGGATCGGGACCGGCCGGGTCGTCAAAATACGCGTCCGCCCGTGCCCGGCATCCGCCGCAGTAATATCGAAACGCGCAGGTCTGGCAGTGGCCCCAGCGGTCGTCACGGCGATTCAGCAAGTCCCACAGCGGACTGCGATCCACAATTTCCTGGAGCGTGTTTGTTCGTAAATCACCCATAACGCGGTCCGGCATATACACGCAAGGAGTTACTTTACCATCCGGCTGAATGGAAACGTACGTTCGTCCCGCTCCGCATCCGCCCAGATATTTGGCGATCACCCTGGCTTTTACCCCGCTGCCCGATCCGCAATGTGTCGCAGCCACTCGGCCCACATAAATCGGCGAATGAGCCAGACAAACCCGTCCGAATTGCGGACAAGTGCTGATCACGCCGATGGATTTGGACTGAATCGTCTCATTAAGCAGCATCAAAAGCTTTTCACGCTGGGCGGGGGTGATATCCTGATGGACCATCCCCTTGCCGCGCCCGACGGGAATAAAATTAAAATACGCAAAACAGGCCCCGCCGATTTTCTTGGTAAACTCAATCATCTCGGGCACTTCGTCATAATTATCGTGATGAACGCACATCGCAACCCCCAGACGCATTCCAGGAGTCGAGGCGATCACTTTCATTCCGTCCACCGTCTTTTGCCACGCGCCGGGTATCCCGCGGAATCGATCATGCTTTTCAGGATCGACCGAATCGAGGCTAACCTCGCAATAATAAAGTCCCGCCCCGGAAAGTTCCTCCGCCAGCTTGGGCGTAAACAAGGCTCCGTTGGTCGCCAGCGAAGTATGAATCTTCCATTCCCGGCAGCGGCGCAACACTGGAATAAGATCCCGACTGATCGTCGGCTCGCCGCCGGCGAACGCGATCATCGGCAAATACGTCCGGCCCATCTGATCAATAATCTGCAATTTTTCGCTCAGCGTCAATTCATTCGACAGACTCTTACCCGCCGATTGATAGCAATGATTGCACTTTAGATTGCACCGGTTTGTAAAATTCCAAACCGCGAAAAGCGGATACACGAATCGCTGCGGAACACGCAGGCCGAACTCCAAAACGCTCCTGCCCGCCAGAACGATTCCCCGCGTCACAGGACCATGCTCCGCCACACGCCGCCGAAATTCCTCCACGCTCGTCTCACCGCGCATCCGATCCATGAAAAGATGAAATGGAGCATATTTTGCCCGCCAAACCAACGGGGCCTGAGAATTCCGATAACTCCGAAAAATCTCCTCCAGCCGCGTTTGCTTCTTTCCTTCACGAGGCTTGACCAACCAGTTTAAAATCTTCAACAGCCACGGCTTTTGAAGATAATCCTCCAGCGGATGATGATAGTCCAAATGAATATCCTGCAGGAAATCACCCTTAAAATTTCCTTCATCATATTTCCGGCGCATCGCCTCGGCATATTTATGTGAATCGTAAATTAAATTTTCAGTTTCAGCCATATTTCTTCCTCTCTCTTAAAGAGGCACGACCGTAAGGGAGTGTTCTTCTTTTTCCTCAATTTTTGTAGCGATTCGAGCATGCATCTTTTCGATATACGGCCGATAGCTCGGTCCGCAGTTATAGGTGCAGAACGGAAATATTCCTTCCGGGGTGCTATAATGAATTACGCAGCGTTTGATTCGCTGCACGTCGAAATTGTACCGGTCCTGAAAGTGCATTCCAGCCGCCAGCAATGTTTTATAATTTTTCGACTCGCCTTTACCGCGGCCGACTTTTTTATTCACCATTCCGCGAAGTGATCGAATCATCCGGTAAAATGTCAAATCCTTTGGTGCCCGATCCCTGCGGAAATATTTATAAAAGAGCCAAACGGTTTTGAGTTTATCCGTCCATTTCACATAACCCCGATTTTCCACTTTCGTGGCCAGATTATGCAATTCCCAAAAAAGATTTCCAATATCAAACACCAACGGGAACGGATAAAGCTTTTTATCCGGGCTGACCCAGAAATACGTTCCGTTAGCGCAGTCGGTATGGCAGGGAGTTTGAATCTTAGGAGCCTGACAAATCACGCTGATCATTTCACTAAACGGCACGGCGAAGCTCAACGGGAAAAAGTCTCGGATCGGGTCCGCGCCGCTGGCTTGGGAAATATCATGAGCCAAATCGCCCACCGTATATCGCTTTTTATCCAGCTCGCTCATATCGATCCTCGCGGTAAACGAAACCGGCTGATAGGATATTCCGCTGCAGACGTCGATATTGTCCACGGCGAATTGCAAAATCTTTCCCACCTGGTCGGAAGAAACACCGCGTATAAGCGTCGGCACGAGGCAAATCTTCATGCCGAATTTGCGGCAGTTTTCGACGACGGCGATCTTATATTTCATGATCGCCTTGCCGCGAGTCTGCATATAAACATCATCGCTGACTCCGTCAAACTGCAAGTAAAGCGTATGCAAACCGGCCTTAGCCGCCTGTCGGGCAAATTCCTCATCCGCCATTTTTATTCCATTGGTCGCGATCTGAATCTGCGAAAATCCCATCGACAACGCCTTGGCCACGATCTTCATAAAATCCGGATGGACCGTCGGCTCCCCGCCGCTGAATTGGACGCACGTGCATGGAATAGGCCGATAATCCCGAAGCCGCTGGAGCATCTCCACGACTTGCTCATAACTAGGCTCATAAACAAAACCGGACATATTGGCGTTGGCGAAGCAGACCGGGCAATTCAGGTTGCACCGATTCGTCAGATCGATATTTGCCAGAGTCGCAGGCGATTGATGACTATCGCAAAGACCGCAATCGCTCGGACAGCGCTTGGCGTTTTTCACATGAGGTTTCAAAATTCCGGGATGCTCACCGAACCCCCACCAGACAGCTTTGGCATAATGATGAACGTCCCGATTCACGCAATCGCGAAAATAGCCATGCTCCGGGCACATCTTTTCGATCCACACCGAACCGTCCCGCACATAATATCTTCCCAAAATCACAGCCGAGCATTCCGGGCAAAGCGTCTCAACCGTCCGAGGCAGCATCTTGATCGCCGGTTGAATAGGCTGGCCCCCGTATGTTTGTAGTTTCTGCGAATCGTCGGTAAAAATATTATCGTAATGGACCTGTTTGCTATGCCCATCCTTAGGGCAATCAAAAAGCAAAACCACTTGATTATTGATCTTCCGAAACTCCGCCGCCACCTTCTCGCCGCATTTCGGGCATTGGGCCTGCATTGACCACGGCAGACCGATCACTCGCGGATCGTACCGCCGCAGCGACAGCTTATATTGCTCCAACTCCGTCGCCGCCGTCAATTCCGTTACCGCCTCACGCGGCGAATCGTTCAGAACCGGCGGGTACTCCGCCAACCAACCTTCCAAATGTCCAGGAACCTTAGGTCCTTCGCCACTCATGGTTTTCGCCCCTTTAAAAATCTCAAAAATTACAAGGCATAAACATCTCCTGATTATCGCGTAAAGAGGCGTTACTGACAAGAGGTTTCAAGTTTGGTTTTTAGATTTTGGACCAACCTCTACGTTTAGCAGTAGCCGGCACGGCCCTTCCTATCTCTTCTATCCCTCTTCTATCTGTTCTATTCCTTCTCTTTCACGATTTTCAAACTTTTCTTATTTTTCTTATTTCCCTAACCCCCGGCCAAGCCGTCAGCTACCGACTTTCTTCTTTAATTCCCCCCTCAAAAATTTGCTTTTACAAATTTCTGTGTCATCTTTAAGGAGGGGTACGGCACGCCGTGCCCTCTTTAAAAAAAGGAGATTCCAATGTCGCACGACCAGGACACCAAACAAAAATTTATCGAACTGCGAACCCAGGGCTTAAGTTTCCAGCGAATCGCCGACCAGCTTCAAGTCAGCAAACAAACCCTCATCAATTGGAGCCGCGACCTGAAAATGGATATCGACAACCTCCGCGCCATCCGGCTCGAAGCCCTCCAGGAGCAGTACTACACTCTCCGCGAAAAACGAATTGAACTCCTGGGACAGCGATTACACTCCGTCCTCGACGAACTAGCCGCCAGAGACCTAAAAAATATCTCCACCCAAAATCTCCTGAACCTCCTGTGCAAATTTACCGCCGCCCTAAAAAAAGACGAAACTCACTTATCATTCCACCAACCAGCCAACCTGAAAAACCTGCTCACCGAATCCCTCAAAACAACAACCCGATGGAACGGATAAGACGATTCTGATCCCGGTTTACCTCTTCGCGAACCCGCAAAATTGAAATAAATTGTGTTTGGTAAAAAAACAGTCCACTTTTGGTCTAGTTTTTCATCAACTTGTAGAGACGCATTGCATGCGTCTACTCTTGAGCAGCAAAAAAAATGAAAGATGTGACTCAAAGGCATTCATATACAATTACCGTCAGAAGCTATTCATTCGTCGGCATGGGGCCGAGTAATTCTTCGATCTTTGCTGTGATATTATCCGCCCGCATGAACGTTTCCCCGATTAAAACGGCAAGAACACCTGCTTTCGCCAGCTTGTCGATATCGGCGGCGGTTTTGATACCAGACTCGCTGACCAACTCGTCTCGCATATCTTCTTCGAGCATGTCAATTAACCTCAACGTCGTTCCGATATCGACCTTTTGCGTTTGAAGGTCGCGATTATTGATTCCCAGCAGGCTGTAGCCCTCGTGGGAAAAACCGACTGTTTGTCGGACCGTCATTAAGCTTTCGGGTGAGTGCACTTCGATCAGGCTGGTCATTTTCAACATACCAGCCAGGATCAGCATATCAATCATCTGGCTAGATGTTAAGATTTCCGTAATCAACAAAATAGCATCGGCTCCATAAGCACGGGACTCGTAAATTTGATATTCGTCGATAATAAAATCTTTCCGCAAGACGGGCAGTTGCGAGACCTTTTTCACCCGCTGGATGTATTCAAGGTCGCCCTGAAAAAATTGCTCATCGGTCAGAACGCTCAGGGCATCGGCTCCCGCCTCGGTGTAAATCCTTGCCAGCTTCTCCGGATCGAAATCCGCACGGATCACTCCCGCCGACGGTGAAGCCTTTTTGATCTCAGCGATCAAATTCACCTTCCGCAACGGTTGCTTGGTCACCGCCGCGTAAAAATTCCTCGGACGATCCACCCCCAACGCCTTGCTCTGAAGTTCTTCAACTGAAATCTGAGACTTGCGTCGTTGAACTTCTTCTTTTTTGGCCCGTACTATATCATCCAAGACTGTAGCCACTGCGTATCCTCCGTTGTTAAGTTTCGAGTTTCAGGTTTCGGGTCAAATCTTTAACCCGAAACCCGAAACTCGAAACCCGAAACTCGAAACCCGAAACTCGAAACTTTTTTTTAGACGGAAAGATTTTCCAGAAGATGATTATTCAATTCCCGCCACTCGGAAATCGTCGGCGCCAACTCATATTCAAACAAATCCGTCAAACCAACGTAATCTTTATTTTCCAGTGCCAATTTGATCTGACGCAACTTTTCCACCAGCCCCGTCATGAATCTCCCCGCGTTACCCGCCGACAATTCAACGCTTTCCGGATCGATCTTCAGCAATTGAAATGTCCCCTGCAAACCGCGATAGGAATCATTAAGCCGACCGAACATCGGACCCATCAGCTCCATCGCCTCCTGAACCTGAGCCTGGCGAAGGTGATCGACGATTTGCCGAACCGTTTCCTCGATATCCAACAGAAATTCACGGCACGCTTCCAGCGAATCCCGAGCCAACTGCCGCGGAACCGCCGTTTGAAAATCAATCTCCAGGTATTTTTCCACCGCCTCCTGTAAAACCGCGCTGATCTGGTCAGGCTCTAACACTTTACCGTCGCAAACGATGCTAACGATCATCCGCCCGCTGTCGGCCAAACTGGCCCGGATATCAACCAAAAGATCGCCCACCGTTTGATCTTTGACTTCGGTTTGCGAATATTTCTGACCATCAATTGAAATCACCATAAAATTACTCCTTTTCTCAGCCGACAGGATATGTGCTTACTTCCAATTATAAGAACCCAATCGCGAAACTTACATCTAAAAATGACATCTTTCGTCATTGATTCGCCGTTCCACCACCTATAGACTATCATTCAATCAGGCGAGATTATTCATGATTAAACAATATTGTGTATCCTGGCTTAAACCGCTCGGCGAATTTCGCCGGTATCGAAACACCACCATTGCCACCCTCGTCGTTTGTCTGCTCACACTTATCAACCGCCACCACAGCCTGGCTCTGTGGATTTTGCCAGGAGAATACCGGCAATATTTTATTCCCGTCACTTTTTTATCCTACGGATTGATTTTCTTTTTTATCCCGCTTCTGACTGCCCCCCTGCTCGCGCCGGCTGACCGCTTCGGCCTGCGGATCGGAAAATTCCGAACCTGGATCGTGGATGTCGTCCTCGCCTGGATTATCCTGCTGGCGTTGATTCTGATCTTCGGACGAAACCGAGATTTTCTGCAATATTACCCGATCTACAAACCCGCCGCTTATGCCTGGAAAACTTTTTTATTCTATCAGCTTTGCCAATTCGTTTACATGTTCGGCTGGGAATTTATCTTCCGTGGGTACTTGTTTTTCACCGCCAAAAAAGAAATCGGAATAATCCCCGCCCTTATCCTCCAGATGCTTCCCTTCGCCTTTTTGCACATCGGCAAACCCGAATTGGAAATCTACGGTTCGGTCTTCGCGGGTCTTTTTCTCGGCCTGATCGCGCTGCGGGCAAACTCATTCCTTCCCTGCGCGATCCTGCACTTTTCCGTCGCCTGCACGATGGACCTGTTCGCTGCCTTGTACAAACATACACTACATTTTTGAGGAAAACGTCTATGTCCAAATCAAATTCAAAGGAAACATTGATCCGGTTCGGGGTCTCGATGGAAAAAGAATTAATCCAAAAATTCGACAAGCTGATTTCGCGAAAGGGTTACAACAATCGTTCCGAAGCCATCCGCGATCTGGCCCGGGCGGAAATCGTCCGGGAAACGTGGCAGAGCGACCAGGGCCGGCAGGTCGCCGTTCTCGCCCTGGTCTACGAGCACGAGCACAGTGACCTTCTGCACCGCCTGACCCACTTGCAGCACGAGCATCAGGAGCTTATCACTTCATCCCTGCACATCCATCTGGACCATGATAACTGCATGGAAGTCCTGGTTCTGCAGGGCAAGGCCCAAGCCCTCGAAAAACTCGCCGAGCACATGCTCTGCATTAAAGGGGTAAAATTCGGCGAACTACTCCACGGCACGACGGGAAAGGATATTTAACCGAAGCATCATGTTTTCTTTTGTATAATTTCATAATGCTTTTCTATGACCGCCTTAAACTCATCCGATATCGCATACCAGTCGATTATATCGATCATCATCGGCAGGTTTGAGGAGG
Organism: Phycisphaerae bacterium; assembly: GCA_041658725.1. Lineage (GTDB taxonomy): Bacteria > Planctomycetota > Phycisphaerae > JAAYCJ01 > JAAYCJ01 > JBAZZQ01. Next base: position 3,513 of record JBAZZQ010000073.1, on the reverse strand, counting down.
CAAAGGCATCCTTCAACAACTCTATTTTTCGCCAGTCCAGCTTTTCACCGCCGACAAGCACCAGGTCGAGATCGGAAAACTTTTCGGCTTTGCCTTTGATACGCGAACCAAAGACCCGCACTTCACATTCAGGCACGTGGTCCTTTAAAATCCACTGAATCTCAGCCAAATATTTTTCTTCAATATCAATCATTATGTTCTTCCAGTCTTTCCAATAAAAACCTGGCATCGGGTACAAAATTTTTCGCTGATTCAAAAACCGCTTCGGCCTTTTCTTCGTTGTAGGTATGCGAAGTAAGGTTCCTCGCGTCGCCGTAGGAAAACCACGGCAATGGTTCTTTAATCAGACCGTAGCGTGCCGCCAGGCGAAAAAGCTCCTTGCGAGTGCGGGGATATTCGGACTCCTCGGCGGCAACGTTTTCCTTCAGCCATCGCTTCATAAACTTCCAGCACAATTCATACGTGAATTCAAAGTTCTGAATAACCCCCGCCCGTATAGCATCTTTTATATCATCGTCCAAGCCGGTATTTAAGTTCCCATCAGCCACCTTTAATGTCCGTTCCAAAGATTCAACCGCCTTGCGAAGACTACTCAAATCAAGCGCCATGATTACTTACCTCCAAAGAATGTATGGATTATAACCAGACAGAAAATAATTTAAAGGTCTTGTGTCATAAAATCTCTTATGCAAACTCACCGCAACCCGTGTAAAACATTCGTAATCGTTCAGGCCCCTCTGTCATTGCGAGCGCAGCGAAGCAATCTCATTGGGACGTCGTTGGCGTTGGCACGAGATTGCCGCGCCGATGCTGCGCATCGGCTCGCAATGACAATTGGATGCTTTTTGATTTTCAAAAACAGGTCAATTTGAGCTATACACATGGAGGTTGAAAAAAAATACGGGCTAATCCAATTCACCGAACATTTCATCCAGAAGATCCCGAATGGTAACGATCCCGATGGCCGAACCCGCGCGATCGACCACGATGGCCATGCGGATCGAATTTTCCCGTAAGGTGTCCAACGTATCCAGAAGTTTCTGATCGGCTGAAAATTTCGGGACCGAGCGGAGAAAACTCTTTGGCAACCTCTCGCCTTCGGCGGCAAGCACCTGGTAAACATTTACGATCCCCACAATATTGCGGACACTCCCCTCATACAGAGGAATCCGTGAATGAGAATGTTTGCGAACCTCAGCCAGAAAATCCGCACGTGAAATTTCCATGGGAAGCGCAAACGTCCTGGCTAGAGGGATGATGACTTTGCTTAGCGGAACCTGGGGCAATTCCAATAATCGCTCGGCGATATCGCCCTGAATTTCCGAAAACGGACTGGCGGCCAGGCTTTCGCGTAAGAGGATTCCCAAATCGTCCCAGTCGGCGGTGGCGATGGCCGATCGCCCGAAATAGTGCGTGATCCGTAAAATCCATTGTGAAAAAACTTTCAATACAAAAGCCAACCCGCTCATTCTGGCCAGAAAATAACTGATGCGGATGAAATCCGCCGACCGCAACATCAAATGGTTGGCTTGGGCAAAAAAACAATTTTTGGGCAGCGTTTCGCATAAAACGGCGAAGATGGGGGTTAGAATGACGGTGGTCCAGAACTCCGTCTGGCCGGCGGTGTATCCTCGTTGACCCAAATAGGCGGTGATCATACTTGCGATTAAATATCCGCAGATATTCGCCCCGACCACAAAAACACTGATCAGCACCTGTGGCTCATCCAGCAGTTTATCCAGAATGACGGCGCGCCGGTCCCGGTTTCGATAGGCCAGATGCAGCCGCAGCCGATTCACTCGATACAATCCCGTCTCACATCCGCTGTACAGGCTGTAGAAGTACACGAGAATGGTCCCGCCGATCAGGGTTCCCCACAGGGAATAACCCGGAAGAATCGACTTTAACCACAAAAATATCCCACCGTCAGCCATAAATCTTCCTTTTGTCCAGGACAAGAATTTTTTCGATCCGGTTAGAGTCTATTTCCCGCACCACCAGTTTCACATCCTGATAGATCAGCACTTCGTTTATTCCGGGCAGATGACCCGCCATGTGCATCACCAGTCCCGCCACGGTCCCTAGCTCGACATCGGGGCTTGAAAGTTTCATTTGTGCAAGAAACTCGCCTAAAGGAAAATCACCATCCACCAAATATTCACCAGCCCCGACGTTAAGAATCTTTGGGCTGTCCGGATCGGGAAATTCGGATTTAAGTTCCCCGATGGTTTTTTCCATCAACTCTTCCAGAGTCACCATGCCCACCAGACCGCCGTATTCATCGACGACCATCGCCACGTCGATCTGCTCCCGGCGAAACAAGTGCAGCAGTTGATCGACTCGCTGGTTTTCCGGGACGAATTTCACCCGTTCCAGAATTTCCCTGATGTTTTTTGGTTGTTCGGCCAGGAGGCGTCGTGAACGAATTATTCCGACGATATAATCGATCTGGTAGACGTAAACGGCGATCCTGGCCCGATGGGTTTGACGGATGAACGATTTTACTTTTTCCACCGGTTCATGGATTTCGCTGGACGGCATATTGACCCGCGGAATCATCACCTGCCGGACACGAAGATCCCGTAGCTGGGCCACCTTGGTCAGTAAGTCCACCTGTGCCGGCTGAAGATATTTTTCTTCGCCTGAAATCTTAAACAGGGTCAGCAGTTCTTCCTTTGAATGCCGGTGTTCGCGGTGGGGGCCGACGATCAATCGCACCAGTGGGGTAATAACGATTTTTTCCGCCAGGGTCAGAGGAATTTGGAAAAATCGCATGAGAATGTAAATCGGCCCTGCCACGATAATCGAGGCGGGAATCCGCAGATAATAAATGACGGCTTTGGAAAAAATTTCACTAAAAAGCACCAGGGAAAAAATCGTTCCAATTCCGATCACGCTGGCGAATACCGAATGGTGGGCATGGATGAACCGATACACCAGAAGGCTGGAAACGGTGAAAATAAGGGTATTGCATGCCATATTCGCCACCATGATCGTCAGGAGTAGCTGTTCGGGCTTTTTAAGCAGATACTCCACAAAAGAGGCGACTTTTCCGGAAATGGCTCGAAGTTGCGACCGATCGTAATGGGTCAGGCTGGAAAGGGCAGTCTCCGCCCCGCCAATCAGAGCGCTTATCAACAGCAAGATTCCTATCGCGACAAATGAATAAATTTGCTGTGCGATTAATTCCAATAATCCGATTTGCATCAAACCACCCATTCTATTCGTTACAGCAACTTTCCAAGCAGCGGGACAACGTTATCATGTCCCGGAACAATCACGTCTGCCACTTCCAGAATATCATGGAGCGACTGCTGGGCAAGTTTCAAGTCTGAACTTTCCTCCCACACTCTGCCGTGCTCCAGATAGTCGCTGTTGATGACGGCATCGCCCGCGATAATAACGGCTCCGACGGGTGGGGTCAGGAGAATCCCGCACCCCCCGATTGACGCCCCAGGCGAAGGAAATATCTCCACCTGGTCAGCCAGTTTGTCCGGAGCAGGTTCGCAGCGG
>JBAZZQ010000072.1:0-17637 GCA_041658725.1 Phycisphaerae bacterium | reverse complement strand
GGGTCGAGGATCAGGGTTGCGTTCCCGACCGTCTGCGCGGTCAGCACTTTCTGGAGGAACGGATGGGCTCGGATGGCGATGTCATAGGCTCCGGGTTGGACATTCGTGATGGTAAATTGGTTATTGGCATCTAAAAGCATCCGCTCGGTCCTGACATCCCCGCCGCCTACGGGATGCAGTTCCACCGTCACGCCTACTTCTTGCGGGTCTCCGCTATAGTTGCCGAAGTAGACTGTGCCTTGAACGGTTGTACTGGAAACGAAGCTGCCGCCATCATTGAATTTAAACAGGTCGCCCGTTCCACCGTCGAGGATCAAATCCAAGTGATACAGCGAGCCGCCGTCGGAGACAAGGTTGACCACCTCAACCAGTCCGGTTTCCCGACTAAGGCGTAGAAGTTTTGTAATACCGCTGGAACCAAAATCAAAATCGAGCCGGATTTGCTGGCGGCAATCCGCGGCCAAGCCGGTATCACTCAGGGCGTTGACGATCATGAAATAAACATCGTTCTCGTGGCCGGAATTGGTGAACTCCGCGGCCAGGGGCTTAAAGTATCCGACGATTACATCGCCTTCCTGATTGTTATTTTTAGTGCCGATGTTGGTTGCCGAGATATCCGTAATGTATGGGCCAGCGGTGGAATCCCAACTCGGTATGCCCGCGGGCAGGGTATTGTACTGTCCATTATGACGGCCGACAATGAACCGGACATCCGAGGACAACAGTCGAACCAGGGCCGAACCGAGGTTTAGGCTCTGCCGATTGGTCTCGGCGATCTGGTAAAATGTCGTCGTGGGACTCTCTATACCGGTTCCGCTGAACATTACGGAATCAACATACGATCCCGACGGTTTGTCTTCGTAGATGAAGTCATCCACAAGCTTATAACCGAATGCCCAGGCCGCGAAATACTGCACACGAATCTCCGATTCCGAAACGATACTGGCGTTCGGCAAAACCTCCGTATAAAAGGTTCTCAGGAACACCCCGGTAGGGATCGGGTTGGCTCTGGTACCGTCGTTGCCTTCCAAGCCGAGTTTGCGATACCTCTCCATGTACTCGTAAAAGGCTGTCGGGCTGATACCGCTATACTCCACGGCACCGAAGGGGTACTCGTCGAACATGAGCATGTCCGGCTGGACGATCTGCATGTAATTTCGAACCTCCTGCATGGTACGAGGCGTTCCCTGATTCGTATGCATGATGACATTGGGATAGTTATTATGCATATTCGCGGTCGTCGACGCGGCAGATGACAATACGTTCACATCCCTGATGTCCTGCTCGTCTCCAATGCTAAGGCGGACCAACATGGACGCGTAAGGCTCGTCACTCGCATCGAGGCGTTCCCGTGTACCCGTAATATTGGCCCAGGGCAAGCCTGGGGGCGAGGGCATATAATCAGCCGGATAAGCGGGGCCGGAGCCGAAGTCAACCGTGGTAAAATTGCTCGCGCTCCATAGTGCGAGATCGAAGGGTCCTGTCCAGAGTTGTGGGGTAGTGTGGGCCTGAATCTGCAAACCAAAGTTAAGCAGGGTCTGATGGCCGCGACCCAGGGAGACTACCGGCGCGGACACCGGCGGATACGCGCCCGTCGTAGTCCAACGAACGTAATCGACATTATACTCACCCGTAGCGCTGCCGTTACCGAACCCGAACATGTTGTCGGAGTTCTTGGCGGTCATGGCCAGATTCTTCGTGAAGATGGGCACCGGGTTATCGTCCACATATAATTTGACCAGTGAATAACCCACAACAGGGGCCACCGGTGTGCCCGTGCCGACCGTCCGGGTCAAGCGGTACACGTGATAATCCCCGTAATCGAGTCCGGTGGCCGCCTTCACGCCGTCGCCAACAGGCGAAGTGGGATAAACATTACATTGACCATAGATTTTCCCATTCCCCGCAAAGCCAGTGGAGAAATTGACGTTTTCCGCGGCGGAGTTGATATCGGCATACAGCATGGGGTTAGTGCCGGTGATGCTGACCATCGCCACGCGCCATTCCATGCTCCAGTCGCCGGTACCGAGCGGATTGGAACCAGAGTTCGTGTTCCATAAGACCCACCCAGTGGTGGGTTTGAAATTCAACACGCCGTCCGCGACGCTGGTAACCGGAGCCGGATTTCCGTTCCACGCCGTCCATCCACCGGTCGGGTTGGTCGTAAATTCGAAACCGCGTTCCCAATTTGAGCTGTCCCGCATGTCCTGGGCGAAGGCCAAGGAGGCGACACCAAGAACAACCGCCACAACAATTGCCACTCCCAGGTTTCTCGCCGCTATAATTCCTGCTGTTAATTCATTCTCTCGCATGTTCAGGTCCCTCAAAAAGTTTACTATCTACTACATTATATCTTCGTATTGCGGCGGTCTGCGATGAAGCAAACCGCCGCGGTTTTCTTTGCTCTGCGTTTCGGAGCTACAAAAGCATGTCAGATGCTTACTTTTTTCTCCGGATCAGGCCCATGGCGCCCAATGCCAGCAGAGACAGCGTGACCGGCTCAGGTACGACTTCGTACGCGCCGGTGGTGGTCCAACGAACATAATCGACATTAAACTCACCCGTCATGCTGCCGTTACCGAACCCGAACATGTTGTCGGAGTTCTTGGCAGTCATGGCCAGATTCAGCGTGTAGATGGGGACCGGGTTATCGTCCACATACATGTTGAGCAGTGAATAACCCACAACAGGGGCCACCGGTGTGCCCGTGCCGGCCGTCCGGGTCAAGCGGTACTTGTGATAATCGGGGAACCAGAGTCCAGCGGTCTGCATCACGCCGGAGCCAACAGGCGAAACGGGAGAAACACTATACTGACCATAGATTGTCCCTTCGTTCCCAAATCCAGTGGAGAAATTGACGTTTTCCGCGGCGGAGTTGATATCGGCATACAGCATGGGGGCAACGCCGGTCATGCTGACCATCGCCACGCTCCATTCCATGCTCCAGTCGCCGGTACCGAGCGGATTGGAACCAGAGTTCGTGTTCCATAAGACCCACCCAGTGGTGGGCTTGAAATTCAACACGCCGCCCGCGACGGTGGTAACCGGACCCGGATTCCCGTTCCAATTCGACCATCCGCTGGTCGGGTCGGTCGTAAATTCGAAGCCGCGTTCCCAATTTGAGCTATCCCGCATATCCTGGGCGAAGGCCAAGGAAGCGGCGCCAAAAACAACCAACATAGCAATTACAATTAATAAGTTTTTCATTATAAATCTCCTTGAACAAAATAAAATTTCCAAACGTTCAAAACACCACCTTACTTTCCGCAAACAACCAATTACCACTCATCCATATTTATACCTCCTTCCCACTCCGCGTAACAAGTCTTCGTGTTACCATCGACGCTTGTCGAAGAACCGCCGGACGGTTTCCACCCAATCCGGCTGCCTGTTTCTTTAGTCGCCCATCTCGTCCATACCGGCCAGCACGATCGACAGGTCCAGGTTGGTGATCGCGTTGTCCCCGTTACAGTCCCCATTGATCATGTCAATCGTCAAATTGGTGGGGTTGGTGGAAATATCCACACCCAAAAGCACTTTCTGCAGCCACCCGACGCCACCAATGATCTTAGCGGTCACGTCATAGGTACCCGGCGGAGAGATATGGTCCAGGCTAAAGGTGCCGGTGGCGCTTAAGGGTCTTACCTCACTGCGTTTCAATACTCCGCCCTGCCGCAATTCAATTTTTACGGACAGTTCACTGACATCACCGAGGTAGTCCCCGAGAACCACCGTACCATCAATATCCACCGGATCAACAGGCACATATGCTCCCGTAGTGGTCCATCGGATATAATCGATACGATACAGACCCGTCGCGGTACCATTGCCCAACAAGAAACGGTCAGTGGTGTCTTTGGTGGTAATCAAAACATCCTTCGTAACGGTGGCCGTCGAATTGTCGTACTCACCCACATAGAGGCTGAAAAGCGTACCCACAACACCCGTAGTCCGTGTCAAGCGGTAGACGTGGTAAACAGGGAACGTCCATCCACCAGAATCCAATGAACAATCCGTATCACACGGGGCAATCTGATACTTACCGTACATTTGCCCACCCCCCGCGAAGCCCGTTGTGAAACTGACGTTTTCGTTAATAGAATTGGTATCAGCATACAGCAGAGGGTTCCCGCCGCTTGAGGTGCCCACCGATACGCGCCACTCGATGCTCCAGTCGCCGGTGCCTAGAGGATTTCCACTAAGTCCGGTGTCCCACACATTCCACGCGCTTGATGGCTCAAAAGTCAATACGCCATCAGCGACCGTGGTGATCAGATCAGGGTTTCCCTGGTTAATACTCCAACCACCGGTCGGGTCGGTATCGAATTCCCAACCGTTTTCCCAGTTAGCACTGAACCGCATGTCCTGGGCGGGGGCCAGGGATGCGACGCCAAGAACAACCGCTACAACAATTGTCACTCCCAAGTTTCTCATGTGTGTTTCTCCTTTAATAAAATAAAATGTCCCAAAACGTTTAAAACTCCCTTGTATTACCATCGTCGTTTCTCGAACAATCCGCCAGACGGTTCGGTCCACACTCATCCGGCTGCCGTTTCTTTAATCGCCCACCAAGTCCATGTTGGCCAGTACGACCGACAGGTCCGTGCTGGTAATCTCGTTATCCCCGTCACTGTCCCCGTTGATCATGTTAATGGACCCCAATACAGTGGGATTGGCGGAAATATTCACGGCCGGAAGCACTTTCGTCAGCAACCCGGGGATCTTGACGGACACGTCATAAATGCCCTGATTGACCATCAAAATCGTAAAGCTGCCGTCGGCTACTAAAGACGGTGTCGCCGTGTGTTTCAATACGCCACCCTGGCGAAATTCAATCGTTACGGACAGTTCAGTGAAGTCCCCTAAGTAGACCCCGGACCCGGGAACCACTGTACCTGTAACAGTCACCGGGTCAAGCCCAACAGGCGCGTAAGCTCCGGAAGTGGTCCAGCGGATGTAATCGACATTATACTCACCCGTCGCGTTGCCGTTACCGAACCCCAACATGTTGTCGGAGTTTTTGGTTTTCATCGTGAGCTCCTGCGAGAAGAAGGGCGACGTGTTGTTGTCCAGGTAGCATCTGATAAGTGTGCCCGTCGTGCCCGTCGTCCGGGTCAGGCGGTAGACGTGATACGCCGAGGCATCGATTGCAACGGTATATAGTTGACCGGCGGTTACCGGATCGGTAGGACTAACCCCAAAGTGACCTTTGACTTGCCCCTCCGCCGCATAGTGAACGGAGAAATTGACGTTCTCTTTGCTGGAGTTGGTGTCCGCATACAACGAAATGTTATCCGTCGAATAATTATCACTGACTATGCTGACCACCTGCACGCGCCACTCGTAGCTCCAGTCGCCGGTACCGAGCGGATTGGAACCAGAGTTCGTGTTCCATAAGGTCCAATCAACGGTGGGCTTGAAATTCAACACGCCGCCCGCGACGCTGGTAACCGGACCCGGATTCCCGTTCCAATTCGACCATCCGCTGGTCGGGTTGGTCGTAAATTCGAAGCCGCGTTCCCAATTTGAGCTATCCCGCATATCCTGGGCGAAGGCCAAGGAAGCGGCGCCAAAAACAACCAACACAACCATTGTCATTACCAATTTTTTCATTTGACTCTCCTTATAACAATAAAGTTTCCAAACACCGCGATGCATTTAACCACTACCGCTTGCTTGTCCGCACACCTCCTTTCCACATAACAAGCCTGTCGCAATACCTGAGCCTGACCTTGGTTCTCACTTGTTACGTTGTCTTATTCCGGAGAAACCGCCAAATGGCTTCACTCCGGCTACCCGACCTTTACCCGCCCATCACGTCCATATTGGTCAGCATGATCGACAGGTCCGCGCTGCTGATATTGTCGTCTCCGCTGCAGTCTCCGTTGATCAGGTTAAAGGTTCCCATATCGGTGGAATTGTCGGAAACAACCACGCTCGATTGCACGTTCGTCAGCCACCCGGCGACCCGAACCGCCACGTCATAGGTGTCCTGAGCGATATTCGTCATCGTAAAACCGCCACCGGCCGGCAACGGTTTTTTCGCGGTGTACTTTACTGTTGCGCCCTGCCGCAATTCAATGATTGCGACCAAATCACTGACGTCCCCGACATAGTCTCCGGGAACCACGGTCCCGGTCACCGTCACCGTCACCGGTGGAGGCACAACAACCACTGGTGCATACGCGCCGGTAGTGGTCCAACGGATGTAATCGACATTATACTCACCCGTCGCAGCGCCGTTACCGAACCCCAGCATGTCGTCGGAGTTCTTGGTAGTCATGGCCAGATTCTTCGTAAAGAGGGGCTCCGGGTTATCGTCCACATACATGCTGAGCAGTGAATAACCCACAACAGGGGCCACCGGTGTGCCCGTGCCGTTCGTCCGGGTCACGCGGTACGTGTGATACGCCGAGTAATCGATTCCGCCGGTCGCCATCACGCCGTCGCCTACAGGCGAAACGGGATAAACGTTATACTGACCATAGATTTGCCCATTCCCCGCAAAGCCAACGGAGAAATTAACGTTCTCTTTATCGGAGTTGGTGTCGGCATACACCAAGGGGTTCGCGCCTACTGTGCTTACCACCTGCACGCGCCACTCGTAGCTCCAGTCGCCGGTGCCGAGCGGATTTGAACCAGAGTTCGTGTTCCATAGCGTCCACCCAGCGGTGGGCGCGAAATTCAACATGCCACCCGAGACGGTGGTAACCGCTGCCGGATTTCCAGCCCACACCGACCATCCACCGGTCGGGTCGGTCGTAAATTCGAAGCCGCGCTCCCAATTTGAGCTGTCACGCATGTCCTGGGCGGGGGCTAGGGAGGCGGCGCCATAAACAACCGCCAAAACAAATACAATTCCTACACTTTTCATTTTCGACGCTCCTTTCAAAAAGGCTATCAAACGTTTAAAAACACTACGTTCCTCTCCACAAACAACAAACTTCAACAATCTGACCAAGGGATTCCTTACCCGCCCACCAAATCCATATTGGTCAGCATAATCGACAGATCCGAGCTGGTGATCTCGTTGTCCCCGTCGCGGTCCCCGCCGATCAGGTTATAGGTTCCCAGATTGGTGGAATTGTCGGAAACAACCACGCCCGAATGCACGTTCTTCAGCCACCCGGCGACCCGAACCTTCACATCATAAGTGTCCTGAGGGATAAGCGGAATCGAAAAACCACCATCAGCCGCCAATACCTTTTTATCGGTGCGTAGTAGTGCTCCATCCCGCCACAATTCAATTATTGCATTCAAATCACTGACGTCCCCGACATAGTTTCCGGGAACCACGGTCCCGGTCACCGTCACCGGCAGGGGGCCCGAAGGTATCGGTCCGTACGCACCGGCGGTGGTCCATCGGACGTAATCAATATTATACTCACCTGTCGCGGAACCGTTACCCAATAGGAACGTGTCGTCGGCGTTTTTAAGGGTCATGGCCAGATTTTTATACCCGCCCTCGATGGGTGTCGGGTCATTGTCCACATAGAAGGCGACCTGCGAATAACCCACGACATCACCGCCCGGTGTGCCCGTACCGGTCGTCCGGGTCAAGCGGTACGTGTGCCACCCCGAGTAAACGATTCCACAGCTCTCCATCGCGCCGTCGCCAACGGGAGAAGTGGGAGCGACATTAAACTTACCAGTGACTTGCCCAAGCCCCCCCCCAGCAAAGTTAACGCCAAAATTGACGTTCTCTTTGTCCGAGTTGGTGTCGGCATATACCAAGGGGCTAAGGCCGGTTAGGCTGACCACCTGCACACGCCACTCGTAACTCCAGTCACCGGTACCGAGAGGATTTGAACCAGCCTGCGTGTTCCATAGCTGCCACCCAGTGGTTGGCTTGAAATTCAACAAGCCACCCGCGACGGTGGTAAAGTCGGCAGGAGTACCATACGCTTGCACCCATCCGCCGGTCGGATCAGTATCGAACTCCCAGGCTTTTTCCCAATTCGTGCTGTCCCGCATATCCTGGGCGGAGGCCAAGGACGCGGCACCAAAAACAACGACCATAACCATTGCAATTCCCACGTTTCTCACGGCAACACTCCTTTTACAAATAAACATCTCAAAACTTTTAAAACATCGCCCTACTTTTACCACCTGCCCATTACTTGTGTACACTCATCACTTTCCACATAACAACCTGTCGCAACTCCGGAGCATAACCGTCGTTCCTTTGTATTACATTGATGCGTCTCGAAAAATCCGCCAAGCCGTTTCCCCCCAATCCGGATGCGAAGATGCCGTCTCGTGCAAGGAATCGATCCCTTCCATCCGAATTCGTTTCGCCGTCGCGATATGTCTAGACATTGCAACCCTGGCAGCCTCCGGATCATGCTGGCGCAACGCACGGACAATCAAGCGGTGCTCACGATGGCTCTTGGCATTGCGGTGAAAGGCCGTTTTCTCAGGCCCGACGTACGCGGGACCGACGGTTCGAACTGCAATCCGCATATTCTCAACGATTTTAAGCGTACGCAGCGCGTTGGCAAAACCAAGCACGAGTGAATGAAGCTCCGCATCGGTCTGCATCCATTCCCTTCCCACGGGACCGGCAAAGCCCTGCGGATCTCTCTTGGCTTTCTTGCCGATTACCACCATCTTGTCGAGGACCGAATCCAATTGCTGGAGCTGACTCTCGTTGATGCACACCGCTGCTCGACCCACGGCATAGGTTTCAAGTATCAGGCGAAGGTCGTAGAGTTCTTCCATCTCAGCTCGGTTCGGGATACGGATAACGGTACCTATACGAGGTATCTGCATGACCAATCCATCGCTTTCCAACTGCCGAATCGCCTCACGGACAGGCGTCCGGCTCATCCCGAGTTCCTTTGCAAGGGTGCGGTCGGAAAGCACGATCCCAGAACTGGCTTCGGCTGCCACAAGCTTCTTCTGAATAAATTCGTAAGCACTCTTTTTTAAGCTGGTCATAACTGGCATACCACCAAAATACTCGATTGCCAGCAGAATGTCAAGCAGATTTTTCTTTTTTTGCATATCCCGAAATTGGGAAAACCCGCATTTCTTTCTTGATTGGAAGACGAGGTGTTTATCCTCCCAACGGCTTGCGGTACACCAAACGCGATTCCTGGTACAAAGTGGAGAATGCCGTAAACCTGCATTGCATATCCTATTGGAATATAATGAGATAACACATATTTATACTTTCGGACGCGAAGTTGAATTTACTTGAACGTAACGTCCACGCCGCTATCCCGTAGCGGCAGGAAAGTGAATCTGTTTCATCACGACCCATGAAAATCATTATGTCTGGACCGTCATAATTTTTTTTCTTTTTTTTGGGTTGCAAAAATAGTTGGCCTCTGTTAGTATTATGTTGGTATGCCAGTAAATTTTCAAAATAAAGGAACAAATCATGGATGTCAAGCTGTACGGCATAATGCCTGCAATCACAAGCCCTTGCGACGAAAACGACCGTTTCTTGGAGGACACGTTTACGTCCTTGGCCAACTACCTCTGCGAGCAGGGCGTACATGGACTGTATGTCTGCGGTGCGACCGGTGATAGCTACAGGTTGCGAACGGAGGAGCGTAAGCGGATTCTTAAAATCGCAATGGAAGTATGTGGGCCGTTTGGCGCCAAAGTCATAACACACGTTGGTGCTACCAGTACGAGAGAAGCCGTGGAGCTTGCGGAGCATGCTTCTTCGGTGGGGGCCGCCGCCGTGTCCAGTATGCCCCCGGCCAATCGCAGTAATAGGGAACTCGTCGATTACTACCGTGACGTGGCAAAGGCGGCACAACTTCCTGTCTTGATATATCATATTCCGCAACTGACCAATCACAATCTACCCTTTAGTGTTTTCCAGGAACTTCTCGATATTCCTGGTGTAGCGGGGGTAAAATTCAGCGGGTCGAATGTTTTTCTTATGAGGCGATTGCTACTGGCTCGGTCCGGCGTTTCGATTTTCAACGGCGATGATGAACTTTTAGTTCCGGCTCTCTTGTATGGAGCGTGCGGCGGCATCGGCATGACATACAACCTTTTTCCCAAACTATTTGTCGCCATGTATGAGGCCGTGCTGGCGGGCGACATTGCTCGGGCCATGCACATGCAGGATTGCCACGTAATATTCCTGCACCGGGCAATTGAATACGGCCTTTGCCCCGTGTTTGATCTCTTGATGAGAGAACGCGGTTTTGGACCTTTTTCCTACCGAAAGCCTCGTACCGTACTTGATGAGGCATGTGCCAAGAAATTCCATCAGGAGGTGGATCCTTTGATTGCCGCAATCGACCGCGCCGCAAATGATCTTCGGAAAATACCAGAAAAGAAAATAACGTCGCAGCCTATCCTGGTCCCGCACGATCCGGCAACACTATTATTGAGAGGAAAGGGGCTAACACATGCGAACCAATGAGCCGCGATTTGCCGAATTTGATCTCGCAGAATATCTGGACCGCGTAAAGAAAGTTCGCGCGTTGATGGAACCCGCCGGCTTGGATGCACTGCTGCTGACAACTCCGAAGTTGCTGCGGTATTTTGCGGGCGGACCTTTGACGGGCCTGTTTGAGGATACATTTAACGCATTTTTCTGTCTTTTGCCATTGGACCCGAGTATAGACGCTACGCTGGTTATGTCTTCCGGGCGGGAGGGATGCTGCCGTACCTCATGGGTTCCTGACCAGCGGTTCTATGGCTATGACGAAGAGGCATGGCGAATGAACCAGAGGCAGTCACTTCACTTCATGGCAGAAGTTATTAAGGAGAAGGGGCTGGATGGCGCGAAGATCGGAATCGAACTAGACGACGGATTGCGAATCGGCATGACCCTGGCGGAGGTTGAGGAGCTTAAGGCGATACTACCGAAGGTGCGGTGGCAGTCCAGCGCCCCAATCGCCTGGCGCGTTGCGGAGATCAAATCGAAGGCGGAGTTGGCTAAGATTCGCAAGGCGGGTGAAATTACCAACCATGCCTTCAAACTGGCCTTGGAGTCCGCCCATACCGGGATGACGGAAAAAGATATCTTCAGACGGATCGCAATATCCTTCTTCGAACAAGGCGCGACTGCCACGGGCTTTTTGGCGGTCTTTGGCGGAGGTGAGCGGATGATTTGGGCCGACGCCTTGCCAAGCGACTATCGCTTTCAAAAGGGCGACCTTTTGATGATTGATGGTGGTTGTCAAGTCGATGGTTATATTTCCGACGTCTCCCGCATGGGTTCGTTCGGAAAACCGAGCGACGAGAATCGAGCCATGTACGAAGCCGCCCGTAAGGCCAACGCCAATGCCATGCGCATAGTCAAACCCGGTGTGGAAATGCGGGAACTGTTCGCAGCCGGACAGCAGCCTTATATCGACGCGGGTTACGGTGACAAGCTCGTCTTCGGCGGCGGCCAACTCGGTCACGGTATTGGCCTGTCGCTGCATGAATATCCCGACATTTCAGCGGACTCGGCGCAGGTTCTCCAGCCCGGCATGGTTATCTCGATCGAGCCGGCAATTTCCGACAAGAACAAATGGGCCAACTCCACAAAATTCTTTATCGTGGAAAATAATGCGATCGTAACTCCTGACGGTCATGAACTGCTCACAAGCATAAGTGACGAATTGCAAATTCTGGACTGATGGTAAGGTACAATTCTTTTTACAAGTGCATTTTAAGAGTCAAGATGGATTACGGAGCGAGATAAATTTATGGAAAAATCATCACTAAATGCGTGGGAACTTTTGGTCAATGAGCAAGGTTCGCTGGCCGAGGCCATTTCCGGCTCGATTGAAAAGATATTCAACCTTGCAAAGCTTGATGAGAAGACCAAACAGCTTATCTATATCGCAGTTCAAACGGCCATGAATTATCCGCTGGCGGTGAAATATCACATCCCCTTGGCACTACAGGCAGGTGCAACCCGCGATGAAATTGTGGGAGCCTCTTCTATTGCCGCAACGGCCGCCGGCCCTAAGGGATTTGTAAGTTGCTTCCCAATGATTATCGAACAGACTAAAGAACTGGACCAAGAAACTCCTACACAATGAAACCGAAACCGAGCCGTGGCGGCGAGTGTCCTATTAACCGCACCCTGTTGTTGCGATTCTCGCTGGCTTGAGTTCTTTTTTAGCGGTTTGAAATGGATAAGCCAACAAGTTTTATTAAAGGACTAAAGGTGTACCCCGATCTGAAGAACAAAATCGCAATTGTGACGGGTGGGTATCAAGGTTTGGGACGAGCGATTAGTCTGGGTCTGGCGGCGGAAGGAGCACAAGTGGCTGTCGCGGCGCGGTCGTTTCAAAAATGTAATGAACTAGCGGCGCAAATTGATCCCATCGGCGGCCGAGCCATGGGGTGTCAAGTGGATGTTACCGACGTGGCCAGCGTTACCGCGATGGTGGACAAAGTGATTGATCGTTGGGGACAAGTGGATTTGCTAGTGAACAATGCCGGATCTCTTGGCAAAAGGGATTGGATAGTTGATTATGACCCACTTGAGTGGGACCGCATCTTTGCTCTGAATCTTCGTGGACCGTTTCTATGCTGTCAAGCCGTACTCAAAGACATGATTGCTCGCGGTCAGGGAAAGATCGTAAACGTGGCCGCCGGTGTCATGGATGAACGGGTTGACTACGGAGTAGCTGCGTATTATGCGGCTAAAGCAGGATTAATCAATTTCACGCGGCAGTTGGCGGCTGAGACCAAAAGATATGGAATCTTTGCCAATGCCGTTGATCCCGGAGGACTCGACACGAAAATGAGTGACGAAGTGATCGCCACCGAGCAGACGGATGAGTTTGCCGGAACGCAGACGAATAAGGATCCTTCCCGGCGTTTGCGCAGACCCGAGTCGGTAGTTCCGATGATCATGTTCTTGCTGTCGAAAGCTTCCGATATGATGACGGGGCGACTTTTACAGGCGTCCTCACAAGATGACGTTCAGTATCTACAGCTCTGACGATTTTGCCAGGGTATCATCTCGTTAAGGTGGTCTCTGAACGGAGGTCAAAACATGAAAACATTCAATGTCATTGTCGTTGGCGCCGGATTTTGGGGAAAGAACTGGATCAAGACGGCGATTGCATCCCCCCGGTTGAACTTGGCGGGGGTTGTCGATCAATCCGAGTCAATCCTTGCTCAAGTCGCAGAGGAAAATTCCATCGATCAAGCCATGATGGTTACTGACCTCGATCAAGCCTTGGAGAAAATCCCCGCCGATATCGTTGTCGTGGTCTCCCCTCCGCCCTGCCATCGTGAACACATCCAAACGGCGATGCGGCATGGGAAACATGTGATCTGTGAAAAACCGCTTGCTGACAATTGGGAGGCGGCACAACAAATCGCCAAGATTACGGCAGATCATCCGAATCAAAAGTTCATGGTCTCTCAGACGCGCCGGTTTACCAGACCGATTCAGACGATTCATCGGATCATCGCTTCGGGTCAAATTGGCCGGGTCGATACCCTCTGCTTCGACCATCGGGTAAATTACACAGGTGGCGGGTATCGGCAGAAGTTAGCGTTTCCCATTATCGAGGACATGATTTCGCATCACCTTGATATGTTACGTTATATAACCGGGCAAGATGCGGTTTCGGTCTATGTCGAAGCTTGGAATCCGCCTTGGAGTGAGTTTACCGGCAAGGCTTCAAACAACATACTCGTAACGATGACGAATGATGTTCATGTGAACTATTTTGGCACCTGGACTGGAAGAGGTTGTCTCAATACCTATAATGGTGTGATGAAGATTATGGGCAGCGAAGGGTCGCTGGAACTTATGGATGACAACACATTGCTGCTCTACCGCAACATCGAGACGGATGAGGGTCCCAACCCCGCTCCGGAAACCATTCCCATGGTGCAAGTGCAACATGAGTATATTAATGGGGTCATTGACGCCTTTCTTCACGCGATAGATACTGATACCCAGCCCCCATGTAACATTGAGGATAACCTTAAGACCTTCGCGTTTAACTGTGCTGTGCTCCAATCGTGCAAAGAAGAACGTAAGATTGAATTAACTAAAGGAATGTTTCATGTCCGGAATTTACCTTAACGAAGACAACTCGCACTTTTTTATCTTTCATCCCCCGGAAGAAATGACCGTTGCGGGTCTGAATGCGTGGGTTGACCAATATGCAAACACACAGGTTCGTCAATTGATGTTGTGCGTCAATGGTCAGCGGACGACGGTAGACAGCAAAGTCAGGCAGCCGGTCTGGGACGGTTTTGATCCCGAAGCCGGTAACGACCAGCCCTTCTTTGCCGGTGTTACAGATCAACCCTGGCCTCGACCGGAAGGTGCACGGGCGCATTTTCGACGGCGGATCAACAATGCGTTACTCTTGCACCAACGAGGGCTTGATCCTTACCGGCAGTGGATTGAACGTAGCCGGATGCATGGTATCAGCCCATGGATCAGCTCGCGAATGAACGATGTGCATTTCGTGGACGAGCCGGAAAATTGCATCCATGATCGTTTCTGGAAAGAGCATCCGGAATACCGCCGCGCCCCGTGGCGCAAAGGGGATTGGTTCGGGCATACTCTTGATTACGGGCGTCCTGAAGTACGTGCTTTCCAGATGGCATACCTGCGCGAAATGGTATTTCGCTACGACTTGGACGGTCTCGAGTTGGACTGGATGCGTTTTGGCCAGCACTTCAAGCCGGGTGCTGAAGAGGAAGGCTGTAAGATACTGACCGAGTTTGTTGCGGATGTACGTCGATTGCTTGATGAGCGGCAACGCGAATTAAAACATCCGATCCGTCTGGGAGTGCGTGTGCCGTCGCGCCCGGATACGGCTCGCGGACTGGGGATGGACGCCGTGACGTGGGCCCGGCGGGGATTGATTGACGTGCTGGTGGCCACACCATTTCTCTTTATCGAATTCGACATGCCGATCGAACTTTGGAAACAACTGCTCGACGGCACAAAGGTATCCCTGTCCGCGGGGTTGGATTTGGCCTTACGTCCGTATGACGAATATCCATCCCATGTCGTGAATCTTGAATTGGTTTGCGGAGCGGCGACATCACTGTTGCATCGTGGGGCCGATAGTATTTACCTGTTCAACTACATGGACAAACTTGCGACCCCCGAGAAGGAGCAAGCCTACCGCCGTCTGCTGCGAGAAGTGGGATCAATTGAAACCATGTCGGGTAAATCCCGTCGTCATGTGGTTAACTCGCCGGACCATTATGCCCCCGGCGAAGGGCGGACGATTGTGCTCCCACGTGTCTGCAAGCCCGGGGAGTTCACCGAGTTCCGGATACCGATCGGACCCGTGCCGCAAAAGGGGCAACGAACCCAAGTCCGTCTGGCCACTAAAGAACAAGAGACCGCCGGCCCCGAACAATACATGATCCGAGTTAACGGTGAGGTCTGCGGATTCAGCGGACCCGTTACACCCAAGCCGCCTTGGAAAGTACCCACCCATGCTTTTGATGTGCCGAATAGCGCTCTCCAGAGTGGTTACAATGTTGTCGAGATTCAGAATACATCCGCACAGGATATTTGTTTTGTGTGGATGGAAATAGCGGTCAGTGATGGTCAGGGAGCTTGGTCGACGTCCGGAATCGAGGTGGAATCTTTTTGTTTTTGGCCGGAATAAATTGGACGTCAAGCGGTTGTGAAAAAAACAATAAAAATGTCGAGGACATGCTGGGCGAGTAAAGAAACCGGTAGCTGGATGGTGGGAAACCGTCCGACGAATTCTTGGAAAAGCGTCGATGGTAACATAAAAGCTTATTATGCGGAGTGGAAAGGAGGTGTAAACATGAATGAGTGGTAATTGGTTGTTTGCGGAAAGCAAGTTGGTTTTTTGAACGTTTGGAAACTTTATTTTGTTCAAGGAACTTCATAATGAAAAACTTGTTAATTGTAATTGCTATGGTGGTTGTTTTTGGCGCCGCTCCCTTGGCTCACGCCGTGACCATGCAGGACAGCGTGAACTGGGAGCGCGGCTTTGAATTTACGACTGACCCGACCAGCGGATGGTCGGTGTGGTACGGGAATCCGGGGGCGGTTACTACCGTTTCGAATGGCGTATTGAATTTCAAGCCAACCTCTCAGTGGACGCTATGGAACACGAACTCTGGTTCCAATCCGCTCGGCACCGGCGACTGGAGCATGGAATGGCGCGTGGCGATTGTCACCATAAGCGGCAGCAGTGTCATGCTGTATGCCGACACCAACTCCTCCAAAGAGAACGTCAGTTTTCGAACTGGCTTTGGGGGTGATGGACAAATCTATGGTGAGTATCAGATTAGCCCTACTTCTCCAGTAACCGCCGGCCTGATGCATGTAGATGGACTCGATTACTCGGCGTATCATGTCTACCGCTTGACCCGTACGACGGGTGTTACGGGTACGTTTTTCAGAATGTACCTGGACGACAACCCGGTGCCTCTTGTCGTACGGGATCTTGTGATGACCACAAAAAACGCCGACGACATGCTCGGGTTCGGTAACGGCAGTGCTACGGGTGAGTATAATCTCGATTACATTCGTTGGACTACGACCGGCGCGTATCCGCCGGTGTCAGCGCCGGTACTCTCCCTGGGTCGCGGCCATCAGGTCCTGCTTGACAGGGGCCTGCAAATCAGCGCCTTGGTGTTCGTTTCAGAAACGGGATATTTTGACCCTTCCCGCTGGGCCGAGTCGAATTTAACGGCGATTAATTTTTGGGGATCCAATTATCCGATTACACTTATGCCGCCACCGCCGGGCATCCCTTGGGCCCGGTTGAGTTATGCTCCTACCCCACAGCTAACTTACCCTCAGGGGGACGAACTGCTATACGTTCCCAGTCTTTACCGTATTCAATTGAAGGACGAACAAGATATTACCGTCCCAACCGAGTTGGCGGATTTGGCGGAGGCGACGGCAACGTATCACCGGCTATTCCCCCATGTCATCGTGCATACGAATCAGGGAAGGTTGGCTACCGGGCTGTTTACCGTCGAAGAGGTACGAAATTACATGCAGATCGTCCAGCCGGACATGCTCATGTTCGACGAGTACCCCTTTGGCGCCGTGGAGTATAGCGGTATCAGCCCGACAGCCTTTTACGAGTACATGGAGAGGTATCGCAAACTCGGCTTGGAAGGTAACGACGGTACCAGAGCCTACCCGATCCCTACCGGAGTGTTCCTGAGAACCTTTTATACTCAGAGTTTGTCGAACGCCAGTATCGTTTCGGAATCGGAGATTCGTGTGCAGTATTTCGCGGCTTGGGCCTTCGGTTATAAGCTTTTGGAATGCTTCGTCTACGACAAACCGCAGCACAACCCATCCGTTGATTCAGTAATGTTTTCTGGAAATGGTACAGCCAATCCCACGACGACATTTTACCAGGTCGCCGAGACCAATCGGCAGAGCCTAAACCTCGGTCCGGCCCTGGTTCGACTGTTGTCCTCGGATGTCCGGTTCATTGTCGGCCGGCATAATGGACAGTACAATACCCTGCCCGCGGGCATACCGAGTTGGGATTCCACCGCTGGCCCATACATTACGGATATCTCGGCAACCAACATCGGCACTAAAAATAACGGTCAGGAAGGCGATGTAATCGTCGGATACCTTAAGCCCCTGGCCGCGGAGTTCACCAATTCCGGCCACGAGAACGATGTTTATTTCATGATCGTCAACGCCCTGAGTGATACCGGCTTGGCCGC
>JBAZZQ010000071.1:0-17802 GCA_041658725.1 Phycisphaerae bacterium | reverse complement strand
TGGCTGAAAAATAGGCAGCTAACAGTTTAGACGCTGCGAAACCTTGTCGTTATGCAACCTGCAGGGCTTAAACATATATTAGGAAACCCCAAAGCCGATCGAAAAAAATCAACATCGCAAAAAGCTCTACTTGGCAGGATATTGACTTCGAAAAAGGTTTTCTCCGGGTAATTCGTAAGCGTTCAGAAAAAGGTATGACAGCTTGGACACCCAAGGATAAAGACATGCGGATTGTTCCGGTGCCGGACACTGCCCTAAAACTTCTGACACAGTTACAAAACGAGGCCCCAGAGGGCCAGGTATATGTCTTTGTGAATCCCAAGGGACCGCACAAAGGTGATCGGATGAAACGTCAGAATACTTGGCGGGATTTTCACGTAATCTGTAACCTCGCAGGGATTTCCAACTGCAGTTTGCATCCCTTGCGGAAAAGCTACTGTACCACCTTGGCCGAGGCGTTGCCCATCCATGTGGTTCAGGAGTTTGCCGGTCACAGCGATATTCGTACAACCCGGCAATATTATTTGAAGGTTCGTCCACAATTCATGGAAGCTGCCAAACGGATTTTGGCTACGGTTACGCAGACGCAGGTTTCTGAAAAGGATCCTGACTGACCCAAAACTGACCCACACCACTATATATAGTGGTATCCCAGGTAAAAATAGGATAAAAAATGAGACGTGAAAAAGACGGTAAGTCCTTACAGGATAAGGAAAAGCGGGCGATGAGATTCGAACTCACGACGTCCAGCTTGGGAAGATGAGAATGCCGATTGGTAAGTGTTTATTCTGAAAGCACTTATGCCTTGCAACAAAACGACTTACCTTCTGTTTTCACACTGAGTTGACACTGCTTTCAGGACTGTTTTCACACTGATCCGGACAAAACTGTGACAAAACTTTTCGCCTGGAACTGGATGAAAATATAACCATCCTCGATGGAATCAAACGCCGTACTTTTAGGGGATTTAGCACGGATGGAATATTCGGTACCAACAGGGTGATCCAGGACAAGAACACCCTCCTCCTGCGTCGGACGAGGCCGGCAGGCGGAAAAGCCAAACCGGATAAAAAAAAACGGTAGCCCTGCTACGGGAACTCACCGGGTTATGGGAGGAGTGCATGGACGCCTTTCTCCATCTGCGTTTGGTCCTCGGACACTGACAGATGGAGCCAGTCCCCGGTCTCCCGATCGCAGGGCAAATTGACGGCCGTGATTTCCAGGTTGCTTGCCGCGAGGGTCCTGATTTTCTCCTCGTTGACTTTATTGATTTCTTCACACGCGATCATAGATTTTCTCCTGCTTTAAGCTTCCAGTTATAAGACCATTCATCAAGCAGGAATTGCGCGATATTTACACGCTTGCGGTGGGGATGAAAAACGATTAAGATACACTGTCAAAACTGGTAACCATAATTCATGTCCTTTATCGGTGGCCGTAATGGTGGCATTTGTCCTGGATCAATACATTCGAGCCTGTGCCGAGGAAGCCTTCGGTATTCACCTGGATCCGGAGATCCCTGGCCTGGAGCTGTGTTGTCGGCGGTTGACGGCCGCGATGGCTTTTCACCGCGCCGGGTTCACCGAGGCGAAAAAATTCCTTTCGGACGATGGGCAGTTACTGGGACACCTTCGGCAGGGAGAATTCGGCATCGGTAGTCGGCCGGGGTATGATCTGGTGGTGGATATCCTTCTGGCCGCTCTTCTGGAGGCCAATGTTCACGGGGCCGCAGAGGCCTTTGAAAAGAGGTTCGGACCCCAGCTTGAGCGTTGGGCCCGACAGATGGACTCAAGAGATGGTCAGATCGTGGATACATTTCTTCCCGACCTGCTGTTGCCCAGGAAAAAGTCGGGGCCACGGATCGCCACCTACAAAGGCGAAGGCCCCATGGATGGATGGCTGAAGCGCGTTTTCCGCTCCCAGATTATTCGGGACAACGAGGAAGCTGGGTTGGTCCTGGCGCCTCCCGATACGACCAAGGGATATTGCATAGTTGATCCCAGCGATGAATATGCCCAAAAGGAATGTACGCAGAAGCTAACCCCGGCCTTTACGAAAATGTTCGCGGGTTTGGAGGATGTCCACCAGACGGTACTCCAGATGGCCGTCGTGGACGGGGTAGAACAGAAAAAGATAGCGGCCTTTTTGGGTGTGCGGGATTACAAAGTTACCCGACTGAAACAGGAAGCGATCGAAAAAGTAGCCCGGGCGTTCCACCAGATTGCCGCCGAGGAAGGGAACATGAGCGAAAGTGCGGTTCAAGAGTGTTTGCGGCTCATTATGGACCGGTTCGGCGAAAGCGGCGTGTCTGAACTGATTAAAATTCATAAAACAAAGGAAAATAATTAACACCCGTGAAATGTATTGCTGTAAAAATCGTTAGGACAAGATTTTATGGAAAAAGGGTGCAATTGATTCCCGGTTAATGGTCTAAAGGGCATGAAGAAGAACGATGAACTGATACAATTCTTGGCCGGTGAGTTCGACCGCTCTCGGCCGAATGATACCGGGTTGGAGTGCCCGGACGAAAACCTCTGGGCCCGGCTGGCCGATGGTTTGATTGCCGGAGGCGAGCGGGAGGAGTTGATCCGGCATATCGCCCACTGTCCGGAGTGCCGGCGGCGCACCAGCCAGATACTGAACGAAATAGATGAGGGGGCACTGAGCCATCTGCCCGCCACGACCCTCATCGCCCCGGAATCCTGGTTGATCCGTTTCCGGCCGTGGGTCTTGGCCCTGGCGGCCTCGATTGTTCTGGCCGTCGGGGTTTCGCTCTTTTATACGCTCAACCGGTCGGGACCAGCCGATTATGGGGTCAGCACGCGAGGGATGCTCTTGGCCCAGGCGGATTTATCGGAACTGGGCATCGAGCCAGGTCGTGGCATTGCCCGGGCGGAAGGCGTGCCGACTATGGAGCAAGCCGCCTATCGGCAGGCCCTGACGAAATTAAAACCATACCTGGATCAATCCTCACCTCCATCCGATGCCCTGGCCCTGGCGACACGAGCGGCCCTTTCCGCCCGGTTTATCAATGACGCCATCGGGTATGCGGAAAAATGGACTCAAGTTGCTCCCGCAGATTCTGGAGCGTGGAACAGTCTTGGTCTGGCTCGGTTCCAGAAGAACCATTTTGCCGAAGCCCTTCAAGCGTTTCAGAAGGCCATCGAGCTGGACCCGAACATGGCGAGCTTTTATCTGAATGCCGCCCTCGCCGCCGATCAGGCCGATCAGCCGACCAAGGCCGGACGGTATCTGACGCGGTTCATCCAATTGGCCTCGAACCATCCCGAGATCGACAAAGCGAAAAAATGGCTGACGAGACTGGAGAAAAATAGGTAGCCTGCCCATTCTTCACTCCATTGCAGGCACGAGATGTCTCCCCATCGGTTTGAGTAGTATATCCAACTTGAAATTTCCCCTCACCCCTGAACGTTATGCATCGGGGGATGAACCGGAAGATCGAAAAAAAATTCCAAATTTTATCTGCAAATAGAATTATCCCAGGGGTCTATCTAGTGAGAAGAGCAAAATTGACAAGGGAATATAGATTATGAATGTGGAAAAACTCGAGACGTCCGAACGAGCGTTTCGTTCATGATGGTTCGAGAGGTCCTAATGTGAGGAGATATATCATGATGAAAAGTGTAGCTACGGTGATCTTTGGAGTTATGTTGGCGACCCCGGTGACATGGTTTGTCACGCCGCAAGGGGCCAAGGACTCGTTGTCCTGGGCCATGACCAAAATGGAAAACGTCATGGCCAGCCGCCAAGCGGAGCAGGCGAAGGCGGTGGATGCGGTCATGGCCCCGCATCTGCAGAAGTTGCAGCAAGACCTTTGCCAACTGAATGAAAAGGTCGAAGCGGTGAAGGATGCGACGGCCAAGCCTCATCCCGAAGATGATTTTGTGGTGAGGATCGAGCGCAAGAAATGACGGTTCGATGCGAGGCGTTGGGGGTCGCTCCCCAACGCCTCTTTCTCAAAAGGTGAATGCGTGTAAAAAGTCCAAAGGAACTCTGAACATGAAACTGAAATGTGCGTTTATTATGGTTGTTTTAATCGTGGGGTTGCTGGCGTATGTATCCAACTCGAAACGAGAATCGACCGGCGGAGTGTCGCCGACTCTACTGCGCCAAATTGATGAGGCATTGGCCCGGGCGGTTAGCGAACTAACCAATGCCCGGAATAAGGCGGCCGAGGCGGAGGCACGGGCTACGAAAGCCGAAACTCGTGTGGTGGATTTAAATGACCAGTTGGTGAGAGCCCGGAGTGAACTACGCCTGGTCCGGGAACAGCTTGCTGCGGATAACCAGTCTTCCGAATATCAAATGCACAATAATGAACCGGTAAGGTATTACAAAGTCGGCAGGCTTCAAGCCTCCCATTAACCGTTGTTAAACCAGATCCCTGCGCAATTCTTGGGAGTTGCGGGGTCTTATGAGTGTAAAGATTCTAAATAAATTACTTTTTAAAGTGGAGGTAATGATCATGAAAAACCGTCTAAATTCTTGCGGTCAATTGATTTCTTTGGTAATGGTGGTAACATTGACTGGTTGGGTTACCCCAGCCACGGGGATTACCCATAACGAGGTGGAATATCAAATGGTAACCACCCGGGAGGCGGGGCCGTACCCGGTACTTGAAACGAGCGTTTTTTATTCTGGAGAGACCTTTCGGTTCTGGTTAAAACCCGGTTCCAATTGTTACGTGTACCTATTAAACCACGGCAGCAGCGGAAAGTACCATATTTTATTTCCACTTCCCCAGATCAATGGTGGTTCGAATTTTGTTCCAGCCAACCAGGAAATGGAATTCCCTCCCAAAGGGAGTTATAAATTGGATGAAAAACCTGGTGAAGAAAGCCTTATTTGGTGCGTATCTCCCAAACCTATTGCAGAACTTGAGGGTTTGATCAAATCAGGATTTACCGACAACGCTACCACTCAAAAGGTCCTTGCCCGACTGGAACAAGCAACCTGGAAATGCGCCAATTTTACGAAAATTATGGAAAAAGGGAAGATTTGTGTCAGTCGCAAAGACCAAAATCCCGAAACCACGCTGTTCTCCAGAATGATCCTTCCGCACCACTCGCGCCAAACTCCCATAACGATCCCGGTACAGGGTATAAACCATCCGAATTTTCAAAAACCCGCAACACAGCCGGGACCGACGAAAGAGCATCCTCAACCCAATGCCGTCTCGTTGTTTACCGCCCTAATGAAAAAAATGGTTGAGGTTCGTTCTTCCGGCAGTGGACTTTCTTGCGTTCAAATCGGGGTGAACCGTTTGAGCAAAGAAGGATTTCGGCTGGTTATTCCGGCTGGGACGTACTTTGTGAACCAAGGCCATGGCCAGAACATGATTGCCGTCGCCCCGGTGAACGTGGATTTAACCGCCGGGAAAAAGGCCACCGTTTCTGTGAAGGCCGTATGCGCCAATTTCGATCGCGAACAGCCGGATGCCGGTAGTTCATTTAATGCGGAGGAATTGACCGATCCTTGCTTGCATCGACTGCTGAAAGTGATCGATAAACGAAATCCCCCGCACCAAGTAACCCAGGTCGCCGTCTGGGTTTTGACCAACAACATTACCCGCAATGAATTAAATCAAATTTACCGGATAACACGATATATAAACGGTCTTCCCGTTTCCTCAGGTCCTGGCGTCACAGAGAAGGATATTGAATCAGCGAGCGGGTTACTGAAAGAAGCAGGGATGGACACAAATCATTTCAACCTGTTTCGATGATGGAGTAACTCCTTTGAAATGAATTATTGGCGGTGACACAGCAATATCGGCCGGTGCCCATGAGCCAATTTCTTTCCGTTGTCGTTCTGCATTTTTTAAAGATTTTTGGCTTGCTTTTAAATAATGAGTAATGTAAAATTTTTTTGGTCTAAAACGAAACCAAGTTCTTTTATACTGTTGAAGCATGGAGGATGTTTTATGACAAGAGCCTATCTATTCATTTTGCTCGGTTGTTGCGGACTTTCTCTTTGGTTATGTGGCGGATGTAGTTACACCGTAACCTATGGGCATTTTGTTCCTAATTCCCAATTCGCTTATCCGAACAGTAATATCAAACCGCTTGGTCCGGTCCGGGCGGAGATCAAGAAAAAGGTCTTCGAGGGAAGCCCAAGCCTTTCCATAGAAGAAATAAAAAAGTGTTATAATGACGCCCTTTCTCAGGCCTCGGGTGCGAATCTCCTTATCAACTATCGAGAAGATACAACCTTGACACACACCACCGTTCCTTATGTAGGCACCTTTACCGAAGTAAAATATGTCCTTGAGGGAGAGGCTGCTCAACAAACTATAGGGCAAAAACATTTAAAATAATTATTAGTTTAATTAACCACTAGTGTGGTTAGGAGAATAGTAATGAGAAAATCACTTGTCCAGCTCCTAATGGTTCTCTTGATTGCTTGTATTGTCAGCGGATGTGCCCAGACGATTGGCACCTTCTACCGGCTTGGTCCTCAATCGCATTTCGTTTATCCCAATAGTAACATAAAAGACCTTGGCCCTGTCAAAGTTAAAATGAGAGGTGCGGATAAATCGGACAGATTCCCGTCATTTATGACGAGTGAAATGGATGTGAGTTTGTATAACGAGGCATTAAAGCAAGTGGATGGAGCCAATATCATCCTTGATTACGTACGAAAAACCACCATCAAAATGGAACCTTCTCTGTTCGGGCAAAAATTTCAGACCGAAGAAGAACTGGAAGGAACCGCAGCTCGAATGGAATTGGGTAAACAAGAACTCAAGTAAATCGTCGCCCCTAAGGGTGGAAAGCCTGTTTTGAGAGTCTTCCCATGATTCTGGCCCAAGGAAGTTCTATGCGTTCAAAAGCAATTTGCAGACCGTCTACTTTATATGTGACCGGCATATTATTGTTCTCAGCTTGTCTTGTCTTCCTTACCTCCGGTTGTTATGTCGTTTATGCCGCCAAGGCGATAAGAGGGGTCCAGAAACTCCAGAATGATAAAAAACTGGAAAAAAGTAAAATGACACTGATCTCCAATCAGGAGAACACTTTCTTTGAAATGAGGACGGCCGGGGAGAAAAATTGGAGACCGGTGGGCAAAGGCAAAATTCTGACGGTGGAATTAAAAGATAACTTTTCTTTTGAGGTGGCCGCCAAACCGGATGGTTACGTCCGAAAAACCCATACCTTGGCGGAACCGGTGCGGGAGTTAAGATTTACCTTTGAAATCTCGGATAAAGAAATTACGGGATCTCCAATCGCGGGAATGTTGCCCAAGATTAAATTCCTCAAACCGACGTACAGTGAAACCAAAGATCCAACCATTCCGGTGGAGTGCTCGATCGAGTCCTCCTTAATGCTTAAATCCATTGAAGTTTCTCTGAATCGCCAGGTGGTGGGAAGTTTCACGAAAGATTCCCGGGCGATTGGTCTTTCCGAGGGGGACCCAACCGGGGTTTTGGTGGTGTGGCGAGAGCAGGGAGCGACCGTTAAAGGAGTTGTCCCCCTTGATTTGGGTCGTAACGTGCTTGAAGTGGTAACGACGCTCTCAAACGGACAGTCCACCAAGGAAATATTGATGGTGACCCGTTTGGGTCAAAACCTGTCCCGTAAACCGGTCGGGCAGCGATGGGGGGTCATAATCGGCATTAATGAATACCTATATAAGGATAAGGGGATTCCGGTTCTTCGATATGCAACGAAGGATGCCCAGGCAATTTATAATTTCCTCCGGAGTCCTCATGGGGGCGCGTTCCAGGCATCCAACATAAGGCTTTTGCTCAACAAAGAAGCGACCACACAGGCCGTGCGTGAGGCGTTGTTCGACTTTCTGCTTCAAGCCCAGGAAGATGATTTTGTTATTATTTACCTGAGTTGTCATGGTTCTCCGGCCCCCGGAAGGCCCGATAATCTTTACGTGATAACGTATGATACCGATCCGACCAAAATTTCCAGCACGGCCCTGCCGATGTGGGATATCGAGACGGCCCTTAAACGGCAAATCCGGGCAGATCGGATTCTCGTTTTGGCGGATACCTGCCATTCCGCCGGAGTGGGTGGGATCGCCGGGACCAGGGCTGGGGGAACCAATTTAATCAATAAGTATGTTCAAATGCTCAGTGAAACCAAGCCCGGTCGAGCTATCTTCACTGCCAGCGAAGCCAACGAATTAAGTTTTGAAGGTGAAGAATATGGAGGAGGGCACGGTGCTTTTACTTATTTCCTTTTGGAAGCTTTGAATGGAAAGGCCGAAGAAAAGAAGGATGGTATCATTACTTTAGGGGCAGCAATGGATTATACCACAGAAAAGGTCCGTCGGGCAACCGGGGGTAAACAACACCCGAACACGGCGGGAAATTTTGACCGGGACATTCCGTTAAGCGTTTTGAAATAATGTTCAATGTTTCGAGATTATCCTTCGTGATCCGCAGTGGAAGGTTTTATGGAATGTGGACCAATAGCCACACCGTAAGCTTCCGGCTATGAATGGGAATGTTTCATGAAGATTTAGGAGATTAGCGAGAAATGAGGCATAGAGATAGTCTTACCCGTGAAAAGTTAATCCTTTTTTTTCGATGGACTGGTTTGGGAATCATTGGATTGGGTTTACCGTTCAGTACTTCCGGTTGTACACGCTTGATTCTTAAGACAATGAAACCGACGGAATTCGCCCATGCCTCAATTGAGCCTCTTCCGGTTCCAGCAGGGGATTCTTTACCAGTGACCCCAAGGCCGCAACCCTACAATCTTACCTTGGCCTTGGAGGAGCCTGTCGGGACTTTCCATGAAAGATATGGAATCGCCGGAACAGAAAAATATGGCGTAGATATCGGCAATGCTTACAGACAATCCGCGGGAATGCAACTCACAAATGAAATGACAAGTTATTTGAAAAAAACAAATACCTTTAAAAAAGTTTTTCAGAATTCCAATCTTTTCGAAAGGTATACCCCCCATGCCGAGAAAAACGAAGAAGCTGATCTTGTTTTGATGATGAAGTTTACAAAATTTGAACTCCGACGGGAAACTCATACAAAAATAATTGTTCGCGACATACACGAAGCTGAAGAACAGACAACCATAAAGGGAGAAGGTGAAATCGAAGGTAATATCATTCTGAAGACAAATAATGGAACAGAGATATTTAACCTACCTGTGAAATTTTCAACGGGTCCGGCCATGCAAAAGCTAAAAGAGGATGTATACAATCGGAAGATTTCCACCTCTCCAGGAGGCTCCCATCGTGCCTTATTGCCCTATCATTCCATAGTTGAAAAAATGTTCGAGCAAATTGAAGCAAAGATTCAAGAAAACAACACTACCCTTGCAAAGTTGTCCGGCCCGTATATCCCTAACAAACCATCCATTCAGCCGGAAATGGTTGGTCCAATCGGCCGTCGGTTTGCAGTTGTGATCGGTGTGTCTCGATATAAATACTTGTCTCAAGGTCTTCAGAACCTGCAATTTGCTGATAGGGATGCCAAATCATTGGCACAATTTTTGATATCCCCGGCAGGAGGGGAATTTAAGCCCGAAAACATCAAGCTACTTGTGAATGACGAGGCGACTTACAAAAACGTTCGTTCGGCATTATTTGAATTTCTCGGAACGGCGATCGACAACGATTTTGTTCTGATTTATTTTTCCGGCCACGGAACCCCCAGTCCCCAAAAGCCGGACCAACTTTATCTTATGTGTCATGATTCCGACCCAAAACACATTGCTTCCACGGCCTTTCCGATGCATGATTTGCGGACGGCGATACAATACAATATTGAGGCCAAGCGTGTTCTTGTTTTAGCTGATGCCTGCCACTCCGCGGGGATTGCTTCGGAAGGAAGGCGCGCTGTTGGTCTTGCCCAAAATACAATCAACCGATATCTTTCTCAGCTTTCCCAATCCAAACCGGGGGCCGCGATTTTCACCAGTTCGGAAGGGTATGAGTTTTCAACCGAAAGTCGTAATTGGGGGGAAGGGCATGGAATTTTTACATGGGCTTTCCTTCAGGGTTTGGAAGGTAAAGCCGACGGGTACGGTGGTGAAAAAGATGGGATTGTTACCCTGGGAGAAGCCATCGAATATACCCGCGATTTTGTCCGCCGGGAAACTCGTAATGCGCAGCATCCCGCGGTTACGGGTATTTTCGATCGTAACTTGCCTATGGGAATTGTTAAACCTTCAACCCCGGCCGTCTCGAAATGATTATCGGTTATCGATTGACCAAAAGAGTAATGTAAATAATGAACTCGACCGTGGATAAACATATCTACAAGTGTGCTCATCAACTGGGAATTATTCTAGACCAAGGATCCACCGCCCTGGATATTTGTCGCTACAAAATAAGTCGGATGATCGAGTATCATCAGGAAAGATTCGTTCGGTCGGGAAAAGGTTTATTGTCGGACGAAGAACTTCTCTGTAATCTTCAGCGGGGGGAATTCGGAACTGGTCGACGAGAAGGATATGACCTGGTTGCGGATGTTGTCCTGGCTGCCTTGCTTGAAGCGGGGGTTAATGGAGCACCAGAAGTGTTTGATTGCAGATTTAAGAGCCAAGTTCAAAAATGGGCAGCAATATATCGATGTCGTAATCCAGAAATCGTTGAAAGTTTTACAACCGATTTACTTTTACCCAGGAAAAAAAGTGGTTCCCGGATTTCCACTTATAATGGTTTTGCTCCGATGGATGGATGGCTTAAGCAAGTTCTTTTTTCCCAGATTATAAAAGATCCCCAGCCACGTATCCTAGAATCCCCGGAACTCCTTATGTCTTGCGACATTGACCCGATGGAGGAATATGCCCGTAAGGATTGTAAGGAGAAACTCGCACCCGCGTTTGCCCACATGTTTGATACCTTGGATGATGTACATCGCACAGTATTGAAAATGGCTATTATTGACAATGTGGAACAGAAGAAGATCGCAGTCTTGTTTGGCGTTAGGGATTATAAAATTGTCCGAATGAAGCAGAAAGCTATCGAACAGGTAACCAAGGCATTTTTTAACTATGCAGCAAACGAGGCTAAGTTAAGTGAGATCTCGACACAAGAATGCCTGAGGTTAATCATGAAACATTATCGCATTGAAAGTATACCGGTGTTGGTCAATCTTGATCCCTCCCTACCTAAACAAGGATAAATCACAATAATTTTTGCAAATAATTAACTTTCAAAGGTCTAGAAGGTAAATGGAAGAGCATAAATCATTAGTTAAGTTCCTAGCCGCCGAATTGGATGCCACACAGACCGGTCAGGCCACGGAAGGTTGCCCAGATGAAATATTCTGGGCTCAATTTTCCGATGGGCTTATCATGTCAAAGGAACGGGATGAGCTAATTTCGCATCTATCACTGTGTTCGATCTGCCGAAAACGTGTGAGTGCTATTATAAAAGAAATGGATGTAAACAAACTCCATTTATCTCCAACATCCTTGATCCATGAAAAGCCGGTGATTTATAAGATACTTCCCATCGCTTTGGCTCTTGCCGCCTGCATTATTTTAGTCATCGGCCTATCCTTTTATTCCGGTTTTTTAAAAACCGAAGAATCGGATTATGGAATTAACACCAAGCAGTTCCTTTTAGCCCAGGCAGACCTTTCTGAGTTGGGATATGAGATAGGCCATCATGGAATTCGAAGCGAAATAAAACCCCCCATTGATGAAGCTGCCTATCGAACCATAATGAACAAATTGAGCAAAGACCTCAACCAACCTTTTCCTCGTGCGAATGTTCTAAATTTGGGAGCGCGGGCAGCTTTGTCGGCGCGATTTGTCGACGATGCTTTAATTTATGCGGGAAAATGGGCCAAAATTACGCCCCAGGATCCCACCGCTTTTAATGCCCTAGGACTGTGTCAATTCCAAAAAAATCAATTCGACCGAGCGCTTAAATCTTTCGAAAAGGCTCTTTCTTTAAACTCTCATCAACCCTCTTTTTACCTCAATGCCGCGATGGCAGCGGATGAGATGGGTCAAACGGATAAAACGATACATCATCTTCGCCGATTTATTAACCTGGTCCCTTCCCATCGTCAAGTTGATCAGGCCAAGCATTGGCTGGCCAAACTAGAAAAAGATATCCCTCAACATTAAAAATGTTTTTTCGCGCAATCGGCGTCTTGATGAGGGTCTATTGGGTAAGAGAAAAGCATGGTCAATGTGATCATTGCGAAACATGGTTTAAAACTTTTTTGTGGAGGAAACGTCATGACACGAAGAGCTATCAAGGTAACGGTTTTATTGGCTGCTTTGGGTTTCGTCGGCTCTTTACCGGCGAAAGCAGCGAACGAACCTGGATCAAAGGGAACTCAGGTTAAGGATATTTTTTATGTTCCCGATGTTGCCCCGGTTCCGCCAGGTCCGAGTGCCCCACTTCGATTGGCCGTTAAATATAAAATTCTTCTTCATCGCCCCGGATTTACAGGCACCGTACCTGAAACGTATCCCTTTCAAAAAGGCGACCGGTTCCAAATCATCTTCGAAGGAAACGCCAAAGGATATATTTATCTTTTCAACAAGGGGACCAGTGGTCGTAGTGTTGTCCTTTTTCCGGACAAGCGGATCAATCATGGGGTTAATTTGATCCCGTCTCATATCGAGACGGTCATACCTGCCACGGGATGGTATGAATTTGATGAAAAAACTGGAACCGAAGAGGTCTATCTCTTTTACACTCCCAAAAAAATCCAAGACCTGGAAGCACCGGTAGCCTCGGGGGTTATTCCGGAAGCCGTTTGGCAGGGAACGGTTAAACCGATGATGGAACAACATGCAAAGAGGGTCAGTAGCGGAGCGACCAAAGATATCATCTATGTTGAGGATGGGTTAAACGTTAAGCCGTCGCCTTCTTCTCCTCAACTCAAACCGGAACGATTCAACTGCATACCCGCAACGCAGCCGAACACGGTTACGGCAACCTATGCCGCAACTCAAACCACCGATGGAGATGGGCTTTTGATCCATGAGATCAAGTTATGTCATAAATAACTTCAAAACCAATATCTTACGGCCAGGTATATCCTAAAGCCGAACCCGCATGTATCAGAAAAGGGTTCGGCTTTCCTGGTTTTCATTATTGAGGACAATTGAAAAATGAAGGCAAGTAACTGGAAAAACCGGATTTTGAATTGCATGATCCTTATCTTCTGTTTGATCATCGGCACAGCCCGGGCGGAAGATCATGCCCTTTTGGTCGGGATCAATTCTTACCGTGATCAACGGATTCCCGGTCTCCTCGGCTGCGAGGATGATGTGGGAGCGATCAAGCAAATGCTTATTGAAGTGGGCGGATATAAGGCTAATCAAATCCGAACCGTTCTTTCCGACCGAGCCACGGCCGATGTGATCAGGAACGAAATGGAAACCTGGTTGCTTACAGGTACGAAACCGGGAGATCGTGTGGCATTTTACTATAGTGGACACGGTTCGCAGAAGAAGAACCCCAATAAACCCGAGGGCTGGGACGAGATCCTTTGTCCCACCGATTATAACCCGCAGACACAGGAACACTGTATCCGGGATGTGGAAATCGGCCAATGGCTTAAACGCATGGATGGCCGAAACGTTACTTTGATTGTTGATTCTTGCCACAGCGGCTCGATTACGAAAAGCATCAAGGGAATGCTGCGTGGCGTGGAAACCGTCGAGACGATGAATACCTGGAGTAAATTTATTCCCCCGCCGGAAAAAGATATTTTCTACCGACGTCCAGAAACAAATCCCGGTGATATCGGAAAGATCACACAGGAATCCAATGCACAAGGGACCTTGATCGGCGCAAGCGGTGGTATCATCGATGAACCCAAAGCCGATTATGTCCTTTTTACCGCCTGTGCAAATTATCAACGAACAGAGGAAATTCGGATCAGAATCGGTGAAACTCTTAAACGGCGGGGGGCTTTTACCTGGGTACTGGTCAAGGGTTTGTCTGGGGCTGCCGATGAAAACGGGGACGGGAAGATTACCAATCTGGAATTATATCATTTTGTCTGCAGAACCATCCAGGGTCCGGAACTGGATATTTCTCAAACCCCGGAATTTCGCACCCGACAAGTGCTGATGAATCAGCCGGTTTTCGGGAAGGTCTTTACCGTTTCGGGCCTGGGGAAGATTATTGATGTAAAGGGAAACCGAGTTACCATTAATCGAGGAGTTCAGCATGGGGTAAGCACCGGCGATTATTTCCTCGTCAAATCCGATCCCAACCAGAAAACTTCTATCCGAGGAACCCTGCGGGTTGAGGAACCGGAAGAGTTCCTTGCCACCGGAAAAATTCTCAAAGACTCTGACCGGGTCAAGCCCGGATTATACGTCCAAAAAGATACCATTCGTGTGGATCAGAGACCCTTGAAAATTTTCATCGTGCCTTTCAGCCTTCCAGATAGTGAACGATTTTGTTTCCTTCTCCGTCAGGAACTCTCGGCCTTAAACTCTATGGTCATCACGGATTCTCCGCCATTGACCGACCGTTTTGTGGTTCTCAGGAAGGAAGGTAATAAATTAACAACATTAATTTGCAGCCGCTTTGGAACGATCCGATCTCGTTTTTCACATGAAAACGTCTCCGAGGCCGTTGCCAGTGTCGTCCGGCGACTGCGCGGCGAATGGTTGCTTTCTCAAATCGCCGCCATTAGTAATTCAACTTCTGATATCAAGATTGATCTCTCGATCAATGGAGATCGCGATACTTACATTACCTACGATAGTCCCGATAAACGCGAGCAAATTCGGTTCCGTGTCCGCGTTAACCGTGATTGTTTTGTAACGCTGTTCAGTATCGACTCTCAGGGCGAAGTACGGATGCTCCTGCCTAACAAATGGCAAAAGGACAACAAAATTTGCGAGAACCGAGACTATACCATACCCGCTCCCGGGCAGCTAGCTTTTGACGTATTGCCCCCGCCAGGTCGGGATGTCGTTAAAGCCATTGCTACAACTCAACCGTTGGCCCTGGCGGAAGTCAACGTGAAATCGCTCGAAAAGCAGGGGTATATCACCCTCACCGACGGAAAAACCGTTATCGAAGCATTTCTTAAAGGTTTGCAGCCTCGGGCCATCGCGGTCAGTGACCGAATTAAAAATGATTCCGCGTTGGGAGAACTCACCGAACTTCCGACCACAGGCTGGTCCACGGCCCAGATCGTTGTCAATACCATGTCTGAACCTTGATATGCTGATATATTTTTATTTTTGCGCAATTCTTGAATTTGTCCAGGTCTTAAAGGTGAAAGCATAAAAACGTCTGGAGAAAAGTTATGAACTATCGGATGGACCTATATATTTTAATGGCATTGATTGTTGTTGTGAACCTCCTTTCGAACGGTTGTACTCAAAAAAGGATGGCCGTGGATTATGAAATCCAGGTTGGCGGAGGGTTTGATTTTCAGCATGTCAAAGAGACAGAAACATTTCGTAGCGGAGAACGGTTTCGATTGCGCGTTACGACTCATGAGGATTGCTACGCCTATATATTCAATTTCGGAACCAGCAAAACATTTCATGTGTTATTTCCTGATTTGCGAATTAACGGCGGAAGTAATTTTGTAAAGGGCTGGCAAAATATCATGATCCCTCCGGCTGGTGGAAAACAAGAGGCATACTTGTTTGATGCCAATCCTGGAATTGAGACCGTGATTATATGTATTGCGGGTAAACCCGTCCCAGCCTTGGACCGAATCGCACACGGAGAGGAGAAAAATCCTGTTCAAATCGAGCAGATCATATACCAATTGGACTCCGGTAGCAGGCGAGGTGCAACATTCGCAAAGATTCATCACAAAGAACACACCCAGGTGGTGCTCGAAACATCGAATAGAGAGGCCGTTCTTATCAACGTCATTTGTCTGAACCATGTAATCAAACCATGAAGACAGTATGGCTCTTTTATAGCAAGAAGTTGTCTTGACGAAACTATGGGATATATACGGAGGACCTTTATTATGTTTACGGTTAAGTATTCTGCGATTGCATCCATTTTGCTAATTGTTGGCTGTGTGTCTTCCTATCGTTACCCGGGGGCACATGGAACCATTACGGAATATGAAAATTACATCCGGTATAACCCTCATGACGGTAAAGTAAGTCGGGCCAGAGAGATGATTTTGAATAAAATGCCCTTGGATAATAAATGGGAGGAAATTAACCGCTACATGGCTCAGTTCGAAGATATCGAAGGTGCTCGGTACGATGAGGAAAACAATCGATTGATTATCTGGGGACCCAAAACCGAAACCGGGAAAAGCAGTGGTATCCCTCCTTTACTGTTGGATGATTTTGCCGTGGCTCTTACCGTTCTACAGAACGGTCAAAACCCCGGGGTCAGCATCGGAACCATTAGCGGTCATGTTCCAACCCAGGAAGACATTGAACGAGTAATGCAAACACGAAAATTACCCGTGGAATATATTCCGGAATCCACCTTCGGAACGCATTTGGGGTCCGTCCTTTTTGAAGTGGATCGGTGTCTTAAGGGATTGTCGCACGGGGAGGACAATCTGAATCAACAGCCGGTAAGATCATCCGTATCTGGTTATCTACCCGTTTCCCGCCGTCTTCAGCGCGATAACTCCTGGGAGACGGGAAAACCCCGACCGCTGGGTCTTTGGTGGTTTATACCCGATGAGTCGGGCCTGGCCTTTGAAGGTTACACTATTAAATTTGTGAAATATCGGATGCGGGTTGAATACAAGGCTTTGACGAATGATCCGGCAGTGGCCGCGTTCGGAGACCACTTGAATGAACATTTCGACGAATTTGCCAGGGAGTTTCCTCCGTTTCGAGAACTGGTTCGCTTGCATAAGTTGGTTCAAGTGGCTCGGTGGTATCAGGAAAGTGGTTTTCCCACCGAAGATTTTCAGAAAAGCTATCGTCGGTTGCACATAAAAACCCCGGAAACGACCCGAATGATCCAAACCCTGGCAAACTCTGAAACGACACCTGGCCCCTATCCGGGTTCCTATTACATCCGCCAATCATTCTTGATCGGTGGAGTCAATTTATCTCCTAGAAACTACTACATCCCCGCACCTTCGGTCCCGTCCCAGAATCTTTCCCCCGGCGCGGTGACCCATTGGCAGCCCTCGGAAAGGAATTCGGTTCAGTTCTCGGGATCGCCGCCTCGCTATGGTTCATTACCTGCGACAAGGATATCGCTTCCCGCTTTTGCCACCCCCATTTTCCAGGCTCGTCCTTACCCGACCGCATGTGGGTGGACAGTGGGTCTGAACCATCGCCAGTTTGTTGCTGTTTCCATCCCCATGGTTGATCGAGATGAAAGGAGATGAGTACAATGTTGGCAAAAAACCCCTTGTGCTATCTCACGGGTGTTGGCCTTTCTCTTCTTACCCTCTCTCCTGGTGCCGGCTACCCTAAATATCTGCGTGATCCCGTCAATTTTGTAAGCGTTCTACAAAGCTTTCAATTACCCACAACTTTTGCTCCGAGACAGAAGCCCAGGTGGATATCCATGAGCCGTGTGAAGCCCCGCCACAGCACCATGTTGCCGGGCGGCAGGTCACGGGTTCGTGAGAGGTAACCGCCCAGCCGGGCGACGGCGTAGAGGTAATGCGAGACGGTTTCTTTCGGCCTAGAGCATTTCAGCATTTATCATACACATATCCACACGATTTGAACCATCCTTGTGCATCCTGAGCGGTGACCGCATCCAAGGCAACGGCAATGGCTTGGATCAAGGCCTCACGGCTACGGGCTTTGATCCGGCGGAGGATGGCCTTGATCTTACTCCACATTTTTTCGATTGGGTTGAAGTCCGGTGAGTACGGGGGAAGGAATAGAACCCTCGCCCCTATTGCCTCGA
>JBAZZQ010000070.1:0-18415 GCA_041658725.1 Phycisphaerae bacterium | reverse complement strand
GATCACATGCCGCCACGATCCGTTCCCGTAAATCCATTGAATATTGTTTCATTCCCCTTTCATCGGACAAATGTACAATAATTCTTGAATTGCTCTAATGCCGGTTTTTGCCCATCAAGGGGCTTGCGCGCTACCCGATTAGCTACCCAATTTGCTTCCCTGGTTTTTTCCCCAGATACCGGCAGGTCATCGGTTCCAGTTTTGAGCATTTTTTCTCTGTCGATTTTTCTACCCAGAATAGTTACGGATTCGGCGTTACTGCAATCACTCCGGCGGGTCCGCAGGCCAGGTCGATCGTGCCGTCGGATGTTGTTACATCGGTGATCTGGGAAGGCATATCTACAACCTTATTCAGAGTCAGCGTTTGATTGTCCGCTAGTTTCCAGATCAGTGCTTGACCGCTGTACGTGGTTTGACTGATGACGTAACTGCCGACGATATCGGCAATCTGGCCGTTGCCGGCGTATTGATCATTAGTGGCGATTACGAGATTCGCGGGATCGGCGATATTGATGCTGACCAGATTAAAACTGCCAAGGTTGCAATCGTCCGTTTGGGCTTGAACGGCAGGTTCGGCGTATCCGTAGCCGAAACTGTAAAAGTTCCCCACAGCCAAGATGGCTGCATTGCCTGCGAAATGAACTGTTCCAGGCGCTCCCTCCGGCAGATCGACACTGCTGACCAACTCCCCCTGGCCATTGGTTATCCGGACTGAATGGAACCCGATGCCCAGACCGGTATCTGTCCATTGCGGATCAACGGTAAAGACAAAATCGTCCCGCAGTCCGACCGTAATACCAGGGACATTGACCGGATCGCTGATTTTTGGATTGCTCAAATCGCTGCAATCAATCAGTTGAACATGATAGGCGGCGTTGGGTTTGTCACTGCCGTTAACGAGACGGGACAGGAGAGGTTTGCCAACAACCTGACCGACCGTGCTGAACACCGTGTTACCCGCGGCACCGACCTGAAGGACCATATCAAAACTGCCGTCGTTGATGTCAACCGTGCTTGCAATTTTCGGATCGGCGGGATCGGCTAGAGAAATGATCTTAAGCTGCTTTTCAAGGAACGTCGGGGCAGTGATGAAAACCAATCCACGATTGGCCAGGAGCAACGGGTTATTCTGATCGCTCTGCCAGCAGGGCATCGGTATCGGATTTATCCAGGGCATGGCAACACTCGAGGAAACAGAGTCCATCATAACGCCCCCCAGATAAGGTCCACCCCACCAATCTTCCAGGCGGAAGTCAAAATCTTTATCCGCGGTAATCGTTAAATTCGGCAGCGAACTTATGTCGAGAGTTACCACTTTGACGCTGCCGTCGTTATTAATACCGGTCAAAACCGCCAATCCACCGTCCACAATCATCAGATTGGGATTAAGGATATTAAAGGTCTGATGGGCCAGGATTTGCGTTCCATTCGGATCGCTCGCCGCCAGCACTTGTACGTTAACGGCGGGATTTGTGTAATCATCGTTACCAAGAACCAGCCGCAGCCCGTATTGGCCCGTAACTTTCCAGGCGAGGATGTTTTCCGCCAAGCCCAACATGGCTAATTGCTGCGGCGATTTTCGATCTACGATATTCAGGGTTTGAAGGGCCTTTTGGCTTAAAACCCAAAGAACGTTGGAGGCAAGATCCACGCCCGAGCGGATGGCGGCTCCACGATGTTCGATGGTGGCAAGCTCGGTCAGGTTATCCGCGGAATAATCAAGCATCATAAGTTCATCTTTATAAGACCCGTTCTGCCAGGTGTTGAAAGGCACCAGGATCAAATGGGCTTCGGGGATGACTGTGAATGCCTTTTCATCAAAATTCGCGACGGAAGATGTTGCGTAGCGCTGCCCAAGTACCGCTCGATCCAGTTCTTTCGGGTTGGCGGGGTCGGATACGTCATAAAGCATCACACTGGGCCGCCAATCACCGATATCATTAATCCCCACCGCCACAAGACGATTTCCGTCGCTTTGAAGATACGTGGAATACCCAGGCGCTTCGAGATATCCGCTGATTGTGGGCAAGGCAGGATTTGAAAGATTGATCACCCACAACGGGTCCCTTTGCTCGAAGGTTACCACATAAGCCTTTAAACCGTCAAACCGCACTGCCCGGAGGGTTTCATTTTGAATGATTGCGAGATCGCCCAGAGCTTGAATATCGTCCGGATTGCCCAGGTCAAACGTGAAAAGGGTTACCCCATTTTGCGGGGCGAGCCAACTATTCTGTTCGGCAACCACTCTTAAAGTGCCGTTGTCGGCATCGAGTGAAAAGCGGTTCAATATATGCCCATTGACTTGGCATGATCCGCGGAGAACGATTTTTCCGGCAGGATCGGTGATATCCACGTACTGAATAGTTGTTACATCAGTGTTCCAGTCAAAACCGGCGACAAAGATTGCATTTTGAGCGGCGTGAATATATTCACCCTGACCAGGAAGGTCTTTTTGCTCGACGAGATGAACGTTTTGAGGATCGGCGACATAAACAGAAGCGACAAAACCGTTCGATGTGTCATCCATATAACCACCCCAGTAAGGCAGGTCGTTTCGGCCAGCCAGATATATGACGTCCCCCACCCGCCGGGTTTCGCTGACATATCCATCAATTTCAAAAGTATCGATGGCAGTAAGGGAGTCAGGGTTTGACACATCGACCATATAGATTTTGCTGCCCGATTGCTTTTCCGGCTGAGCTTGGGCATCGAGGCGGCACAGGGAATAATTTTGCACTATAATCGCACCAACGTTATTTGTTACATACATTTCAATTGGCTCGCCGGTAAAGCTGAAGCTGCCCTTTAAAGTTGGTTTGGACCAATCGGCAACGTCAATCACACGCAGGCCACGGTCGTGGTTCAAAACGTAAAGGGTTTGTCCGATCAATTTGACAACATCGGCCTCCTCAATTGCTCGAACGGCTTGCTGCGAAGCATCCGTAGCAGTTTCCTGCAGCGTTGCCAGAGAAATACCACGGCCGGTTTGTTCCGCACTGACAACGTCAGCGGAAATGAATGTGTTTGATCCGTTATTGTCAGGTGTACCGCAACCGGCTATTAAGAAAAGGGTAAGGCCAAAAGACAAGACCAAAAAGGATTTTTTGCACATTTCCTCGTCCTCCAAAGACCTTTACAGGCGGGTATATACTGTTGAAAATAAATTTAACTTCATTATATCACGGTAGTTAAGTAAAACAAGACAATTTTTGAGATGTTTTTTCATCAAACCACAAAAATAGTAAGAATTTGCTTGCATTGTGAATTGCTATTTGATTATATTTGACATAGGCAGTCGAGCTGTTATATAATTCACAGAGTGATTTTAATAACAGCTCGCTTTTTCGTGCGACATTGACCGTGCTATGATAAACGTTATTTCAGATAAAACGATTGGCAGGCTCAGCCAATACCGACGAATGCTGTTACAGTTAAAACAGCAGGGCGTTAAGCATTTATTTAGCCATCAACTGGGCGACGCGACCGGTTTGACGGCGGCCCAGGTACGGCGTGATTTGATGGTGATCGGTTTTACCGGTAGTCCGTCCAAAGGCTACCATGTTGAAGAGTTATGCAACAAGATTACGAATTTCCTTGACGGCCATGAACATCAGCTTGGAGCCATCTGTGGAATCGGTAATCTTGGCAGGGCGATTATGGGATATTTTCCAGGCCGAAAGTCCAGTGTGGATATCGTGGCGGCGTTTGACGTCGATCAGGCGAAGGTCGGACGGGTTATTGTCGGGCGCCGGTGTTATCACATCGATGAAATGGAAACGATATGCCGGCAGATGAATATTTCGGTGGGAATCATAACCACCCCGGCCGACACCGCCCAGGCGGTCGCGGAACAACTGGTTCGTGGAAATGTAAAAGGGATTTTGAATTTTGCCCCGGTCGTTCTAAAGCTTCCGAAAGATGTATACGTGCAGAATATGGATGTTTCTATGGTTTTGGAAATCGTGGCATTTTTTTCGGGTCAAAAAAAATAAGTTTTTAAATCGCAGGAGTGAGAATAAATGACCGTAACAGCTTCACATCAACACCAGAAATTGGATATTAGCGAGATTCTGGGCCGGTACCGCGGGGGCGGCCGAGAGTCGCTGATTCCCATACTCCAGGACGTTCAGGACGTGCATGGATATCTTCCGAAAGAAGCGGTAACGAAGGTCGCGGAGTTTTTGAAACTGCCTGCTTCGAAAGTGTACGGGGTAGCGACTTTTTACAACCAGTTTCGATTTGAGCCGGTCGGACGATTTCATATCCAGGTCTGCCGAGGAACCGCCTGCCATGTGAAGGGTTCTGCCAGAGTTTTAAGCGCTGTGGAGCGTGAACTTGGAATTAAGGCGGGAGCCACGACTCGTGATGGCATGTTCAGCCTGGAAGTTGTGGCGTGTATCGGGGCGTGCGGATTGGCCCCGGCGCTGTGTGTATCGGGAAAGGTGCACGCCAGAATTAACCCTGATGAAATCAAATCATTGCTCAATCAATATAAAAAGAAAATTTCACTCGAGGATAAAAAATAATGTTCATGCTGGAAAATGAGACCATTTTACGCTGCTGCGACCTCTGTAAACATAGCGCGGATAAACCGTGTCCGAAGCTCATCGATTGTTTGGCCGACGGGCCAATGTGCCATGAAGACCCGAAGTGCCGGCAGATGCGTCTGGACTGGAAGGCGAGGCTTGATCGGAAGGTCGTGGAAAGCCCGGTGATTTTTGTCGGGGCTGCGACCTGCGGGTTGGCGGCCGGTGCGGATGAACTTTTAACGGAAATAAAAGATTATCTCGACGAGCGAAAAATCGACGCACGGATCATCGAGGTTGGATGCATCGGATTTTGCGCCGTTGAACCGATAATTGATATCCAAATGCCAGGGAAGACTCGCGTATCCTACATGAATGTGACCACGGAAACGCTGCCCGGCATTCTTGCTGCCGCGTTCGAAGGCAAAGCGACAAAAGAAAACATCCTCGGCCAGTTCCGGTCGGATGGAATTGATCCTTATCCGAACATACCGTTTATTGACGAGCATCCTTTTTTTGTTAAACAGAAACGGTGGGTGCTGGCGAATTGCGGGATCATCGACCCGACGAGCATCGGCGAATATATCGCTCGTGGTGGATATCGTGGGTTTGCGTCGGCCATTCGCGATAATACACCGGGCGAGATTTGCGATATGGTGGAACGATCCGGACTTCGCGGCCGAGGCGGCGGAGGGTTTCCGACCGGGAAGAAATGGAAATTCGCGTTGGAAGCGGTGGGCAAGCAAAAATATGTGGTATGCAACGCGGACGAAGGCGATCCGGGAGCGTTCATGGATCGTGCGGTGATCGAAGGCGATCCGCATCGGGTGCTGGAAGGATTGGCCATCGCGGCTTACGCGATCGGAGCTGACCATGCTTATCTTTACGTGCGGGCCGAGTATCCGTTGGCGATTCGGCGGTTGATTAAGGCGATCCAGCAGGCCCGAACCTGGAATCTGATCGGGCGAAACATTCTTGACAGCGGATTTAATCTGGAAATCACGATCAAGAAAGGAGCGGGAGCGTTTGTCTGCGGAGAGGAGACGGCGCTTCTGGCGAGTATCGAAGGTCGGCGCGGGATGCCCCGTCCACGCCCCCCCTTCCCGGCTCAGAAGGGACTTTTTAACAGTCCGACCGTTATCAATAATGTAGAGACGTTGGCCAATGTGCCGGTGGTTCTCCGGGACGGTTGGGAGGCGTTCGCCGCTGTCGGAACAGCTACTTCCAAAGGCACGAAGGTTTTCGCGCTTTCCGGAAAAGTGGTCAATACCGGTCTGGTGGAAGTAGCGATGGGGACCAGTGTTCGAGAAGTTGTTTTCGATATCGGCGGCGGGATTGCCGACGGACGAACTTATAAGGGCGTGCAAATCGGCGGTCCGTCGGGCGGATGTATTCCGACCAAGCTCCTGGATACGCCGGTGG
This sequence comes from Phycisphaerae bacterium, assembly GCA_041658725.1. Classification (GTDB taxonomy): domain Bacteria; phylum Planctomycetota; class Phycisphaerae; order JAAYCJ01; family JAAYCJ01; genus JBAZZQ01. The sequence goes on along the minus strand of JBAZZQ010000070.1, from coordinate 12,467 downwards.
ATTATGAATCGCTAAAGACCGTGGGCGCCATGATGGGTTCCGGCGGGCTGGTGGTGATGGATGATACCACTTGCATGGTCGATGTGGCCAAATTCTTCATGCAATTTATTCAGCGGGAATCGTGCGGTAAATGCATTCCCTGCCGTGAGGGGACACGCCGAATGCTGGAGATTCTCAACCGGATCACTCATGGCCGGCGAAATGAAACGCCCCAGCAGGCATTGGAACGGTTCCAGAGCGTGATCTATCTGAACCGGTTGGCCTGTGCGATTAAAGATACGTCGCTGTGCGGGCTTGGCCAAACGGCGCCCAATCCGGTGTTATCGACATTGACACATTTCCGCGAGGAATATGAGGCCCACATCTATGAACGTAAATGTCCGGCAGGGGTTTGCAATGAAATGCTGAACTATCGAATCGATTCCGCAAAATGCCGCGGATGCACCCTTTGCGTCAAGCAGTGCCCGACCGGAGCGATCATGGGCGCACCGAAGAGTCCGCATTATATTGTCATGGAAAAGTGTATCGGTTGCGGGAATTGCGCACAGGTTTGTAAGTTTGCGGCGGTGATTAAGGAGTAGTCGAGTAGACTAGTAGAAAGAAAATTACGGGAGTGAAACGTGATAACGATCGAGATTAATGGTCAAGCGGTTCAAGCCAATAAAGGTGAAATGATCCTTCAAGTCGCCCGGCAGGCGGGATTTAAAATTCCGACGCTGTGCTATATGGAGAATTTTACGCCGACCGGAGCCTGTCGGATTTGCGTCGTCGAGGTCGATGGTATGCGGAATCTGGTTCCTTCGTGCGCTTATCCGGTTTCGGAAGGGATGAAAATCCAAACGCATTCACCGCGGGTTATTCTGGCTCGTAAGACCATTGTGGAACTGCTTCTGGCCAGCCACCCGGACGAGTGTTTGTATTGCGTGCGAAGCGGGTCGTGTCAGTTGCAGGAACTGGCGGAAGAACTTGGTGTTCGGCAACGGCGATACCAGGGTGAAAAGAACAATTACAAACCCGATACATCAAGTCCGGCCATCGTCCGCGATCCGGCCAAGTGCATCCTTTGCGGTAAATGCGTGCGCGTTTGTGAAGAGGTTCAGGGGGTCGGCGCGATTGACTTTATCAACCGCGGCGCGTCGGCCAGAGTGGCGACGGCGTTCGATCAGGGCATGAATGTTTCTTCCTGCGTTTTCTGCGGACAGTGCATCAAGGTCTGCCCGACCGGAGCGCTTCGCGAGAACAGCCATCTGAAGAAAGTTCTCGACGCCCTGCATCATCCGGATAAGTTCGTCGTCGTTCAACACGCGCCAAGCGTTTCCGTTACAATCGGTGAAGAACTGGGCTTAAAGGCCGGCAGCGACATTTGCGGGAAAATGCACGCGGCGCTCCGCCGGTTGGGGTTCAAGCGTGTTTTCGATACGTCCTTTACGGCGGACCTGACGATTATGGAGGAAGGCAGCGAACTGATCGACCGGATTAAAAACAAAAAGCCCCTACCGCTCCTGACTTCATGTTCGCCGGGGTGGGTAAAATTTGTGGAAGAATTTTATCCGGAATTTATTCCGAACGTTTCTACGTGCAAGAGTCCGCAGCAGATGATGGGGGCGATCATCAAATCGTTCTTCGCCGAACACGAGAAAATCGATCCGCGAAATATTTTCAGCGTGTCGATCATGCCCTGCACGGCCAAAAAGTTTGAAGCGGATCGGCCTGAGATGAAACAGGATTCTCTGCCGGACATCGACGCGGTGCTGACCACCCGTGAGATGGGAAGGATTTTACAAATGTTCGGGATCGATATTGAGAATATGCCGAATGAACAGGCGGATTCGCCGTTTGGTCAGCGTTCGACGGCGGGGAAATTGTTCGGAGCTACCGGAGGCGTGGCCGAGGCGGCGGTTCGGACCGCGTATTTCCTGCTGACCGGCAAGGAATTGCCGATTCAGGAACTTAAACCGCTGCGGGGTTTCGACCCGATCAAGGAAGCCCATTTGAGCGTGGGTGATCTTGAAATCGGGGTGGCGGTGTGCAGCGGTCTATCCAACGCTCGAAAACTTCTCGACCAGATCCGGGACGGACGGACGGATATTCACTTCATCGAGGTTATGACCTGTCCGGGCGGATGCATCGCGGGCGGCGGTCAGCCGATTGGGACCGATCAACAGGCGGTGGCCAAGAGAATGCAGTCCCTTTACAAGATCGACCGCACAGAACAACTTCGAGTAAGTCATCACAATGAAGAGATTCAGCGGCTTTATCGTGAGTTTCTGGGCGAACCCAACAGTCACAAGGCTCATGAATTGCTGCATACACATTATGCGGCGAGAAAAGTGCTTATTTGAGAATTTTGGATTTTAGCTTTTGGATTGAAGAGAAGATATGCCTCTGATTACGACCATACGTGAACGATGCCGGATGTGCTTTACCTGCGTTCGCGAATGCCCTGCCAAGGCCATTCGGATCGAGGCCGGTCAGGCTATGGTCGTAAAAGAGCGTTGTGTCGGCTGCGGGAACTGTCTTCGGGTATGCAGTCAAAATGCCAAACAGATGGTGGAATCGATTGATGAACTTGAAACGTTGTTGGCGGCGGGCCAGCCGGTCGTAGCGTGTCTGGCACCGAGTTTTCCGGCGGGTTTCCCAGGTCTGGACCCTGGGCAGGTTGTCGCCGGGGTTCGCAAATTGGGATTTCAATCTGTATGCGAGGTGGCCTTCGGGGCCGATCTTGTGGCCGAGCAATATCGCAAACTATTGAAGGAAACGAATGAACACCGGTTTATCGCTACTTCCTGTCCGGCACTGGTGGAGTTTGTGGAAAAATATTATCCGGAACTGGTTTCGTCGCTTGCGCCGATCGTTTCTCCGATGGTGGCTATGGCTCGGGTCATTAAAGCATTGCACGGTAAAGATTATCGAGTGGTTTTCATCGGACCCTGCATCGCCAAGCGACTTGAGGCCACCAGCGATGAAGTTAATGGTGAAGTGGAACTTATTTTGACATTTATGGAACTTCAGAAACTTTGGCAAAAGAAAAATATAAATCCCGCCGAATTCGCGCCGGACCAACCGGATGGTCCGCTTGGCGGGCTGGGAACGTTGTTTCCGATTGCCAAGGGTTTGCTCCAGGCGGCGGGGGTGGAAGACAATCTGCTGGCCAACGATGTCATTGCTACCGATGGGCGCATTAATTTTGTCGAAGCCATCAAGGAATTCTCGACCGGGGCGTTGGATGTCAAGCTTTTGGAAATTCTCTGCTGCAACGGCTGCATTATGGGGCCGGGAATTTCCGCCAATACTCCGTCGTTTACCCGACGAGTCGCGGTAAGCAACTATGCCCGAAAACGTGTTCGCCAGACCGACCTTGACCAATGGAACACCCAAATGGCGAAATTCGCCGATCTGGACCTTACGCGAACTTATGCTCCGAACGATCAACGGATGAAATCGCCCAGTCTGCAGGAACTGCGAGCGATTTTGCGCCGGTTGGGAAAAGAAACCGAGGCCGATGAATTGAATTGCGGAGCCTGCGGGTATGACACCTGCCGCGAACACGCCATTGCCATTTTTACAGGTCTGGCGGAAAGTGAAATGTGCCTGCCTTACAGCATCGACCAGTTGAAAAAGACGCTGTTTGAATTGAATATGTCCAACGAACTGCTTGCCGACACTCGTGAAGCCCTGGTTCAGGCGGAAAAGTTGGCTTCGATGGGGCAATTGGCGGCCGGCATCGCGCATGAGGTGAATAACCCGCTGGGGGTGGTGCTGATGTACGCCCATTTTATCCTGGAAGACCTCGGTCACGACATTAAACATTCCGAGGACCTCAAGATGATCGTGGAGCAGGCCAACCGGTGCAAAAAGATTGTTGAAGGTCTGCTTAATTTCGCGCGGCAAAACAAGGTTATATTGCTCCCGGTCGATTTTGGGGCATTGATCGTAAAAACGTTGGGAATGCTTCGTCCGCCTGAAAAGGTGAAGGTTATTTACCAGATCGACCCGGAGACAAAGATCGCGGAAATAGATCGCGACCAAATCGCACAGGTTTTGACGAATCTGGTCACCAACGCGTTTGCCGCCATGCCCGACGGCGGAACGCTGACAGTCGGAACGCACGGAGACAACAATCATGTTTACTTGAAAGTCGCGGATACGGGGCTGGGAATCTCGGGGGATAATTTGTCGAAAATATTTGAACCGTTCTTTACCACCAAGCAGATTGGAAAGGGAACGGGATTGGGTTTGGCCGTCACTTATGGCATCGTAAAGATGCATCGGGGCGATATAAAAGTTATCTCGAACGCCGATCCGACGAAAGGTTCGACGGGAACGACTTTTACCCTCGTGCTGCCCCGCAAGGCCCCGCAGGACTACGATGCGGGCGGCGCTATTGAGCTTAATCAGGAAGAAGAAACAAAATCAGGAGAAAATACAAATGCCTAAACGGATTCTACTCGTGGATGACGATATTGATTTCATCAATGCCAACCGTCTGCTTATCGAGCAGGCGGGTTTCGAAGTTGTCGTGGCCCAGACGGAAAAAGAGGCTTTGGACCAGTTGGAAAAACAACTTCCGGACTTGGCCGTGGTGGATTTAATCTTGGAAAATGTCGACGGCGGGTTTAATATTTCATATCAGATCAAGAAACGTGACCCGAATATTCCCGTGATCCTGGTCACCTCGGTGAGCCATGATTACGGATTTACCTTTGACGCGGACACGGACGAAGAGCGGTCGTGGGTCAAGGCGGATATGGTGGTCGATAAACCGGTGCGGTTTGAACAGCTCCTGAGTGATATTAAACTTTTGCTGAAGGAATAAAGATGGCTGAGGTTCTTCGAGTTTTGGTGGTCGACGACGAGCCTGGGATGCGAACCGGTGTGGCACGGGCACTGCGCAGCTACAAGGTGCTCTTCGATCAGTTAAACGGCGAGGTAACTTATGAAATCACCGACGCATCGACCGGTGAAGAGTGCCTGGAAATCTGTCAAAAGGCAGACCAGCGGCCTGATATTTTGCTTTTGGATTACAAGTTGCCAGGGATCAGCGGTCTGGAAATTCTTGACCGCGTGGTCAAGTACCGGCCTGAAATGCTGACCATAGTTATCACCGCTTATGCCTCGCTGGAAACGGCCATCACCGCCACGCGAAAAGGGGCCTATGATTTTCTCGCCAAACCATTTACCCCGGACGAGCTTCGTCACACGGTGCGAAAAACCAGCGAGCGTCTTTTGCTGGAACGCAAAGCAAAAAAGCTTGCTGAAGAAAAACGTCAGTTGCGATTTGAGATTATTTCCATGGTGGCCCATGAACTTAAAGCCCCCCTGGCCGCCATTGAGGGATATCTTCGGATCGTTTTGGAAAAAGCGGCGGGTGACGATCCCAAGGTTTACCAGCAGATGCTCGAGCGCAGTTTGATCAGGTCACAGGGGATGCGGAAAATCATTCTCGACCTGCTGGACCTGACGCGAATCGAAAGCGGGCAGGTCAAAAGAGAATTAATGGATATCGACGTCGTGGAATCCGCCCGCACGTCCATCGAGACGCTTGGCCCGGAAGCCAAAAACATGAACGTGAATGTCAGTCTGCATGCCGGGGAAAACTGTCGAATGATCGCCGACCGCGGTGAATTGGACATCATTTTCAATAACCTGGTGTCGAACGCCATTAAATATAACCGCGAGGGCGGGACGGTCGATATCTCCGTAAAAAAAGAGGATGGCCATATCGTCATCAGCTCCACCGATACAGGAATCGGACTGGCGGAAGAAGATATCGCCATGCTTTTTCGTGAATTTACGCGAATAAAAAATGAAAAGACCAGAAATATTCTGGGCAGCGGTCTGGGTTTGTCGATCGTGAAGAAATTGGTTGAGTTTTATCATGGGAAAATCGAGGTAAACTCCAAACCTGGTCAGGGCACGACCTTTACGATTACTCTTGGGTCGGGAAAGTAGAAATATGGATTCGATAAAAACAGCGGAAACAATAAAAGAACTACTCTTACAACCACAACGAAAAGATTCCGGCAGTCCGCAACAGGTCCGTGAATTACTCGCCAAAGCCCGGCTATTGAAGGGATTGACGCTCGACGATACCGCCGTTTTGCTTGATGTGGAAGATGAAGACCTGCTGGAGGAAATGTTTCAGACAGCCCGTGAGATCAAAGAAACCATCTACGGAAACCGCATGGTCATTTTCGCACCGTTGTATATTTCCAACGAATGTTCGAATGGTTGTTTGTACTGCGCCTTTCGCACCGCCAATAAAGCCATCCACCGAGCGACTTTAAATCAGCAGCAGATCGCGGAAGAAGTTCGTATCCTGCTTCGGTCGGGGCAGAAGCGAATCCTGGTCGTCGCCGGTGAGCATCAGAAAAAAGCCGGCATCGAATATCTCGAAGAATCCATCGCCACCGCTTATGCCACAAAGGTCGAACGAGGAGAAATCCGTCGATTGAATGTGAATTGCGCCCCGATGGAAATTGAGGATTTCAAGCGACTCAAGGCGGCAGGGATCGGGACCTATCAGTGTTTCCAGGAAACCTACGATCCACAGCTTTATAAGATCATGCACCCGACGGGACCCAAAAGCGACTACCTGTATCGTCGAACGGTAATGGAACGCGCGATGAAGGCGGGGATCAATGACGTCGGCATCGGCCCCCTTCTCGGATTGGGCGATTACAAATTTGAGATTCTTTCCACGCTCGCCCATGCCATTGAATTGGATCAAGTGTTCGGCGTCGGACCACACACTATTTCCATTCCACGGCTGGAACCGGCCACCGGGACACCCCTGGCGGACAATCCCCCAAAACCGGTCAGCGATAAGGATTTTAAGAAAATCGTCGCCGCCTTGCGAATGGCGGTTCCCTATACCGGAATGATTTTATCAACCCGTGAAGCACCGGGATTGCGGCGTGAAGTCTTTAAACTCGGCATCAGCCAAATTTCCGCGGGATCGCGCACGGACATCGGCGGATACAAACAGGGTGATCGAAAAGACGGCCAATTCAGCCTGGGCGACCATCGACCCCTGGAAGAAGTTCTTTATGAGCTTTTAACCGATGGTTTTGTTCCAAGTTTCTGCACCGCCTGTTACCGCCTCGGACGCACCGGACACGATTTTATGGACCTGGCCAAGCCCGGAGTGATCAAAAGCTACTGCCACCCCAATGCCCTTTTAACGTTAAAGGAATATCTCGAAGATTACGCTTCCCCGAAAACAAAAGAATTGGGTAATAAAGTCATCGCCGAACAATTAGAACACATTCCGTCACCCCAACGGCGACAGAACGCTATCGAGAAATTAAAGAGCATCGAAACCGGCCACCGGGATTTGTATTTCTAGGTTTTACAAAAAGCTATTTGTCGCAGCAATCTCCCGTATGCTCAGACGCACCGTGCGAATGCTTTTTCCCCACGGAATGGCAACTGCAACCACCCGTTGCCTTCATCGACCGGTAAAGACAAAAACCCGCGAGCAAACTTGCAGCCACCAGCACGCATATAACAATCATTGCTCCCATTAAGCACCAACCTTTCATATAACAACTAACGTTTTTTATTCCTGGTACATCGGCAAATTCAGCGATGGCACGGGAAGGGCTTTCAACAACTGCCTCTTGGGTTGAGGGCTAAGCCAATATTGACGGTATTCGCTGGGCGTCATGTGCATCACCGATTTAAACAGCCTCACAAAGTGGGCGGCGTCGCAAAATCCCCACCGCTGAGCGATGGCGGCCAGTTTCAGGTCCGTTGACCGTAAATCATAAATGGCTCCAGCCAGCCTTCTCCGCTGGCAATATTTTCCGAAAGAAACACCAATCGCGGACCGAAACATTTGCGAAAAAGACGATCTGCCCATGTGGGCGGCTCGGGCGGCTTCGATGATGGAAACGTCCCGGCAGTGGCTATGCTCCAGGAGCATTAACGCTGGCAGAAGTTTCTGGCGTTGATGAAATGGTTCGATCCGTGGCGCAACCTTCGAGGGTTCGCTGATCCGCTCGGCAAAATACAACAGATATTCCTGCAACGCCAAACGGGTGCGAATCAGCCAGTTTGCGTCATGCCCGCCTCGGATAATCTTCAGCAGTTTCCTGGCCATCGCCAGGGCAAAATTCCGATCTTTCGCCGAGGAGGCATTCGGACGGCGGTCCGGGGTAACTTTAAACAACTTTAACCAATCAAACGCACTAAACGGTTCGGGGGTATCAATAAATTCGGGCATGATTTCAATGACCATGTGCCGGGCGGGCGGTTTAGTCACCTCGAAGCCATGCGGTTCCCACAATCCGGCGAACCACACCTGGCCGCGGTCGACATTAAATGTGTGCGAGCCGAACCAACGTTTGGACGCACCTGAAAGGCAAATCCCGATCTCCAAGCCGACGTGAATATCGAAATGACATTGCGTCTGGTTTGGATACACGTTGATCCCGAACGCTATCGGATGCTCCGCGTCAAACGGTATATCGACCCACTGAAATTGTGATACCTCTACGTGTGCCATGATTGATTTCAATTATACCCATCGGATAAAGAGTCTTAACAAGGTTTTTAAAAATGATTCAAGATCCAGCCACCGGTTCGCTATAACTAGTTCCTGTTGCGGAAAAAGATTTTTGAACAATTGACAAAAAGATCCTGTTCCTTTCTCATTGTTTTTGTGTTTAACGCATGATAAGTAACAGGTTTTTTATGTCATTTTTGACTGAAAACTTTTCCGCAACAGAAACTATCTACTTGTACTTGATGCCGGCTATTTCTTCTCAATATTGGACTTTGGGAGAATTATGGAGTATAGTTCTGGAAATTAAAGGAGTGACAATGAAATCGCGAGTTAGAGTAAGCAGATGCGTTTTGTTTATATTGTTTGCGGCGACCCTCGGTACCGCCCAGAATACGACCACTTCCGCCCCCGCCTCTCAGCCTGCGGCGAGGCATCACAAAAAAACACCGACCACCAAACCCGCCGTGACCACTGTCCCCCAACGGGCACGATCACTCGACCAAGCCATCACCATGGCCAAGGCGACCAACAAAGACATTTACCTGGTATTTACCGCCAAGTGGTGCGGTTATTGCCGTAAATTTGAAAAAGAGGTCCTCTCCACTCCCGAGGCCAAAAAGGCCTTGGCGAAAGTCATCTTTCTCCGGCTCAATTTTGATACCAACAAAGCCTTCGCCAGGAAATACCAAATCGACGGCATTCCCGCCGGCGTCTTGCTGAAACTGGAAAACAAAAAACTCAAGGTCGTCGACAAACACATCGGAGCATTGACCAAATCCCAATTTGTTCATTTCTTTGATCGCGTCAAAAAATGATTTTCCGAGTTTCGAGTTGACGTTTAAATTGTCTTTTCATTTTATGATAATGGAGCAATTAATGAATATTTGGCGAATAGAAATTTCACGTTTGACGGCCTTTAATGATCCTCATGCCCAGTCTATTTTGCATGATGTCCGCGATTTCGGGATCGATACGGTCGGCAACGTTCACCATCATCGGATTTTCCTGATCACGTCCGACGCCCCGGAAAATCAAATCCGGCAGATCGTTTCCGAACTGCTGGTGGATGCCGTTTCCGAGCAGGCGCGGATCGAGCTTAGCGCTCCCGCCCATCGGGACGGCAATACGATGGAAGTTCATCGTCGTCCCGGAGTGATGGACCCTGCGGCCTTATCCACGGAATCCGCCATTCGCAAACTCGGCATCGACGTCGAGCAGGTCCGCACAGCCAGGATGTATATCTTCGAAGGCACACTAGGCGATGCCCAAAAAAATCTCATCGCCTCCAAAATCATCGCCAACGAATGTATCGAGCAGGTTGTCTTCGGCTCCGCCGGAAGCTGCCCTGCACCCCAGCCCCACGAATACAAATTCAACCTCCGCCACGTTCCTCTGCTAAAACTCGGCGACGAGGGACTGACGAATCTTTCCAAAAAGGCGGACCTGTTTTTAAATTTGCCTGAAATGAAGGCGATCCAAAATTATTTTTCCGCCATCGGCCGCGACCCGACCGATATCGAACTGGAATCCATCGCCCAGACCTGGTCCGAGCATTGCGTTCACAAAACGTTAAAAAGCGATATCGAATATTTCGGTCCCGCCGGAAAAAAAGTTTATAAGAACCTGTTAAAATCCACAATCGCCAAGGCCACCGAGCAGTTGCGGAAAAAATGGTGCATCAGTGTTTTTGTCGATAACGCTGGCGTCATAGAGTTCGACGACAATTACGGTATCTGTTTTAAAGTCGAGACGCACAATCACCCCTCTGCCATCGAACCCTACGGTGGAGCGTCCACCGGCATCGGCGGAGTCATCCGCGACCCGCTCGGCACGGGCTTGGGGGCAAAACCCATTGCCAACACTGATGTCTTTTGCTTCGCCAGGCCAGATTATAAACTCGAAGACCTGCCCAAAGGCGTGCTGCATCCACGCCGCGTTTTTAAGGGCGTCGTTTCCGGAGTCCGCGATTACGGAAACCGCATGGGCATTCCCACCATCAACGGGGCGATCTGGTTCGACGACCGTTATCTGGGTAACCCGCTTGTGTACTGCGGTAATATCGGATTGCTGCCGAGAGACAAATGCACCAAGGCATCGGCCCATTTGGGCGATTACGTTGTCGTCGTCGGTGGAAAAACCGGCCGCGACGGAATCCACGGGGCGACCTTCAGTTCCGGAGAGCTTACCGACCGCTCGGACCAGGAATTTTCCCACGCCGTCCAGATCGGAAACGCCATAACCGAAAAGAAAGTTGTCGATGTCGTCCTCCAGGCCCGCGATCACGCCGACGGCTGCCTGTATAGCGCAATCACCGATTGCGGAGCAGGGGGGTTATCGAGCGCGGTCGGTGAAATGGGCGAAAACCTCGGCGCTGAAGTCGATTTGGAAAAAATCCCTCTCAAATATCAGGGCCTGCGCTACGACGAAATCTGGATTAGCGAAGCCCAGGAACGAATGGTCATCGCCGTCCCGCCCGCCAACTGGCCGAAGGTAAAAGCCATCTGCGACGCGGAAGACGTCGAAGCCACCGTCATCGGCACGTTCGCTGATCATAAAAAACTTATCCTCCGCTACCAGGGCAATCAGGTCGGCGAACTGGAAATGGATTTTTTACATAACGGTCTGCCCAAATCACGAAAACGGGCAACCTGGTCGCCCAAACAATTTCCCGAACCGGCGGGCAAAACCGAAAATCTCAGCCAGGTTTTGTATCGTCTGCTGGGCCACCCAAATATCGCCAGCAAGGAATGGGTCATTCGCCAATACGATCACGAAGTCCAGGGCGGCTCGGTCGTTAAGCCTCTGACGGGCGTTAATGACGGTCCGTCCGACGCCGCCGTTTTTCGTCCGCTGCTCGCATCGAATCGAGGTATCGCCGTCGGCTGCGGGATCAACCCGAACTTCGGACAGATCGATCCATATTGGATGGCCGCCTGCTGTATAGACGAGGCGATCCGAAACGTAGTCGCCGTTGGCGGCGATCCCCGCGTTTGCGCCATTCTCGACAATTTTTGCTGGGATAGCTGCAACACTGAGGAAAAACTCGGCACACTGGTCCGTGCCGCGGAAGGCTGTTTTACCGCCTCCAAAGCCTTCGGCACACCCTTCATTTCCGGCAAAGATTCCCTTAACAACGAATTCGTAACCGAAACAGGCGAGCGTATCGCCATCCCTCCGACTTTACTAATCAGCGCCATGGCCATCGTTCCCGATGTTCGTAAATGTATCACCATGAGTTTTAAAACCCCCGGCAGCGGTATTTACATAATCGGCCTGACCAAACCCGAACTCGGCGGTTCGCACTACTTCGCCCTCGACGGTTTTATCGGCAACAGCGTCCCCAAGGTCGATTTCAAAATCGCCAAAAAAATCTTCGCCAAGGTCTTTACCATGATCCGTCAACGATTGCTCACCGCCTGCCACGACTGCTCGGAAGGCGGCCTCGCCGTCTCGCTGGCTGAAATGGCCTTCGCGGCCAACCTGGGCGTAAAAGCCGACCTAACGGTGCTTTCCCAACAAGCAAACATCCCGCAAACCGACATCCTGCTCTTTAGCGAATCGCCGTCCCGTTTCATAGTCGAAGTCCCCGCCGAAAAGGAATCGCAATTCCTGAAAGCTGTAACTGGTTTACCCGTCTGCAAACTAGGAACGGTCGATCCGGCCCCGCAGCTGGAAATAATCCACGAAAAAACCATAATCAATGAACCCTTGAAAAATTTAAGTCAAGCCTGGAAAACCGGCGTAAAAATCCAGTAGGGGCGGGGCTTGCTCCGCCCTCTGGTTTTCTCTCCAGCGAATTCCGGAATTTCGAATTTCACAAAGTTTCACTGAAGGTCTGCCATGGAACATCGTATACCCCTGGATCGGATTTGGCAATCTTTTGATTTCGGATAATGTCGGGCAATAAAATGTCGCTCATCACCGGCGGGATCGTCAATAACGCATGGTTCGGCTTATC
>JBAZZQ010000069.1:0-18445 GCA_041658725.1 Phycisphaerae bacterium | reverse complement strand
TGACGAAGCGATTTTGTGGTGAAGACCTTTGGGTAAAAAACCGCATTGCCGACCACGCCAGCGGGGTCAGAGAGGCCAAAGTGCGAAGGTTGGGTTAAGGCTGAATTTCAGGCAAAAAAGCGTTGCCAAGGAGAAGGCAGATCGTGTATATTGTTCCCTGTTGTGCCAGAGAATGACACGCATGGGGTTTTGTTGGACCGTGCTTCAGGCTGGATTAAAGAAATCATTACAGGTGCCGATGGTGCCTTTATACACAGGAGATTTTTGCGCATGAGTGAAACTACGATTGTTGAGCAGGATCAGGTCACCGAGAAGATGACCCAGGAACAATATGTCGATCTAACGGACAGTTTGGACGCCATTGCCCGTCATTTAGACGACTTTACAAAGCTGGAGGCAGTGATTAATTTCTTCCGGGATCGGAAATGCCTGCACATGCCCTTGGGGGAGATTCTCCGAGAACTCCAGGATGCTTCACCCACCCAAAACCTGTGGCATAACCAGGCGATGCACAAACACCGGGATCTGACGGGTCTGATTGCCCATGTGCGGAATCTCTGCGAGGATCGGCTTGAAGGACCAATGAACAAAGAAAAAAGAAAAGACGAGATTGTTTCTCCGAACTGTGCCGCATAAGGAGTCCGAGCATGAAATTACTGGCGTTTGTCGGAAGTCCGCGAAAAGAAGGAAATACTGCCGTCCTGGTCCATGAAATTGTTAAGGCCGCTCAGAGGCAGGGGGCCGAGACGGCGATCATTTACGTCAACGACCTGACTATGCGAGGCTGTCAGGCTTGCATGGGCTGCAAGAAAAAGGGCAGGTGTGTCCTCAAGGATGATATGGCGCCGATCTATGACCAGATCATCGCCGCCGATGCCGTGGTGCTGGCTTCGCCGATGTACATGGGATGTATGACCGGCCAACTCAAGCTCTTCATTGATCGGATGTATCCCTTCCTCAACCTGAACCTTACCAGCAACCTGCCGAAGGGCAAGAAAGCTGCCCTGGTCTTTACGCAAGGTCAGCCTGATACCGAAACCTACAACTTATATTTTCAGTCCGTGATGGGTTTTCTGAAGTGTCTGGGATTTTCGGTCTGTGAGAATGTCCTCGTCGGAGCGGGCGTTCAGGAACCTGGGGCAATCGCTCAAAACGCAGCAACCATGCAAGCAGCTCGTGCCTTGGCCAGACAATTGTGTGGCGGGTGATCCAAGAGCCGGACCGTTAATCGCATAAAAAACCCGCTAGGTGGAGAAAACCAAGCGGGTAAAGGAGAATGTGTTGTGTTGATGGTTTTTTTCAACTCATTCAATATAGTTTACCATCGAAAATGTTTCGGGTTGCACTTTTTTCCGAATAAATTCAACACCCGCCTGCCTGCACCAGTATAAGCATATTGATTAATCGAAATGGAATCAGGCAATTTACAAGGGTGAAATGCCCCAATCCTTAATGGTAAGGCCGTCGATAGTGTGAAAAGTATATGCGCCAGTTTTAAATTTAAGGTCATCAACGAACCTGTGCTGGTCAGAGACGTCTTTATGTGTTTCACTCCGATCATTCTATACCGGTCGATGTAAGTTTTCAGAAGTACCGATGAACTGGCGGCTCGGATTGAATGCAGCACGCGACAGGTCCTGCGGGATTTGAACATCCTCCAGCAGGTGGGGTTTCCGGTTTCTCACGAGATCCGTGACACCCGCCGAAAGTTCTGGAAACTCTCGCCGAACTTCATCGAAAAAGAGGGGCTGATCCTCTCGATGACAGAAATGCTGAGCCTGTTTTTGAGCCAGCAGCTTTTGGCACCCTTGGGCGAACGGAACTGGGTAGCGGCTTGGCTCCCGCGCTGGAAAAGATCAAGTCCCCGCTGCCTCGAAAGGCTCTGGATTATTTCGGGAGCCTGGACGACAAGCTTCTTGTCAAAAATGCCGGTTTTCACGATTACTCCCAGCAGCATAAGGAAATCCGTATCCTGAATCAGGCGATCATGGAAAATCGGGTGATCCTGATTCGTTGCCAGTCCCCGGCCAAGGCGGAACCGGAGGCCAACAAATTCCATCCATACGGGATGGTCGGATCCCTGGCCGGGGGGTTTATGGACCTTATGAAGATGGTCCATCATGGGAATCCATTCTATTATCGGTACATTCCCGTTTGGACATTTGTCTTTCAACTAGCCTCCCTGATCCTTATGTTCCGAGTGTATCGCGGATGGCAACGTTTGGGGGGTGACAAAAATTATGTACCTCCGGATGTCAGCGTCAATATACACAAATAAATCCCGGTCGCCGGACTATGCCTGGCCTGGGTTTTCCAAAGAAATATTCCCTGCAAAGCCCAAGTTCACGCTTTTGTCGATCACGGTAAAACCGTGTATGGGTTGGAAGAAACGGTTACAACATTGTGTGTTTTTTACCTTTCCCCACCCCAAGCCCACACTCCGAAAACCATCTCCTTTGCGCATCGAGCAAGGGCTTTTCAGACCCACGCTCCAAGGACGAAATGCAAAACACCTCCTGTCGGTGAAAGGGGGATCTTCGCGTACTGCTGAGCGAGGCGAAGAAAGACACCTACGTTCGATCCGGTTCGAAAAAATCCCGAGATTGGCCGCACAAGAAGACGGAATCGTCGCCGGGCGCACCGAAAATTATCGTGGCTACACTTAATGAAAGACTCGATGCGGAAAGGATGTACAATGCAGCATGAAAAAAAAAGTTCACGGCGTTGCGTGGCACCCAGAACTCAGATACTTTTCTTTCCTCCTTCTAGGTCGAAAAGTTTGATTTTAAATGCCGGACCGGAGGGTGCGGAAAATCCGCCGATTGAGCCATCGCGGTAAACAATTCGATGGCAGGGGATGACCAGGGGGATCGGATTGCCTGCTAAGGCGCGAGCCACCGCGCGAAAAGCACGAGGACGACCGATCTTTTTCGCCAGATCGCTGTAGGATACGGTTTTCCCATAAGGTATGCTTATCGCCGCCCGCAGGACTTTTTGGGTAAACATCGTCAGCGAATCCAAGTCCAATTCGTGCTTAAAATTGGCCGGTTTACCGGAAAAAAATGCCTTCAAGTCTTCCGCCAGCCGGGTCAAAAGTTTTGGATTTTCCGAAAGGATGATTTTTTTCTTCCGGGCGAAGGCGTCAATTTCGGAAAGTTGGGACGCAATTTGTTTTTTTTCATCCTCGCGGGAGAAGTGTTCTTTCGGCAAATCCGGGGGAAGAAAAACTTTTACAAGCTTGTTGTTCCTGACCACGTATGCTACCATACCCCACTTGGTTTTGACGATCCTATAATAATACACAGGTTTCCTTTTAAAAGCTGATAGCTGTAAGCTGTTCGCTGTCTGCTTCTTTATTATGGATGGAATCATCTTAATTGACAAGCCCGAGCGTATGAGTTCCCATCACGTGCTCGTGCGCCTTCGCTATGGCGGATTCGAAATTGATAAAATCGGGCATGGTGGAACCCTGGACCCGCTGGCTACGGGTCTGCTTGTTGTCATGGTTGGCAGGGCGGTCAAACTATCGGAATATGTGACCGGACACGATAAGACTTATACGGTAACCGGAATTCTTGGCAAGATGCGAAGCACCTTCGACGAGGAAGGACCGGTAATAGCCGAGGACAATACCCCCGTGACGCGAGGGGATATCGAAAAGGTTCTGTCGGAATTTCCCAGCGAATACGAGCAAATGCCCCCTGCTTTTTCGGCCATCAAAATCAGCGGTGTCGCCGCTTATAAACATGCCCGGGAGGGAAAAGCCCCGGAACTTACCGCCCGGACGGTAAAAATCTCCCCAATGGAATTGATTGATTTTCACTACCCGCGGTTCGACCTTCGAGTTACCGTGTCCGCCGGAACCTATATTCGCAGCCTGATTGTGGATATTGCCCAGAGCCTGGGCACGTTGGCCTATGTCGGTCGCCTGCGCCGAATCGCCAGTGGGCGATTCTTAATCGCCCAATCCCATCCCATCAGCGAAGTCTTAACATGGTCAAAAGAACAATTCCAGGAAAACCTCCTGCCGATGGAAGAGGCGGTGATGGATTTTCCTGCCGTGGACATTTCTCCCGAACAAGCCAAAGTTTTGGTTTGCGGTCAATGGCTGAAGGAGGAAAGTCTAACACTGCCCACCGGTCAAAATCCGCGATCTGGAAAAATGCTCTTCAGAATCCGATGTAACGAAAAATTTATCGCCCTGGGTTTCTTCGACGCCGGCCACCTGAAATCCGAAAAGGTTCTCCTACGCTGGTAAATTATCTCTTCTTTTTTTCCTCGAAAATTGTTAAAATAGAATGTTGTGATAACCTTATATGTTTCATTTGTCGCTATAAAAGAACTTTAATAATGCAAGGCGAATCGGTGAGCGTAAAAATAGGTTTCTCCGGTATAACCATTGGTGGAAGTGGGGGATTGGGGTCGCTCAAGTTGGTGTTCCTCTCGATCTTCATTATCGCATTAGCAATTCTGACATTATCGGACTTTGAACGGGGGCAAAGAAATTACAACTTGAACCTGGACAAACTGGTGCCGTTTAAATGCATCAACTGCAATACGGTCGTCCTGTATAAGATTCGCGATTTGCAGAAACTTCAGACCCCTAATGACATCGGTTTCATAATGGGGCCCGTAATCCTGGATTGTCCATATTGCCGGACAAAAAATCTGACACAGGCGGTGGAATGCCCGAGATGCAAGGAGATATTCATTATTAAAATGGATACCATGAGGGGATTCTTCGACGATCGATGCACCATGTGCGGGGAAAGCTATTCCAAGGCCTGGCAGGAAAAATATCGCAGCATGCAAAACGATTAAAAAAACATAACCGTTCAGTCTCCCCCATTGTGCCACAGTCGGTTTAAGACACGGCTGGACAAGCCAGCCGTGGCACAATGACAGTGGGGGTTACACTCCTTGAACTTATTTTTTACGGGGGATGGTCAGCCATTCCTGGACTCTGGCGGCGAGAATTTCGATATTTTGTTTTTCCATGATCCTGGAAATAACATCGGAAGGAATTTTTAAATTCACCATCGCCTTTTGCGCTCTTTCCCACAATCGCTTTTTCATCTCCGGACCCTCGGCCAGATATAATTCGGTTACCAACTCCTGAAGCTTCTGGAGCATGAAGGTATCAAGATGGCCATAATATTGGTTGATAATGCCTTTCTGATATTTTGAATATTCTTTACTCATTTACTATTTTCCTTCCAGATTATAAGTCGGTTGCCAGCCTTCGGAGGAACCCATGCCCTTAAAATCGGGCCAATTGGTTTCGAGGAACTTTCGCACGTAGATTTCCGCATTACCCAGGTGATCGATATCCGGGGGCCAAACCCTCATCATTCCCTGGATGGAATTTTCCCCGATGTTCGCTTGGCTGACAAACATGGCCTGCATTCCCTGGGTGCCCTGATTTTTCCGCAGTTGGCATCGGATGGGCAGGTTTTCGTTCTTCCAGGGTTTAAAGGCAATTAGAAGGTCGGCTCCCGGGCGTTTTCCGATCCGCCGAAAGATCGCGTATTCGATTCGGTTGTCGGCGGAATTACCGGCGGGGTTGCGGATTTTACCGATCACCGCGTCAAACCCCCGATTTTTATTGACGGTAACCCCGATGCCCAGTTGATTGGACTTGCTGTTTTGGGTAATCGACAGCAAAATCAAACCATCGGGGTGGATATGGTAAGTAACGATTTGGTTTGCTGGAAAACCATTCGGATATTCGCCCATTATGGTGATTTTAACATTCTGATCTTTGTCCGTGCCGGTTAGCGCGGTTTGAATATGCGCGTTGCGGAGCGTTGCGATTTGGACTATTTCGACGCCGTTTGCCGATGGGTCCAGCAGGTTATTGCTCCGTGGGCGATCCGTCGAAAGATCGTACCACGCGATTAGTTTATTCTTGTAAAACACCAGCTCGAACCGACCATTGGCTCCGACGCGAATCTGCCGGCCGTCGATCAACGAATAAAGACTTCCGGCCGGACCATCCACCAGCCCGCGCACCTGTTTTCGATAATCGACGAGGATGAGATCATCGAGGAATAATTTCGTTTGGCCGGTTTTTTCAAAATGAAACAAAACCTGATTTACGCAATTTAAGTCGATATGCTCCCCGGCTTCCCCCAGATCGACATCCAGTTTGTTCCATGATTTTTTATGAAGCTGAAATTTATGTAAAAACGATTTTCCGGCAGTATCTTTAAGCTCGATGACCGCGGACTGATCTGTATTTGAAAATACAGCATAAAGAAAAAGATTATAATCCGCCCATCGCTGAATTGGAGTCGTGAAGGCAAGGGTATAATCGCCGACCGTGTCAAGGGATAGGCCAAGCGATCCTGTACCCGTGGCTGAAGATGATTCACTTTGGAAAATCCGCGACCGACCGTTTTTTCGATTTAAAGTGAAATCGTCCAGTTGGGCGGGGGATTCAAAATCCTTTAAAACAAGGTACGCGTTTTCGTCCAGCATCGGATAGGCTGCCAGTTGCCGATCCGATAGCGTGCCGGACTTTGTGCCGTCAACGGTGAGAATTTTCTGGCAACCATTGATGATCATTATCATTAACACCGGAATAGCAAATTTGTTCATCATGTTGTCTCCATATTAGTTTTAACGCAACTCGACCCGTGGGTCGACTAGCGCATAGCAGATATCGGTAACAATCAGACCGAAAATATACAACAAGGCTCCGATATACGTCATGGCGTTAATGACGGGATAATCTCTTGAACTGATGGCTTCGATGGTTAAATACCCGAGGCCCGGGATTCCGAAAAATCGTTCCAGGAGCAATGAACCCAGGAAGAGGAACGGAATAGCCAGCACCACCTGTGTGATTACAGGGATCATGGCATTTTTCAGGACATGCTTGAACAGCACTCGCGTGCGCGACGCGCCTTTGGCTCGGGCGGTGCGGACGTAATCGGCATGAATTTCATCCAGGATGACCGTTCGATAAAATCGCACGGAAGACCCCAGCCCACTGACCACACCGATCAGAACGGGCAAAGCGACATATTGAACGGCCCGCCATCCGGGTTCATAACCAAAAACCGGAAACCTTCCGAGCTTGTAGGCAAAAATATACTGACCGATCAGAATGTACGATAAATACGGAACACTCATACCGAGTACGCAAATAATCACCAGCACTTTATCGACCCTCGTGCCTCGCACATAAGCGACAATCAGTGAAATGCTCAGCGAGGTAATCAATCCGATGATAAACATCGGGACGGTAATACTCAGGCTGGGGATCGCTCCTTCCTTGATAATTTCCGTGATGGGCTGGCGATCGCGAAGTGATTTACCAAAATTAAAAGTAAGTGAATTCCATAAATGGTGGAAAAATTGTGAATCGAAAACCCCTGATATATTTTTTGCGTGAACGTCGAAAAATAATGGTTTATCCCATCCGTATTCGTGGCGAATTTCGGTGATCAACTCGGCGGTGGCGTATTTACCGGCAATCTCTCGTGAAATATCACCGCCGACGATGCGGAAAAGGACGAACGTAATAACCATCACTCCGAAAACAATCGGCACGACGTTTATCAATTTTCTTATAATATAACCCTTCATCGTCCGATCAGTTCCTTCCGCGACTTCAGGTCGATATTTGTATATTTGGCTGTGCCATAAGCAAAACCATTGGGTTTATAATTCCTGAGATATTTATAATAGGGAACAAACCTCACATTGTGGAGATCCAAAATAGCGGGGCAGTCATCGCAAATCATTTTTTCCATCAGGCGATACAATTTCAGACGTTCGGGGGTATCGCTCATGACTTCCACTTTTTTGTAAAGGGCATCAAAAGTCGGATTACTGTAGTTGAAGTTATTTGGACCGGGGGAGCTGTTGGGGGAGTAAAATAATTGCAGAAACGTCTGGCCGTCGGGATAATCCGCCACCCAACCCATGGCAAAAATCTGAGCCTGCCGTTTATTGACCTTGTCCTGAAATGAGGGCCAGTCGGAATAATCAATTTTTACGTTGATGCCGATTTTGGTCATTGAACGCTTAAAGTATTGCCCCATTTGCCGGACCGTGGTATCCGTGCCGGGAAGGGAAAGCGTAACGGTGATTTTACCGCCGGCGATTTTTTCGGCATCTTTCATTTGTTCCTTCGCCTTGTCCATGCTAAATTCCGTCCAGGGATTTTTAAGGGTTTTGTCATATTCTTTGAAATCGGGCGGGAAAATTCCCTTGGCCGGGATACCTCGACCATTGGTGAAGACATCGATATATTCCTGTCGATTCCATGCCATGCTCATCGCTCGGCGGAGGGGTCGATTTTTTCCGACGGCGGGGTCGTCCATATTAAAACCGAACCAGTACGTATCCGGATCGGCCTGAATGATCAGTTCGATTCCTTTCTTTTGCAGGAAAGGGGTCAATGTACGATTGGGAGAGATGGCTTGGTAGTAAAAATCCTTAGGGATGCCGGAGGCATCGATTTTCCCCTGCATGAAAAGAAGCCACCGCGGCTGATCCTCTTCGATTACGTCAAAAACCATTCCGTCAATAAGCGGCAAGGGTTTGGCGGCGTCATCCAGAAATTTCGCCTTCCGATCACCCGGTTCGCCGTCGCTGGGATAAAGTTCTTTTCGGAATCTTGGATTGCGAACGAAGACCATTTTTCCGCCTCGCTGCCACTTTTTCAGCATGAGCGGTCCGGTACCCACCATGACGTTAATAATCTGATCGCCATAATAATCGACCGCCTCTTTCGCCATCGGGGCTGTCGGCAGGTGGGCTAAAAGATACGTGATCTGAGGCCAGGGTTTTCCAAGTTTTATCTGGAGCGTGAAATTATCCAACGCCTTTAACCCTTCGACCGAACGCGAGTAATCGACCTCCCTGGCCGATTTGACCGTCTTGGTATATTCACGAAATTCATCCAGTCCGACGACCTTCCCGGCAAAGACCCACCAGTTCTTGCTGAGATATTTGATGTTGGCGATCCGTTTCCAGGTGTAAATAAAATCATTAGCGACCAACTGCCTGCCTTTTCCACCGCTAAAACAGGGATCGTCAAAGAAATAAGCATCCTGGCGAATTTTGATGATATACGTCAAACCGTCCTTGCTGACCTGCGGCATGGATTCGGCCAGGCAGGGGATCAATTCATAGGGCCGTTTCAGGTAATGATACTGATATAAACATTCATACGACTGACTGGCGACCGAGGCGCTGGTTACATCGCCGATGTCACCCGGATCAAGCCCGCGGACTTTGGACCCAAGCGCCGCATACCGGATTTTAGCCCCTGGTATATCCAGCGGTTTATCGGTGCTCCTACCGCAGCCGGTAAAAATAATTACCGGCGCCAGACACAAAATGACAATAAAACCTTTTTTCATATTTTTTTATATTACCCGTATCGCAAATTGCGGGCAACTCCGTGCGCAATAACCGCAGAGAATACATTTGTCGTGATTAATTTCCGCTTTTTGCTCGCCCAGGAAAATCGCGTGCTGGTCGCAATGTTCCAGGCAGGCACCGCAGCGTTTGCACAGAAAATTGACGATGGTCCGTCGGTCGGCGGCGATTATCTTTTTTGCCTTTTCGCGGTCGATAGGTATCTTGCCGTCGGAAAACAGCGAGACATTTACCTGGACCTCATCGACGGTTTTCATGCCGATGCAAACGGCATCGATGGATTTATTTTTCCGCACAAACTCAATGGCCGAGGGTGCGTCGTGGCGTAAATGTCCTCCGCCCAGCGGTTTCATCGCGTAAATTCCCAGCCCGACATTTTTGGCTTGGTCTATGCTTTTCAACCCGTCCTCGACTGTCCCGTCGATAATCCCCAGCCCGCGTTGGTTGATAATTGGAAAGAGAATATCAAGTTCATCGGCATGATTGGCGGCGACAAGATTTCCGGCGACCCGATGTGAAGACAAACCAACCGCCCGAACTCGGCCATGGGCTTTTAAATCGAGAAGATAATCCAAAACCGGACGACGCATTTCAAAGTCTGCCTCGCTGTCCATCTGGTGAAGCAGATAAATATCGATCATGTCGCGTCCCAGGCTGCGAAAGCACAAGTCAACTTGTTCCCTAGCCTCGGTCAGGTCTTTCGCGTCGGTTTTCGATGCGATCACGACGTTACCAATCTCGTTACCCAGCCCCAGCCGCAGATGGTCATAAGTCGAATATCGATGCGCCGTATCAAAAAAAATAATCCCCAGTTCCAACGCCTTTTGAAAAACAGGAACGGTAATCTCCGGGTCCAAATCCGCCTGCAGCCGCGACATCGTAAGCGTGCCGAAACAAAGTTCGGTTACCTCAACGCCGGTTCTTCCAAGAATGACCTTTTGTAACAAATTCATTTATGCTTCTCCATAACTAGCCCCTGATGGTAATCGGGGGTTCTTGATTGTATTCTCATGCGATTATTTGTTCACTTCAGTTTATCCGCCAGCAGATCAAAAAGCACGCACGTCATTTCGACCCCGCGGTCAAAATCGTCGAGATGAAAATATTCATTCGGGCCGTGGGCGGCGCTGTCGGGCCGGGCCAGGCCGATGATCAAAATATTATCGGTAAGCATTTTTCGGAAATGGGACAAAATAGGCAGCGTTCCGCCTTCGCGAATGTGGACCGGTTTATAGCCGAATGTTTTTTCTATGGCGACGCTGGCGGCATCATCGGTGGGTCCGCTGCGCGGTCCCAGGTACGGCTCGGCGGTGCCGAGGGTCGAAATTTGCATTTTAACCCCGGGCGGACATAACTTTTGAAGGTGTGCGTCTATCAGGGCGGAAATCTCTTCCGGCTGTTGATCGGGAACCAGCCGCATGGAAATCTTGGCGCTGGCCTTGGCCGGTAGGACGGTTTTTGCCCCTTCGCCGGTATATCCGCTGATCAGTCCGTTAATGGTCAGATTAGGCCGGCACCAGATTTGTTCCAGCACGTTAAAATCTGGTTCATGGATAGTCTCGCGGATACCAAGACTTTCGCAAAATTTCTTTTCATCGAATTCCAACGCGCAAAATTCCTGACGTTCCGCGGACTCGATCGGCCGGACTTGATCATAGATGCCGGGTATATTGATTTTTCCGTTCGCGTCAAAAAGACTGCCCAGAATAAGGGCCAGAGCGTTCGCGGGGTTTTGAACCTCACCGCCGAACGTACCGGAATGCAGGTCCTGTTTCGGTCCGTAAATGTCTATCTGCTTATAAACGATTCCTCGTGTCCCGTAGGTGATCGCCGGCCGTCCCGGTAAAAATCCGCCGGCGTCCGTGCTGATGACCAGATCGCATTTCAACCTTTCCGATTGAAATTCCACAAAATCAAACAAAGCCTTGCCGCTCGATTCTTCTTCACCTTCCAAAACGATTTTTATATTCAGAGGCAAACCGCTTTTCTTCTTCATCAGCTCGATGGCGGCCAGAAAGATCATGAATGGCCCCTTATTATCCGACGACCCGCGAGCGATGAGTTTCCGATCCTCGGTAATCAGTGGATCAAAAGGGTCTTGATGCCACAGTTCCCGATCACCCGCCGGCTGAACGTCATAATGCCCGTAAAGCAATACCGTCGGCAATTTTGGATCGACCAAAAATTCGCCATAAACCACGGGTTTGCCATAGTCGGCAATCTGGCTGACCTTACCGCCGATGCGCACAAGGTAATCCCCCAGCCAGTCGGCACAGGCTTTCAGATCGCCATTAAAAGCAGGATCGGCGCTGACCGATGGAAATTTCAAAACCGTAATCAAGTTCTGTAAAAACTGCTCACGGTAGTCTTGCAGAAGTTGATGATAATTTTTCATAAACGAACTCCTACACCGCCCGACTACCGTCGGGGGCTAGTAAAGACAGGGTGCCAACAAAAGATCATTATGGTGTAACCGTAATACTTATGGTGGCAGGGGCGCTATTAACGATGCCATCGTTGACTTTGAAGGTAAAGTTGTCAGAACCGGAAAAACCAACGGTGGATGTATAAGTGACATTGGGTGGGGTTCCGGTCAAAGTGCCATTTGCGGGGTTTGTCGCAATGCTGTAGGTGAGTGTGTTGTTATCGGCATCACTGCCCGTGAGGGTGATGGCTGCAGGCAGGCCTGAGGCAACTGTGATCGACTGGGCGTTGGCAACCGGGGTGGTATTGGCGGCACTAACGGCGAGCGTTACCGTGGCCGTTACGCTGTCCTTTGTGCCATTATTGACCAGGAAGGTGAAATTGTCGCTTCCTGTAAAATTGTCGACAGAGGTGTAAGTGATATTGGGAGCCGTCCCCGACACGGTCCCATGAGTTGGAGTGGTTACAATTCTGAAGGTGATCGCGTGATTGTTCGGATCGCTGCCCGTGAGGGTGATGGAAGTCGCCTGGCCTGATGTCGCGGAAACCGACATGGAATTAGCGACCGGAGTCGTCGATGTATCCAGATGGAGAATATTCGTAAGTGCCTGGGCTAGACTTTGGAAAAATACAGTTTTGACGCGATCATAAAAATCGGGTTGTTCTTCGGGAACGGTGAACATAGTTCCGAGAAGAATGGGTGTTCCCGCGCGAGCCGCATTGACTTGTAAAGCCGGACTATTGGTAAAACGAACGAAATTAATGGCATCTTTGCCCAGAGGAAGCCCAGTTGAACCCGTCCCGGTCGTAGTGGTGGTTCCAGTGGTAGAAGTCCCCGAAGTAGTACCAGCAAACTGATTTATTAGGGCATCTTGCTGGTCCTGGGGCAACGTCTGCAAAAGAGTTAAAATTTGAGAGATATTATCCTGACCAAAGGCTTTAGTTCCATCAGCCAAAAACAAAACACATGCCATAACAACAATTACAAGAAGTTTCGTCGTTGACTTAACTGTATTATTCATAAATTCAACCTCCTCACTTATTATATAATCGTCATTTTTAAATGCAACGGTGAACGGAAAAATTCTCCATAGAATAGAATTTGGATTTTTGATGGACCCTTTATTCGTTGGTCGTTAAAATGACGATAAGTATGATTCAATTATATAAAAACTTTTATGCATGAAACAAATATAAAAACTGAGCAGTTGAGCCGAAACCCTGGTGAACTTTATCAGATCGTGGAAACGGAAATGCTCGCGGTTCGCCGGCGGATATCGTCGGAACTTTCCAGCGACATAAAACTTGTCGATACCCTTTGCCGGTATGCGGCCCAGTATCAGGGGAAGATGCTTCGTCCGGCAATTTTACTTTTGGCAGGTAAGGCGTGCGGAGATATTACACCTAGGCATATCGATTTTGCCGTGATCCTTGAACTGGTGCATTTGGCCACGTTGATCCATGACGATGTGCTGGATGAAGCAAAGACCCGGAGACAGTTGGCGACGGTCAATCAACTCTGGGGTAACGAGTCGAGCGTTCTTTTAGGCGATCTGCTCTTGAGCCAAGCCTTTGACCTCTGCAACCGGACCGGCGATTTGGCGGCCGCCGGGGATCTGTCGCACACGGCCAAGACAGTTTGCCAGGGAGAATTGTGTCAGTGCCTGAATCGTAAAAATTGGGAATTAACGGAAGAGCAATACTTGCAAATCATCGAAATGAAAACCGCCAGCCTTTATCAGCTTTCCTGTCGGCTTGGCGCGAAATTCTCAAACGCTTCGGCCCAGGACCAAGCGGTCCTGGAAGAATTTGGCCGGCTTTTCGGCTGCGGGTTCCAGATCGCGGATGATTTACTTGACTTGGTCGGTCGAGAAGACCAGACCGGTAAAACTCTGGGAACGGACTTGGCCCAGGGCAAACCCACATTACCCATAATTCATTTCTGTCGCCAGGCAGATCCGGCTGCAAAAAAAGAATTTTTCAATTTATTCCGAGCGGAAGAAACTCCCACAAAAGAAATTCTAAGTCTACTGGATCGTAGCGGTAGTTTAAAATATGCGTGGCAACGGGCTGGAGGTTTTGGTGACCAGGCCCAAACGGAACTGCTAAAATTGAAGGCGGGTCCTGCCAGAGACTCTCTGGCATCAATCGCCGAATTTGTAGTGAAACGATCATGCTAGAACTTGCACGTAAAGAAAATCGTTCCAGGGCATCCGGTTTCTTACCGGAAAGTTTCATCTTCATTTCCTTTACAATATTCGCCTTGATCCTCAAGCTGTGCGGATTGGCTTTGCTGGTGGTGAGTCTTTTGCGAATCGTCCGGAAAACGGAGGAATATTCCATAATCTCTCCGGAAGGGGATCTCTTTCTCGGCCTGATTCTCATCGCATTGGGAACCATTATCTTTTCGATGGTCCGCCTGATTCGGATGACCGCCGAATCCGAAAGGATTCGTGAAAGCTTTAACACCTTGCTTTCCCAGAACATCAAATCGATCTCCGGACCCACTGAACTGGTGAGCCAGGATACTGAACGCTTACAACTACAATTGGATCAGGCCAATAAACTTTTACAGGAAATCAATGAAAATACCCTTCTGGATGAGACCAGCCGACGGCAGAAATACGAATTTCTGGCCCACCAAGAGCGCAAACGTATTTTTAACGACATTGATCGGCTCGTTCAGGATAGGGAATGGGCCCAGGCGAAGGTTCTTTTGGAAGGAATGCTTACCAAATACCCTGCCAATCCCGAAGTGCTGGGATATATCAATCGGATCGAAGATTTACGAAAGCGGGCCTTTAATGAGGAACTTATCCAGACCCGGAAAATCATCACCGATCTCGTCGCCATCAGCGCCTGGGACAAGTCCATTCGTCAGGCGGAAAGCTTGATGGAAAAACATCCCGATATGCCCGCGGCCAAGGAACTTATGCTCCATGTTCGGGCAGAACGAAATAAATTCCGCGAGGATCAGATTAAACGCATGTATGCGGACATTCAGCGTTCCATCGGAAAGAAACGCTGGAACGACGCCCTTCAGATCGGCCGGCAATTGACGGATAAATACCCCGATAGCGTCGAGGCCGAAGCACTCCGTGAGCAGTTGAAAACCCTGGAAACCAACGCGGAAATTGAAAGGCGACAGGAATTGGAAGAGCAAATCAAGGACCTGGTCCGCCGGAGAAATTTCATCCAGGCTTTGGAGTTGGCCAGGTATGTGATCGAGCATTATCCCACCAGCCCCCAGGCTACCGCACTGCGAGGCCAGATCGATAAATTGGAAGAACTCTCCAAACAACAGGAAAAAGAAATTACTCTGTAATGTAAAAGAGCCGCGACCGTAAGGGAGCGGGTATAGCAGGTTTCTCGCCATGAATCAGGCCCAATTGATGGACCGAATTTACCGTTACCAGCGGCATCTTTACGATGCGACACGACTATTTTTTCTCCCCGGGCGCGATCTTCTTTTACGCCGCATGAAATTTCATGGTGATGCATACATCCTGGAAATCGGATGCGGAACGGCAAGAAATCTGCGGTCCCTGGCTCAGCGACATCCGCGAGTTCATCTCTACGGCGTGGACATCTCACACCAGATGCTTCGCACCGCTCAAAAAAAAATCCTTGACGGCGGATTTCATCAGATTCAACTGGCCCAATCCAGTGCTGAAGATTTTAATTCCCGCAAAACGTTCGGGCTGGATCGGCCGTTCGATGTGATCTTTTTTTCGTACTCACTTTCGATGATCCCCGGCTGGCAAAAGTCCTTACAGACCGCCATCGCCAATCTCCGACCCGGAGGAGAAATTTATATCGTGGATTTCTGGGACCAGCAAAATTGGCCCGGCGTTTTGCGGTGGTTGATGAATCGCTGGTTGGCGATTTTTCATGTCCGGTATGACAAAAAACTCATTGAATATTTGCAGGACCTCGATCAAACCAACCGGTGGAAACTTCACCTTGAACCGATCGGAAAACGATATGCCTTTTTCGCTCAACTTTCCAACATGCCATAATGTATTTTGGGTGGCATGGCTACATTCTTATTTAGTTCCTGTTGCGGAAAGGTAAAAGCCGAAAATGTCATACCCGCGAAAGCGGGTATCCAGACCCAAAAACTGGATTCCCGCTTTCGCGGAAATGACAAAAGTCTGTTTCCGCAACAGGAACTATTTAGTCATGTCTTTTGATCGAAACCAAGACATGACTTAGCGAAGACGCGAAGCCATGCCACCCGTCGGTATTTATGCTACAGTCGCAATTAAAATGTTATTTTTGATTTTGGGTTAAAGAAAAAATCCTAATTCGTGTTTTTGTTTTACACCAATTATAAAGTTAGAATTGGAAAACTCAAAAGAAAGGCCCGCTTACTTACGTGCGCGGGTCTTAATGGAGTTATGAACTGGAAATAATTACAAGGCATTGCGGGAGCAAGTTTGCTAAAATATAACGAATTCGGAAAATAACGAAGGAACAACAATATGATCGTTAGAATTACGGGAAAATTAGTTTCGGCCAATGGTGATGGAGCGATACTGGATCGGGACGGTGTCTGTTATGAAGTTTTTGTGCCCGCCTTCGCGTTGAATGCACTCTCGAATAAACTCGGCCAGACGGTAACGTTGCATACGATAGAATATTACGAGGGTTCCGCCATGGGGGGCAACATTTATCCCCGACTGGTGGGTTTTCTCGAACAGGACGACCGATTATTTTTCATCGAATTCATCAAGGTCAAGGGCTTGGGCTATCGCAAGGCATTACGGGCCTTCGCCCAGCCGGTAAAAAATATTGCCTCCGCCATCGAGCAGGGGGACATAAAACTTCTTTCGACATTACCGGAAATCGGCAAACGAACAGCCGAACAATTGGTGGCGTCGTTGCGAGGGAAATTAGACCGCTTCACCTGGGCTAAGGGAACCGTAACTTCAGGACAGATGGAGAACCTCGACCAAATACAGCGGGAAGCCCTGGAAGTCCTCTTGCAACTTGGAGAAAAGCGAAGCGAGGCGGTCGATCTGATTCAAAAAGTCTGCCAGGCGGACGAGAATTTAAAGGACCCGGCACGGATTGTGGAAATGGTTTATAAATGCAAATCGGGAACAATTTGATGGCACGAGAACGGATATTATCTTCGGATTCGCACGGAGTGGAAGACGAGCAGTTTAATCTGTCGCTACGGCCGACCAGGCTCGATCAATGCATCGGGTTGCATAAGTTGCTGGAGAAACTACAAATCGCCCTGACGGCGGCCAAGCAACGAAGCGAGCCGATGGAGCATGTTTTGCTTCACGGCCCGCCGGGCCTGGGTAAGACGACTCTGGCTCATGTGATCGCCAATGAACTGGGAACCAATATCCGCACCACCAGCGGTCCTGCCCTGGTCAGGCCGACCGACTTGATGGGTATTTTGACCAACCTGGAACGAGCGGACGTTCTGTTTATCGACGAAATCCATCGCCTGCCCGTGACGGTGGAAGAATTTCTTTATCCGGCGATGGAGGAATTCAAGGTCGATTTTACCGTCGATAGCGGGACGCATGCCCGGTCGATTAATATTCCTTTAAAACCTTTTACGCTCATCGGAGCTACCACGCGGGCGGGGATGATCAGCGCCCCCATGCGAAGCCGCTTTGGCCTGATCGAACACCTGGATTACTGGAATGAAAAGGACCTTTTCGAGCGCGTCTGCCGCAGCGCAAAAATGCTTTCCATCCGTTACGACGACGAGGCACTGCACCTGCTCGCCCGCCGATCGCGCGGGACACCGAGAATCGTCAATCGTCTCCTTCGCCGCGTACGAGATTTCGCTCAGGTCAAAAGCGATGGGAAGCTGACGACCGATATTGTGGAACAGGCATTAAAACTGGAAGGCGTGGATCATCTCGGGCTGGACGACCTGGACCGGAAATTCTTAAAAATCCTGATCGATATCTACAAGGGCGGACCGGCGGGAATCGAAACTCTGGCTGCCACGCTGGGCGAGGCTCGCGATACCCTCGAAGATGTTGTGGAACCCTTTCTGCTGCGAATCGGTTTGCTGGCCCGGACTCGCCAGGGACGAATTGCCACACGGCATGCTTATGAGCATCTCGGATTAAAATACGTGGAAAAAGGATTTAACGAATTAACCGAACCATCGCTTTTTAACGGCCAGGAATCGAAAGACTAAGATGGCGAAGGAGACGAGCAAAGAATTGATGCGTCTGGCGGACCTTGCCGCCGGGAGTGGTTTATCGCGACAAACCGTCCAGTATTACCTGCTCCTGGGTTTGATCACAGAGGCCAATCGAACCGCAGGCGGTCAGCGTCTTTTTGATAAAGATAGTGTTCGGCGGGTAAAATTAATCCATAAACTCAATCTCAGCGGATACACTCTCCGTGATATTCGAGAAATGTTTTTGCAGAACAAATAAAAGTAATGCTCAGGCCCCCCCTTGTCATCATCCGGCTTGACCGGATGATCCAGGGGTGTTCTTCCGAGCATGAAAAAAGAGGGTGTAGTTTCCATTTTACGTTGAAAATTTGAAAAACAGACCCCTTCTCTTTAGGATGTAACTTTCTGAAACAATGGAGGTTACAGGCCCAAAGGAAAGGAGTCCGAAATGATTGTACCACGGAT
>JBAZZQ010000068.1:0-18768 GCA_041658725.1 Phycisphaerae bacterium | reverse complement strand
GTGGTACAATCATTTCGGACTCCTTTCCTTTGGGCCTGTAACCTCCATTGTTTCAGAAAGTTACATCCTAAAGAGAAGGGGTCTGTTTTTCAAATTTTCAACGTAAAATGGAAACTACACCCTTAATAAGCAGGCAGTATTTGTTTGGCCTTTAAGACGACTTATGTCGGAAAAAATGCCAGTTGCCGAGGTCCGGTGGGTTGCCCTTGTCGTCTTTAAGAAGCTCTCGGTAGTTTTCTGAAACTTTTCGGAAGGCATCGGCGTATTCTTTGATGATTTCCGGTCGGAATTTTTTGAACCAAGTGATGTGATAAGTCTTGGCACCGATATTTTCACTGATC
The DNA here is from genome assembly GCA_041658725.1 of Phycisphaerae bacterium. Taxonomy (GTDB): domain Bacteria; phylum Planctomycetota; class Phycisphaerae; order JAAYCJ01; family JAAYCJ01; genus JBAZZQ01. The sequence continues at coordinate 18,427 of JBAZZQ010000068.1, read as the reverse complement.
GGCAACGACCCCGGAGGCTGGCGAAGGTCCCGATCGCTGTTGGCGATCCTGGTAGGTTTTCCGTGCCCATAAACGTCACAAGTATTGAAGACAGGATGCAGATGGAGGGCAGAATTGCAGCCTGGGTTACATCCCACCGCACCCTCTGCCGTGACCGCGTCGATGTATCGGGTTACGGATAGCCCCCCGAGTTCTTCCGTCCTATATAGGCCGTGAGGGCAATACCATCCGCCCATGGTGGTACCGGAATCTTTGGCGGGTCGATGGGCTTGAATTCCAGGAACTCCTTCCAGCAAGTCCCAGAAATAGTTCATCGACTTTTGGATTTCCGCGCATCTTTGATCGTAATATTTCAATTGCACCCGACCCACGGCAGAACTCAATTGATGCATTCGATATTTATAGCCGCCCAATGGCAGGCCGGCAAATGGCTTTAGCTCTTCTGTCTGGATATCTTTTCCAAATCGCTCATAATGACCAAGTACCATGGCCCGCTCATAAATCGCCAGGTTGTTTGTGACCAGGATACCCGCTTCACCGATTGCGAAAGCTTTTCCGCTCATCAGGGACATCGCGGCTACGTCTCCGATCGTTCCGACCTTTTTGCCTTTGTATAGCGCCCCATGCGCGTGTGATACATCCTCGATTACTTTGATTTTATGTTTTCGAGCGATTTCCATGATCGGATCCATATCCGTCGGATGACCGACATAATGAACCACCATGATTGCCTTTGTGCGGGGGGAAATTCGTTTTTCGATATCCTTGGGATCTATGCAAAGTGTGGTCGGGTCGATTTCGGCAAAGACCACGGTTGCTCCAAGGGAAAAGCATTGAAGTGCCGAGGCCCAATAGGTCACGCTCGGGCAAATAATTTCATCCCCGACCCCGAGTTTGCATCCGAACATGGCGCCCTGTAAAGCGGCGGTGCCGGAACTGAAGCCTAATGCATATCGGGATCCGATCCAGGCCGAAAATTCCTGCTCGAATTTTTTGGTAACGTCGTCTTCGGACATCCCACCCCGCCGAAGAACCTCCAGAACCGCTTCCTCGTCCTCCGAGGTAATAATCGGCCAACGAAAGGCATCTCCGGGGTCGAGGGTAATGGCCTTTGGACCCCCAAGTATAGCCAATTTGGATTTTGCGGTGATCGAATTCATGTCCGAACTTTTTGAAATAACTGTCATTGGAAACTCCTATATACGTATTATCGTTAATACGTGTAATGTATCTTGCATACACTGTAATGTCAAGAATAAATCTCAAAATAATATATTTGACATTATCGATAATACTTATTAGAGTAAAGGATATGAATCACATTTCCGGGCAAGAAAAAGTAACTCTGGACGACATCGCCCGGGCCGCGGGTTGTTCCAAAAATACCGCCAGCCTGGCTCTGCGAAATTCAAAACGGATTTCCCTGAATTTACGCACTCGAATACACACGATTGCCGATCAACTGCATTACACGACCAATTCCGCGGCCCGCAATCTTCGCGCCCGTCGAAGCGGAATGATCGGAATTTACACCGGTACTTTGTGTGACGCCGTTCGTACGGAGCTGGTCAATCATCTTCTTGCCGAACTCCATACAGCCGAGTATCACCCAGTGCTGGGCGTTGGCCAGGGTCATTCGGAATCTTGGTATTCTTCGCCGTGGATGCAGACGTTTCGAGAACTTCGCGTTGAGGCTCTGGTGGTGCTCTGGGAAAAGATCGACAAGCTTCCGGAATGGAGCCGCTCGATTCCGATCATTCTGGTAGGTTGTGAACCCAATGAGAATTTTCCCTGTGATTACCTGGCACTGGATCGACAACAAGCGGGAGAGTTGGGTATCGAACATCTGCTCTCACGCGGTCATCGAAAAATATTGGTCGGAGCCTTTTCCAATTCCGATTTTGCCCAGGGCTGCCGCAAGAAATTAAACGCGGTACATTGTAAACCCTATCAATCGTCCTTTGACATTAACTATGCTGATATCTCGCAGGCTCGGCTGGCTGGTTATACTTTGGCACAAAATAAAATTCCTCCGACCGCCGCCTTATTTCATGATTCAGGGTATGCCGCCAATTTTATTCAAGGCGTCCTCGATGCTCACCGCAAAGTGCCCGGGAATATCGCGGTGGTGGGATACGACTATTTTCCCTGGGCCCAAATGCTGGCGGTTCCCTTGACGACAATAGAACAGCCGATCGGCACAATGGCGTCCATGGCGGTGGAATTGATCAAACGGCGACTCGCCCAACCGGAATCACCCGCGATTCACATGGTGCAACCACACACACTGGTCATTCGCAGTTCGAGTTGAAAAAAAACTGGATCGGTCCGATCGAGCGGCTGACCGGAAAATTTGTCAAACACAATCTATATTGATGCCGCTTTTTAGCTTGCGATAATCAGAGAAAATTTGTATAAAAAAATCCGTCTAAATGTTTACCTCTATAATTACGGAAAGTCAGATTAAGAGGGCGGAGCAAGCACCGCCCATGCGTTGGCATTATGCAGTATTTTAAAAATATATATCAAGCAGTCAGGACGATTGCCGCAGGTCTGCGCGTGACCCTCCCTTATCATTTCGCTCGCACAGTGGTTGTTCAATATCCCGAAGTGGAGCCTGTGCTCCAGAAGCGGTATCGAGGATTTCATGCCTATCAGATCGAGCGGTGTATTGCTTGCGAGGCGTGCGCGAAGGCTTGTCCGGCGAATTGTATCACGGTCGCAAAAACAGGGCCGCGGAAAATGGATAAAGGTCGGGATATCGCGGTGGGCGGGGCGATGACGGAATATAGGATTAATCATTCCACTTGCCTGCTTTGCGGATTGTGCACGGAGGTTTGTCCGACGGAATGTTTGAAGATGGGGTCGATTCATGATAATTCGTGCTATCGGCGGGAGGATTTGGTGACGGATTATGTGCAATTGGCGAAGGAAGGACGGCGGACGATTTTGCCGATTTGGTTGACGAAAGTAAATTTGGCAGGTTGGGCGGTTAAGGCGCGGGATTATTGGCGGAATTTGGATTCTGATAAACGCGAATTGATGATGAAAGCGGACGACGCGGATTATTGTAAGAAATTGGCGGAGGCTGGGGAATGACAGAGTCGGGTCGATTCTTGATAGGGATTTTGCTATTTGCGGCGGCGGGCGTGGCGCTGGGGTTGGGGGCGCTGCTCTTTGGGAAATTGGTGCGGCCTCGGAATCCGGGAGGGATGAAAGATGAGATTTATGAATGCGGAGAGCCGACGGTGGGACCGGCGTGGGTGCAGTTTGATTTAAGATTTTATGTGGTGGCGCTTTTGTTTGTGGTTTTTGACGTTGAAATAGCCATGCTTTATCCGTGGGCGGTGATTTATAAATCGCTGGTGGCACAGGGAATTGGCGTGGCGGCGTTTTGGGAAATGATGTTCTTTTTTGGATTGATTGTATTGGGATTTTTGTACTTGTGGCGGTTTGGATATTTGGATTGGGTGAGGGCGACGGGGGACGAAGAGACATGATTTTGGATCCCCGATCAAGTCGGGGACAAGCTTTAGATTTTGAATTTTGGATTGTAAGAGAAGAAAAAAGGTAGAACCGTTTAAAGAGAAAAATATGGCGTTGATTGAAGGGATATTTGAACCTGGGTTGGCGGTGACTAGCGTTGACTGGGTGCTGAATTGGGCTCGGAAGCGTTCGATTTTTCCGATGACATTTGGAATCGCCTGCTGCGCGATCGAGATGATGGCGGCGGGGGCTAGCCGGTTTGATCTGGATCGATTTGGCGCGGGAGCGTTTCGGGCGACGCCGCGGCAGTCGGATTTGATGATCGTGGCGGGAACGGTTACTTTTAAAATGGCGGATCGGATCAGGAGACTGTGGGAACAGATGGCGGAACCGCGGTACGTCATGGCGATGGGAGCTTGCTCGATCAGCGGCGGGCCTTATCATTTGCATGGATATCATGTGGTCAAGGGAGTGGATTTGGTGATTCCGGTGGATGTGTATGTCCCAGGGTGCCCGCCGCGGCCTGAGGCGCTGATTGAAGGGTTGATACGATTGCAGGAGAAGATTGGGACGCATACGATTGCTAAAACGCGAGACAATTTTGGATTGAAGAAAAAATTATGACGGTTTTGGAAATTGTTGACATATTAAAACATCGATTTGGTGCGGACTTGGTTGGGTCGGTGGTGGAGGGTACGCATCCGCATGTGGTGGTTCGGGCAGAGAAGCTGGTTTCGGTTTGTGAGTTTCTTCGAGATGATGAGAAACTTCGATTCGATCTACTTCGGTGTGTTTCAGGGGTGGATTGGATGGGGAAGAACTTGATCGAAGTTTCTTATGATTTGATATCGATTCGGTTCGGACACGCGCTGGCAGTTAAGGTGATTTTGGATCGGGCAAAACCGCAAGTGGAGACGGTGAGCGGGATTTGGCAGGCTGCGAATTGGCACGAACGGGAAGCATTCGACCTGGTGGGTGTGCAGTTTGTCGGCCATACGGACCTTGTTCGGATTCTTATGCCGGAGGATTGGGTTGGGCATCCTTTGCGGAAAGATTATCAGGACCCTGTGGAATATCACGGCTTGAAAGTTAAACCATGAAAGAAATTGAAATTCACGCACAACCTGATCTTTTGCACGAAGGCGAAATCGCTTCGGATATTCGCACCGAAGAGTTGCTGGTCAATATGGGGCCGCAGCATCCCTCGACGCATGGGGTTTTACGGGTGGTGCTGGTTACGGATGGAGAACTGATTTTGAAAGCCACGCCGCATATCGGGTATTTGCATCGGTGTGCGGAAAAGATCGCGGAGAATGTTAGTTACCGGCAATATACGCCTTATACGGACCGGATGGATTATCTGGCGGCGATGAATAATAATCTTGGGTTTGCGCTGGCGGTGGAGAAGATGGGGGGGATCGAAGTACCTGAACGGGCACAATATTTGCGAGTGATTTTTGCGGAATTAAATCGGATCGCTTCGCATTTGGTGGCGGTGGGGTCGTATGGGCTGGATATGGGGGCGTTTACTCCTTTCCTTTATTGCTTTCGGGAACGGGAGTGGATCGTGGATTTGTTTGAGTCGGTGTGCGGGGCGAGGTTGACTTATTCGTATATTACGATTGGCGGGGTGCGGGAGGATATTCCGGAAGGTTTCGTTTCGCAGTGTAAAGAATTTCTGGATTTTTTCGAGCCGAAGATCAGGGAATATAATGATCTGTTGAGTTATAACCACATTTTTATTAATCGGACGGGCAACGTTGGGGTTTGTCCGGCGGACATGGCGATTGGGTATGGTTTGACGGGGCCTTGCTTACGCGGGAGCGGAGTGAAATGGGATTTGCGAAAGAATACGCCTTATTGCAAATATGATGAATTTGATTTTGACGTGCCGGTGGGTGATGGACGGTTTGGTGCGGTTGGGGATTGCTGGGACCGATATTTTGTTCGAGTGATGGAGATGACGCAGTCGGTACGGATTGTGCGGCAGGCACTGGAGAGACTTTCGGATGGGCCGGTGTCGGCGAAGGTTCCACGGATGTTGAAACTTCCGGCGGGTGAGATTTATTTTGAGGTTGAGAATCCGCGAGGGCAGTTGGGATTTTATATTGTGTCTGAAGGCGGGAATAGTCCTTATCGGCTGAAAGTTCGCGGACCTAGTTTTTGTAATCTTTCAGTGCTGGAAGGGTTGGCGAAGAATTGCCTGCTGGCGGATATCGCGGCGATGATCGGGAGTTTGGATGTGGTGATGGGAGAAGTGGACAGATAAGAATTTTGGATTGTTAGGAATATGCAGACTTTTGAACGTCCTAAAATTGAATATACTGGAATTAGTAAAACTATCGCGGAAATTGCGGTTGTGGTTGCTAAGATCGCCGGGCCGATTTTGCGTCGGTTAGCTTGGTTTGTTTTTTTTGGTGTGATCATTTTCGGCTGCGCGTTTGTTTGGGCGGTTGGACGGTTTGTTAATCCGCTTGTGCCGTGGATTGTGCGCGATATTATTGTTGTGGCGGGGGGGTTGGGGTTTGTTTCTTTGGTGGCGATGGTTGGGATTTGGGGTGAACGGAAGGTTTCCGGGCATATTCAGTCGCGGCTTGGCCCGATGCGGACGGGTGGGTGGCATGGGTGGCTGCAATCGCTGGCGGATGGATTGAAATTTGTTCAGAAAGAGGACTTGATCCCGGCGTCGGCGGATCAGCCTTTGTTTCGTTTGGCGCCTTATATTGCCCTGGTGCCGGTGATTTGTGCTTATGTGGTGATTCCGTTTGGAGCATCGTGGGTTTTTCGGGATCGGGACGTTTCGCTTTTGTTTGTGCTGGCGATGTTGGGGATCGAGGTGCTGGGAGTGATTTTAGGCGGCTGGGCGTCGAACAGCAAGTGGAGTTTGTATGGAGCGATGCGCGAAGCTTGCCAGTTGGTGAGTTATGAGATTCCGATGGGATTGAGTTTGCTGGTGCCGGTGATGGCGGTCGGATCGATCAGTTTGGTCCAGATGGGGAAAGCGCAATCGGGCGGCTGGTTTAACTGGCTGATGTTCCAGAATCCGTTTTTATTTTTTGCATTTTTCACGTATTACATCGCGTCGCTGGCCAGTTGCAAACGGGCGCCGTTTGATTTGCCGGAAGGTGAATCGGAACTGGTGGCGGGATTTCATACGGAGTATTCGGGGTTCCGGTTTGTAATGTTTTTCTTCGCGGAATACGCGGCGATGTTCGCGGTGTCCGCGATTGCGACGATTGTTTTTCTGGGAGGATGGAATTCGCCGGTCGGGGACGCCACTAGCGGTCCGTTGTGGTTTGTGGCTAAGGGGATGTTTTTGGTTTGGGTCCAGATGTGGATTCGCTGGACGCTGCCGCGAATTCGCATCGACCAGGTGATGCATGCGTGCGTCAAATATTTACTGCCGTTTACGATGATCCTGTTTGTCGGCAGCAGCGTTTGGCAGTTGTATGGGAGTCAATTTATTTTCTATACGCGGTTTATTTTGGGCGGATTAGGGTTGGTGATGGTGGGATTATTTTTAGCTGGTGCGGGATATGGATATGTGAATCGGGGACGATTGGTCGGGCGGCTGGCCCGGAAACATTTGCCGGGAGCGTAAAAAAGTATGATTGAAACAATATTGTTTTATATATTTGCGATGATTATGGTCGTCTCCGGCTTGGCGATTTTGGTCAGTACCAATATTGTTCGGATGGCGTATTGGTTGATCGGGATGCTGCTGGCGGTGGCTGGGATTTATTTTTTGCTGGGAGCTTATTTTTTGGGGGTGGTGCAAATTATTGTTTATGTGGGCGGAGTGGCGGTGCTGGTGGTATTTGGCGTGATGCTGACTTCGCGTCAGTTGGCAAGTCAACTGTTGCCTCGGGCGTGGGAGGTTGTCTGGTTGATTTGTGTGACTGGGATTTTTCTGGCGGGACTGGTGCGGATGATTTTGAAAGGTCCCTGGGCGGGAAATGTGAAACAATCGCCCCAGACGGTGGCTGAGATTGGGAGGAGTTTGCTGGGAAACTTTATTGGACCGTTTGAATTGGCCTCGGTTTTACTGCTGGTGGTGTTGCTGGGGGCGGCTTATTTGGCGCGTCCTAGAGTTCCTACGTTGGGAATAAAAAAGTGAGAAAAGTATGATAGGGTTGACACATTATTTGGTTTTGTCGGCGATTTTGATGGTGCTGGGATTAGCCATTATCATCAGTAAGCGAAATGCCATCGCTATTTTGATTGGCGTGGAATTTATATTGAATGCGGCGAATTTGAATTTTATCGCGTTCAGCCGGCATGGGATCGGGGGGATCTCCGGCCAGACGGCGGGGATATTTGTAATTGTGCTGGCGGCGGCGGAGGCCGCGGTGGCACTGGCGATTTTCCTTAATTTTTATCATCAGATTTCCAGTATCGATATTGATCGCGGGAACCAATTAAAAGGTTAGAAATGTTTGAAAGGTGTGAAAAGTTAAAAAGATAGTAACCGTTCCTCCGTCCGTCATTGCGAGCGCAGCGAAGCAATCTCGTAATGATGCCGGTTGGTGAAGGAACGAGATTGCTTCGTCGCTGCGCTCCTCGCAATGACGGAGGAACACGGTTGCAAAAGGTTAGAAGTTGGAAGTTTTTATGAATATTGCGTATGCGTTGATAATTGCGTTTCTCTTGCCGCTTTTGGGTTTTGGAATCCTGGTGTTTTTTGGCCGCCGGATCGGAGAACCCAGGGCGGGGTATTTGGCAGCGGGACTGATTATTGCCTCGGCGATTATCGCTTCGGGGTCGGCGGTCAGTTGGATTTCTCGCGGCCAGGAGAATAGAATTCCCGTCTCGATTTCCGTGCCGTGGATTTATGTCGGCAGTCAACCGGTGGAATTGGGGGTTCGCGTCGATAGCCTTACCGTTGTCATGTTTACTATGGTGACTATCGTTTCCAGCTGCATTTTTGTTTACAGCATTGGGTATATGCACGGGGACAAGCGATTCCCGCGATTTTTTACTTATTTGAGTTTGTTTGGGTTTTCCATGCTGGGACTGGTGCTGGCCAATTCACTGCTTGGGTTGTTTATTTTCTGGGAACTGGTCGGGATTTGCAGTTATTTTCTGATCGGATTCTGGTTTGAGAAGGATAGCGCGTCGAACGCGGCGAAGAAAGCGTTTATTGTAAACCGGATAGGTGATTTTTTGTTTTTTGTCGGGATCGCGATTATGCTGGGAATGACGGGCGGGGTGAATCTGGAAGGGGTGTTTGCGAAAGTTCGGGAAGGGGTGTTCGCGGGGCATGGGTCGCTGCTGACATTTGCGGGGATATGTTTGTTTTTCGGGGCGGTGGGAAAGAGCGCGCAGTTTCCGCTGCATGTGTGGCTGCCGGACGCGATGGAAGGTCCGACGCCGGTGAGCGCGCTGATTCACGCGGCAACGATGGTGGCGGCGGGGGTGTATCTCGTGGGCCGGATTTTTCCTGTGTTCACGCCGACGGCGCTTTTATTCATCGCGCATATTGGTGTGATTACACTTTTCGGCAGTGCGCTCATCGCGATTGTAATGACCGACATTAAACGGGTGTTGGCGTATTCAACGGTTAGTCAGTTGGGATATATGATACTGGCGTTGGGGGTGGGCGGATGGGTGGCAGGGTTATTTCATCTGATTACCCATGCGTGTTTTAAGGCGCTCTTGTTTCTGGGGTCGGGGAGTGTGATTCACGGGTGTCATGGGGAGCAGGACATTCGCAAGATGGGCAAACTCCACGGTAAGATGCCGATTACCAGTATCACATTTTTGATCGCGACGCTGGCGATTGCCGGGTTTCCGTTTTTGAGCGGATTTTATTCAAAGGACGCGATGCTGGCTTCGATGCTGGCGTTTACGTGGACGCATGGCTCGCATTGGATACTTTTCATTCTGCCCTCGTTAGCAGCGGCGATTACGGCGTTTTACATGATGCGAGTTTATCTGCTGACGTTTCATACGACGGCGAAGGATGAGCATATTTATCATCATGCCCATGAATCGCCGAAGGTGATGTGGATTCCGCTGGCGTTGCTGGCGGCACTGACGATCGGCATAGGATGGTTTGGCGCGATGCCGGAGCGCAAGGCAATGGGTGGGGGGGTGTATACGTATGAAGGCGGACGGGGGTTGGTGGGGTTGATCGCAGAGGCGCAGCCGCGATGGGCGGTTAGTTGGCAGATGGCAGAAAATTTGAAAAGTGAGAAAGGCGAAGTGTCGCATCAGGTGTTTCATACCTGGGCGACGATTGTAGCTTCTTCGGCGATGGCGATGGGGATTATTTTTGCCTTTTTGGTTTATAGTTTGAAATTAATTTCAGCCCAGCGGATGGCGGAAAGATTTTGGCCGATTTACAATCTACTGGTTAATAAGTTTTATATGGACGAATTATATCGAGCGACTTTTGTGGCGGGGGTTTTGAAACTAGCGGCCATGGGGAAATGGATTGATAAGAATATTCTTGATCGGATTGCCGACGGGTCGGCGAGGTGGGTCGTTAGATGGGCGTTTTTCAGCGGGTTGACGCTGGATAATCGCGGAGTGGATGGCGCGGTTAATGGGGCGGCGAGTTTGGCTTTGGCGGGTGGGAATTTTGCGAGAAAAGGTCAGACCGGGCGGGTTCGTAATTATGTTTTGGCGATGGCGACAGTGGTTGCTATTGTGGTTTTGGTGGCGGGGTTTGTTGTAAGGTAAAATTGGAGACAATTTAATGATGAATAGCACGTGGCTTTTGACCTGGATCATCTTTTTGCCGTTAATCGGAATGGGCGTTTTGCTGGTTGTTCCGAAGAAGATCATTCGGGAAACGGCGCTCACTTTTACTTTGGCGACGTTCATCCTTTCGCTGCTGATGATTCCGCATTTTCAGGGATCGAGCTTACAGATTTCCGGGAAAGATTATCAGGACGGGTTTAAGCTGGTCAATGTCGTGCCGTGGATTCACTCGTCGGGATTTAATATCGATTACCGTGTCGGAGTGGACGGGATCGGATTTCCGCTGGTGCTGCTGACCACGCTGATTTGCTTTTTATCGTGTCTGGCCAGTTGGAATATTTCCAAGGGGATACGCGGATATTTTATTTTATTTTTATTGCTGGAAACAGGAATGATCGGTGTATTTACAGCCCTGGATTTTTTCCTGTTTTATGTTTTTTGGGAACTGACGCTGCTGCCGATGTATTTTTTGATCGGCATCTGGGGCGGGCCTCGAAAGGAATACGCGGCGATCAAGTTTTTCCTGTATACGCTGCTGGGAAGCGTTTTGATGCTGATCGCCATGCTGTGGCTTTATTTCGCGAGTAATTATAACGGAGAGCATACGTTCAGCTTTATTCATTTGAGCATGCCGGGGGTTTTACCGTCGTACGCTTCGCATCAAACGATGTGGATTGTTTGTTTTGCTTTGTTATACGTTGGTTTTGCGGTGAAGATTCCGGTTTTCCCGTTTCATACATGGCTGCCGGATGCGCACGTGGAAGCCCCGACTCCGATTAGTATGATCCTGGCGGGATTGCTGCTGAAGATGGGGGGGTATGGTCTGCTGCGGGTGAGTTATCCGGTATTACCGCACGCGGGAGCGGCTCATGTGGTGGCGTGGGTACTGGGAATTTTGGGAGTGATCAATATTATTTACGGGGCGTTATGCGCGATGGCGCAGACCGATTTTAAAAAATTGGTGGCGTATTCGTCGATTTCGCACATGGGTTTTGTGCTGCTGGGGATTGGATTGCTGACGGAGGCCGGGTTTCAGGGGGCCATGTTCCAGATGATCGCTCACGGAATAACCAGCGCGGCGATGTTTTTTCTGGTCGGTGTGATTTATGATCGGGTTCATCACCGGGATATTACGCGGCTTGGAGGGTTGGCGGGGCAGATGCCGATTTATACGGGTTTGTCGATTGTGGGATTTTTTGCGGGGATGGGCTTGCCGGGTTTGGCGGGATTTATCGGAGAGATTTATGTGCTGCTGGGAAGTTGGCAAGCGGTGGTTCTGGGGCCGATGGGGGCTAGGGTGCTGACGGTGATTTCGGCATCGGGGATGATTTTGACGGCGGGATATATTCTCTGGGCGATTCAACGGGTTTATTTGGGTCCGCCCAAGCCGGAGTATGCGAACACACCGGATATTACGCTGCGGGAAATCTGCGTGATGGCGCCGATGGCGGTGCTTTCCATTGCTCTTGGTGTTTTGCCGTGGCAAACGGTTTTTACGTTTGCCAATGGGACGCTGGTTCATGTTCTGAAATTGTTGCCGAGCGGGTGAGGCCCGTTTCGTTGGAAATTGGAGGTTTTGGGATTGATCGAAGTACCGAAAATATATGAGCTTTACCAGATTTGGCCGGTCATGATTTTGATTGTGACGATAGCGCTGATCCTGGGTTCGTCGCTGAGCGTCGAGCGAAAAATGTGGAAATATTTTTTGACGGCCATCGCGGCGGTGGGGTTAAGTTTCGCGATTTGTACCGCGGGCCGGCTGATGCCTGTCGCCCTAGCGATTAAACTTTCCCGGCCACAAGAGCTTTTATTCGGCAAGAGCATCATTTTCGACCAACTGTTTTTGTTCATGGTGATTTTTCTTTGTGTTTTCCTTTTTGGGGTGATTATTCTTTCAGCGGTGTTGTGGTCCAGGTCGTCATGGGAATGGCCGGTGTTTTTATGCTCGCTGGTGGGAAGTCTGATCGGGATGATATTCCTTTGCTCGACGCGGCATTTGCTTTTTTTCGCTATCGCGTTCGAGCTGGCGTCGATGCCTTCGTATGTTCTGGTGGGATTTCGGCGATTTAATACCAAGTCGGCGGAAGGTTCGGCGAAGTATGTGATTTTCGGAGCGGTGTGTTCCGCGATCATGCTTTACGGGATATCTTTGCTGTACGGGTTGTCGGGTAGTTTTGATTTTTCGACGATTTCTTTTGCGTTGGCGGCGGGCGGGGTTGGTGTGACCAAGATTGTAGCTTTGGTTTGCCTGCTGGTGGGGATCGCGTTTAAGATATCGCTGGTTCCGATGCATTTTTGGTGTCCGGATGCCTTCGAGGCGGCGGGAGCGGATGTGGCGGGTTGGTTGAGCGTGGCGTCGAAATCGGCGGCGTTGATCGCGTTGGCGAGGTTTGTGCAAATTTTACACCTGTCGGGGACTGCGGAATTTAATCATTCGCTGATGCTTACGTTTACCGTTCTGGCCATTTTGACGATGACGGTAGCGAATCTGTCTGCCTATTGGCAAACGAGCGTGAAACGGCTTATGGCGTATTCGTCGATCGCGCACGCGGGGTATATGGTTTGCGGAATAGCGGTTTTAGGCGATGTTATGGGCGTGGCGGCGATTGTGTCGTATGTGGTGGTTTATATGCTGATGAATCTGGGGGCGTTTGCGGTGGTGGGATTGGTAGAGCGTGAGACTGGCTCGGATGATCTCAAGAGTTTCGCTGGGTTGGGCAGCCGCAATCCATATCTGTCGGCGCTGATGATTATCTTTTTATTTTCTCTGGTGGGGATTCCTCCGTTTGCCGGTTTTGCCGTAAAATGGATCATGCTGTCGGTGCTGTGGCAGCATAATCTTTCAATTCTAGTGGTGGCGATTCTTGCCAATACGTTGTTCAGTATGTTTTATTATATGAAAATTGCCCGTGCGATTTATTTTGAAGACGCGACTTTACCGGCGGTGAAGTTTCCTGTTCTTGCCTCGGTGGTGCTGACGATTTGCGCGGCGGGGTTGATTGTGCTGTTTATTGGGTGGGGGGCGATGAATACTTACAGTAATAATCTTATTACGGCGGTTCTTGGATAAGATTGGATACCTGCCTTGTTCCTGAGTATAATAGCCGCTCTAAATAATTTGCGGTAATGAAGATATTTTACGGGAACTATTTATTAATGAATCAGGAAGTAAATACGAACAAAGCACATTTGATGGATTTGCTTTTGATCGTGGTGCTGTGTATCGCGTTTTTTGGTTATCGGTTGGGGAGTTTTGTGCCCTTGACGGATCATGAGGGGTATGTGGCGGTGACTGCACAGGAGGCATTGGACGGTGGCAATTGGATCGTTCCGCATTTCGATGGGCAGATACGTCTTCAAAAGACACCGCTGATGTATTGGACGGTGGCTTTGCTTGGAGCCATTTATGGCGATTTGAATGAATTCGTCATTCGGCTGCCATCGGTTCTGGCGGCGGCGGGGATTGCGGTGCTGCTGACGATGCTGGGGGCGAAGATGTTTACGCGGGTGACGGGTTTGATGATTGGGTTGGCGACGGCCAGCGCGACGGGGATGCTGTGGCAATCGCACGTGGGAACCGCGGATATGCTCATGACGTTTTTTGTGGTAGCAAGCATGTTTTTCGCGTACCTGGGGTTTGCCGCGATCGAGGAAGGGAAGTCGGGGTTTGGCAATTGGATTCTTGCATATATTGCCTTTGGTTTGGGAATGCTGGCCAAGGGGCCTGTTCCTGTTATCGCCGTGGTTATGCCGCTTTTTTTCTATCTGCTTTGGGCGGGATTTTGGAAGTATTTTAAAAAAATTCATTTTCCGACCGGGCTGGTGATTTTCCTGATTATCGTGGGGGCGTGGGTCGTTCCGGTATTGATCAAGGTTCCCGATGCGGCTTGGCGGTGGAAGGCGGAATATTTTGAACGATATCTTGGGGACTTCGGAACGGAACGGCCTTGGCACTATTATTTTTCGCAAATATTCCTTTTGACCCTGCCGTGGAGTTGTTTCCTGCCCATTGGTCTGGTGCTGGCGTTTCGGAAGGAATTTAAGGGCAAACGCCATGAGATGATATTTTTGTTTTGCTGGCTGGTGGCGGGGTTTGTGGTTTTCAGTGTGGGGGGTGGTAAGCGTGCCCATTATATTTTGCCGATTGTCCCGCCGGCGATCATGCTTTCCGTGGTGGGAATGATTTACTCGTTGGAACAGTGGCTTAGCCGACGAGTGATCGCGGTAGCTTCGGCGGCGATCATGCTCCTGAGCGCAGCGGGTTTCTGGATCGGTTATGGGTACATTAAGGCCAATTTTCCGCAAGTAACGTATAACTATCAGGTCCTGGCTTATGTTTTGCTTTTGGCTGAGGTTCTGACGCTGATATCGTATTTTCGTGTGCATCTTCTTGCTGCGGTTACCGTGATTGCTTTGGCGACGGGGATCGGTTTTGCCATTATCTGGCCGCTGTATCCGAAGGTGACGGATATCGCGCGTGATCCGCGAATGGCGGCAGATCGTTTCAAACAGGCGGTAGGGTCCGATGCCACGATCTATTCCATCGGCAAGGCCAACGGTCCTCTGATTTTCTATTACGGTAAGCGCATGCCGCAGATTCCGGAAGATCGGGAAGTGGCGCAGATATTTAAGGCGAAGAACACGGATGTGGCTATTGCCAATTTGGAGGAGGTTACAACCCAGAAGGTGCTGAAGCTGGTACAACAGCCGAAATGTGTGTATTTTGTCTCATCCGATACCCGCTTTGCCGTCGCCCAGTATTATGGAAAAGAGAAGGGATTGGGAATATATGAGATTTTACGTCTGCCGGGATTTTTCTCGACGGATAAAAGTTTGGTTTTATTCAGTAATTGTCCAAAGAAAAAGTGAGAAATACAAAATGGAAAATATAAATTCATTATCGTTGCCTAATTGGCCTTATTTGACGAATGAAGTGCCCGGATTGACGGGCCTTTTCAAAGTCAGGCCGGAAGATTTTGTGGTGGAGGAAATTCCCCAGTATGATCCGTGTGGGCAGGGGGATCATACTTATTTTCTGGTGGAAAAAACGGGGGTAACCACGTTGGATCTGATTCGCCGGCTTGGTCGGGCGTTGGGTCGGCGGGAGAAGGATTTTGGGTATGCGGGGTTAAAGGATTCGCAGGCGATCACGCGACAAACAGTCAGCCTGGAGCATTCCGATCCAGAGCAGATCAAGGGTCTGGATATCCCCGGGGTGAAGATACTCTGGGTCAACAGGCATTCCAACAAGATTAAACTTGGCCATTTGGCGGGTAATAAATTCTGGATCAAACTGCGTAAAGTATCAGCGGAAAGTCAGGAAATTGCGGAAAGGTGCCTTGCGGTGCTGTCCAAACGCGGGGTTCCGAATTATTTTGGACCGCAGCGGTACGGGATGCGCGGGGATAGCTGGATTCTCGGCGGAGCGATTTTGCGGGAAGATCCGAAAGCATTTCTGGACCAGTTTTGCGGCCATCCCGGTCCTTATGACCGCGAACAGGTCCGAAAGGCACGGGAACTGTATGATAAAGGTCATTATGAGCTGTCGGCGCAAATCTGGCCGGGATTTTTCCGGGATGCCAAACGGGCATGCGGACTACTGGCGAGCCAGCCGGACAATTTGCTTCGCGCGTTTAACTGCGTGGATCGAAAATTGACAAAGCTGTTTATCTCAGCGTATCAGTCTTACCTTTTTAATCAGGTGATGGGACAACGGGTTGATACCCTGGATCAGGTTTGGTTGGGCGATCTGGCTGCCAAGGAGGATTCGGGCGGTGTTTTCCGGGTGGAAGATCAATCAGTCGAACAGCCGCGGGCTGACCGATTCGAGATCAGTCCGACGGGTCCGATTTTCGGGTATCGAATGACGTCGGCGGGTGGGCAGGAAGGCCAGATGGAGCAGGAAGTGCTGACGGGAGAAAAACTTACTTTGGAAGATTTCAAAAAGCCCAAAGGACATAAACTGAAAGGTTCGCGCCGGCCGTTTCGGGTGCGGATGACGAATCTGGAAATACAAAGAGGGACCGATGACGCCGGAGACTTTCTTTCCCTGCGGTTCGATCTGCCCTCGGGGTCGTATGCGACCGCGGTTTTGCGGGAATTGATGAAAGAACATGTTAGCGGTCCGAGTCTGGTTCCTTCGGGCGACGATTGATTGAGAAACCGCGAAGAAGTAAAGCGCGGTTACGGATTGCCCATCGTGTCCATGTTCTTCAAGACAATCGACAGGTCCGTGCTGGTAATTTCGTTGTCGTCGTCCAGATCCGCACCGTGGTTGAATCCCGGATCGTCCGACCGAAGGTCCATCGTCGCTAACACATCCGACAGGTCCGCCGCGTCTATCCGGTTGTCGCCATTGACGTCGCCGTTGATCAGGCTGAAATTGGCCCAGTTCGATTCCAGCGTCAAATTCATCGATGGAAGGGTCTGCCGAAGCCAATGAGACTGTTTGATGGACATATCGTACATGCCCGCTGGAAGAGACGTATTATTGATGAAATAATTGCCGGAGGCATCTTCGAACGATATCGGCAAGGTCAGCAGGGGAGTTGGATTTCCCGGAGGCCGGACTTCCATCTGCAGCCCTAGGCTGGTCGGATTAATGACCGTATCCTGTAATGTTACCTGTCCTGAGAGCATTACCGGCGTGGGGACGGTTGAAATGATCTGCGGGGCCATCGGTGGTGCAATATCCCGAACAAGAATGCCGTCGGACGAAAAGGCTTGAACGAGAATCATCTGGTTTAGTCCCCGACGGGCCAAGAGCGTTTCACTAAAGGTCAGTTCCACCCCGAGGTCCACCGGAGGAAAAGGTCCGTCAAAATTTTGATACTGCAACGTCTGGGTGATTCCGGAGGAAGACAACGTCGACCACGACCCGTAGTTGTTTTCCTCAAACACGATCGATCCATTGTCGTGGTTGTACGTCAGTTTATAATCAAATCCCGTAATATGTTCGCCCGTCGTTGGGTTCTGGTCGGAATCGATCCAGAAACCGATTTTGGTCATAGAGGACATTTGCAAAACCAATCCTTTAAGGTTTATCTGGGTGGGTGCGGGTCCCCAGGAGTAGAACTGTGTAAACGTTAGGTCGTATTGGGGGAGCTCATTGTACGCGACGGCGGGTGAATCTTTTCCACGACCGGTCTTTATGGCTTCCTGGGTTTTTAGCCATTTTTTTGCTCCCTCGGCGGCCCGCTTTCCCTGGTCGGGATCGATGGATTCGCCCGTGCGGGCGGTGCCGGGATAGGCGATGTTATCCCGATCGGTTGCGTTGTCCACCCCGTCGCCGTTGGTGTCGGACCCTGTAAAGTTGTCATATCCGGGATATGTGCCGGTGGGTGTGCCGTGTTCTGTGGTGGCATTGTCCGGGTAAGCGCCGAACCAGTGGACAAACTCATGCTTCAATGTCGTTAAGGCAGCACCTGGTCCCATTTCGATATGATCCTGATCATGACAGCTTCCTGGGTTGCCGGGTGGGGTTGCCGTCAGCGAGGTACCATAGACGTTGACCGCGCCGGCGACGCGACCGGTGCTGGTATCTGCGGTATTGTCCACCGTGCCCACCTGCTCAAGGTTGATCCAGGGCGCCCAGTTGTCTTTTGCCTTCTTGAACCAATCCTCCATCTGTTTGGGCGTAACCGTCGAGCCTTCGGCAATGTGCTTGGCGACTTTTACCGTGGGTTTATCGTCCGCCAAAAGATACGCCGGACAACCCCCGAAAGACCATACACCTACCACAACAGAGACAACGAGCGAAAATGTACTGCGTGCCATCGGATGATCCTCCTAATAAAAATACAACCAATCGAATAACTTACCGCCTTGGATCGCTAAATAAACCTTATGACAATGACGTACAGGGTCTTTAGATGAAAGCACGATGGTGGTCAACGTCGGTCAACAACAGCCTGAACGGCTATAAAACGCACACCAACAGCTTTTGCCAAAACTTCGCACTGGGTGTTGATCTGGCGTTTTGCACAACGTCCATATTGTACTAAATATGGTATCAATTGCAAGAAAATTAAACTCAACCTTGTAACCCATCAGAAGCTGTGAAATAATCAAAACTTTCCAGAGTGCCTTTTCTCCGATAGGGTTTTCTTAAAAACCGGAGCTATCCCGCGTTTTTTCCACGCGGAGGCTTCTCTTGGTCATTCCTCTTTTATCTTTATGCTATCGCGAATCGAACGTTCGCTTGCCTTTCGACGACGGCCCGTCGTCTCTGGACCTT
>JBAZZQ010000067.1:0-19465 GCA_041658725.1 Phycisphaerae bacterium | reverse complement strand
TTCGCCGCCTGCTGCGGCATTTTTTATTGTGCCTGCAGTTTTTGGCCCCGATTTTTGATCATCCGCGTATTCACACTTGCCGCTTTGCGGCGTGATCTTTTAAAATTCGACTTTTTCAGGGACGACTACCTAGCGTTATTGGGTCTGCCCGAAAATCTTGGCACACCCATTCGAAGGAACACACAAAGAATTGGTGCGTCTCGACACCACACCGCAATAAAAAAGACGGTTGATTTTACTTAAAATCGATGGGAACACATAATGCTTTTAAATTTTCATAAGCGGTTCCGGGAGGAATCTCGCAGCCGGCTCCGGTCATGTAACGATTGCCGATCGTCCGGTAGATTTGGATCAATTTTTCCTTGATCGATTCTGGGGTTCCCCGCATCACGTCGTTGGCCGGGTCCAGGTTCCCCATCAACACGGTTTGCGAACCTAAAATATCACGGGCTTTGGCCATATCTACCTGCCAATCCACATCGAGGATGTCCACCTTCAGTTTGGCAATTTCGGGAAGAAGATGGCTGATATTCCCGCAAATGTGAAGGCGAACGTACCCCCCGGCATTATGGATGGCTTGGACGAGGGTCTTTTCCTTGGGGAAAATTAGCTCCTGGTATAAAGGCAGTGAGACCTGGCTGGCGATGGCATCTCCGATGCCAATGGTATCCGCCCCGGACTCCAGTTGGACCCGTGCAAAGGGAATGGCTGTTTCGACGCAAAGGTCCATCAATTCGCCCAGAAATTCCGGATCATCAATCAGGTCGATCAGGAAGTTCTCTACCCCGCGAAGGTCGGCGGCCTCGGCGGCGGGCCCTTCGACCCAGCCCAGGATAGAATATTTTTTATAGGCCAGCTTCTTGTAGTGCTCCACTGCCATAATGCGGTCAAGCATTCTTTCCGAAATAAGGGGATTGGGCTTGGTCAATAGGTTTAAATTTTTGATTTCCTTCAGCGGGGGGGTGGGACATCGGGGAACGCCATCGGTAACGTATTCAATGGCGGCGCCAAATCCTTGCGTCTCCCGGTAGGGATCGGAAAAGGTGGTCAACTGATCGAAGCCGAAATATTCGGCGCACCGATAGATGGAGTCGGTCAAGATGCGGTAATCGGAGGCGAATGCGGCGTAGTTGGACCCGATGAACTCGGTCGCAAAGGCCATCAAAATCGGCAGCCGGGGCAGAATATCCACTTTCCGATCCGTCAAAACCCCCATGTACCGTTCATAGCCGTTCATAGTTTTTTCTCCTGGTTTTCATCTACACCAATCGGTTTTGATTTCAATCTTAATTCCGGGTAAACCATTCTTAAATTCAATCCCCTCGAACGATCCTTGCCATTGGTTTATGCTACGTTGCATGGAAGGGGTTTTCAAGGATTAATTCCCAGCTCTGCATGAATAAGGTGTTCCAGGATTTTTGGGCGAGACTTCCCCTGTTTTTGCATCATCATCCGGTTTGACTCGATGATCCAGAGGGTGATCTTTCCACAAATACAAGGTCATTGGAATATCCCAAAAGCTTTACCCCCGCGAAGGCTGGGGGAACGGGGATATCGTTCAATCTGACCTCTGGGAAAGGCTGCTTTTGGCAACACTCTGGGGAGCGGGTGACAAGAAATAATAACGCGCTTCCAAAATTACCCGCTCCCTTACGGTCGCGGCTCGTCTCGCCCGAAAATCCTGGAACACTCGCGCTCGGTCTGGAAATATTTTTTTTATGTTTTCCCATCGCAGGTCCTATACATAGGGGATAGACTTCAAATACGATCAATGGTTTAATTTTCCTTAATATTGGCTGATAATCTGTCGATATATAGAGTGTTACATCCCGGGTGGGTCGCTGCGACACTAGAGGACTATGATGGATATAAAATGTGTCATTACTATTTCGGAGTCATTTTTATGAAAATCATGATAGTCGATGATTCGCCGACCATACGAAACATTGAAAAAAATGTCCTGGTCCAATTGGGCTATCGGAATATTTCCGAAGCGGGTGATGGCGTGGAAGCCCTGAGTCTGATGGCTTTACAGATGCCCGATCTTTTCCTCGTCGGTTGGGATATGCCGAATATGGATGGTCTTACCCTGGTAAGGAACATTCGCGCCGCCAATCCCCATGTTCCCATTATTATGGTTACGACGGGCGCGGAAAAGAGCAGGGTGCTCAAAGCCGTTAAGGCCGGGGTCAATAATTATGTCGTGAAACCTTTTACCGCGGAGGTTCTGAGTGAAAAGATCAATCAAACATTGGCAAAATGCGGTGTTGCCGTTTAAAATTTATTGGCATTTTTCATCCACCTGGACCACTTCGGCAAAGGCTGAAGCATCGGGCATCTTAAACGCCTCGGCTGGAAGGGATTCTACCGCCGCCACTTTGCCCAGTGTCAGCCGCATGTAACTTTTATCCGCGGGCCAGACCAGTTCGACCTTGTTGGCCATCTGACCGTTTCCCATCGGCAGGTAATTTGAATACGTGGTCGTAAGTTCCACGCTTCCATCGGGGTTGTAGTAAACGATTTGACTGATGGTGGGAGTCGCATAGGGCGTGATAAAGACTTCCTTGGCCAGGTACGACCCGCGTTTGGGATCCTTGGCCGTGTATTTTAAAATATTATCATTTTTTCGCCGTTCGAGGGTCGGTGTGGATAGATTACCTTCCGGCTGTCGCAGGTTGATCTGTCCCAATGCCTCCATCAGTTTTATTGGCCCGCCCATCCGCCAACTGTTGCGTTCGGAGTCCACGAACTTCCAATATCCCCAATGCAATTGACTCGGCTCAGGCATAACCCCAAGCCAGTAATTCTGCGCATTGGACCCGATCTGTAAAGCCGGGTGGCCGAGGAAACTTCCCGTCAGATACAAATGCTTTGGTTGTTCGTACAATACCAGGACGGCGTCAAGATCATACCGCTTAAGCCCCTTGTCGGTAGAAATTTTCACCGACATTCTTCCACCCTTGCTTCGAAATCTGGCTGAGTTTTGCGCATTCTGCTCCGTTTGGTCGATCAGTTCCTGAATGGAATAGGGCTTGGCGGGCATTGTCTGTCGGGGCATCTGCGCACACCCCGCCGCCATTACAGACACCAATACAAAAACCAGCGTTAATCTAAACAATGTTTGTCGCATGGCAACCCCTTTTCATAATGACTAAACCCTAATTCCCAATGTCTAATCAATGACTAATTCTTAAATGACTAATGCCTAAAAAGATGTATGCCCCGGCTTCTTCTTTAGACATTAGTCATTAGGATTTAGTCATTTTATTTCGTATCAGTCTCCTGCCAGCACGGTGCTCAATTCTGTTCGGATTTGTTCGATCTGCTGATCGTCGAGATTCGGATTTGGGATATTGTATTCCTTTTCCTCACCCGATAATTTCATGATCCAGATTTCCTGTTCGCCGTCTTTTTGCCGCGTGGACACATATTTTAAAATTCGCTTTCGCATCAGGATCAGAGCAAGCACGAAGCAAAATCCGTTTTTGCTTTCGTCTCCACTTTCTGTAAGCCGTCGAAAGAAATCCACCAGCACGGCGTCGTCGACGAACAGCTTTTTCTTTTCGTCTTTTTTCGGGACACGGGCCTGCCAAAAGCTGAACGCCTCCCGCCCAAACTCGTCCGTCCAGCATCCCTGGCAAAATTCCAGCCGCTGGAATCCCTGGGCGGTTTCACCTAGTGTGGCATAATACGGCTCCAGTTCGGCAAAGTTTTTTTGGCATTTGCAGCAGGAACCGGTACGTCTCCCATAGTCATCCCACTCACCGATCATATACACTCCAAGCGGTTTTAGTTTTTATTTTGCCCGGAAGAACCGGCAGTTGACACCGTCGGCAGCAATCCGAACCTGTATTTTCCGAGCGCATTTCGGACACCACCCGACATAAGCGGTTCTCTGCGTATTTTTGTAAACACGGCTATACACGTTGCAGCATTCAAAAAGCACACTGATGTACGCTCGTCCTTCCCGGTCGGACTGCTCCGCCGATTCTCGCGGTTGCCGGTATCCGCCAAGTTCCAAAATATAGTCCGGTTCATCCGACATCACTTAATCCAAAATCTAAAATCCAAAATTCTTCTCACCGGTCTTGCCGTTTGATATCCGCTCCGACGGCGTTTAATTTTTCTTCGATTTTTTCATACCCGCGATCTATATGATAAACGCGATTGACCTCGGTCGAACCACGGGCGACCATCCCTGCCAAGACCAACGCCGCGCTGGCACGCAGGTCCGACGCCATCACCGGAGCCCCGATCAGCCGCTTGACTCCTTCCACGATGACAATCGGTCCTTCTTTCCGCAAATGGGCTCCCATGCGGTTCAATTCCGCCACGTGCAAAAACCGGTCGGGGAATATTTTTTCCGTTACCACGCTGATCCCGTCCGCTAATGACAGCAGCGTCATAAACTGTGCCTGTAAATCTGTCGGAAATCCAGGATAGGGCTGGGTTGTGATTTCCACCGGCAGTAAATTCCGTGAGGAGCTTACTACGACCTGGCCGTTATCTTTTTCCACGAATACGCCTATATCCTCCAGCGTCTTGGTTACGGCCATCAAATGCTCAAGCCGGCAATTTTCAATCCGAAGCTCGCTGTTTGTGATGGCCGCCGCCACCATTAATGTTCCCGCCTCGATTCGATCCGGGATAATCGTATATTCTCCGCCGCCCAGACGGTCCACACCTTCGATCACGATCTTCGGAGAACCCTGGCCGGTAATTTTCGCGCCCATCGCGTTCAAAAAGTTTGCCAGGTCTTCCACCTCCGGCTCGCATGCCGCCGATTCAATAACGGTCGTCCCCTGCGCGAAAACGGCTGCCATAAGCACATTCGCCGTCGCCGTTACGCTCGACCCGAAATGTCCGCCCAGAAAAATCTCTTTGCCTTCCAGCTTCTCGCATCGGCAGAGAATATCCCCGCCTTCCACCAATTCAACGTCCGCCCCCAGGGCTTCAAATCCCTTGAGGTGCAGGTCGATGGGCCTGGTCCCGATCGCGCATCCGCCAGGCATCGCCACTCTCGCTTGTTTCCGCCGTCCCAAAAGGGGACCCATCACGCAAACGCTCGCTCGCATCTTGCGAACGATTTCGTAATCCGCGTGCGAATTACTGGCGTCATGCACTTCCAGGCCGATCGTTCCATCTCCCATCCGTTCCACACGCACCCCAAGCTTTTCCAAAATCGCGAGCATATATTCTATGTCGCTTAGGCTGGGAACGTTATGCAAAATCACCGGCTCATCGCACATCAGACACGCCGCCATGATCGGCAGGGCTGCATTTTTCGATCCGCTCACCCGCACTTTTCCTCGAAGGCGTTTTCCGCCTTGTATGACAAAATAATCCATTATGATGACTCCTTTTCTGTTCTTCTACTCGTCTACTTGTCTACTTGTCTACTAGACTACTAGTCTACTTTCTTCCAATTACTATACGCGGAATATCCGCCGCGTCGCGCTCAAACTCAATTTCCTTATAGCCCTGGGCTTGGAACAACTTCAAAACCGTTTCGCTCTGATTATACCCGATTTCCATCACCAGGTAACCATCGGATTTTAAATATTCGCCGGCCTCCGCGATGATCCTTTTTACCACCGCCAAACCATCCGTGCCGGCCAAAAGGGCGTCTGCCGGCTCATACATCTTTATAGATTTCGGCAAACGGGAGTAATCTTCTTCAGTTACATAAGGCGGATTGGAAACAATAAAAGAAAATCGTTTTTTTGGCCCGTCAAGCCGGCTAAAAAGATCGCCAGCCATGAAGGTTATCGCGTCCCGCATCTTGTGCCGCTCGGCGTTCGATTTCGCCAGTTCAAGGGCATCCTGGGATTTGTCAACCGCTGTGATATTCATCGGTTTGGGTAAAAATTTCGCCAGGGCTATCGCGATACATCCGCTGCCCGTGCCGATATCGAGGATTTCCGGGGACTGTTGCGGCTGCTCGCGAACCTTTCGGATCACCCACTGCACCAGGAGTTCCGTCTCCGGCCGGGGAATCAGTACCGAAGAACTTACGAGAAAATCCAGAGAAAAAAATTCCTTATGCCCGATCAGGTACGCGATCGGTTCGCCCTCCGATGCCCGTTTGACCAGTTCTCGAAAATCATCCCGCTGTGGTTGGGTAACGACTTGTTCATACCGCAGATAAAGATCGACCTTCGAGCAACCTAAAACCTTAGCCAAAAGCAACTGTGCCGACAGCACCGGGTCATCCAATCCTTTGCTTTTAAAATAATCCGCCGTCCAATTCAAAAGCCGGCAGATTGTCCATTCCTGATCAATTGTTGTCATGGTTGTTTACCGTGATTTTGATCCAATTTGGATTTTTGGGCATGAAAAATCCTGAGAAGTTTACTCCAGCGATCCCGAACTACTTTTTCTTCGTTCTGCAAGAGTTTGTTCCACCCCATCACATCCACATCAGACATTAGCGAAGCCAATTGCCCAAGTTTTTGTGATATAGAAGTGGCACGCAATTCGGATATCATCTTGGCATCGACTTTTTTCCACCGACGTTTATAACTTTTTGCCTGAACTTTTGTAAGTTTGCTTATCACGATCCAATACCTCGTACTTCATCTTGGCATGGCTGGCGAAGGGTAAGGATTCCTTGAATGGCCCATGCGATAAGAACAATCGAAACCAAGAGAGTTAATCCGACAAGCCGCCCCGTGACCAGCAGAATATACGTTGTACGCCCCAGCCCATTGACAATAAGAAGCACCGCGCAAAGCAGACTCCTGCGGAACAACCCGTAGACGAGAGCGGCCACCAGCAGCATGTTGGCAAGCTGATAAACCGGATTCCAGGGAATTGTAACACCAGGGTTTAAAGGAACCCTTCCTTTTTGTGTAAGAAGCAAGAGCAGGCAGGTCAGGTTCGCCAGGATCATGAAAAGCCCCCACAAGCACGCTACGTTAATGGCAAGGGTCGCCTGTTTCTTGTCCATCGTCTGTTCCTTTCCATCAAGTTTTGTAGGTGAATTTTTCGAAACCCACCATCTTCGTCTTTCATATTAACTTTGCATTTTGATATTTGCAATTTGCATTTTGCAATTAAAAAAGAGCAGGAATGACCGTCAAATTCCCCGGCCATACCTTTTTGCCGTCAAAAGATTGGAAAGTATTTGTAACCGTTCAGTCCCTCCGTCATTGTGCCACGGCTGGCTTGTCCAGCCGTGTTTTAAGAACACGGTCGGACAAGCCGACCGTGGCACAAAAGGGGAAGTGAACGGTTACTATAGGCGAATATCGTCCGAGCGCATTAATTAATCATGTTTTGTATAATTGAAAACAGGGAAGCATCTAACCAATTGACTTTATTTGAGTTATGGTTGGACAATTAAAATTCTTCGGGCAGGTTGGGGTTGTGGTCGTAGATGTTCAGGGGACATTGGTCGCAGAGGGGAATTTTTCGTTTGCAGAAATTTTTTCCAGCGGCGACCAGGAGTGCGTGGTATTCGTTATAGAGATGGACGTCGGCGGGGAGGTTGGATTCGAAAAAGTCCTTGATGGTTTGATAGTCGTCTTCCTGAGCGATGAAATGGTGGCGGAGAGCGATGCGGTAGGTGTAGGCGTCGACGACAAAGGTCGGTTTTTGGGCGGCGTAGAGTATGATGTCGTCGGCGGTTTCCGGGCCTACGCCGGAGACGGATAATAATTCCTCGCGGAGTGATCCAATCGACTGGTCGAAGAAGCGGCCGAGATCGCCCTTGTAATTTTGCCAGACGAACCGTATCAGATTTTGGAGGCGTTTGGTTTTTACGGTAAAATATCCGGCGGGTTTGATCAGTTGAGCTAGATCGGTGGGGGGGATTTTAACTAATTTTTCGATATCGAGCAAATTTTCTCGTTTAAGGTTGTTGATGGCGAGTTCGACGTTTTTCCAGTTGGTGTTTTGGGTGAGGACGGCGCCGATCATGATTTCGAGAGGAGTGTCGCCGGGCCACCAGTGCTGGTGGCTGAAAGATTTCAGCATGGTTTCGTAATGGGCCATGAGTTTCTTGGCGGTGTTCATTTTAGTTTTTCTCGTATCTTGTTAAAACCACTGGAACTTGCTAATGTACTGGTAATTATGGCGAAGATAAAGGTAAAAAATACTGGTCGGAGCAAGGGCCGAGGTAAGGCGGGACTTGGCGGCGGGAAGCTGGGGTATATGGACGACGTTCATCGTCCGGTGACGTGTTTGTACTTTTTATTGCCGATGGTCGTGCTGTATGAATTGGGAGTGGTGTATACGTCGGGGAGTATTCATACCGCCCAGGCGAACCGGGTGATCGCGTTTCAAATCTTTCAGAAATTTTTGGCGTTGTTTGGAGCGAGCGGATACTATCTGCCGGGTTTGGCGATTGTGATGATTTTGGTGGCTTGGCAATTCGCGACCGGTGGCAAGTGGAAAGTGCGGGGTCAGACGATTTTGGGGATGGCGTTTGAAAGTATCCTTCTGGCCGTTCCGCTGGTCGTTCTGGCGCACGTGGCGAGCGGTTATTCGACGGTGATGTACGCGTCTGAGGCCTGGGCCAAGTCATGGCTTAGCGAACTGCTTTTGAGCGTGGGGGCGGGGATTTATGAGGAACTGCTGTTTCGATTGATTTTTATTTCCGTGCTGAGCATTATTTTGATGGACATTTTGGGAGTGGGGGAAGGTCCGGCCATTTTTTCCATTATGATCATTTCGGCGGTGGTGTTCAGTTTGTATCATTACCTGGGCGATGAAAGTTTCAAGTGGCACAGTTTTGTTTTCCGGACGATGGCGGGAGGATATTTGGCGGGAGTGTTTATTTTACGCGGGTTTGGAATCGTGGTGGGGTGCCATGTGGTTTACGATTTGATGGCGATGGGGATGAATGGGATGTTGCATAAGTGATGGATTTACATGCACCGGAATTAGCGCAGTTGCGATTGTATGTTTACCGGCGGCCTTTGCATCCGGAGCTGTTCACTATTTTTCTTGAGAAGCGGATTGATACGGGAAAATATGAAGCGCAATTATGGTTGATCGGGACCGGACACCTGATTAGTTTTCATTGTCCGGGAGTTACCTTGTCCGAACTGCTGACCAGCCGAGCGGATTTGCTTCCTGAAAAGGGGCTGGTTGAAGCGCTGCCGGTGGATAAGCCTCAGGACTACCGGGTGACTTATGAGAACCAGCTTTATTATCTGTTGAACGTGCAGTCAGAGCAGATGTCTGATGGGGTGTTTGTCAGCGTTCATGAGGAAATGAGCAAATTTGCCCAGACGCGGGGGATGTTCATGCGGTTTGACCAATGGGCGGTGGAAGGTCAGTTGCCGCCGTTCAGTTTTATCGATTATGAGCGCAGGCCAAACGAGTTGGATGTCTTTACCTATCATGCGTTTCCTGAACAGAAAGTGATGGTGCGGACTCAATCGGTATTTTCCCTGGAACCGATTTCTATGCAGACACATTCTCTGCACCGGGGACCGTTTGGGAAGAATTTTTAATTTATGATTGAAGAGAATTATGAAACGGGTGGTCGAATTAATCGGGTCATTTTGGTTGGGGGTTAGATATTGTGTTTTTCCCGTCGGGATGCGGGATACGGGGATGGCTCGGGTTTCGCCGTGGATGATTACGGGGTGGGGATTGTTGTATGGGTTAGTTCTGTGCGTGGTGTTCGGGGCGAGCTGGAAACTTTTCGGGGATATCTATTTCAGCGAATATAGCCGGCTGAGGATCGTTCCCATGGCCATGGTGATTTTAGTGGGGAGTGCGACGGGTTTTAAACAGTTGCTGGGTTTAGCGGTAACGGTGGATCGTTTGGCGGGTGAAGGACGCTCCGACGGAGCGGTAATTCCGCCAGTGAAGTTACCGGGTCAGTTGGCAATTGTGTTGGTGATTTTGCTGAAATTTTCCGCCTTGCTGTCGCTGCCGTATCATACTCCGTGGTGGCCTGGGGATTGGCGGCGGTATTTTAATTTTCTTTACCCGGTGATGTATTATCGGGTTTTGATCCTTTTGGGTTTATGGGGTAAAACAGGGTTGCTGGTGGCGGGGGCTACGGGACCGACGCACGGGGCCACTGATGATGTGGATCGGGCCTTTCGACGGAAATTGACGATCAAATCGTTGATTGGGAATCTGGTTTTAACGTTTGTGATGACGACGGTTTATTTTTCCCAGTGGCGGAATCGGGCGATCGGTATGCTGGTTTCGGTTGTGATCTTCTTGCTGGTGTATCTGGTGTCCATGATTTTTTCCTGGCGGGGGAAAGGGCATGACCGATACTCGATGTTCGCTATCGCGGAATTGTCGGAACTGTTTTTGCTGTTGGGTTATCTGGCGATTGCGAAGTTTCTTTGAGAGTAATCCGATAACCGTCGGAAAATTTATAGGTATTTCTTAAAGAACTCAAACGCCTTGTTTCCTGCGAACGCGTGCGGGCCGGGAAAGATGTCGGACCAGAGATTTTCTTCACATCCGGCGGCCTGGTAGATTTTTTTTACCCCTTCATAACCTTTGAGCGTATCGTGGATAGGGAAACAACTATCATAAATTCCCATTTCCAGAAGGAGCGGACGCGGGGCAATCAGTCCCGCGATATCATCTGTATCGAAATATCGGTAAATCTCCGGAACAATCTGCGAACCGCAAAAATTCGCTCTTTTAACGCCGAATTCGTACCAGGGGTTGACGTAGCAGATGATGTCGGCACATTTGATTCTTTTTTCAAAGGCGGTGGTAAAGGTGGTCATGGTTCCACCCTGGGACAGTCCCATCATTCCGATACGTTCGGGATCGACCTCGGGCCGGGTTTCAAGATAATCGATGCAGCATTTGAAGTCCCAGATATTCAGGGTGAGAGGGTATACGCCGATGAGGGCGCCTTTGATGAAATTGACGTTGCATGCGTCTCGTCCGGGGAAGGGATCCACCCCATCTCTTCTTTCGCCGAAACTTCTCAAATCGGGAGCGATGGTTAAAAAACCGGCCTTGGCCATTTGCTCGGCGTAATTGTAATTAAGATCGGCGATCTGGGCGATGTGGCCGCTGTCCGATCGTATTCCCGCGACGGCGTCTTTTCCATAGGGTCCGTGCCCGTGGGAGCAAAGGATGGCGGGATTGCTTTTATCGCCTTCCATATTTTTGGGTCTCAGGACTTGGCAGGGGACGGACATGAATTCTTCGGAGTTAAAAACCACCCGCTGACGGATCAGGTCGCCGTCTTCCACGGTGGACTCAACTTGGGCCTCTAGTTTGGCGGGTTCGGGAAACGCACCGAGAAGTTCAACAAACTTCGGATAGGCCTTTTTAAACCATTTTTCCCAGTCTTTTTTGGTTTTGCCTTTGAATTTCATTAAAGGCGTCCAATTTTCCATTATCTTTTCCCAATAGGCCTGCATGGAAAAGTTTCTATTTGCCATTAAATACGTCCTTTTTAAAAATATGCAGCATCAACAATGATCTTAATAATATGATTATCCTATGGCCAACGGTCGAAAATTGCAAGAGGGAATAAGTTATCGAGATTGACATTTGGTTTGGGTGCTCTTAGAATAAAAAACAAGAATATTTTTTGAAATAGCACTTATTATGATAAGGAAAGGGATTTCTTATGGCAGGTAATATAGTGGATTTGACGGATGAAAATTTCCAATCCGAGGTTTTAGAGGCAACTATTCCGGTGGTGGTGGATTTTTGGGCGGAGTGGTGCGGGCCGTGCCGTGCGATGGCTCCGATTATGGATCAGCTTTTCCAGTCGGTCGGTCAAACGGCGAAGATCGTCAAGGTAAATGTGGATAATGCCCGTAATACCGCGATGAATTACAGTATCAGCGCGATTCCAACCGTCATTATTTTTAAAAGCGGTCAGCCGGCGAAGAAATTCGTGGGCTTGACTTCGTTGAAGGATTTGCAAACCGCGGTCCAGGAAATGGCGGGATGAATAATTTAATTCTATAGGAAATTCTTTCTCTGTCCTCTCTGCGGCCTCTGTGGTTATAGCTCTTTTTTTTTAACCACAGAGAACACAGAGGACGCAGAGACGAGGTTTTTAATCTAATTGGTTGAAGCTGGGGAAAATTTAGATTTATTGCAGGAAGAGGAGCCGGCGGAAATAACCGAAGACGGGGGGCCTGTTCGGGCGGTGCTCACCATTAAGCGGAAGCGGTCCAAAAGCAGGATCGATAAATATCTTCAGGGTCGTTTTCCGCGTTTTTCTCGCACGGCGATTCAGAAGTTGATCAAGGAAGGGGCGATCACGGTCAACGCCAGGCCTGTCAAGGCGAGTTATGAAATTCTTCCCGGTGATACGATCAATTTGATTCTGCCTCCGCCGGAGAGTAAGGAAATCGCGGCGGAAGATATTCCGCTGGAGATTCTTTTTGAAGATCAATATTTGGTGGCGGTCAATAAACCGTCAAACATGGTAACTCATCCTGCCAGGGGCTATCAGAGTGGAACGCTGGTCAATGCGATGATGTTTTATTGTCAGAAGTTGTCGAGCAGCGACGATCCGGTTAGGCCTGGGATCGTTCACCGGCTTGATAAAGACACCACAGGGGTGATCGTGGTGGCCAAGGACGACGAAGCTCACTGGCGGTTGGCGTTGCAATTCGAGCGCCGGAAAATTCATAAGGAATACCTGGCGGTGGTGGAAGGGGACTTTGAACTGGATTCCGACCGGATCGATGCCCCAATCGGGGCGCATCCCTCAGCCAGGGAGCGGTATTCAGTTCGCCATGAAACCGGGCGATCCGCTTCGACCGTTTACCAGGTCATCGAGCGATTGAAGGGTTTTACTTTTGTGCGATTGCTCCCGGAAACGGGAAGAACGCATCAATTGCGGGTGCACATGTCATACCTGCGCCATCCGATCGTCAGCGATAATATGTACGGGGCACGCAAAATTACGGTGGGTCAGATTTTAGGCACAGACGATCCGGCGCCCATCATCGGACGGTTCGCCCTCCATGCCCATCAGATTCAATTTCGCCATCCGATTACCGGATTGGAAATCAAAATAAAAGCCCCGCTGCCGCCGGACTTTCAGCAATTACTTGAAATTCTGCGAAAAAGAAAATGAAAATAATCGGGCAGGATGGGCTTGGCCCACCATCGCTCTTTGTCTTGGCGTCACGGCGGTTTTAAAAATATTCTTTCCCCAAAATTTGCTTTTCCCCAAAAATGTGTTATCTTTATTGTAGGGGCACGGCATGCCGTGCCCTCTTTCGATCAGCCGCGACAGCTTCTTCTCTCAAATCCTCTTGTTCCAGGAAAAGGACAGTAAAAATGACCATCCCGCAATTCGCAAAGCTTTTCGACTTGGTTATCAAATACGCCGCCGCCCTAAAAAAAGACGACCAACCCCTAAACCTCAACGACGAAACTGAGATGGAATCAACTCCCCAAATCCTACCCACGCAAAACTCCTGGAAACCAAAATTGCACCATTTTTGCACTTTTGGACGAATCCACCCTACCAGACTTTTTGCTCAAGCCACCCAAAAAACAAACAAAAAGGGCAGCCACAAGGGCTGCCCCTACTTGTCTACTAGACTACTCGTCTACTTTTTTTAATCCAATTTCATCGACGTCAGGAATTCGGCATTGGATTTGACTTTTTCGAGCTGGATTCGCCGGCGGTTGCATCGGACAAAAGATCGACGCGCAGGCGCTCCCGTTCCCGATCTATTTGATCGGGTGTCGCCCCCAATTCACGGAGTATCGATTCGGTCATGGCCAAGGCGACTTCTCCCTCGTCAGAGAATACCTGGTTGGCGCCGGCTTGTCGTAGGGGAGGTCTTTCATGGAGATAGGAGGAGCGGGCGATAACTCGGATTTTCGGGTTCAGCTCCCGTGCCAGACGAATAACCTCTTCGCTGTTTCGGATGCCGGAGGCACTGAGGATAAGGCTGGCCGCCCGGTCTACTGCGGCGGTCTTTAACGTTTCCTGGTGGATCACATCGCCGTAGACGGCGGATATTCCCTCCTTGCGCAGGCGGTGGACAGTTTCAAGGTTCAATTCGATGACGGTCGGTTCGATACCGTTTTCACGGAGCAAGCGTGTGAGCGTTCGTCCCACGGGGCCGTAGCCCACGATGACGGTCCGGTATCGTGGGTCTCTGGCACGAAGGTTGTCGGAAGTAGAAGTGGAGATTGATGAGGCAAGCCGTGAGGTACGAAGGTTGAGCAATCGCCAAAGGCGGGAATGGCGGGAGGCCCAAGCTTCGAATGGGTCGATCAGCCGATAAAGAATCGGGTTCAATGAGATGGATACAATCGAGGCAGCCACCAGGGCATTCATGGCCTTATCCGTGAAGATACCCAAATCTTTTCCCAGGGTGGCGAGGATAAACGAGAACTCCCCGATCTGAGCAAGGGCGATGGCCACGGCGAGAGCGGCTCGAACGGGATATTTCAGAAGCAGGACAATACCAAAAGCCGTCAAAGGTTTGCCCAGCATAATGATGACCAGGGTGACAGCCACGGTCCCCGGCGATTCCAGCAGATACCGGGGGTTAAACAACATACCGACGGAAACAAAGAACAGGACCGCGAAGGCATCCCGCATGGGCAAGGCTTCGGAAGCGGCGCGAAGACTGAAATCCGAACGTCCGACGACCATCCCGGCAAGGAACGCGCCTAAGGCCATGGAGGCTCCGAATAATCTGGCAGACCCGGCGGCGATGCCCAGTGCCATTACCAGGACGGCCAAGGTAAAAAGTTCCCGCGAGCGTGTGGCAACCACGCGTTCAAGAATCCAGGGAATCAAACGTCCGCCGACAAAGAACGTGAAGGCAACCAGGATGCCGATCTTCAGTGTGGCCAATCCAAGGGCTAAGGGCAAATAGGACAACCCGGTGTGCTGCTTACCAAAGATGGCCGGCAGCAGCACGAGTAACAAGACAGTAAATAAATCCTCGACCACGAGCCATCCCACGGCAATGTGACCGACGGGAGTGTGCAACTCGTTATTATCAGCCAGCACCCGAACCAGAACAACCGTACTGGCGACGGAAATCGCCATGCCATAGACAATCCCCGCCGCCCATCCCCACCCGAAGCTCAAGGCCAACAAGGTTCCCAGTATCGTGGCCACAAGGCTCTGGCCGATGGCGCCGGGCAGGGCGATCCGCCTTACCGCCAATAGCTCCTTGAGTTGAAAATGAAGCCCCACTCCGAACATCAGGAGTATGATTCCGACCTCGGCCAATTGTTCCGCCATCTGGCGGTTCGCGACAAAGCCGGGGGTATGAGGACCAACGGCAACCCCAGCTAGAAGATAACCGACAATCGGCGACAGCCCCATCCGCTGCGTTACATACCCAAAAACCAGTGCCGCCGCCAAGCTACCGGCCAATGTTAGAATCAGGTCAAAATTGTGCATAATCCCATCTTACCTATCCGGGGAGGGTGTTTCAACGAGTTAGGATATCAAAAAAAAAGGGCAGCCACAAGGGCTGCCCCTACTTGTCTACTAGACTACTCGTCTACTCGACTACTTCTTAATCCAATTTCATTGACATCAGGAATTCGGCGTTGGATTTGACTTTTTCCAGCCGGCTTCGCAAAAGCTCCATCGCTTCGACCACGTTCATATCGGCCAGGACGCGGCGCAAGCGATAGACCAGTTCCAGTTCCTTCGGATCAAGCAGCAATTCCTCTTTTCGAGTGCCGCTGGCGGGCATATTGATGGCCGGCCAAATTCGGCGTTCGACGAGCTTGCGGTCCAAATGCAATTCGCTGTTGCCCGTGCCCTTGAACTCTTCAAAAATGACTTCGTCCATCTTGGAGCCGGTATCGACGAGGGCAGTGGCGATGATCGTCAGCGATCCGCCTTCTTCGAGTTTCCGGGCGGCGCCGAAGAATTTTTTCGGTTTCTGCAACGCGTTGGCGTCCACACCGCCGGTCAGAATCTTGCCGGAATGGGGGACTTCGGTGTTATACGCTCGTGCCAGACGGGTAATCGAATCGAGCAGGATCACGACATCGCGGCCAAATTCCACGAGCCGTTTGGCTTTTTCGATGACCATCTCGGCCACCTGCACGTGCCGCGAGGCGGGTTCGTCGAACGTCGAGCTGATGACCTCGGCCTGAGTGGCCCGTTCCATTTCCGTCACTTCTTCCGGCCGTTCGTCGATCAGCAGAATGATCAGATAGATCTCCGGATGGTTCTTACTAATGGCGTTGGCCATCTTCTGGAGCAGGACGGTCTTACCGGTTCGCGGCGGCGCGACGATCAAACCACGTTGGCCTTTTCCGATCGGCGTGATCAAATCGACCACCCGCATGGAGGTTTCCTTCGAATCGGTTTCCAGGACGATTCTCCCCTGGGGATGCAGCGGGGTCAGGTCTTCAAACACGACCTTTTCCGTCAGCACTTCGGGGTCTTCGTAATTGATGGCTTCCACACGAAGCAACGCGAAATATTTTTCAGATTCTTTGGGTGGTCGGATTTGTCCAGCTACGATGCATCCGGTGCGAAGGCCGAACCTTCGTATCTGACTGGGTGAGACATAAATGTCGTCGGGACCGGGCAGATAGTTGTAATCCGGGCTGCGGAGGAATCCGAACCCGTCCGGGAGAATTTCCAGAACGCCTTCCCCGTACATCAGGCCATTTTTCTGGAGATGCTCCTTGAGGATTTGAAAAATCAGCTCTTGTTTCTTCAGACCGGTATAATCGACCAGACCTTCCTCGCGGGCCACTTTATGAAGCTCGGCCACGGTCATTTTTTGAAGGTCCGTAAGGCGCAGTTCACGTTTGGCCTGTTCGTAACGTTCTTCCTGCGTTTGCGGAACAACTTCTTCGGTCTCCGGCTCGGCCACCGCAACCGTGCTTTCCGAGGAAGCCGGTTTTTCCGGTTCCATCTCCTGGACCAGCGTGGCTCCAGACGCATCCGCGGAACCTGGGGCAGAGGTCTCTACCCCGGTAACCGCTGTTTCCACAGCGTCAAGCTGCTCTTCTTTGGAACTACTCTTTTTTCGTCGGGTATACACTCTCGCCATAGGTTTTAAACCTCCCTAATACATAAATCATTTAATGGGTTTTATTGTTTACAATTAATTTTTGGAATACATTCATCTTTTGGGGTTTAGATTTGGGATTAAAATCCGAAATCAAGGGCTTCAAAGCCTAATTTTTCAAAGTTGATCAGCGCCGGCAAACGTTAACTTATCCTGGATACCTTACCTCCACGCGGACCCGCCGGACATTCCCCTGCTTATATCAAGCAAGCTGACAGGACACCGAGGAGATTATTCGGGAATAGATACTTTCCACTTGCTGCCGACAATCCTCTATCGTGGAATTATTGTATACTATACCATCGGCAAGCGAACGTTTCAAGTAAATTGAAAAAAAGAATTTTTCTCGCCGGGCCAGCTCTTCCCTACTCCAATTCCTGGTTTCACCGACCCGAAATTGCCGAATTGCGAGATCAGTGTCTACCACTATAACCCAGTCGCACAAATGTTTCAAGCCCGATTCGATCAATAATGGAACTTCGAGCACAATGGCCCGGACGCGGGCATCGGCTCGAAATCGCTCAATCAGCCGGTCCTGACGGGAAAGAACCTCTGGGTGAATAAACCCTTCCAATCGCCTGATTTTTTCGGAATCCGCAAAAACAATGTCCGCGATTTTCCGGCGATCCGCCTGCCCCTGGGAATCGAATACCTCCGAACCGAAATTCTTCCGTAAAAAATCTTTGGCCGCCTCTTCCTGCAAAATCTGATGGGCCAATTCGTCGGCATGAATCACCGAGCAGCCAAGCTCGGAAAGAATCCCCGCCACCAATGTTTTACCCGCTCCGATCGAGCCGGTCAGACCGATTACCGGTTTTTTTGGCTGTGCTTCGGGAGTTGACATTGCAATCCTTAACTTACCCTGCCACGCCATATTCTACATGCCTGGGATCCTCGATACGCTTGGAGGCATCCAGCACTTCCAGCCCCACGATATTTCCATCTTTGTCATAATCGAGAATCATGCCGGGTTTATCTTCATCACTTTCTTCGATTGCCGTGCTATTGAACCGAATCCGAAGTACATCCATTTCCATGTCATAAGTGATTTTCATATATTCCTCCAATATTTTTCGATCTTGCTCGTTCGGTATACCGTCACCACCACGGCTGGATTAATATCGTCCTTCACAATCGCCCTTACTAAAAAGATTTTACCATCATCGAAGGCGATTTTCGACTGATAAATTTTCCGTCCCCCATACGAGGATATTACTTGCTGAGGATTCGTCATAACGTCCTCGATTATTTCATTCGATAAATCCCGCTCTCCCATTTCCAATTTCGCATGGCTGGATAGTCTAAATTTCATATCTTGGCACAACCTTTCGAGATCAATTGTAGACTCTCATTTTTGACTTTATTATAATCGCATTCATGTCGAATGTTATGCCGAAAATTATTGCCGTTTCGTTAAATCCCAGTATTGATCGGGGAATTGAAGTTCCCGGTTTGACCATCGGAGCCCACCAGGTGGGTCGCCAGCTTTTTCGCCGACCGGCGGGCAAAGCGGCCAATTTGACCCATACCCTCGGTATTTTAAAAGTTCCTACCTTGATTGTCGGATTTGTCGGCAAGGGTCAACAGGACTATTTTGAGCAGTATCTTAATAGCGAGCACGTTTCCTGTCAATTCTTTCCCGTCTGGGGCCAAACGCGGGAAAATATCACTCTTTTCGATCCTGCCAGTCAAATCGAGACCCACATCCGTGATCGTGGTTTTGAGGTCTCCTCCGTTGATATCAATCATCTGAAACAAAATCTGGCTCAATTTTGCCGGAAAGATGTTTTTGTGGTCTTCAACGGTTCGCTGCCGCCAGGCCTTTCGGTAGAGGATTTTGTCGGTCTGGTTCAGATTTGCCAAACCAAAGGCGCACGGGTGTGCGTGGATTCTTCCGGGCAGGTGTTGCGTGCCTGCCGACCGCTGGGCGTGTGGATGATCAAACCCAATGTCGCGGAACTCTCGGAAATGCTTGAAACTCCCCTTGAAAATCCCACACAAATTATCGTAGCCGGCAATGAATTGAAAAAAAATATTCCCGTCGTGGCCGTAACGATGGGCAAAGATGGCGCATGTTTATTTTCCGGGACTGAAAATTTCGAAGGCCGAATAAATCTTGACCCAAATGAAATAAAAAATACCGTCGGTTGTGGTGATGCCTTTCTCGCGGGATTCCTGGCTGGAGTAACCGCCGGTAAAAATTTTAAGGAAAGTTTCGCCCAGGCCCTCACCGTCGCCACCGCCGCCGCGATCTCCCTTACCCCCGGCGAGGTCTCTCTTGCGGATATTGACCATTTTTTTCCTTTGGCGGAAATTTTTCCCTTCGAAGAGTAATACGGATTTTTTTTCTCATAGAGCTATTTGCGATGACTGGAAGTGTATGAATTATCAGGGGATATAAAAATGTTATTTTTGAATTTATCCCGCGAATATGCATTTATACGGGAATTATTTTTGAAATTTTATCTTTTCCGCGAAAT
>JBAZZQ010000066.1:0-19510 GCA_041658725.1 Phycisphaerae bacterium | reverse complement strand
CCTCGCCCCCTTCAAGGGGGTAGGTCTTCACCACAGGGGTTTGGCGACCGGAAACCGCGTTGCCGACCCCGCCGTGGCCGAAAAATATTTTTTTCGATCAGCAAAGTGCGAAGGTTGGGTTAAAATTCAAGGCAAAGGAGCGGCACATGAAACGAACGGTGAAATGGATGTTGGTGGCTGGTGGGTTGTTGGCTTCCGTGGTGGTGGTATCGGGACAGGCGGCCCAATACACTATCACCGACTTGGGTACCCTCGGCGGAACGGATAGCCAGGCCTTTGGCGTCAACGCCAGCGGTCAGGTGGTGGGTTGGTCCAACCCTACGGGGGGAAGTGGATGGCAAACAGGACATGCCTTTCTTTACTCCAATGGCGCAATGCAAGATTTGGGCACCTTCGGCGGAAGTGAGAGCCAGGCCCTTGGCATCAACGATAGCGGTCAAGTTGTGGGCGAGGCCTTCATTGCTGGAGACTCAGGTCAGCGGCATGCGTTTCTTTACTCCGGTGGTCCTATTCAGGACCTTGGTACCCCCTTTGGCGGAACTTATAGCGTTGCCTATGGAATCAACGCTGCCGGTCAGGTGGTGGGTTCAGCCACCCTTCCGGGCGCAACAGAATGGCAGGATTTAAAATGGCATGCTTTTCTTTCATCCGGTGGAGTCACGCAGGACTTGGGTACACTTGGTGGAACGTATAGCAATGCCACTGGCATCAACGATAGCGGCCAAGTGGTGGGCAACGCCGGGCCTGCGGTGAATAATAACACGCATGCCTTTCTTTACTCCGACGGAATTATGCAGGACTTAGGCACACTTGGTGGAAGCCAGTCCGAGGCTGATAGCATCAACAATAACGGCCAAGTGGTAGGGTGGTCTTATACTAGTAGCGGTGGAATGCGTGCCTTTCTTTACTCTGATGGTGTTATGCATGACCTTTTAGGCAGCAACAATAGCCGGGCTTTTGACATCAATGATATCGGTCAGATAGTGGGCCAGTTTGAACCATCCGGGGCACCACGAGCCTTTCTTTACTCCGGCGGAATCGCCACCGATCTGAACACACTTTTGCCTTCCGGTTCCGGTTGGACTCTCACAAATGCTCAAGCCATCAACAATTCCGGACAAATAGTCGGCTATGGTATTAGCCCCAATGGGCATGAGCATGCGTTTTTGCTGACGATTCCCGAACCGGTGCCGATGGGCTTTCTGGCGATGGGCGGCCTGACACTCCTGCGACGGAGAAAATAGAAGAGTTGAGGATGGTTTAAGAAAACCTACTTTACAGAAATCTCGATTATCTGATCGACGGGATGCCCAGGTCTTTGCATATTTTGTCGGCTAGGATATCGTTAATCTCCGAATGGCGTGGAACGGCGGATCGCTTGTTCATGCGAATATTCCCCCACCACGAATGACGGCTTGGCTTCCTATCGCGTCTTTGGCCGCAACCAAAAGATTTTTTTAAACCGCAAAGACCGCAAAGTTCGCAAAGGTAATTCTTTTATAAATCCTTGCGTTTCATACGGCGATTTTGGTTTCTTCAAAGTTGACACCAGCGGCCGATAAAGCGTCCCGCTTGTTAAACTCAATCGCTTCCTTCAGAATGACGCGAAGGGTCTGCAAAAGTTCTTTTCGGGTCCGTTCCTGGCAATTGACCCCGGGAACTTCTTCGATCCATCCTATCCACCAGTCATCCACTTTTTTCACAACGGCTGTATACTCACTATCATTCATGGCATCACCTGAAATGGTCAGCGATTGATATACCAAGCTGGATTCTAATCGGATTTCGACCGGTTGTCAAATCGTCGATGAAAAAGAAACCATTGGCATGTTTGGGGAATACGAATATAATTTAAAATGAATTGTGGAGGAAGCCCGATGACGACAATGGACTTTGGACATATTCTTTTGGAAAAATGGCGTACTTTGCCGCCGGACAAGCAGCAGGAGATGTTGGATTTTCTTGACTTTCTCCAACAGAAATCGGCGGTGAAGCAACCGCGGCGAAGTCTGCTCGGACTGTGCGCCGATTTGAAGGCCGATATATCGGAGCAGGATATCACCGATACGCGAAAGGAAATGTGGGGGAACTTTCCACGGGAGATAGAACCGTGAGCGCGTTGTTGGCCGATACACACGCCGTTGTTTGGTATCTTCTTGATTCACCCAATCTGTCAGACGCGGCGAAGAAAAGTATGGAAGCGGCGGTGGCTAATGGAGACCCGATTTTCATAGCGTCTATTTCACTGGTGGAAATTATCTATCTCGTGGAAAAGGGACGTCTGCCTTCAAATCTAGTGACTCGAATTTTCGACGCGTTGGCGGATAGCCGGAGCGCGCTGGAAGTGGTCTCACTGGATTTACCCGTAGCAAGGGCTGTGTCTCAGATACCTCGTAAGATAGTACCCGACCTTCCGGATCGAATTATTGTCGCCACCGCCATTTATCTTAACGTTCCCCTCATCACGCGCGACCAGAAGATACTTGCCGCCAATATTCCGACGATCTGGTAAGGACAAATCAGCACGGCATGGTGGGGGCGAATCTTGTGTTCGTCCTTCGGGATGTAATTGAGCGGGTGAATAAAGAGGGCGAACACGAGGTTCGCCCCTACAAAAGTCATGGGTACGTCAAATCAAAAAAAGCCACGGTTGGACAAGCCAACCGTGGCACAGAACTCATCAAGGCTGTAAGCTGTTCGCTGTCTGCTGTCAGCTTTATTTATCCCAACCGCTGGTGAAGTTTGTTGTACTCATCCGTCAATTGTTTGGGTAAATCTTCGCCGAATGTGGCCAGGAATTCTTGATGTTCTTTCAATTCCTTTTGCCAATCTTCTTGATTGACCGCCAGCAGTTGGTCGAGATTTTCTTTGGAGATATCCAGGCCGTCGAGCAACAATCCATCTGGCGTCGGGATGTGGCCGATGGGGGCTTTTACTGCTTTGCCTTTTCCTTTGATCCGCTCGGCTATCCAGATTAAGACGCGGATATTTTCGCCGAAGCCCGGCCAGAGGAATTTACCTTTTTCGTTCGTTCGGAACCAGTTGATATGGAAAATCATCGGCGGATTCTTGATTTTTTGTCCCATTTCGAACCAGTGCCTGAAATAGTGGGTCATGTTATATCCGCAGAAGGGCAGCATCGCCATCGGGTCTCGCCGGACGATGCCGATCTTTCCTTCGGAGGCGGCGGTTTGCTCCGAGGCCATCGTTGCGCCTACATACGTCCCGTGATTCCAGTCAAAGCTTTGATACACCAGCGGGGCTAGTCTGGCTCGACGGCCGCCGAAGATAATCGCGGAAATTGGCACGCCCTGCGGGTCCTGCCATCTTTTCGACAATGTCGGGCATTGGGCTACGGGAGTAGTGAATCTAGAATTCGGATGCGCTCCTTTTTCCGGGCTTGCGGAGGTCCACGGGTTACCCAGCCAGTCCCAGCCTTCCGCCGGCGGGGGGACGTCCATTCCTTCCCACCACACACTGCCGTCCTTGCCCAAAACCACATTCGTAAAGAGTGAATTTTTCGCTACCGTCTTTAATGCGTTTGGGTTGGTCTTGGCTGAGGTTCCGGGGGCCACGCCAAAAAATCCATTTTCGGGATTCATCGCCCAAAGCCGTCCGTCCGGCCCGATATTAAGCCACGCGATATCATCGCCCACCATCCAAACTCGGTAGCCGAGCTTTTCCAGCGGCGAGGCGAGCATGGCCAGGTTTGTTTTTCCACACGCGCTGGGAAACGCCGCCGCCATGTAGGTTATTTCCCCGTCCGGGGTTTCCAAGCCGAGAATCAGCATGTGCTCCGCCATCCAACCTTCGTTTCTGGCTTGCCAACTGGCGATCCGCAGGGAATGGCATTTTTTACCCAGAAGGGCATTGCCGCCGTAACCCGACCCCACGCTCCAGATCGCGTGCTCTTCGGGAAAATGCAGAATATATTTATGATCCGGCTCCAAATCGCCCATTGAATGCAGACCTTTGACATATTTTCCGTCGCTGCCCAGGGCATCCAGCGCCACTTGGCCCATTCGCGTCATGATCCGCATGCTGATGGCCACATACAAACTGTCGGTAAGCTCCACCCCGACATTGCTGTACGGCGATCCGACCGGACCCATCAGGTACGGCAGCACATACATCGTTCTGCCCGTCATGGAATTCTTAAATAAAGGAAGAACCGTTTCTTTCGCCTGATCCGGCGCCATCCAATTATTCGTAATTCCGGCGTCTTTCTTCTCTCGCGTGCAGATAAAGGTTCGGCCTTCCGTCCGGGCGACGTCCTTCGGATGGCTGCGATGATACAAACACCCCGGCCACTTGGTTTCATCCAACGAATAAAATATCTTTTGCGTCAGTGCCTGCTGTTTGAATCGCTCAAATTCGCTCTGCGAACCGTCGCAAACCAAAATTTGGTCCGGCCTGGTCAGACTCGCCACTTCGTCAATCCAACTTTGCAGCCCGCTGTGTTGAAGAACCATTTTGTCTCCTTTTAAAAATAGTTTTGGGTTGAAAATTTAACCCTAAACCGGGCGAAGCCCTTTGTCGGAAATATCTTTTCTATAATACATACCGTCGAATTGAATTTTGTTCACGGCATTGTATGTCCGCCGTTTGGCTTCGGTGAGGGTTTCTCCCAGGGCTGTAACGCCTAAAACCCGTCCACCGGCGGTAACCAATCGATCCTGGCTATCCATTCCCGTCCCGGCGTGAAAAACCATGGTGTCGGGCATAGACCTTGTTTCGTCGATTCCGGTGATGACCTTTCCGGTTTCATATTTTCCCGGATATCCGCCGGATGACATGACGACGCATACCGCCGGGCGGGGATCCCACTGTAAAGTAATCTCATCGAGCTTTCCTTCCACGGTGGCCAGCAAGGCCTCGACGAGGTCCGATTTTAATCGCATGATAATCGGCTGAGTCTCTGGATCGCCGAACCGTGTATTGAATTCCAGAACTTTCGGTCCAGTCGTCGTCAGCATCAGCCCGGCGTACAACACACCTTGGTAGGTGCTTCCGCTACGGTTGACGGCATCGACAATCGGCACGAGAACTTGCCGTTCGACCTGCTGCAAAATCTGTTCCGTCAAAAACGGAACGGGGGTATAAACTCCCATTCCGCCGGTATTCGGTCCGGTATCGTTATCTCCGATCGCCTTGTGATCCTGTGCTGACTCCAGCACGTAGATATTTCTGCCATCGACCAGGGCTAAAATCGAAACCTCCTGACCCGTGAGCTTTTCTTCCACCACGAGCTTTTCCCCGGACGCTCCGAAAATCTTATCGACCATGATCTTCTCCGCCGCCAGCATCGCCTCCGACGGATCGGCGCACACGATCACCCCTTTTCCCTTCGCCGGACCCGCCGCTTTGATCACCAGAGGCTCATCCCGCGAAGCGATATACGCCTTGGCGTCCGCGTAATTGGTAAAAATCCTCGCCTCCGCCGTCGGTATCGCATATTGCCGCATCATCTCCTTGGAATATGCTTTGTCGCTTTCCAACTGCGCCGCTGCCGCCGTCGGGCCAAACGCTTTGATCCCAGCTTCCGACAAACGGTCCGCCAGTCCGCCAAAAAGCGGGTCTTCCGGACCGATCACGACCAAATCGATCTGTTTTTCTTTTGCGAATTTTACCAGCTCGTCAATATTATTATCCGCGATATTCACATTGGTCCCAAGTTCCGCCGTCCCCGGATTCCCCGGCGCGCAGTATAATTCCGTGCACAACGGCGAATCCGCGATCTTCCACGCCAGAGCATGTTCTCGTCCGCCAGAACCCACAATCAGTATTTTCATAGTATTTTCCAGGAACTTTTAAATATTATTTTTAGCGGTCAGAATTCAGCGGAATTTTAGCATCCCTTTTTCCCTGATACAAGCAAAATCAAATCCTGCTGCCACAAAATCCACGTCCCATAATAAAGGGTGTGCCACGGTCGGCTTGTCCGACCATGCTCTTAAGACACGGCTGGACAAGCCAGCCGTGGCACAATGCCTGACTGAACGGTTACAAAATCCGTATTCCTGCCGGACCGCCCGGCTCTTTTTGCCGATAAACTGTTTACAGACGTTTATTGACTCGGTATAATGTCTTGTTATTAACTGATTTTACCCTAAGGAGGTACGCCATGTTGAAAAATAAAACTATTTTGGTGTTTCTCGGAGTCATTACCCTGGCCTCGCTCGAAACCCAAGCCGGTTTGATCAAGAACATTCGCCTGGGGATGGGTGCCGCCGGATTCAGCCAGACGTTGGCTCGGGATGGGCTTTCGCAGGGTTGGGATTACGGCTTTTCCCAGACGTTCAAT
This sequence comes from Phycisphaerae bacterium, assembly GCA_041658725.1. GTDB lineage: Bacteria > Planctomycetota > Phycisphaerae > JAAYCJ01 > JAAYCJ01 > JBAZZQ01. The sequence goes on along the minus strand of JBAZZQ010000066.1, from coordinate 13,206 downwards.
GACAAAATCTATAATTTTGGGACTACCCAACTCACCTTAAACGGCGCTCTCCAGGGCAAACTTTTACTCGGCACCCGCGGCATACCCCAAGCCGAACTTATTCTAACTCCAACCACTATAGGTTACGATTATACCTTCTTCGACGGTGTTCGCAAACTTCAGATCGAGAACGGTTTGTTCAGCATCGCCAACGCGGATATCAAAATAAATCAATACGGCGCTTATGACATTAACCTGCAAATTACGAATGAAGCCACCCTCATTGGCGACGGAGCCAATCCCGTCTCGATCCCTCTGTCGTTCGAGATCGGACCTATCAACGTGCATGGTCAATGGCTGATTGATTTGATAAATCTAACGCTGGGTAAGCAATTCGGTTTTACCCTCCCCGGCGGCGCTGCCGATCAGATTGTTTCCGATTTGAACCAGCAGTTCGACCAGCAAATGAAACAGGCGGTGGCCTCTTACTACGACCAGGCCGATGCCCCGGCGGGTTTGACCTTATCCCCCGTTCCCGAACCTGCGTCTCTCTTGTTTCTGGCTCTGGGAACAACCCTCGTCTTTCGCCGACGAAAATAGTCGGATTGAGACTTAATACGTATGCTGAGGACGTTTATGAAATATCGTTACTTAAAAAATTACCTTTTACCGGTTTTTTTACTTTTGACGGCACTGAGTTTTATCATCACGGGCTGTGAGCAAAGAAACAGCGGCGCCAAAGGTGGTTCCACTCCGTGGGCTACCAATGAGCAATACAAACTCCTCCTGCCCGCCAAAATCGATATCTTACCATTTACCAAACCCCGAAGCTGGGATGATGATCAGATTCCCGATGGGATCGAAGTCGTTTTGCGACCCTTGGATTCCTTCGGCGACCAGACCAAAGCCGTCGGCTGCTTCCGCTTCGAGCTTTATACCTTCCAGAAGGCCAGCGGTGAGACGAAAGGGCAACGTATCGGATTTTGGGAAGAAAATATGACGACCAAAGAATCCCAAAACCTTCACTGGGACAAAATCACGAGGACCTATCGCTTTCGCCTCGCCTGGACCGGCGAAAAGACCAGACAGGGAAAGTACGTTCTCGAAGTAACATATCTGGCCCCTTCGAGCCTTCGACTGACCGACACCTACATCATGGAGGCCCGGGTGTCCAAAGAGCAGACCAAGGAAAATATCGAAAAGAAACAAAAATCCAACTTCAAGCTGTTTTAATTCAGCCATATCAGGAGATTCCAATGTCAAATGCTTCTTTACGTTTCTGTTTGGCGGTGTCCATGCTTCTCGGCGTAATCGCATTCGCCGGCTGCCAGAATACCTTTACCCATGACCGCTGGGAAATGATCCAGGTCGGCTCCGCCGATAAGCACGACGTCCAGGCCACACTCGGTGACCCCCAGGAAAAACCGTTCAAGGACCTCTGGTGGTATTACAAAGGCAACAACGAAGCGAAAATCTATTTCAGCGACAAAGACACGGTCAAAGCGAAGAAATGGATCAACGAACGCACCGGTCAGATCGAATGCGAACCCAAAGGGTGGATCGAGAAATAAAATGCAAGTCCTCTATAATACGACGACCGATTTGCTTTACCTGCGAATCGATGATCGGAAACAAACAGTCGTCAATAAAAGACTTACTGAGGATATCGTTCTGGATATCGGAGAAAATGATCGAATAGTCGGCATTGAAATCCTCGATGCCTCAAAACAGCTGGACTTGAAAAAATTGCTTCCCGTTAAATATACGGTAACGAAGGCCGCTGGATAAATCGGTTTTAATGGAAAAAGTTTCTTCACTTGGATGTTGGGCGTTGAGTGTTGGATATTGGATATTTCTTTCTCTTTATTTTCCCTTTTGCGTTTACCGAATTTCCCTATAAGATATTCCACAATGATTATTATTTCCGCTTTGGACAATTCCGGTCAGTTGTACGCCGCGGATGTTGTCCGCCTCCTCCGTCAAAAACTACCGGGTCAGACTTTTCTGGGCATCGGCGGTAAAGAACTCGCCCAAGCTGGTTGTGAGCTCGTCCATGATGTCTCCGATACCTCCGCTATGCTCACCGGCGTCGTCGGAGCTTTGAAATGGGCTATCCCCGCCTATCGGAAACTGGTCCGCTTAATGAACGAAGGAAAAGTCGATCTGGTCATCCTGGTCGATAGCCCTACCTTTAATCTTCCGCTCGCTAAGGCTGCGAAAAAACGCGGCATTAAAACTTTTTATTACATCGCCCCGCAAGTTTGGGCCTGGGCCGAGTTTCGAATCAAAAAAATCAAAAAACGCGTAGACCATCTCGCCGTCATTTTGCCCTTTGAATCCGAATATTTCAAACGTTTCGGTGTTCATGCCGATTTCGTTGGCCATCCCTTTATCAACCTCATCAAAGACGCCCCTGCGAATCCCGTTCTGGCCAAACAATTCGCCGATCTTCAAAATCCAAAAATTTTATTGATGCCAGGCTCTCGCCGCCACGTCGTCAAGGAACTTCTTCCCGTCCAACTGCGAACCGTCCGAAAAATTATCGACAATGTCGGCCCCGTCACCGTCAGCATCGCCGCATGGAAAGATATTGCCGACACGGTTATCGATATCGCCCAACATAACGGTTTTCAAACTCACCGCGCCGACACAACGGGACTGCTCCTCACTCCCAACACGGTAAACATTTTCACCACAGATCGTAGAACTCTGATCGAAAAAGCCGATCTCGTTCTGGCGGCTTCAGGAACCGGAACCCTCGAAGTCGCCTGGCATGCCCGGCCAATGATCGTAATGTACAATGCTTCAAAAATCGTCTACCATCTTTTCGGTCGCTGGATGATCAAAACAAAATACCTTTCGCTCATAAATATTCTGTCCGGACGCGAGCTTGTCCCTGAATTTATGCCGTATATTAAAGACGAAAATCAACTCCTGGACCAAGCCCTGCACCTTGTAAAAAATAAAGAGCTTGCACATCGCCTCGGTTGGGATATGCAAGCCCTTATCCAAAAACTCTATCAACCACATCCAAGTCAGCACGTCGCCGACCTGGTTTTAACTTTACTTAACTGAAAACCCTCCCCGGGGCCGTTGCCAAATCCCCTTGCCGCGAAATCGCTTTGCATCTTCGCTGTAAGGGCCAACTCACCCTTGCAGCCCTTCCTAAAAGCAATCAAGTCTATTCGGCAACGTCGTCCTGATCGAACTGGATTTGGCAACAAGCCCCAAAAGTAAATGGGAACCTTTACACACGCCTTTTTTGGGCGCCTCGTTTATGAAGTTTTCAAACCTCCCCTTGCCTACCGCCTTTCATTCAATTCTAGGTCGTCAAACTCCACAAAGTCAACAAACCTAAATGGACCAATTCCATCATGGCCAAAAAAAACCTGTGGAGCAACAACTGTGCTCCACAGGCTGAAAAATTTTAAACAAAAACCCCGGCGAAATGTCCAGCCGGTCAAATATTAATTAATGACCACGCCTGAATCTACCTCCATCATGACGGTAGCTGTGTCTGTCGAAACGAAAATCATGTCTCGGCGAGATAACTCTCACACCATGCCGATAATATCGCGGCGCTATAAAAGTCGGGCCATAATAACCATAAGATCGCACGACACGCGGGCTATCATAAATGACAGTGCTATCGCCGTAGCCAGGATCGATAACCCTGGTCGTATTGACGGAAAACCAGCGATTTCCAAAAGACGAGGTTTCCACCACCTCCGGCTCATAGTAGCGCACTACCGGTGGGACGTAAACTCTTTCCTGAACCACGATAGGGTCGTTATAAACCACGCCATAATCACAATACTCCCAGGCCCCGGCAAACTGCGCTGCAAGAAGCCCAATCAATCCGGTCAGTAACGCCATTTTACCACGTTTCATGTCTAATCCTCCATAATATTACCGTGATGGAAAAATCTCCATCAGTTGGTTGTTATCATACCGAAATATTTTGCTAGTGTCAACTATTATTTCGACATTTCTTTCGGATTTCATTAATTCAGGGTATTAAACAACTTAAGGCCAATAATGTCAAGAAAAAACCGGTTTCGAGTTTCGGGTGGATTGCCTTTCAATGAATTTTAGAGTGGATAGAATCCTGTCCATACGCTAAAATTCAACACTTTAGACTTTTGGCTGATTTGGAGGTAAATGGTGGTGAGTATAGCGTACAACAAGCGGACCCATAGCTGCGGGCAATTGCGAGCGAGCGAGGTCGGGACGGACGTTTTGCTTTGCGGCTGGGTGCAGTCGTACCGGGATCATGGCGGGATTATTTTTATTGATCTTCGCGATCGGGACGGGCTGACGCAGGTGGTGTTCGACCCGGATGTGAATAAAGAAGGCCATGATCTGGCGGATACGCTGCGATGCGAGGATGTGATCGCCGTTACGGGCAGGGTGCGTCCGCGTCCCGAGGGGATGATCAATCCTAAACTGCCGACGGGCGAAGTCGAAGTGCTGGCTCGCGAGGTCGAAGTGCTGAACAAGTCGGCCACGCCGCCATTTATGGTTAAAGACGCGGTGGATGCGGGCGAAGACATTCGGCTTAAATATCGATATTTGGACCTGCGCCGGCCTAAGATGCAGCAAGGGCTTTTCATGCGGCACAAGATGTGCAAACTGATGCGGGATTATTTCGATGAGCACGGTTTTATCGAAGTGGAAACACCGGTTTTGACTAAATCAACACCGGAAGGGGCGAGAGATTTTCTGGTCCCCGCGAGACTTCAGCCGGGGCATTTTTTCGCGCTCCCGCAGTCGCCGCAACTCTTCAAACAACTTTTGATGGTGGCGGGGTTTGATAAATACGTTCAAATCGTCCGGTGTTTCCGGGATGAAGATTCCCGAGCCGACCGTCAGCCGGAATTCACCCAGCTCGACGTGGAGATGTCATTCATTCAGCCGGAAAATATCATGGAGCTGATCGAAGGGCTCCTTGTAAAGCTTATGAAAGAACTCAAGGGTGTTGATATTTTCCGGCCATTCCCGCGGATCGATTATTCCGTGGCGTTGGATAAATATGGAATCGACCGGCCGGACACGCGGTTTGAGATGCTGTTGTCCGACATCAGCGAAATTGCCTGTAAAAGTGAATTTAAGGTGTTTAAACAGGCAATCGCCAATAAGGGGATTGTAAAAGTCTTGGCGGTTCCGGGCGGGTCGGCGAAGATTTCGCGGGCTCAGATCGACGCGATGGATAAATGGCTTCAGAATGATTTCGGCACCAAGGGTCTGGCGTGGTTCCGGGTGGAAGGCGAGAGCCTGACCGGTACGATCGCGAAATTCTTTACGTCCGAGCTGCACAAGCAGATCATGGAGAAAACGGGAGCAAAGGACGGCGATTTGATTTTGTGCATTGCCGATAAACCCAGTAATACCAACGGAGCCCTGGCGGCGTTGCGATTGAAACTCGGTGAGGAATTGGGATTAATTGATCCAAACAAATACAATTTCTGTTGGGTTATGAATTTCCCTTTGCTGGACTATGACGAGAAGGAAAAGCGATATGTGGCGGTTCATCATCCATTCACCAGCCCGCAGGATGAGGACCTGGACAAATTGGAAACAGACACGCTAAACGTCAAGGCGAAGGCGTATGATATTATATTGAATGGCATAGAAATCGGCGGAGGAAGTATTCGTATTCATCGGTCCGACGTTCAGGCGAAATTATTCGCACTGCTGAACATCAGTCCGGAAGAGCAGCAGAGCCGATTCGGATTTTTGCTGGACGCTTTGAAATACGGCGCTCCGCCTCACGGTGGAATTGCGCTGGGGATCGACCGGATGGTTATGCTCCTTTTCGGATACAGCACGATTCGGGATGTCATCGCGTTTCCTAAGACCAAACAGGCTCAGTGTTTGATGACGATGGCGCCGTCGGAGGTTTCCGAGGCACAGTTGACAGAGTTGGCTCTGCGGATTGTTCCGCCGACGAAATAGGAATTTCGGTTTCGGGTTCCGAGTTAACCCGAAACCAGAAACCAGAAACCAGGAATAAAAGATGATAGGCAAAAAAGTTGATAAGGAAAGAATCGAAAAAGCGGTTCGTGAGATTATTTTAGCGATGGGCGAAGACCCCGACCGTGAAGGAATTGCCCGCACTCCCGGGCGAGTGGCAAGGATGTATGCCGAGCTTTTTTCGGGAGCGTATGAGGACCCCGCGAAACATCTGCAAACATTTTTTACCGAACGGTATGACGAAATTGTGATTTTGCGAGATATCTCCTTTCACAGTATGTGCGAACATCACCTGATGCCGTTTATCGGCAAGGCCCACGTGGCGTATCTGCCGGACGGCAGAGTGGTGGGCGTGTCGAAGCTCGCCAGGTTGATTGAAACTCTATCGCATCGGATGCAGGTGCAGGAGCGGCTGACGACGCAGGTGGCGGACCTTTTAATGGAGCATCTGAAGCCCAAAGGAGTGGCGGTGGTGATGATCGCGCAGCATACGTGCATGACGATCCGCGGAGTGCAAAAACCCGGATCGCAGATGATTACCTCGGCATTACGGGGGTTTTTCAAGACGAACCTGGCCTCACGGACGGAAATCCTGTCGTTGCTCAAAGATTAAGGACAGGTTTCATAACTCCATTACGAGCCGCGCACGTAAGTAAGCGGGCCTCATCGCGTTGAGGAAGCCCAGATCGGAGCGTTGGGGTTGACGTTGTAGCGGATCGCGTTCATGGAAAAATACCGGCCTGGGCAGTGGGTGTGAGCGCCTTTTACTTCTCCGTGACCATAGATTCGATCCGGGGCAATATGATACCGCTGGGACAAGAAAGCGACCAGGCGGCGAAGCGATTGCATCTGCCGGGGCGTGGGAGAGGTTCCGTCGAAATTGCCCACCAGGCAGATTCCTATGCCGTAGTCGTTGTAGAAATTCGAGGGGGTTTTGCAATGTGCCCCATGTTTTTGTTTTTTCCATCGCGATCCGACTTCGACGTACCCGTCGGGAGTGTTCGTGCCGTTTCCAATGACGAAGTGATAGCCAAGCTCGTCCCAGCCCCTGGCTCGATGGACAATATCGAAGGTCTGCGATCCGCCGGCGTCGCTGGCGCTATGGTGAATAACAATCACCTGCCACTCGTTGTTGGCAATCGGGGGAAACCATTCAGCGGGAACATTTGTTATCCCGGAAAAGTAAGCAGGAGAGGGAGTAATGTTTTGGGCGGCGGTATCATTGACGAGTTTAACGGGCGTATTAGCGAAACTGTGCAAATCGATCGTTTTAGCGATATGTGGAGTAAGAATCGGAGAGGGCAAAGTATTTAAGACCATCGGTCCCCTCGTCGGCGCGCAACTGGGCAGACAGATCATCCCGAAGATTACCGCCGGCAAGCATAATGAAATATTTTTTTGTAAAAAAACCTTCAAAATAAGATTCCTTCTGAATCCCATAAAACCCTGTTCCCTTATAACCAATAAGATGATTATCGGCAAGAGAAAAGAATTCGGTCTTGTTTTTTATTCGGAGCCTCTCGCAAAACTTTCCGAATCGCGATGGCAGGTCTTGGGGAATTCCAAAGATACCACGAGAACAATTTAAAGAAAATCAGTTTTATATTCCTCAGATAAAGAATATCATGACGAAATATGGAAAAAACACATTCAATTGTTTTGTTTAATCAAAAGCAAATTCGCCGATTCTATAACGAAGAAAAAGAGCTTTGGTATTTTTCTGTTGTAGATGTTGTCGAAATTTTGACGGACAGTGAAAATCCGGCAGTTTACTGGCGAGTATTGAAGAAACGCCTAAAAGATGAAGGCTCGGACCAAACCGTTACAAAATGTAACGGTTTCAAAATGCTCGCCGCCGACGGCAAAATGCGACTGACAGATGTAGCTGATACAGAAACGCTTTTGAGGCTTATTCAATCAATTCCTTCTCCAAAAGCAGAGCCGTTTAAATTATGGCTTGCAAAGGTCGGATATGAACGAATAGAAGAAACCCAAGACCCTGAACTTGCTTTTGACAGAGCGATGAAAACATACCTGCAAAAAGGTTATTCGAAAGAGTGGGTAAATCAACGATTAAAGAGTATCGAGGTTCGCAAAGAATTAACCGATGAATGGCACGAACGGGGAATGAAAGAAGGATTGGAATACGCGATATTAACGGACGAGATTACAAAAGCGTGGGCAGAACGAAGTGTAAAAGATTACAAAAAGCTTAAGGGGCTGAAGAAAGAAAATTTACGAGATAATATGACAAATCTCGAATTGGTATTGAACATGCTGGCTGAAGTTTCAACGGCCGAAATATCCAAAAAGAAAAAACCAAAAGGTCTGGAAAATAATAAACAGATTGCCAAAGAAGGCGGATTCGCGGCAAAGAAGGCAAGATTGGAAATAGAAAAACAGACAGGCGAAAGTGTTATAACTTCTAAAAGTTCAAAAATTTTGAAGGCGAAACAAATGCCTGCTCTACCTGAAAAAAATAATAAATAACTCAAATGGTTTCGCATAAGGTTCAACCCAAAACCGGTCATTTTGAGTATCTAGAAAAAAATTTGCAAACAATGTTTTCAATCAATAGAGTAAAACAAAGGAGAACTGAGCAATGCTTTGGATGCCTAATAAGCTTTATGAAAACGAACCTTTTGAATTAGAAGATGACCTTGAATCCGCGATACTTAAAGTCCAAACGGATTTATTTGGGGAGGACAGAATTTATCTCGATATCAAAAAGAAAATAGGTTTGAAGGGGAAGACAAAGAACATACCGGACGGCTACTTAATAGACCTTTCGAGCAAAAAAGAACCAAAATTATACGTTGTAGAAAATGAATTAGTAAGACATGAACCCCTGAAACATATTGCTGTCCAGGTCTTAGAGTTTTCACTATCGTTTGGAACCTCACCACATAAAATTAAAGAACTTGTCAAAGACGGTCTAATAAAAGATAAAGAAGCATTTGGAAAATGCATGGATTATGCTGATGAAAACGGTTTTGAAAATATAGATTATCTGCTGGAGAAGATGATACATGGGGACAACAAATTTAATGTTCTTGTTATCATTGATGAAATCTCGGATGAGCTTGAAAGTGCTTTGAAACGGCAATTTAGCTTTCCAGTAGAAATTATAATATTACAACGATATGTTAACTCCGACGGTGAGCGAATATATCAATTTGAGCCATTTTTAGCTGATGTTTCTATGCCCGTAGTCTCATCTAAAAAAGAAGCTACAACCAAAACGAAAACTGTTGACCCATCTGAAATTGACACAATTGTTGTACCTGCGAGAGAAGATGGATTTAAGGAAACTTTTATTGGAGAGAATTGCTGGCATGAAATTCGTATTCATCCAAGTATGATCCCCAAGATTAAATATATTGCAGCATATCAGGTTGCACCTACTTCAGCAATTACTCATATCGCTAAAGTAAAATCAATTGGTCTATGGAAAGATTCTAATAAATACATCTTAAATTTTTATGAACCAGCGAAGAAAATCAAGCCAATAAAACTTGTTTCTAAAGGAACTGTTAAAGCATTATACAATTCTCGATACACATCATACGCGAGATTAAAAAAAGCAAAATCTCTTGAGGAAGCTTTTTAGCGGAACACAACGGTTTAACCCAATGCCTTTATGGCCTGGGAATTCCAAGGGACACCATACTTAATTCCCTTTTAGCATCTTTGGAATTCTCCAAGTTCTGCCATCGCGATTCGGGGGGGGGTGGGTGCATGGGGCCTATTCGAGATAACCCAGATCGGATAATCTTTGTGTGAGCACTCGCTGTTCTGCCTCGGAATAAATTTCCGATGGTCCTTCGACGGCTTCGTATTTTTTCGGGGGTTCGAATTTTACGTTGAGGGGCGGTTCAAAGATATTGGTCAGGGCTTTTCCTTCCATATCGGCGGGGACGGCGAGTCCGAGCATGGCGATTAGGGTGGGGGTAATATCGGCGATGTCCGCGTTGATTTTTAAGCCGGGTTTGACGCCTGGGCCGTGGGCGACAAAAATTCCTTCCACGCGATGCGTTCCGCCCAATCTTCCGTCCAGGGCCCAGTTGACGGCTTTTGAGCCGCGGATTTTTCTTACGACGGCCAATCCGGTTCTCGGAATCAGCATCAGGTCGGGCAGACTTTTATGATCCTCGCGGCTGCAGCGGTAAAGTTCCTCGGGTTTGAGGACTTCCTGGAAAACCGGCTCACCGAATAATTCATCCCGGACGCCCAGCAATTGCTCGATGAGTTTATCGCGAAGCGACTCGTACTCACGAGGCTCCACGATGCCCAGGGGTTGCCGGCCTTTGAGATTGATATACAAAAAGCCATAAATCCCCGCGTGCATCACACAGGCCCTGGTTTGACTCCAATCGATGGCGAGGTCGCGTTCGATTCCCATATCCGGCTGGGCGTATCGACCACCTTTTTTCTTGGTCAGCCGATACCAGGTATTGTGAACCCGGGCTTTAAATTGAGAAACCGAACCGATCAGATTCAGGTATCCCCATTTTTTTAAAAGACAATTGGGTTGCGCCCGTCCATCGAGACTTCCGTGGCCATGATCGGACATGATGATGACGGTGGCTTCTTGTTCTCGGGCGAGATCCATTAGTTTTCCGATACATTCATCGAGCACCTGGAAACAGCTGTAAACCATGCGCCTCTCGTTGGGATGTTTGTCGGCGGCCTCAGGAGTCAGATATTTCCAACATTTATGCTGAATGTTATCGACGAGCTTGAAGAGAACCATCATAGCGTCCCAGCCGTAGGTCTCGCTGCAAAGCTGGGCCAGCTTTACGTTCTGGCGGAAATTTCGTTTGAAATATTCCAGATTTTCGGAAAACCGGCTTTTTCCACCCAGGACGCCCCTTTGCCAATTGGTGCTGTAGGTATAATCCGGAATCTCGCGGAGGATGGCTTGTTTGAGATCCGCCGGATACGTAAAATTGGTTTCGATGGACGGGGTTTCAAACCCGCTGACCACAAAGCCGTTGACTGCCGGGGGCGGATACGTCATTGGCAAATGAATGGACCCGACCCGGAATTTTTTTTCCGAGAGTATCTGCCAGATCGTTTTGTCCTTGATCTGGAAGGTGCTGTTGAAGGTGAGTGAATTGGTCTGGGGATCATAATGCTCGAAATCGATCACCCCGTGACGGCCCGGACCCATGCCGGTCATGAACGTGGTCCACGCGGCGGGCGTGATGGGGGGTTTGGTGCTGTTTAAAATCCCGCTCGTGCCCGTGTTGATCAGGTGCCGAAGGTGCGGCATAAAACCCTGATCCATGATGGGACCCAGAACGTCGAAGGTCGCGCCATCCAGACCGATGATTAAAATCCTTTTTGCGATCCGTTCTTCACGGTTGTCTATCAACTGTTTAACTCCCAAAATTTTGTTGAATGGCACTAAGTTTAAACTCCAGGGCGGACAGTTGCAAGGGATTTCAATTTCTGGTTTCGGGTTGTGTCTGACTAATTTTTCTGGCCACCCTCCCCCGTCATCGTCCGGCTTGACCGGACGATCCAGAATATTGTGAACAACCAACCGGTGATATATGATTTTCGCCTGGAAACATATTTCGTCTACATTCTGGCCAGCCAGAGGAATGGCACGCTTTATATCGGTGTGACGAACAATTTGCTTCGGCGAGTGGAGGAGCACAAAAACGATAAGTGGAAACTGGACTTGATTGCGAGGGATAATCCGGCGTGGGAGGATTTGTACGAGGAGTTGCGGTAAATTGAAAAAAGCTGGATTGCCCGGTCAAGCCGGGCAATGACGAGGACTTAGATTACGCCAGAAATTTTAGTCAGACACCAGCACGCAAAGGTAAGACAAGGCTATGTCAAACCCGTTCAGAAAACCTATAATCAAGTACCAAAAGGGAACAATATGAAGCGAATGCGAAAAGATCCCGACATGCTTGAGGAATATGATTTCACAGGGGCGGTGCAGGGAAAATATGCGAAAAAATACGCGAAAGGAACGAACGTGGTCGTGATTGACCCGGATATCGCGAAATTTTTCCCCGACCACGATTCGGTCAATAAGGCCCTACGCTCGCTGGTGGGGATCATAAAAAAACAAAAGAAAATCGCGTAGCGGAAAATGGTGGATTTAAGAAAATCCAGCCTGCCTGGCTTACACCATTCCTTCAAAGAAGTCGGTGTCAAGTTTTTTGATGATGTACGTGTCCGACGGTGCAACACCAACATTGAAGTCAATCATCAGTTCTGCCAATTCGTCTCCGTCTATGAGGCGGACTTTCACTGCTGCTTCTTTGGCTGCGCGATGTGCGCCTTCCGTAAAAGTACCACTCGTGATGAACACTCCCTTAGTGGCTTTCTTCCGCATCAGGCTACCAACAAATTTGTCAATCTCACCCGGACCTACGGAATCATCCCACTTCTTCGCTTGGACATATACCATGTCGAGTCCCAACCGATCTTCCCTTATGATACCGTCTATCCCTTCATCGCCGCTCTTACCAGTCACTTCTGCACGATCAATCTGCCCTCCCCCGTATCCTAAGGCCACCAGCAACCTGATCACTAAATACTCAAAGAATTTGGGTGTACTTTCGTGTACACGAATTTGTAAGTCGTCAGCAAGAGTATTGCGAAGCTCTTTGTAGGCTGCTTCCAGTTGTTCCGCTGGAGTGACCTCGTCCTCGGTAGGGAATGTCAATGAATTTGCGGAGTTCCTAGTCTCGCACGCTTTCAAATTTTTCTTTGCTCTGAAATCTCGGTATTCTGCGTACTGGTCCAGGAAGTTGTTATCGATGCGAACCGGGTTTTTCCCCAACACATCAACACCCCTCTGTGTAATCTTGAATCGGCCCCGACCGGATTTTTCCAACAAAAGACCCTTGGTCAGGTATGTGATTGCCCAAGACACACGATTATAGAAAAGTGTTTGTGTGCCACTCGGCAGAAGCAGCTCTTGATCTTCCGTCGAAATACCCATCTTCATTGCCAATGTTTCGATTGCCTCCGAAATACTGTGTTCTTGCCCATCGGAAGCGATCTGTAGTAACGGTAGCATAAACTCTTGGTATCCAGGTACACTCATTTAGTTCTCCAATTTTCGATTGCGAATAGAAAAATAGAGTCCCGTAGGGTGGGTTTTCTTAAACCACTGCTTTAAACATCTTAATTGGCGCAACCTCCTATTTTTGAGATACTTGACACGGCAGGTGTGTATTTTCAAGGAGGTTGGGACATGGATCGTCCTTCAACGGAGTTATTGGC
>JBAZZQ010000065.1:0-20831 GCA_041658725.1 Phycisphaerae bacterium | reverse complement strand
GGAAATCCCATCCGTAAACCCGGTTTCAAAATCCTCCGACAAAAGGATCGTCGCCGATGCCGTTCCCGCCAGAAGCGTTAAAATTAGCCCTGACACCATCATTCCCAATAGTACTCTTTTCATGTTTCGTCTCCTTGTTCAAAAATCAATAACACCACTTATTTTTAAGCAGGAACATCCTGCCTAAAACACAATCTTAACATGCTTGACCTACTGTTTTGCGGATCACCAGTTTCGTTTCGACCCTCTCCACCTTGGGTTCCCGCCAGCCATTCATCACCTGATCCAGAAGGACCCGGGCCGCCCGAATACCTATATCCCGCAAGGGATAATGAACAGTAGTCAAAAGAGGCTCTCCGAAGGGAACCCAACCCACCGATTCGATGTCGTCGAAGCCCACCAGACTGATCTGGTGTCCCGGTTCCATACCCAGTTCCCGCATCGCGTCCACGGCGCCGAAGGCGAAGGCATCATTTTCGCAGAATACGGCTGTAAATTTTCCCTGTTTGAGCAGTTTTGAAAAGGCATCTTTTCCCAGTTTCCTGGCATCGGTTTCCCAATGGCTGCTGCTTGAATCCAGAGGTTCCAGAATGATATTCTCCTGCGGCATCTCCAGCCCCAGGTTAAGGGCCAGTTTTCGAAAAGTCTCGAATCGGGGAAGGGGCACGGACCGACCTATAAATCCGATCCGCCGATGCCCGCAATCAGCCAGATGGCTGACCGCCTGGGATATCCCGGTTAGTTCGTCAGCCAGGACACAATTAATCCCAAGATTTTCCACGGCAGGATCCAACCCCACGTGCGGGTATCGTTTTTCCAGAATAATCTGAGCCAGTTCCCGGTTAACAATGCTCCAAGACAGAAAAGCCCCGTCCGCAAAATCCCGCCGATCAAACAACGAGGGTAACTCGGTCAATTTATCGGGGTCGGAAAAAAACGTAACAGACAGACGAAAACCGTTTTCCCGCAGAACTTCTTCCACGCCTTCCATGGTCGTCTTAATGATATAGGAGCTATGCCAGAGTTGTTCTTTTTGATCTTTGTTGATGGGCCAGACTATCACTTCGGCCCGGCGGGACACCAGTCCCCGAGCCGTTCGATGTGGCTGACATCCCCCGCTTTTTTTAATAACCTCCCGGATTTCCCGAGCCTTCGTCTCTGAAATCCTCAACTGCTGGTCCCCGCTCAATAGCCGGGATACGGTCGAATGGCTAACTCCTGCCTTAATCGCGATTTCTTTGATGGTTGAGGCCATTATCAGTTTTTCCCATTAAACTTTATTGATTTTGTTGAACATACGTATGTTCATGCCTATATTGTAATAAAAAATATATAAAAGTCAATAGATGAAAATTATAAAGATCACGGATTCCCTACCACGGTCATATTGGTTAAAAGGATCGATAGATCGGTTGAGGTAACCTGAGTATCTGCATCCAGATCTGCCCTTTTGTCAAACTGTGGATCACCGACCATAATGTCCATGGCTGATAATATGATCGACAGATCAATCGAAGTGATCTCGTTGTCGCCGTCGCAGTCACCGTTGACCAAGCCCAAAAAGTCGACGGTCACATCCGCTCCGACGCTCAGCTCGATGTCAGACTGTTTTTGGCGAAGCCAGTGTGATGCCTTAGCCGTCAAGTCATACATACCGGTTAGAGACGTATTGAAGACATACGAGCCGACGGAGGTTAAATGAACCGTGTGCGTCTCAAGGGCAGTCACATTATCGACATCGCGGATTTCAATGATCACCGGAACGGTGGTAACGTTGTCCGTAAAATCACCCAGCGTAACTGTGCCCTTGACGGTTACCGGTCCGGGAATTTGCGAGACATAAACATCGTCCCATACGGTCATGGAATCGGCAGAAAGATTGTTGTTTGACATCGCGAAGAATATTTCGTTGAAAGTCCAATTCAAGGAATTGGCGCCCTGGTAAAGCAGTCGTTTAGGGGAGACTCCGCCGACCGCGCTATCGGGATAAACGATTGACAGCTCCAGTTCCGTCGAATCGATGTTCAGAACGAGCATCTTGGCCTCGGTCGAAAGATTTCCCGTGATAATCGTGTCAAAATACACGGCCAACGTAGTCCCATCCGAAGCCATCCTGCGCAAAGAGACGCATAATTGCCCGCCGCCTGCTTCCTCGCAGACGAACTTCAGGTATTGCGACTTGTCACTGTTATAGACCTTGAGGATATGACCGTCTTCCGCTCCCTGCTGGCCCATCATCGCGGTAAACGTGATTTCGCCGTCACTCAGCGGGAACGCCTGGGTGGTAATAATCTCCTCGGTGCACCTGACCTGCAGTTTACCCGACGTAACGGTGGTTTGGGCAGACGGATTGGGATCGATCAGGCTAAACCTCGAGGGGTCCAACTGGCCGGAATTGAAGTCTTCATGAAAATACAGGTGATCCTTGGGCATTACCGTGGACAGTTGGGCGAGGGGTTCAAGAAGCTGTATTCTTTCCTGGTCGTATTGGCCGCTGGAAAGGGCACTGGCCGCCCGTCCCGTAATTTTGCTCTCGGCCCAAAGAGTGAAGGACGCGGGCACTCCCATCGCTTCGCATTGCCCAATGGTGGATTCCAGAAGACGGAAATACTCGCAGTCCTGGATTCCATCCCGCCAGGCGGTAAGGGTCTTGGATAGGGTGACACTGGTGGGGTTGGCAAAAATCATTTCGTAGTTGAATTGAGCGCGAAAATCGTCCCATGTGGTGCTCCAATTCTCATTCAGTGCCGCCCAGACTCCAATGTGATCCAGCCCGTACAGTGCGGCGTTCCACGCCAGCGATCGAAAATAACTCTCCGTGCCCCTGTACAATCCACCTTCCTGACATTTGAAGGCACCCAGTTCCTTGCCCTGGGACTGTAGATTTTTATAGTAGTTGTAAAGGTTCGTGTTGCCCAGTAAACAATCCAACTGGGGCATTATAATATCAGCGCCGGCTAACAGGTCCAAGCTGCCCTGATCCGACGGGATCGTCGTGTAGAGGGGGTTGGTGAATATTTTTAATTCCTGGGAGACTTCCTTCGCCATTTGACCATAAGCCGCGGCAATTCCATCCGTCGAGTTCCCTTTTGGCTCATCATACATGCAGAAAACAAACGAACTACGGTCCAAACCTCGATTGTCTATTTGCTGAACAAAGGCCTGGAAGAAGCTTTTAACCGCCGTTTGCCACTGGAGTGTTCCAAACGCAAATCCGCCGGAGTAGTAGGTATTAAAGGGTTCCGTCGCGGCGTTCAAATAGATATAGTATCGTTTGGTCGGTTTGCCGCTTGCCGCCAAATCATTCAGCCAGTTATTAAGGAGGTCAAAATTCGGCGGTACATTGTAGGTTCCATCCGAGTTGTATGTCCCATACGTGGAGCACACCCCGTTCGGGGCAAGCCAATGAGACTGCACCCGGTTTTCTTCAAGCAGAGACATGACCAGATTATTGTTTTGGTCGGTGATGACACTATAGCTGGCGGGAAGACTCGTATAATCCCAGGTTAAACCTTCCACAAGGGGAACATCCGGCAGACGTCCGCGGTAGACTTTAACCGTTACTAGCGTGATCATTGTCGAGCCTCCGGCGGGGGTTATTTCCAGTTGCCCTGAATACTCCCCATTGGGAACATTTTCCGAATTTACCGTCAGCCAGAGTTGGCTTACGGCTCCAGCAGGCAGCGTACAAGTCCAGGCGTTGTTCCCGGCGCCGGTCGCGTTGACCAGGGCGGTACTTGCGATGAAACGTTCCTGGGCTTCGGTAAATCTCACCACGTGTAGCGTTACACTGTTCGTTGGCAGCGAATTTCCGAACCCGGTGAGTGTTATGGCAACTGTCTTGGCAGCGTTGGTATCATTGGTGATGTTGACCGCGGCGGACCTGGATTCATTGCCGAGCATCTGAATGTCGATCGTTCCGGTGCCGGTAACGTTATCGGAATTGAACGGATGCAACGGTTGATACAACTGGGCGGGAGAAACCCTGAAGTCTGATCGGCCCAGAGAGGGATTTAGGGCATGATCCATCTCCCCGTTCAACGCCCAGATGCTTTGATGCAGCGACGTATAAGGCACGCCCAGGGTCATATCCAGCGAATTGATTCGGGCCATGCTCAACACCTGCTGACGCAGATTCTGTATCTGGGTAGCATACGTCCCGGCCAGGGGGTGACTCTCCAGTTCCTGAAGGTCCATCAACATGCGAACACGGGCAACCGGATCGTACCGCTTGGTTCTGGACCACGTCGCAAAATCCGAGGTGCCGCTCAGACGAGTAGAACTCTGCGGAACCGTGTTGGGATCGAAAGCCCCCCGAAACACCTCCATTTCATCGCAGAACATATAACCGCTGCCGCGGTAAACCGCCAACTTAACGTATCGGCCGGCCAACGTCAGATTATCGGCCAGGTAGCGATACACCCCTGTTGTCCGATGGATGGTCGAATTGCTTATTGGATAATCATTAGCCCAAGCCATCGAAAACAACTCGCCCCGATAGTCGTAGGTCGCATTGTCACTGCTCGTCCAGACATCGATGAAAGCGGGATGGCTGACGCCGGAGGAACCACCCGCGGTGCGAAAGGAAATGCTATTGATCGGTTCGAGTTGCCCCAGGTCCAACGTCAAAACAATCGCCCCGGTTCCATCCACCCACCCGACGGTGGACATGCTGGTCCAAAACATCCACATAGGATCGGAAGGGCTGAACACACCATCTGTCAATTGGGTGGAGTCTCCCGAATCGGTACACAACGAATAGCTTGGGGCAACGTTCCATGTGTACGGGCGGTGAAGGGCCACGTTCACCTGAGCTTGTGTTGTAACCGCAGCCACTAAAAGAAAAACAACCAGGATAAATTTTAGCAGATGTCTCCCCGATAACGACAATACCGATAAGTAACGTGTCCTCGTCTTAACCATCGTTTCCCTTTTCGTTATCGCCACCGTATTGCCTCCGCTGAAAAATCTTCGCAATTTATGCTTGAACATACGTGTGTTCATTGGTATATTGTAATAGATTAGATTTAAAATGCAAACAAAATTTTGTGGAATTTTGCGTAGTTCAGGAAAAGCGACTAGACATGATTGACAATGATAAAACAATTAACATTCGCATGATCCGGTTGGACTTGCAAAATATTCCCAGCATTCCCCTCCCGGGTGAATACGACAGGAGTGAAACATGTTCAGAATAGCCAAGCAGTTTGTCATTTGCCCGCACCTGAGTCAGGATCCGACGGTGAGTATTTTGCCCAACGGAGATTTGCTGTTACTTCATACCGACTACACCGATATTATAGCCAATCAGAAATCGTTTCTGCGGCGTTCGTCGGACGGAGGGTTAACGTGGAGCGAGCCGGAGATGACGTTGAACTCGGACTTGCCTCTGGGCGGTATCACGGGGGCGGTCTCCGCCATCGATAACGTGGTGCTGATTATCTATGAAGAGATCCAGGACCATAAACGTCATCCTGAAAACCCGATTCTTTGCCGGTTCATACGTTCGACGGATGGTGGAAAATCCTGGTCGCAACCTCAAACCCTGATCGAAGATTCCCGGCCAATTCATTGTTATTTCGGGCAGGCCATTCGAGTCAAATCGGGACGCATCCTTCTGCCGGTGTATTCGTTTTCCGAACATATAACCCCGCCAAGGGGACAGGTTATGATTCTCTCTTCCCAGGACGACGGTCAAACGTGGGCTTTTTTAAGCTTCATTGAGCAGGACAAGAGCACACTGGGATCAATGATTAACGAAACATCGATCATTGAATTGCCCGACGGCCGAATTCTGGCGATTTCTCGCACAGACCTATTCGATACCGAAAAAGGTTTTCCCCTAGGAACTCGATCCATCTCGCAAGACGGCGGCCTCTCCTGGACTCCCGCCACCTTCATCAATATCAACATCAGTGAAACACGGATGCGACTAACAACGGACGGACAACTGGTCATGGCAGCCCGGAGTTGGCCTGGAAATGTGACGACCCGCTACCGGCCGTTATTACCCGAAGAACGGGAACCCGGCTCGAACCAGCGATTTACCAGCCGACCGTTCCTCATGGACCGCTATTACTCCCCGATTCGCGATTGGGGGGTCCAAATATTCACGACCCAAGATGACGGGCAGACCTGGAAACCCGAACTGCTTTTGGACGGCCTTCCAGAACTGAGAATCCCCGAAGATGCCGACCTCTTGAAAAAAGCCCGATACTTCACCTCATACCCATGCCTCGAACATCTGGGAAACAATCGCTTTTTCGTCGCCCATCGTCAACCTGATCCTTCGATGCCGGATATTTACCCCGGGCGAACTTACAGCCATGTCTTTCAGCGTTTTCTTTTAGGAAATATTGTCGAACGTGTTGAGTAAATCGTTTATATTATCAGAAAAGGACGACAAATATGGACGAGTTAAAGAAGGCTTTGGATATCGCCGTTCGGGAACCCATTAAACAAAAGGCATTGGATGACTTTGGGCGACAGATGAAAGACTGGAACCTTGTCGTGCCTCCGGTTGAACCTTTAGTTTGGGATTTTGGCCTGAACGACTTTGCAAAGATCGGATTGATTGAATACTGGATCGCCAATGAAGCGGAGGCCGGTTATTGCGGAAAATATCTCTTTGTCTTTGCCGGACAGACCTGTCCGACTCATCGGCACCAGATCAAACACGAAACTTTTTTCATCGTTCGCGGCAAGGTCGAGATGATGTACGACCAATCGGTACGGGAAATGCATTCGGGGGACGTTTTGCCGGTGCCTGCGGGAAAAGTGCATCGTTTTACCGGAATTGGGTCGGCGCTGCTTCTGGAATTGTCCACACCCTGCCGCGTGGATGATAATTATTTTGAAAATACCCAGATTCCTATTGGGGGAAATTACAAAGGTTAAGGGGCCACGAAAACGGTACGATTCCGGTTTCAATCCGTTTGATCGGATCAGCCATCTAAAAGGGAATGTGTATACACCAATCGGACCAGCCTCCCGCCGTCCAAAGTTTTTGGCGATTGATCGACGGGGTATATGCTTCAATATCTACAAAACAGGTCGTCGTAACGTCAAAGGCATTTTCCGTTATCGTAATGGTTCTGACCTGAAACGGTGGCTCGACAAAGGCAGAGGTGGTTAAATGAACGCATCCATTCTGGTAAGTCCTGCATGTGGCATGACAATGGCCGGAGAGTACCAGTTTGATTTGTGGGTGCTCGACAACGAACTGCGCCATTTTTTCAGCATAAGGTCCTTCCGGTCCGTGGATCGGGAAGGGCGCTGCCGTCAAAGTCGTCGGCAAAGGATAAAGCGTTGCGTGCATGGCCAGGATGACCGGTTTGTTTTGTGATTGTTTAAGTTGTTTTTCCAGCCACGCATATTGTTTTTCGATCAGACCTGCCCATACTTTGCCATCACCGGGACAATAAAATGAGGGATCAGGCCCGTATCCATGCCAGCAATTCGTTACTATGATCAATAATGCGGAACCAATATCCAGTACGACATCTCCGGTTGCCGTCCCTTGCGAACCCCAAAGTTCCGGGCAGTATTGAAACCAGTTGGCCAAAGAATCCGGTAATGCCAAATCGTGATTCCCCAAACACAACCGAACAGAAGCAGGAAACGAAGATAAAATGTTATACGCCTGTTCCTGTTGAATGCGGGTTCCATTATGAATCAGATCTCCCCCGCATAAAACCAAATCCATGTGATTACATGCAATCCATTCCCTCAAGTCGGTCAGCAATTGAGGAACCAACTGTGGACAGGCCGGTTGTTGGGACCACATCTGGTCATCACCGCCCAGATGCACGTCGGTTAAATAGACTATTCGGCGGATTGCCTTCATCCTTTTTTACCGCCCTTTTTATTTATCGTATCCTATTGCACGTCTTGATCGGAACCGTAAAATCATCTTCGTTGATCCCTAATGCTTTAATCAGGTCGTCGGAAATAACATACCCGATATCCGATAGAGAATGCGCATCGGTTCCGATGGTAAATTTTACACCCAAATCGTGAAATGTCGAGACCAACTCCGTATAAAACCCGGGGAAAGTTGCGGCATGTTTTGGATTAAATTCAAAGGCGACATTTCGGTCGGCCGCTTTTTTCAGAATGGAAGTCAACGCTTTCTTATCGTACGCCGCCAGTGCCTGCCGGACATCCATTTCTTCCACTTTTGAGAATACGAATGGGTGTGAAATCATGCTGCAAAATCCCGTATCGAGAGCTCCCTCCAGCATTTTCAGATAGTGATCGGCATAGGCCGGTGGTGTTTTTTTTCTCGGATTTTCCACCTCAGGTACGTGATAATGATCGGCCGAGATGCTCACATAATCCAGTTGAACCGCTACGGATTGGTCGATCGTGACCTTCTCAGGTGAAACCATTTGGGCTTCACATCCAACCAAAACAGTTATGGAAGTTTCTATTTGGGTTAGACATCTTCGCGTGGTCAGGATCATTTCATTAAAATCCCTGTTCTTTTCATGGAGGTGATCAGACAGGCCGATCACTTCAAGCCCTGCGGCCTGCGCTTTCATTATAATATTATTCACCGTCATTTCACGTTGCGCACACCTGGATTGCAGCGTATGAATATGCAGATTAATTTTGGGACACATGAAACGGTTACCTTATTCGAAAGTCTTCCACAAAATCGGCATTCAATAAAAGAGTAACAAGATTCTCGATCTCATGTTTTCCAGGCAATCGCATTTCGTATTCCACATACAAAGCATGACCATGATTATCATTGCTTATGTTCATGTCGATTATCCACCACCCCCTGGCCTTGAATGCCTCACGCAAACGACCGATCCCATCATGAGACCCTTTCAGCTTTACCACTACGGTCTTGTACCAATTTCGTTTTATCTTTTTCTCGGCCCGGCCGAGAACCAAGAGCGTAAAAAGCATCAGAAAAGTACCGATAGTGGGAGTATAATAAAGTCCGAACCCATACCCCATTCCAATAATGGCTATCCCCCAAAGCGAGGCCGCCGTAGTCAGACCTCGGGCCGATACCCCCATCTTTATAATGGCCCCCGCACCCATGAATCCGATACCCGTTACCACTCCCGCAATAATTCGGCCCGGATCGATGTTTAGGTGGACCTGGGCATTCACGGGCTGGGCCATTCGAGCGGTCTCAATGGAGATCAGGGACACCAGAGCCGCTCCCAAGCACACCAGAATGTGCGTTCGTAATCCCGCCGGTCGACCCTGAAATTCACGTTCAATTCCCACCAGGGCACCTGCGCTCAAGGCAAACAATAAACGCGTCAATGCTTCATGAAACCAGGGAATTCAGATTATTGAAAAAATCGGCCTGCACCATCTCTTTCCTTTCAAATCATGATTTCCGTCTGGTTTGCTTTCCCACCTCAGATAGATGACGAAGCATCCGCAGTCGTTCTTTAATTTGCTCATACCGACCTTCGGCAATCCATTCTCCCGGCGTATAAGTACTTTCAATGGGTGGGCCGATGAATTCCATGGCCGCCCAACGTGGAATTTCCTGCAAAGGAACCGTTCCGGTAGGACAGAAGGTAATTCCTGGATAGCATTTTCCAAGAGACGTAATGTAAGGAGGTGTCATAAACTCCACCGGACACAACTTCAAAACCGATACCTTCCGGCCGATCCGATCAAACGCTTCCCAGACGTCCTGAACATCCTGCATTGTTGAAACGGCAGGGAGATAAGGAATCCCCGCCTCAATGCTCGCCTCCAATACACGCTCGCTAAAGGCCGGAGACACTAAAAAATCAGAGCCCGCCGCTATCGCCTGCTGGGCATCACCGATTGTTCGTATCGTCGCCAGCCCAATACTCACGAGTTTGCGTTGAGGAAGGTCTCGTAGTTCCTTCATAACCTCAACGGCACTATCCAACGGACGGGCCATCAGTTCCATCGCCAGATATCCCTCCTGAGAAAGAATTTCCAGGAATCGGCAAAATTTTTCCATACATCGGGCATACTGCGGATGAACAGCAACCAATATCGGAGACTCGGCAATATGGGCTAAAATATCCATTAAATAATCCTTATACTTATTCTAAATAGTGATTAGATTCGATTGACAAATACATATTTTATCTTTTCGCCGGCCTGCAATTGGACCGAATGCTTCGTTCCGCGAGGAATGATGACCGCCGCCGGTTCGGCGATTTGAACACGCGTATCTCCCAGATGTACCGTTCCCGTTCCGGAATAGATCAGGTAAACCTGATCGAAATCTTCGTGAACGCCCGGCGTCTTGTGAATCGGCCCTTCAAGCGTAACATGCCCCATACAGGTTCCAGGAATTTCGTTCTGCTTTAAAACCCATTGGAAAAAAGCGATTCCGGGTTCTTGCTGTTCATAAGGCTCCAGACCTGAAAAACGTCTGACCTGTGGTACCAATTTATCCATTCGTATATCTCCTTCGTATTGATTGTAGTCTCTTCTCTATCAAGGCTTTTTTCGGAACTCGCCGAGACCTATCAAAAAAGCAATTACAACTCCGAAAGAAATTGAAACGCTTGATCGTAAAATCCGGGCAGATGTTCATGTCCGAAATCCGGGTAAATCACCATGTGCCTGGGACTGCGAATTTTGTTATAGGCGGAAAATTGCGTCGATGGCGGGCAAATTTTATCCGCCAGTCCCAGACCCCAGAGCACCTGTCCCTGAATTCGTTTGGCCAAATGCTGAACATCGATATAACCCAGTTGTGTAAAGATTTCTTCTTCCCGCTCATGTCGAGGGTCGAATCGCCTGAAAAATGATTTCAGCTCTTCGTAGGCTTCGAGGGCAAGATCCATTTCCCATACACGTTTATAATCGCATAGAAAAGGATAAAACGGAACAAGCCTTTTAATTCTTGGCTCCAGAGCGCCGCAAGCCAACGTTAGCCCCCCACCCTGTGACTGACCGATTGCCCCGACGCGATCCGGATCCACTTCCGGCATCGCCATGACAATATTTGCCAACTGGGCCGTATCGAGAAAAATCTGCCGAAAAAGAAGATTTTCCGGCCGATCGTTCAAACCACGAATAATGTGTCCATGCAACGTATTCCCTTTCACCCCTCCCGTATCTTCTGACAATCCGCCCTGTCCCCGGCAATCCATCGCGGCCACAGAAAACCCCAGGGCCACATAACTGAACGTGCTCGACCAATCTCCGGCACTTCCAGAATAACCATGAAACATTAAAACCGCCGGATGGGGTTTCTTATGCCCGATGCCAATCGCCTGTTTGGGACGGAGATACAATGCATGGATTCGTGCCCCGCGAACTCCGGTAAAATACAGATCAAAGCATTCGGCAAATGGAACCGTAAATGTCGCGGGGATCAGTTCAACCTTCGAATCTGTGGATTTCATTTCCGCCAAAGCCTTTTCCCAATATGCGTCCATATCCTTCGGACAGGGATTACGGCCTTCGTATGTGTATAATTCGTTCAGAGGCAAATCAACCAACGGCATTTTATTCTTCCTTTCTTATTCTAATGCGATTGAAAGCATTCCTTCATACCAACGTTTCCAACGGTCCCGCACAGCCCGCTGCCCACCGGCGTCCACCAGTTCCTGCTCAACACACGGCAAGGCAGTAACGACCGAGCCGTGCCCCAAACGATTGACCAAAACCAGGGGAAGTTGACGTTGATCGTACACGACAGATGTTGCGGTTTTCATTTCCAGTTCCACCATCGTACCGCCCGGAAACGTTTTAAAGGACCAGCGGTCGGAGAACGCTTCAGCCAAAACCGAGGAAGTTTCACGAAAATCGATTGGAACAGCTCCGGTCAGTTGTGATTGCACCCCGCACCAGGCAGTATAAGACGGACCGTGCCAAATCAATGTTCCTCCCGATGCCACCCAGGTTTCCAGAGCCGTTGCTTCATGTTCATCGATCAGTGAACCGGGAATCAGAATCGTTTTGATCTCCGGATCAATCTGCCGGCCACCCCGCACCATCGCCGGACTGTGCCCCAGGGATTCCAGGATATAATTGGCCAGAATCAACCATGAAGACAATCGGTTCGGGAGGTTCCCCGGATTTTCCGGCACATTACGATAATAATAAGATTTTGGAATATATAGCCCGATGGAGGGTTTATTGTGAGAAGACAGATCGGGAATATTCCCTTCTTTCAACGACGCCGCAAACGTAAGGAACGCGGTGAGTGCGGGCTTGGGATGGTCTTGGTCGTCTACCAGACCAAGCGATCTTTCGAAGGGAACGCGAACATAGTTATAACTCGTTGCCCTAATATTCCGAAGGCACCACCAAAGAAACCCATTCGCCCCAACTTTTAAACAGGCGGGCAATACAGCTTGAAGATATCGATCAATCGCCTCCGTTCCATAGGAAATAATTGAACCAAATTCCTGAACCATCACGGGGCCAAACGCCCGGGCAAATTTTGTATAAAAGGGAAGTAACGATTGACATAAGGGGTCCGTAAGACCATCAAACGCAATCGCATTGTGCCATCCGGGCACCGGATACGCGTGCATGCTCACCAGGTCAAGGCCAAGATTTACATCCAGCCGCCAGGCGGTATCATCCTTAACTTGAACATGGTCATTTCCACTGATAATCAGGCAGCCTGGAAACGATTTGCGTATCGCTTCGTTCACGGCCTGGGACCAATGGACAATCTGATCGCATGAGGATTCGTGCGAATCCGGCAAACAATCCAACTCGTTTCCTTGATCGATAGCCAGAACGATCTTCCTGAAAGAGCCCAGCATTCCCGCCGCCTTACCGGCAAAGGCAACTGCACGTTCTATCATCAAAGGATCATGAAAAAGATTACGTGAACCTTTCCATGCCGGCCAGAACAGGCCACCGCTCATCCATCCGACAAACAATGTTGGCTGAACCAGCAAATCCCGTTCGCTGCACCAGGTCATGAATTGGCAGAGTCGATCAAATGCTCCGACATCATATTGGCCAAGCTGCGGTTCGAAATCCTGCCAGCGAAGAAAAAAACGCAGGCAGTTAAGACCCAACCGCCCTATCAAATCCAGATCATGTTTTATTTCGTCAACCGGCCAATTCTGCCACATGTCAACACCGCAAGACCCGGGCCAATAGTTCACACCGATAGGAAATATTCGCTGACCATCCCGGCTGAAGTATCCTTGTGAATCAATTATGAAATTTCCTACATTAATGTTCATTTTATTTTAGATACTCACTATAATGATTTTCTTCTGTGTAATTCAAAAATCCTCTTGAACATACGTATGTTCTTTGGTATATTTTAATTCCCAGCGGTTAAAAGCACAATGGGATTTTTATGAAATTTTATATTTTGCGCGTATGCCATGACGAATAAAGAACGAATGTTGGTCGCCATCCGAGGCGAAAAGCCGGATCGTGTTCCGGTCTGTCCGGACATCTCCAATATGATCCCCTGCCGGTTAACCGGTAAGACATTCGAGCAAATCTACCTGCATCACAATCCTCCTCTTGGTCAGGCTTATACGGAGGCGGTCAAATACTTCGGTTTTGACGGGTGGTATCAGAACTGGCAACCGAAAATTATATATAAAAACCGGCATGGAATCGACCCGACGATTACCTCCGAAATACAAACTCTGCCGGAAGGACGATGCAAACAAACCACACTGTACGAAACATCCATCGGTAACTTTAGCCAGCAGACACTGTACTACCCTGCCGATCCGCCTACGATAACAGAAAAGTTCATTAAGAATATTAAAGAGGATTTGCCGCTGATACTCCAGTGGTTTGACTCGGATGTAACCGATATCGATTGGTCCGGTGGACAAGAAAGTTATGAAGATTTCGGTGACCTGGGTATTTGGGGATTGGTCGTTGGCTGCCCAGGCCTGCATACATGGACCGGGTTATTCAATGGAGGACTGGAGGCGGCCATCGAAGCCGTTCTTGATTTTCCGGAGATGATGGACACTTTACTGAAGATCGAACAGAGGCTATACCTCGACGTTGCCAAACGCTACATAAACGGACCGGTCAAACCGGACTTTCTCATGATCGGAGCCTCCGGGTTATTATCCTTGTCGAGTCCCGATCTTTTTTGCAAATACTCTCTGCCCACGATCAAGGACATTACCTCTCTATGCCGCCAGGCGGGAATGCCAACCATGCTTCACGCCTGCGGAAAGAGCAAGTTCCTTCTTGAAACCTTTGTCGCCGAGACCGACCTGGACTGCATGAACCCACTGGAATGCCCTCCGATGGGAGATGTAGAGCTTGCCGACGCCAAAAAAATAAGCCGGGGGAAAATCGCACTGATGGGGAATTTGCAGACGACGGACGTGATGTTGCGAGGAAGCGTAGAGGAGGTCGTTCGAGCGAGCCGAAAGGCCATTGAGGACGCCGGTGAAGGAGGCGGATTCATCCTCTCCACCGGCGACCAGTGCGGGCGGGACACCCCGGATGAAAACATCCGGGCCATGATCCGAACGGCCCAGGAGTACGGACGATATTAATTTTGGAAAAGGAAAACAGTATGAATGAGACAATTACCTTACCGGCACGGGAAGTACCGGTTACGGAAAATTGTGATGTGCTGGTGGTAGGATGTGGATCGTCGGGGATCGGAGCGGCTCTGGCCGCCGCACGAAACGGGGCCAAGACATCCTTGATCGCGGCAGATTTTGGTGGCGTGATTGGCATGCCCTTGTTATTGACCAAGTTCCATGATGGAGCCGGTCGGCGAATCGTTGGCGGTATCATTTATGAAATTGCCCAGGAACTCCTGCGACAGGGCGGACTGGGTGTCGGCCAAGAATGCCTGGAGGATTTTGCCGAACGGATCGACTGGATCGGATACGACGGCGAAAAACTCAAAATGATCGTCTTAGAAAAACTTTTGCTGGCCGGTGTCAAACTTCATTTTCATACCCAGGTAAGCGATGTTTTAATGGATCAGAATCGATGCACGGGCTGCGTGACTCTCTGCAAAACCACCCGCCGGGCCATTCGCGCAAAAGTAACCATCGACTGCACGGGCGACGGCGATGTTCTGACACTGGCGGGAGTGCCGATGGAATACGGCAGAAAATCCGACAATAAGGCCCAACCCGCATCGATGCTTTTCAGTATGGCCAATGTAGACCTGAATAGATATGTGGAAGACCGGGAAAAAATCGGCGACGCTTGGGATCGATATGCCGTAACCCATCCGGTGCTGAATCCTTTGCGGGGGAGTAAAATTGCCCTGCAATGGCAGGTTCCCGGTCGGTCGGGTGAAGTTTTTTTTAATGCCACCCGAATCCTGAATGTCAACCCCACAAATCCGGATAATTGGACGGCCTCGGAAGTTCTAGGACGAAAGATGGTCATGGAACTGGTAACTTTTTATCGCGAGCATGTTCCTGGGTTCGAAAAGGCATACCTTGCCAAATGTGCTTCCTGCCTGGGTATCCGCGAGAGCCGACGCATGGTCGGAGAATATGTCCTGACGTCGGAGGACATCATGAGTTATCGAAAATTTGAGGATAGCATTGCCTGTAACAGCTATCCCATTGATATCCATAGCCCGGACGACGGCAGCACCTATTTTCCGGAAAAAGAATGGGTTCCGGGCCGATATTACACCATCCCGTATCGATCCCTCGTGCCGCAAAAGGTAGATGGCCTGTTGGCCGCCGGACGCATGATCTCCGCAACCCACGAGGCCCAAGCGGCGATTCGTGTCATGACCTGCACCATGTCGACCGGCCAGGCTGCCGGAACCGCCGCCGCTCTCAGCGTCAAGGAGAAATGCTTGCCTCGACAATTAGATGTCGGTAAACTGCAAACCCATCTAATCAACCAAAAAGTCATTGTGAGATAGAAAAGTCATGGAGAAGCAAAAAAGAGATTCCTCCCTCCTGGCCGCTGACCAAACGGTCGCAAAATGGGCAAAAAAGCTTCAGCCAAGATTATCATCCGTTTGCGGCGATACCGAAACTATCCTTTCCTGGAAAAAGCGAACGTCAGGTACTCTTCACCGTATGTTGGGTTTGACGAACCGCTCCAGGTCCGTTCAATTCCGGCCTATCGATGTTCGACGGCAGGGAACCCTTCTGGTTTCTCGCATCCTGGTTATTCCTTCGGATGAATCGGTCTGGGAGGCGGTGATCATGGAACCGGCGTCGAGAGATAAAAAACGTCCTGCTTGGCTTTGCCTTCATGGCTGCATTCCTGGGGGAATGGCGGCGGTTACCGGACTTGTGAATGGATCACCGGAAGGCAAGCGATCTCAGAAACAGTATGCGTGCGATTACGCCCTGCAGTTGGCGAACCAGGGGTATGTAACGATGAGTTTTCATTTCCCCGGGTTCGGCTCTCGAGGGTCCGGCGCCGAACTCGGGGCCTTGCCTTCCAACGATTGGATTCTCAGTGCCATGATGCTGGGAAAAAATTACCTGGGCTGGTGCGTCAGTGACGCACAGACCGCTCTTTCCGTCTTGAAAAACTGGCCGACGGTCAAAGCCGATAAGATCGGGGCGGTGGGTTTCAGTATGGGTGGAACTGTCTCGGCCCTTTTGGCCGCCACCGATCCCCGCGTCAAAGCCGTCGCCATCAGCGGACGATTTCCTTCCTGGCAAGAACGCATCGTACGGGGTGAACCGGTCAGCCAGGGAGCCATTGCCTGTATCCCGGGTTTCCTGACACAGTTGGATATCCCCGATCTGTTGGCCGCGATTGCTCCAACTCCCCTGTTTATCTCCCAGGAGGTACGTAAAGACCCGCTTCAATCTCGTCAATACCTGGCGAAAGTATGCCGGGTTTACCGGACACTCAATGCCGCACGGCAATTGAAAATATATTACGACCAAGCCCCTTGCCACCGCTTTGTCGGCGACCCTCTTTACCAATGGATATCCGGACTTTGGACTCCCTCATGCTGATTTAAACACGTATCAGAGGCTACCAATTATGATTACCGCATTCAATAATTGCTTTAAGATTGAGAATTCTTTGTTTTGTCGCGAAGTGCAAGTAGATACCGATGGGCTACGGACGGTATCTCTGCTCAACAAGAACAGCGGCCGTGACTATGTCCGCAATCCAGAAGTGGCCGAATTCCAGTTCTCGATCGATGGCCAGGTTGTCCGCAGTTACCAAAAACCAGTCTGTCTCGTCCGGGACGGCACTAAGATAGACAGTCAAATCCACCTGAAATTCCTGGGGCATCGGATAACGCCAGGCCGGCAAAGCAGCGAAATTCTTGAGTTGCAGTTCCAGTTGGTACGGCATTTGGCCCAGGTCAAGGTCTGTTACGAGATACACCCCGATCTCGCCGGCTGCATCAAGTGGTTGGAGATTACTGCCCTGACAAATGATCTGCACATCAGTAATTGTTTCTTTGAGATACTCAGCATTTGTCCGGGAACATTTACGGATGGGGCCTTCTACGGCCAACAAGGATTACGCCGTATGCCGCCGATGTTTGCCGCCTGTGGGGATGAAGATATCCTCCAGTTTCACGACGAGCGTCTTAACGAAGGATTTTGGCTTGGCAACGGGGCACAGGGTCCGCTGCGGTTCTTCATGGTTTACCCAAACTGGCCTGAAGCCATTGCCTGCGGCTATAGCATGAGCACCGGCGATTTTAACGCGTATCTTCAGAAGGGTCAGACCCTGGTCACGGACAAGGCGTATTTGTGTCTGTATACGGGTGACCGCAATGGAGTGGCCCATCGCAACCGATTCCGGGAGATGCTCCGCCGTGATCTGCCCGCCTGCCCGGATCCCGGCACAGTGATGTACTGTACCTGGATACCGTTTCTTAAGAATATCAATGAAACGCTCTTGTGCGAACTGGCCGATGTGGCAGGCACCTTGGGATTTGGCAGTTTTCTTGTGGATGATGGCTGGTTTGCCGGGAATTGGACGGTTGACACAACCAAGTTCCCATGCGGATTGGGCATCGTGGTGGATCGCGTCAAGTCAGCCAGGATGCGTTTTGGTCTGTGGTATTCCCTCGGTGCGAACATGCATGAGATCGGCGTGAGGCCGGAAAACCACTCACTTGACTCGTGCGGCCGACCCAAGAAGCTGGGCTGGAATGACTGCCCGACGTGGTGTCTGGCTTCAGGACACCGCGATGTTGCGACAAAGGAGCTCCTTGAATTGGCGGCCCGACATAAGGTCGATTACTTCAAACTGGACTTTAGCAGCATACTCAGCCCCTATGGGGTTTTGCCTCCGGGATGCTGCTCGACCCAGCACCCACACCACCGCAATGGGTTGGACTCCGTGTGGGAACAGTACCGGGCCCTGGGTTTTATTCGCGACCAGGTCAAGACTCGATTTCCCGATACCATGATTGATTTTAGTTTCGAATGCATCGGCACCCAGGCTCCCGGCATTGCGGCCCTGCGTCTCAGTGAATGGCACCATGCGTCTAATATGTGCACCAATGAATCCGAAGCATATCAGGCCCGAACGATCCGCAATACGCTCTACAGCTTCGGAACCGTTCTGCCAATTGAGCGTATTATGGGCAGCCTGATGTGCCTGCAAGGCGACAACGATGTAGAGAACCTGCTGACGACCTTTGTGGGTGCGCCATTGGTGGCCGGAGATTTGAGGCGGATCCCGGATACCAAGCGTAAGGTCCTAACTACCCTCTGTGCCCGGTATAATGATATCTTGCTCGGTGGAGCCTTGACGGAATTCTGCACGTTGCGGGACGACCGTGCGATCGACTTTGGAGACTGGGATGGCTTTGCTCGGTACCGCCGTGATGGCACAGGTATGATATGTATTTTCCGCAACGAATCGGGATCGCAGGCAGCCGAGGTGACGATTCCGGACCTGCCGGCGGAGATTGATTACCAATTGACCGATGCCCTGAGCGGCGACGACCTTGGGATGTGGACGGGCACTGAGTTTCGTGCCGGACGACATTTGGCATTTCTTACCGAGTCTAATTGCCGTGCGGTGATGTTCCACGCTGCGGGTTCAGGGGAGAAGACCTTGCGAAAAACAGACTGAACTTATATATTACGAAAAGGAAACCTGATGAAAAAATTAAACGCTGTTTTGATTGGCGCCGGAGCGCGAGGCTCGGATACTTACAGCCATTATGGCC
Source organism: Phycisphaerae bacterium (assembly GCA_041658725.1). Lineage (GTDB taxonomy): Bacteria > Planctomycetota > Phycisphaerae > JAAYCJ01 > JAAYCJ01 > JBAZZQ01. The sequence goes on along the minus strand of JBAZZQ010000065.1, from coordinate 1,756 downwards.
TGCAATTCCCGCATAAACTGCGATATGTCGCCGTAGCTGAACCGGACGCGACCCGGCGACAAAAATTCGCCGACCAACATGGTATTCCTCCCGAACACCGCTTTGCTTCCTGGGAGGACCTGATGAGCCGTGATCAGTTGGCCGAGGCGGCGTTCGTCGTCACTGCGGACCGTCTGCACTTTTCCCCGACGGTTGCCCTGCTTGAGAAGGGGTATCATGTTCTCGTGGAAAAACCCATGTCCGTCGATCCGGTCGAGTGTCTTGCCATGGTCTGGGCAGCCGAAAAATTCAATCGGATTTTATCTGTTGGGCACGTTCTGCGGTTTGTTCCTTTTTATCAGGAAATACAATCGGCCCTTCACGCGGGCAAACTTGGACAAACGGTCAACATTACCCAGATGGAGAACGTCGGGTTCTGGCATTTCGCTCACAGTTTTGTTCGGCGGGAATGGGGACGTAGCGACCTGACCGCCCCATCGATCCTGGCCAAGTGCTGCCACGACCTGGACATTCTTCGCTGGCTGATGAACCAGTCGGTACGGGGAATCGCCTCCGTGGGCAATCTCTTTCAGTTTCGCCCCGACCGGGCGCCGGGGCCGGTTCCCGAGCGATGTACCGACGGATGTCCGTTTGAGCGGGAGTGTCCTTATTCGGCCTTGCGGCTTTATGTGGACCCGGGGCGGTTTTATATTAAAAAGGCTTTCCATGCGATGTGTGAACTGGCCGATGCCAAAGACCCTTATGAATATCTGAAGCAGACTTTCTGTTCCAGGTGTGTCTATCGAAGCGGGAATGATGTCTGCGATCAACAGGTTGTGACGATGGAATTTACCGGTGGCTCAACCGCGACACTGACGATGATGGCGCACACGCGGGACGATACACGCACGATTCGTATCAGTGGCACTAGAGGTGAACTGCACGGAAATCTGGTCAAGAATGACATTCGGATTCGAGACTTCCTGACCGACAAACTTGAACAGTTGACTCCGGAATGGATTGATAGCGGCCACATGGGAGGGGATATTATTCTGATTGATCAGTTTATTGAGAGCGTGGAAAATCCGTCAGTTTCCCATCTCTCATCAGCCCGAGAGTCTCTGGAGAGCCATTTGCTGGCCTTCGCCGCCGAAAAAGCTCGCATCGAATGCCGTTATATCCACATGGAGGAATTCACGAAAGAAATTGGAAAATTGGCTCGAACGCGATTTCTAAATCTGGCGCCTCAGGAATGAAGGGAAAGCTCGACATCTGGAATGAATTTACTTTTGACCATACCCGTAATGATTGGCGATATTGACGAACTTTTTCAGATCGTATCCATCGAGGGAAAACTTTTTTCCGGGATAATTCGGTTGGCCGCCATTATTCGCATCGGCACCGAGGACCGCTCGCGGATCAATATCTGCCTTCCAGAGTTCCCCGCTGCTGTGATTGTCAGTGAATTTACTCCACGGTTGGATAAACGCCATTGTAATTCTGGCTGTATTCATACAATGCTGTAAAGATTTGTTTCAGGTTTGAAGCACAAATGCCGCGTTTAGGAATTTCGCGAGGACCCATCTTCATAGGGGCAGTATTGCAATCAGTATAACGGCACCGATTATCACCGGGACTTCGATTAAATTCGTCGTCCCTGAAAAACAATTTAAGATTTTTTGAAATAAGGGGTTGCGTTTTTTTATCGGCGCGCTAAATTGCAGGAAAAGCTGATGGAACAGCTAAAAACCGGCAAAATAGGAGCGTTCGATGAAAG
>JBAZZQ010000064.1:0-21134 GCA_041658725.1 Phycisphaerae bacterium | reverse complement strand
CTGCCGATAGTAATCATGCGGCTTATCCTCCGATAAGCATTTGTTTCCAAACCACTTATCGACAGAATAGGCCGCACTTCTTTTGTGATTTTCCGTGTCATTATTTTAAAAACCGGTCAATTTGAGTAAATATTTGATATTGATTTGCAATTAAGATGTTTGCGAGATTAAAATTAGATTACATGGAATGGTCGATGGTGTTTTAAAAGGAGTTTTCAATGCACAGCGGGATTAATCGATATTTTAAGGTGGGAATGATCTTATCCGGCGTTCTGGTTTTCGGATGCGCAAGTTATCGTCCACTAACCAGGCCCGTTCCGAAACTCAGCGTGCTTTCTCCGGAACTGGCGGATCTATCGGAACAAAAAATCGAAAAGTACCTTGCGGCCCAGGTGAAGCCCGAATTTCCCGTGGTCGTGGCGGTTGCCAAGGTTCAGAACCCTTATCCCGAATATGCGTATGAGGAACACGATGCCGGTCAATACGCCGTTGAGACGCTCCGTGGCGACGAGGCCGACGGCTGGCGAAATCTCACGGGTCAGCGGGGAAAATTTTATAAAGGAATCGTCCGGCGGGTGTTGTTTATCAATCCATCGCTCCTGACGGGAAACCCCACTCTTAAAAAGCTTCGCGACGCGGCTGCCATGCTGCACGCGCCCCTGCTGCTGGTTTATATTCAGCAGGATAACGCCAGCGATGGGTATAAGAACGCCGCGTATACCGTCGGATATTATAGTGCCTGCCAGGCGGCGCTGGTCGATACCCGTACCGGATTGATCCTGGCCACCGCGGAAAGCGAATTGAATCGCGAAGAAAAAGTATTTCCGCTCAGCGCCAATTCCGCGAAAGAAAGAATTCAGAGACAAACCCGGGCCCAGACGGTCGCCGGATTGCAAAAGAATTTTGGCCGAGCCCTTCGTGAATTGGAAAAATAATGGCCTATTGGTTTTAGGGTCCGGCTGGGATAAAATTTATTAAGAGAAATTCAAATAGACGAGGATAAATCATGGAAGAAAAAAACATCGTAAAAGTATTTGGACCGGAGACGGAATGGCAGGGGGAGCTGATTGTGCAGCACTTAAAAGACGCCGGGATCGAAGCCTATCTGGCCAATCGTTCGACCGCCGCCGTGTGGGGAGACGTCTCTCCGCTCGGCGACCTGGAGATCCTCGTCCCCGAAGATCAGGAACCGCGGGCCAGAGAAATCATCCAGGAGTTTCTAAGCTCGCATGGAGTTCTGCCGGCGGAGCAGGACGTGCCGGAAGATGACGCGGATAAAAAAAAATAGCACCCGTTCAGGCCTCGGCCCTATCCTGTCATTATTCTCTCTCTTTCGTCATCATCCGGTCAAGCCGGATGATGACAATGAGGGTGAACTGAACGGTTACAAAAATTATTTGCCGGATCGATGATCGAAGAACAATTGTACGACTTCAACAGATAAGAGATCGGTCAGCGTGTCGGTCCACTTGGAGGTGTCGGGGTTATCAGAAAGCGTTTCCGTATCCATCCGCCCCTGGGCTTCAACCGGTTCGCCCGTAACGTCGATTGGCCAGAGTCGCTCGCCGGTGCTGACGTCGATGACTTTGATATAAGCCCTAGCCGTGGGCTGAATCAACGGATTTTCAGGATCGCCCTGGATTTTAAAGTCGATGATGTTGACATAGAGTACATAATCCGCCTGGACTTGGCTTCCGATATGTTGGATGGATATTTTTTTGCCGTCCGGTGAATCTTTAGGGATTTGATTGACACTTTCGATACTGACCACACTGCCGGCCCGAACGGCTCCGCCTTCGACAAGCCCGTCGGCAATTTTCTTGGCCAGGACGGATTTCAATTCGGGGTTATTGACGGGAGACATGTAATCGTCGATCAGGACTGCCAATTTTTTCCCTTTGGCGATTTTGTATTTCGCTTCGACCAGCGGCCTCGGATCGGGTTGGAGCAGCATTCCAAGTCGGCATCCGCCGAGGGTAATGACGACCAGCATTAAAAGCAGGCTCTTTCGTTTCATTTTCATTTTCCTTCGACCGGCTCTTTTGTTTCATAAAACTTCTTGGCCAGTTTTTCTCCGAATAATTGCAGCAGAGCGGAACGAATTCGCAAATCCGTGGTCTCCATCATTCCCATCGGATGCTCGGGGTAGACGACTTCGATTTTTCCCGACCATACTTTACGCTGGGGGTTTTCCACTGGCAAGATACCATTGCAGTCGTAAAGGGCGGATTGGGCATTTATTCTGCCCTGGAACAAATTTGGAGCGCTACCGGGCCGGGTGACGAAATCCGAGACCTGGATAAAGAGGATCACGTCGGCGTTGAATTTTCTCCCAATCTGGACAATCGGCATGGAGTCGGCTTCGTACTGCGACCGCTGAAATTTATCCACGACGGCGATATCGACGATCTTCGCGTTTTTGACGTGTTCTTTAATGAAATATCGGGCATGGCTGGCCACGTCCTCTCGAATGGCGGGATAGTCGAACAGGAGAGATTCATCAGCCCAGACCCAGATGACCAGGTGTTTTCCGGGTAACTCGGCGTATTCCGCGGGAACCTTCCTGGTTTGACCCTGACCCAGGACCGCCAGAGGAGCGGCAATGAGATTACATCCACCCACGGCGATAAGGAAACTCAGTAACAATCCGACTTTTACCGCACGGTATAGATATTTTGTCATCACTATGATTTCTCGCTTTTTTTAATGACGCAACGGAAACTCATGAGTGATGAATGTACCATAAACCAGGCGGAAAATCCATCCCGACATAAAGGCGAGAAGAATTATCGCGATAAGCCATTTTTTCGACCAGTGAAACCAGAATGGTTTCCAGGACTTTCCGGTATACAGTACGGATATCGCTCCCCAGCCCAGATAAATCACCATCAGGCACAGCAAGGCGCCAAACGGCTGGGCGAGAAACGCTCGATCGGGTCGGCCATGCATCAGGTAGGTAAACGATCGGGTCATATAACAGGTCGGGCATGGGTATCCGGTGGATTGCAGAAATCCGCAAGGACTGAGAAATCTGTAACCGGTATTCGAAGTGTTCTCCAGCCGAATCGGATCAAGATAAACGGCCACGCCCAATAACCCCAGTACAAAAGCAAGAACAATAAGAGCCCGGATACGTAGGCGAAATGAGCCACCATTTTTCCGCGTATCTGATATATTGTCAGACATTATCCTAATAACCTCGTTCAATTCAATTTAATATCCAACACTCGACATCCACCACTCAAGTGAAGAGAGAGCGACGAAACGGCGTATCGTTTTTCTTTACTTGGATGTTGGGTGTTGAGTGTCGGATATTGGATATTTAATTTTAATGTATACAATTATATGCAATGCGTCTCTACGGACCGCTTACATAATATTCCTTATCCTGCTGAATTTGCGAATGTATCTTTTTTTCTCGACGCAGGGATTCAATAATTTGTATGGCTTCGTTCCTGGAAAGTCCCAGTCCGGCGATGATGTCATTTAAGGTGCAAGGCCGGCGGCGAAGCATTTCCAGGACCGTATCGGCCTGGGGATGGAATTGCCCGGTAACTTGCGGAGTTGGAAAATCAGCGATCACTTCGGCGCGGGGGGTAAAGAGATCGGCCAGTTCCTCCAATCGCTGGGCTGACACCAGTTGAACGAATTTTTCCGCGGGTGGACGAACGGCGGTATTAAGCTGGATTTTAGCGCAGTTAAAAGGCCGGACCAGATCGGCAATCTTTTTTACCTGGCCGATATCATCATTGATTCCACCAATCAGAAAAACTTCAAGCCAGACTTTTTCAGGACAGGTTCGGCATAAACGATTTAATCCGTCCAGAAGCTTTTGAAAATTGATTTCGCTGGTTGGGCGATTAATTTTGTTGTAGGTTTCTTCATCTCCGGCGTCCAGTGAAGGGATGACCAGATCGGTCCGAATGACGGCCTGGAAAACTTCATCGTTCCACAGCGTCGAACCGTTGGTGATGATATCGATGGGCACATCGGTCAAAAGATGAATATGATCGATCAGTTCACCCAGGCGGCTGTAAAGCGTCGGTTCGCCCGATCCGGCCAGGGTGATATAATCGGGCCGGGGACACTGAACCAGCGTCTCTTTGATTTGTTTGACTACTTCGTCCATCGGCACGAATTCCCGTCGTTCCAGGGCCAGATGCGTCGTTCGGCCAAGTTGGCAATAAACGCAGTCGAAGGTGCAGGTCTTGAAGGGAATTAGATCGACCCCCAGGGAACGCCCCAATCGACGGCTGGGAACGGGACCGAAGATGAATTTCTGATTTTTAATTTCTGATTTATGATTGTTTACCATTGGGCCTCTTCGAAGGGATTTAGCGGAGCTTTGGGTTTGGGTTTCGGCAGAATATTCAAGATCGATTCGGCGAGCTTCAAATCGGAAGGCACGGTAATCTTTAGATTCGTTATCTCGCTGTGAACGATCGCTACTTTATAGCCTGCCATTTCGGCTACCTGGGCGTCATCGGTGATATTCCTTACCGATGAGGATAGTTTTTTGTAAGCGTCCCGGATCAGATCGGCCTTAAAGACCTGCGGGGTCTGGGCCATGTAAAGATGGTTTCGCTCCACAGTCTCTTCAATCAAATTATCCTTACCCACTTTTTTGAGGGTATCCGAGACCTGCACAGCCAGAATCGCGGCGCCATGTTTTATCGCCGCTTGAAAAACCTCGCTGATTTTTTCATGGGTCAGACATGGCCGAACCGCGTCATGAATGGCGATCATTTTGGCCTGTGGATCAACCGTGTTCAGGGCAAGCTGAACGGTCTTGTAACGCTCCGCGCCGCCTTTAACAAGGCGAACCCCCATGAAACCCAGATTCGCTCCGAATTTGGTTTTCACCATATCGTAATCATCAGGACTGACGACGAGAATCGTCTCCAGAACATCTTCCCGGTTGATAAACATTTCCAGTGTGCGAAGAAAGACCGCCCGTCCGTCGATCTGGGCAAACGGTTTTTTTATCTTCCCGCCAAATCGCGTACTGTTGCCCGCGGCGGGAATAATGACCGAAAATTCTTTTGCCATTTTTATCCTCCTAAGCCTGGTGTCCGTTAATTCGCGGATCGGTCCCATCATCGACCCGGGCGAAAATCATCCTTCCCGCCGAGGTTTGCAGCGAACTGGTGATGTTTACAATCAGCATTTCACCGATCCGCTTCCGGGCCCCTTCGACGACGACCATCGTTCCGTCTTCCAGATAAGCCACCCCCTGCCCTTGTTCGACCCCGGCTTTGATGATTTTGACTTCGAGGGTTTCCCCCGGCAGGACCACGGGTTTTAAGGCATTGGTCAAATCATTGATATTGACGACCTCCACCCCTCGGATATGCGCGACCTTGTTGAGATTAAAATCGGTGGTGACGATTTTACCTTTAATATCCTCGGCCAGAGTTACCAGTTTTTGATCGACCGGTTGACGAATATCATGCCCTGGCTTTTCGTAGATACTGATATCCAATCCCTTTTCCGTTTGTAATTTATTGATGATGTCCAGCCCTCGCCGACCGCGATTCCGTTTGAGTCGATCTGTGGAGTCGGCGACGGCTTGGAGTTCCTGGAGCACGAACCGCGGGACCACCAGGGGATTATCGAAAATCTTCGTTTTTGCCACATCCAGAATCCTTCCGTCGATAATGGCCGATGTATCGAGAATCAACGGTCGGCCGCCTTTGATCTGTTTTTCAAATTCGACGTAAGGGATGACAAATCGAATATCGTCTTTGGTCTGAAGGATAAAACTGACCGACAGGTAACAGCAAATGATTCCAACCACCAGTTTGGCAGCACTGACGGCGGGGGTGTCGCGATAGCTGGTGACCACCGTCTGGGGAAGTGCTTTGCCGTTGACATCACGCATAATGGTCGAATAGATCGGTTCACGCAAATCCGAGGCGATTACCCCGATGACCATATCCATCACCAGGGAAAAAATAAACGCCAACAGCATCCCGGCCAGCAAACCCATAAAAAGACCCGAAATCGCGGAAAGCGATTTCCGCGAAATCAGTAAATCCAATCCGATGATCAGGATTCCGATCCCGACCAATCCCAAAAGCACGGATTGCTTATGAAAAACAAATAACTTATACCCTTCGTTAATCGCTTTGGTGTCTTCGGCGGGACTGTTCATGACATAAGACAGAGCGATGGCAACCAGGCACATCAAAAAAATACCGCGGATAATTTGTAAGAGCATAAATTTATCTCCGAATTAGGCTTTATGATATATTAATTTATTATACAAGGGTTCATAGGAGTATCAACACATTGAATTTTATTCCATCTTATGCGTGAAACCTTATCTTAATTTGGGTATAATGAACAACCTTATTATTTTGTTTATGATAAAAGGCTAAGAACCCAAAACGATAACAGGAGTAATTTTATTATGATCAAAGCGACCGAAATCCGGCGTGGCATGGCGATTATCCTTGAAGGTGTCGTTTATGTTATTGTGGACTTTCAGCATACCGCCAAGGGAAACTGGCGGTCTTATATTCAATTGAAGATTCGGAGCCTCAAAACCGGTCAGTTGCTGGAAGAGCGAATCCGGTCCACCGATACCGTGGAAGAGGCCTTTATCGAAAAGAAAGAAATGGAATACCTTTATTCCCAGGGGACCGATCATGTGTTTATGGATTATGAAACCTATGAGCAGGTTTCCATTTCGCATGACCTGATCGGCGATGTGATCAAGTGGCTCAAACCCAACACTCCGGTCCAGGTCACCATCTACGAGGGGATCGTCGTTTCCATCGAAGTGCCCAATACCGTGGAACTCATGGTCAAGGAAACCCCACCCGTGGTCAAAGGGTCCACCGCCACCAATCAGCCCAAAGAAGCCATTTTGGAAACCGGCGTAAAAGTGCGGGTGCCGGGATTTATTGACGCCGGTGTGGTTATTCGCGTGGATACCCGCACAGGGGAATATCTGGAAAGGGCAAAATGAGCGACATTCTCGGCCTCATTCTGAAAAAAGTTTTCGGCTCCAGCAGTTCGCGATACGTCAAGGCGAATCGGCAATTTGTCGCGGCCATCAATGAACTCGAACCGGTTTACGAAAAATTGTCCGATGAGGAGCTACGGGCCAAAACGGGCGAATTCAAAAAACGAATCGAAGAAAAAAAACAGGAAATCTTTCACGATAAGTCGCTGTCTGATCTCCTGATCGAATTGCAGGAAGTTCCGGAAGAACGGCGGAAAAAATTAAAACAGCAGATTATTTCCGGTCTGACCGACTGCGCCGCCATTGTCCTGCCCGAAGCCTTCGCTACCATCCGCGAGGCGAGCAAGCGCCACCTGGCCATGCGGCATTTCAATGTCCAGATGATCGGCGGAAGAGTCCTGCATGAAGGAAAAATCTCGGAAATGGCCACCGGGGAGGGAAAAACCCTCGTGGCGACTTTACCTTGTTATGTCAACGTGCTGCTCGGTCTTAGGGTCCACGTGGTCAGCGTCAACGATTATCTTGTCAAACGCGACCGTGACTGGATGTCGCCGATTTTTGAATCCCTGGGCCTGACCGTCGGGGCGATTCAATCGGACATGGATAGTGTCGGAGAGGCCCGAAAGGAACAGTACGAATTTGACATCACCTACGGAACCAATAACGAACTGGGTTTCGATTACCTACGAGATAATATGAAGGTCCGGCGGGTAGACCAGGTGCAGGGGCCGCTCAATTACGCGATCATCGACGAGGTCGATTCGATTCTCATCGATGAAGCCCGAACGCCACTGATCATTTCCGGACCGGCCAGGGATGATGTGAACCGATACCGCATCGCCGATCGTGTGGCCAGAACCCTGACCGCAAAACAGCAATCGGCCATTCACGAAACGCAATCACGGATCAAAAATCTTGACCCCCTAAAGAAGCGTGCGTCGGAAGCTGGTATCCCCGAATCGCGGGTGGAAGACGGCGCCAAAAAGTTTTCCCAGGACCCTACCTGGCTGACGGAAGATGAAGCGGCGGCGATCAATCACACGCTTTATTATGTGGTCGAGCGCGACCGGAAAACGGCGCACATGACGCATGACGGAGTAACCGTGGCACAGGAAGTGGCGAATATCGGCTCATTTTACGTCGGAGCCAACATGGAATGGCCCCACCTTATCGATAATTCCTTACGCGCCCATGTTGTCTATGAGCGGGACAAGGATTACGTGGTCAAAGACGGGGAAGTGATTATCGTAGATGAATTCACCGGACGACTCATGGTGGGCAGGCAATGGTCCGATGGTCTGCACCAGTCCGTGGAAGCGAAAGAAGGAGTCCGGGTCAAGGAAGAAACACAAACCTTGGCCACCATCACTATTCAGAATTTTTTCAAACTCTATTGCAAGCTCTCCGGCATGACCGGAACAGCCATGACGGAGTCGGAAGAGTTCATGAAAATTTACGGCCTGGAGGTCGTTTCCATTCCGACCAACCGGCCCATCAACCGTATCGATCACAACGACCGCATTTATCGCAGCATGAAAGAAAAATACGACGCCATCGTCGAGGAAATCCGGTCGATTTCTCTCCAGGGATTCCCTGACGATCCGGAATTGGTCTTGAAGTTGCTCCAGGCCATGCGGGCCGTTTACGAAAAAGATTCCGCAGTAACCTCGCGAATAGACGAGGCTATCAAAGCCGCCCAGAACGATGAAAAAGAGTGGTCCCCCATGCGAGATTTACTGATCGAACTGACCCCCGAATTACCGGGTGGTAGGCCCGTGCTGGTCGGTACTGTCTCGATTGAAAATTCCGAAAAACTCTCGACCTTACTCACCCGTCGGCACGGAATCGATCATGAGGTCTTAAACGCCAAGAATCACGCCCGTGAGGCCGAAATAGTCGCAAAGGCCGGTTTCCGGCATGATCCGAAACACGGCGGGAGAAACCTGGAAGGCAACGTTACCATCGCCACCAACATGGCCGGTAGAGGAACCGATATCAAACTGGATAAGGGCGTGGTCTATCCCAAATGCGTCGGCGCTTTGATCAAAGAAAACAACGTTATCGCCACCAAGTGCTGCATCCATTGCCCGGAATGGGACGGTGTTTGCGCCCACTGTTTCAAACCTAAAATCGATTCGCGGTTTCCCCTTTTGGGTCGAACATTTTGCAAACTCGAGCCGCCCTGCGGGTTGCACATCGTCGGAACCGAACGTCACGAAGCCCGCCGGATCGACAACCAGCTTCGCGGCCGCGCTGGTCGCCAGGGTGATCCCGGTTCAAGCCGATTCTTCCTCTCCCTCGAAGACGAGCTTCTGCGAATGTTCGCCGGGGATTGGGTCTTGAAAATGCTCGACTGGCTGGGAATGGAAGAAGGCATGGCCATTGAAAACAAACGAATCTCAAGTGGAATCGAACGCGCTCAGAAAAAAGTCGAGGAGCGAAACTTTTCCATCCGCAAAAACCTCCTCGAATACGACGAGGTCATGGATTATCAGCGACAGATTTTCTATCGCCAGCGCCAGCGAATCCTCGACGGAAAAAATCTCGATCAGTTGATTTGGCAAATGATCGAGGACGTTGTGGACGAGGCCGTCGATACTTTCCTGGACGATCTGTATCCCGCCAGATGCGCGTCAGAATGGGCCAAAGGCACCCTGGGAATTATCGTCGCTCCCGAAAAACTCGATATGGATTCTCTGGAAGACCTCTCCGCGCGATTCAAGGAAGCGGCCCAGGATGAAGCCAGGAGCACCATTTCGATCACTATCGGCGAATACCTCGATCCCGATATCGAGCGTAAGGATTGGGATTACCGCGGACTTGCCAAATGGGCTATGAGCCGTTTCAACGTTTCCCTTTCGCTGACCCATCTGGCCAAGCAGGAACCAGTGGAAATCGAAGAACAACTTATTAGCAGCGCGATGGAGAAACTCGACCGCTTCGACTTTAGCCCCCTCAATCGCTGTCTGGACTCCAATTACTCCCGATCGGCCTTGGCCGACTGGACGAAAAATAAATTCAACGTGGCGGTTCGGCTTCAAGACATCGTCGAACTGTCCCCGAAAACGCTCACAAAATTCATCGGTGATCAGGTCCATGCCGCCTACCATCGTCGGGAAATCGAATTTCCCGTCGATTTTGCCCTCAGCAATACGCTGCTCGCCCAGGAACAAACCGAGACCGCTTCCAGCGCCGGCGCGCTCGTGGATTGGGTCAATCATAAATACAACGCCGGCTGGAAGCTAGAAGACCTTCAGAATCAGGAACTTAACCAGATTCGTAACCAGATCGTCCAGCTCGCGGAAGATTTCATGGACAAAGGCAAGCTGGAAGACCAAATCGACCAGGCCATCGCCCAATATGACGACCGGCTGGACGAACTTGCCCAATGGGCAAAACAACGCTTCCTGGTCGATCTTGATATTCAGAATCAGACAAAAGAATCCATCCGCGACCCGCTCGTCGCCAGGGCAAGGTCCTTCCTGCGAAGCGAACTTACGCACCTGGAGGAATTCGTTCTGCTGAACGTCTATGACAGCGTCTGGAAGGAACACCTTCTGGGCATGGATCATCTGAAAGGGGCGATCGGTCTTCGCGGCTACGCCGAGCGCGATCCCAAGATCGAGTACAAGCGCGAAGGGACGCAGATGTTTCACCGCATGTTGGATTCGATCCGCGAGCAGGTGACGGACCTGATCTTAAAAGTCCATATCTCCGGGTCCATGCAGGCCAGGTCCGTCTGGCAAAATCAGCAGACCCAGCATGCGGAAGCGTCGCAATTTTCCGCTGAGGATCGCCAGGCCGCCATGCAGCAACAGGGTGAGGCTCAAGCCGCAAAAACCATCCGCCGCGACGTTCCCAAGGTCAAACCCAACGATCCCTGCTCTTGCGGGTCCGGTAAAAAGTTCAAAAAATGCTGCGGCAAAAACCACGGGTAGAAATGTCTAAATCCTAATTCCTAATGTCTAATCAATGACTAATTCTTAAATGACTAATATCTAAAAAGAACTGCTTACAGATTCTTCGCTTAGACATTTGGACATTAGTCATTGAGACATTGATTAGACATTAGGAATTAGGATTTAGACATTTTATCCTATAGACTTCCATCTGAACGTTATTCCAAATCCGGTTTTCGCTGATGGGATAACTCGCCAATTTTTCAAACAAGAGTCTATTACATAGAACCTTCCGCAAAAGCTGTGATGGCCGAGGAAAAACGTCCTGCCAGTTTGGGATATCTGGCGGTCCGCTTTCTACCACGATATAGCTAATCCCGTAATTCGCAATCAGGCTCAGAACATCAGATTCTGTATGCGCATAAAGCAGCTTGCTGCCGCGAATCGTTGAAACCCTTCCATCCGCTCCCTGTAGTCGCCGCATGTCAAAAACAAATTGGCCGTCACGGGTTGCATCAACCAGCACAAAATTCGCGTCGCCACTGGCCAGAATCAACCGCACCGCCACTTCGTAATCGCCGAGACGATCCGGATTCTGTCGCCAACCGTTGAGATATTGAAAAACCATCACCAAGCCAAGAATTATCGTTCCCGACTGTTTCAGACGCGTCTTTTCCAATCCCCCGCAAAGCCCCCCCACCGCCAGGAGCACTCCCGCCGGAGTTATCAGATAAAAATACCGCGTCTCCTTATAAGCGATCACGCTGGCAAACAGATAAAACAAAACGATCCAGAGTAAAGGAATTCGCAATTTCTTTATCTGACCCGTGGACGCGGAAATTAAAAATCCGACCGCTGCCAAACCCAGCATGGACCAGCTTAAAACATCCGGCAACGCCTTGATGTAAAACAACCAGTGGTCCAAAGAAATCAGATGCCGCCAAGCCAGTTCGCCCCGCACCAGAAACTTGCTCGAATAAGCGTAGGGGAAGGTAAAAACCATATAAGCCCCAATCACGATCAGACTCGCCCCCGCCGCCAACGTATGTTCCGTGGAAAAGGCCTTTTTAAATTTCAGCGTTTTGATCAGATCGATAATCAGGACCCCGCCGAAAAACATGGCCCATTGACTGGTGAACACCGCCAGCACCATCGCGACCGAGGTCAATGCCAGCCACAAAATCGACCGGCTCGATTTATACTTCAGGTAACAACCGCAGCAAATCAGCAGCATCGCGGTCGCCGGAACTTCCAGCATTACTTGCCGCGACCAGAGCACCGTGGATGGAAGACTCGCCCACAACCCCGCCGCCAGAACGCCCGACGCATGATCGTATAATTGCCGACCCACCCAGTACATCGCCAGCACACCCGCCGTAGCGAAAAATAGCACGCTCATCCTCGCCGCCAACACGGAGACACCCGCGATTGCATAAAAAAATGCTTCCACCATCGCGAACACCGGCGGATAAGAAACGATAATCCCCAAACACGGATACCGGGAAAAATAATTCTGCGCCCACTCCCGCCCCGCCCCCGCCGGATGCGCCTTTACAAAATCAAAAACAAACACCCCATCCATCGCATAAACAGCTTCATCGGACCCACTGAAACCCCCGACATAAATCTGCCGCGACCAGACGGCAAGGCCGGCGACGAGGATGACGATGATCCACCACCCGCTCTCAAATCGAAACCAGTTATGATCATTCTTGTTAACCGGCATGCGATTTGGTATGTAGGTCTCTAGCCAACCAACGGCTCGCAAGTTCGGACAGGCTGCAACCGGACCGCCGAGCTATACGATAAAGTTTGCGGGCGACTTTTTCCTCGATGGGTATTGTTACCAGTCCTCGCTCCGGCCGAAGATCGACCAGACATTTGTTGCCTTTAAATATTCCATCATCTTCGAAATATCCCGCATCGATCAGGTCCACAGGATCATATTTTTCATAATACTTGGCTTTGACTTTATCGGAAGCGCTTGCCGGTGGAGGCGGAGGAATAATTTTTATTTTTTTCTTACGGACCATATTGTTTCCTCTTTTTGCGATATAAACGGACCAATCGGGGTCTTGCCGTCATGGCATGAAAGACCCACCAATAATCATCTTTATCCTCAAAAACCACTTCGAGAAAGCGTCCGCCGGATGTTTGACCGACCGCCAAATAAGTTCCAATTCCTCCCAACGGATTTCGTAATTTCAAATGTATTCCAGACAAACATTCCTTTACTTCTTTTTCCATTACATGGTGCTTGGCCAGATTGTCCCTGTGGCAACGTATCGGTTTCACTGTGGCGTTGGGTCCTTTCGATTTTAGATTATAGCGTTAATTTGAAATAAACGAAAGGGTGATTTTGCTTGATTCTTTATCAATGTGTGCCAAGATTTCAGGCAAACGTTGTTATGAATACAGGCTTGATCGGCAAAAATTCAAATTGCAAAGGGAACACGCAACGGTAAAATGGCACTATAAACCTTTTTATGTACGCACTTATAGGGTTATAAGGGTTCGTCATGCAGGAAAACAACGCCGAAAGATTAACGAATTTCGCCTTAATTCTCGATACCTTTTCTTATCCCCTTCGAGGGCACGGTCCCTTTCTTATCATCGGATACTTGCTATGTAATCTGGCACTGGACATTTTGAAGCACGTGCCTTTCGCGGGGAACTTCCTTATATTTCCTTTCCTGTTTTTCAACACCTACGTTACTGCCTTCATCATTAATGTCTTCACGACGTCCAGCGAGGGGGATAAAGACTTTCCCGATTGGCCAAGTTTCACCGACTGGCGGGAGGAAATCCTTCAACCTGTGTTGCTGATCCTCGTCGCCACCTTCATTTGTTTTGGGCCGGTGATCATCTATAATTTCTACAACCCGAAGGTCTTTAATTCCGTTGCGTCGATCCCTCGATATCCTTCCTGGATTTGGATATATCTTTCAGTGGCCATCTTTTACTACCCGATGGGCCTTTTGGCAGTTATTCTCCATGATTCGTTGTTTGCCTTGAATCCCTATCTTGTGTAAAGTCCATCATCAAGACTTTCCACTCGCACTTCTTTACTTGGTTGGTAATAATGGCCATCCTCGCTCTGACGATCTGCTTTAGCGTAATTCCTTATGGAAAATACCTATCTAATTATTTTCTTGGTTTTTACTTCCTTCTTGTTCAAGCCCATATTCTTGGCCTGTTTTATCATCGAAACCGTGAAAAACTCAAGTGGTATTGAAAAATACACCATTCTCTTTTTTACTGAATTATAGCGGAGGCGCAAAGGCATGCCACCCGACAGGATGTTTCATATTAAACCATATATTTGTATTGACGTTTATCTGGGTAATTATATAGAATTAATTATATGACGAAGGCAACTTTTGAATGGGACGATAAAAAGGATAGGCAAAATCAGATGAAACATGGAGTTTCATTTTATGAGGCACAATATGCATTTGCCGACCACAAACGCGTTATTCTGGAAGACTTGGAACACAGCCGATTTGAAAAACGTTATTATTGCCTTGGTGCGGTTGAAAGAGGGCTTTTGACGGTACGTTTCACGTTTCGGGGAAATGTAATTCGCATCATCGGCGCCGGTTTCTGGCGGAAAGGAAAAGACATATATGAAAAACAAAACAAAATACACGAATGAACCGCTCGGAAAAATTCGCGTGGTGGAGGATTTTCTGCCCCCGCCGGACGATCTGGTTTTTAAAGACGATCAGGTCAAGGTGACAATGTCGCTCAGCAAGTCAAGCGTTCAATTTTTCAAGGGTGAAGCCAAAAAACGCCATACGCCCTATCAAAAAATGATTCGCAACCTGCTTGATCTTTATGTCCAAAGGTTTCGGCGGTGTTCTTGATCTATTGGATCGCCCGAATACTCTTGACCCGAAGTTGGATCAACCCGCCTCCTGAATACTCATCGAGGATCGGCTCAAACGCCACCTGGCATTGCCGATCATCCATCAAACGTTCCCGCATTTCAGCCTGACCGAAGGCGATGGCTCGGAAAATCTTACCGTCCCATCGGATCGTAAACGTCAAATGCTTGCCGTCGGAGCCGACAATTTTTGGTTCCCCCAAAAGCGTGGTTTTTCCCGTGGCAAAAATCGGCCGGGGATTGCCATGCCCGAACGGTCCCAACCGTTTCAGCTGCCAGATAAAATTAGCGTCCAGTTCCTCCGCCTTGGCCAGAGCGTCAATTTCCAGGGCAGGCAGCACGGTCGCATTGGAAAGAACTTTCCCCGCGTGTTCCTGAAGGGCTTTCATAAAAGGAAAAATGTTATCCGATTTCAATCGCAATCCCGCAGCCATGGCGTGACCGCCGTAACCGGTCAAATATTCGCTGCACGCGGTCAAGCCCTGGTTGATATCGTATCCCGCGATGCTGCGGGCCGATCCTTGTCCGCGCTCGCCGTTGATAGCGATCATCACAACGGGCTTGTTGAACCGTTCGACAATTTTGGAAGCCACGATTCCAATTACCCCGGCGTGCCAACCTTCCCTGGCCAAAACCAAAATCGACATCTGATCGACCAACTGGCCTTGATAGTCCGCCAGTTCGATGGCTTCGCGGGTGATCCGCTCCTCCAGTTTCTGACGGGCGCGATTCTGTTTATCTAGGAAACTCGCCAGTTTCTTCGCCCGGTCCGCGTCGGAAACGATCAGCAATTCCAGAGCCTCGCTGGCATGACCCATTCGACCGGCGGCATTTAAGCGTGGAGCCAACACGAACCCTGCGTGATAACTATCCAACTTGCTGTCGTCCAGATTAGCCGAGGCCAGCAGCGCCAGCAGACCCGGCAGTTTGGTGTGTGAGAGTCGCTCCAATCCGAACTTGACGAGAATTCGGTTTTCTCCTTTCAAGGGAACCACGTCGGCGATGGTCGCCAGCGCCACCAAAGCCGTCAGTTCCACCAAAAGCTCCCTGTACACGTCATCCACCCGCTTGCCCCCGGAAACTTCCCGCGCCACCGCCCAGGCCAGCTTAAACGCCACAGCCGCCCCGCATGGATTCACGTCGATATTTCTGCCTACTTCCGCGCAACGCGACGGATGAATGACCGCAAACGCGTCTGGAAATTTCAAATCAGGCTCATGATGGTCGGTAACAATGACGGTTAATCCCACCTCCCGAGCACAGGCGAGCGCCACATGATCCCGAATACCGCAATCGACGGTAATTAGCAGCCTGGTCCCTTGTGCGACCAATTTCTTGATCGCCTGAATATTAAGCCCGTACCCTTCCTCGATCCGGTGCGGCACATAAAAATTTACCTTTGCGCCCGCCTGGGACAGAATGTGCCACAAAATGGCCGTGCCCGCGATCCCGTCCACGTCATAATCCCCGTAAATGACGATTGATTCTTTCTCTTTGACTGCCTGGAAAATCCGCTGTGCGGCGGAAAGTAAATCCGGCAGATCGTCCGGTTCGGTCAGACCATTCAGCTTCGGGTCCAGAAATTTTTTCGCCTCCTCCAAATCCGAGATTCCCCGGTTATATAAAACCTGGGCAATCGTCGGGCTGATCCCCAGTTTGACCGCCGTTTCCTGGGTGCCCGCCCACACCTCCGCTATATGCCATGACCGTTCCAAACACTAACCTCCAGTTATGAAACTAACTCTATCCCACCAATGAATATTTTTCCATCAGCAAATTTTAAGTTTTACTATCCCGTGACTGGAAGTCGTCTCTTCAATCCAAAATCCAAAATTGAAGTGACGCCGTAATGACACTACCAGTGACAACCTCAATGTGGAAGCTCGTTTAAAATCAGGTCGTGGATTGAATAATCACGGCCGACCCATCGGGTCTGAGAATGATTTTGGGTCGTTTGGTGGGTTGTATTTTACCTAACCAGCGGCAGAAGCCGGCCGATTGGCTTTCCCCTGGGCCTCGGGCGTTCCGCCGCTCTCGGTTTTCCTCCTGATCTGATTGTCTCCGCCACGATTGATCTTACCATAAGAACGGACCGCCGGCCAGATGCCTGTCAGTTCCTGCCGCTCAAAAATTTCTTCTGCATAATGTCGATTGATCGGAACCAGGCGGACGCGCCCATCCTGCATAAAATAAATCCGCTTAAAAGAACAACCGCTGATCCGGCTGAGTTGAGAAAATCGGACGAAACACGGATCACCCTCAAACGCAATGGTATTGGGTGATGCGATCAACAACGTTCCATCGGGAAAATCGGGTTCCATAGAATTACCGGAAACATAAAATCCAAACGCGTTCGGATCCGAAATATCCGGAACCGCGATATAACCGTCCGCCACCCCGGCTGGATAATCCAGATCGGTAAACTCCTGGGGGTAACCGGCAGCCGCTTTATTGATAATCGGGATCGAATGCAAATCACCGGGAAAGAGGGCGGAATTAAAGGGTAAGTCGCTTTCCGCCGTTTCGCGGCGGGCAGGCTCACTGTCCGAAACCTGATCGATCAATTTCATAAGATACTTAACCGCCGTCGGATCGGACCGCTCCATCTCGGCCTTGATGTGAAAACTTTCGCTCTCCTCTTCGCTTAAACCCAAAACCTCACAAATCGCCTGCCGCTGATTCTCAGGCGGAGGCTTTTTTCCGATCTCCAACTTGCTGATATACCCAATACTCACTCCCACCGCTCGCGCAAGGGCGGATTTATTCAAACCCGCCCGCAGACGATAGTTCGACAGCATTAGCCCCCATGTTGTTTGTTCCAAAAAAAAATTCATTTATCAATTTTCACCATAGAGACGCATGCAATTCGTCTCTACAATATATTTTAAAAGATTAGCCTTGACTGGTCAAGTCAATTCTGCTAAAATTCGCAAATAAGGGGAAATTTACCCCGGATAGAAAAAAAACATCCAGTCAAGTCATTCATCTAATGAGGTATAACTTATTTATGACTAACAACTTACAAAACGACACTCATCCGGAAAAACTAATTTCAATTCAAAAATGCCCCAAGTGCGGCTCAAGGGACTTAATGAAGCAAAATTTACCCGACGGCCAGATCGAGTTAATCTGCCTCGACCTTGAGTGCGATTTCGCCCAGGTGAACCCGGACAATCACTCCGGACAACCCCCCATGTCCAACAGTTTCTCCGAACGAGTTGTCCGATTGAACGACGATCAGCTTAAGCAATTGCAGGAAAAGCTTCGGGAATCCAACCAAGCTCTTACCGGCCGAGCTGCCCGAATCGCCGGACGACAATTGGCCGTCGTTAATGCCGAATTGAAACGACGCTGCAACAATTCCCAACCGCGAAAGGACGATCTGGTGGAAAACACAATAAACAACCTCAACGCAAAGGCAATCCCTCCCCAATTCAACACACCCCAAGCCGCCGCCAGGAGAATCCAAGGAATCCGCGAATACTACCGGCGGCGAAAACCCAGTCCGTCCCAGCCGGAATATTCAGGCCAAAATATTACTTCCACCCGATGGTTCGACACCCTGATCAAAACTCTGCGAGACGAAGCCTCACGCCATGAGCAGGCCGCCCACAGTTACGCTCGCGTCCCAGACCTTTTTGTTCTCCATATCGAACATTCCGCCCGAGCCTTCGAAATTTACCGAATCGTTGACATGTTGAACAACTATCTTCCCTTTATGCGCTCCGATGATCTCGGATAGTAGGTTTTCTTCAGGATTGCTTTGCGTAACGATTTCGTGTAAAATGAAGCATTACGAGAATGAAGAAAGGAACGAAAATGGGCACACCGGCCAATGAAATGCTGAAAACCATCAAGACCCTTTCGGACGCCGAAAAACTCAAAATTGTAGATGCCCTTCTGGAGGACTTGGACAAGCCCGACCCGGAAGTGGACCGCGTCTGGGCCGACGAGGCCGAGCGAAGATATAAGAAATTTCAAGAGGGGTCCCTCAAGACCACGGATTATGAACAAGTTATGAAAAGGTATCGGACGCAGTGAAAGTCAGGTTCCTTGAATTAGCCCGACAAGAATTAGACGATACGGTGGCTTGGTATGACGCCCAGGTTCCGGGGTTGGGTTCGGAATTTCTCGATGAAATCGACCGGGCAATAGGAAGGATCGTCGCTTGGCCATCCTCTTGTGAAGAAATAAAACCGGGAATTCGCCGGTGCCTGATCAGTCGCTTTCCTTATGGGCTGATTTATGCGGACGAAACAGAAGCTATCGTCATTCTGGCCGTTGCCCATCTTCATCGTTATCCCAGATACTGGACAGAGCGAACAGATGAGATTTCCTAACCAACGCGACGTTACCTGGGAAATCAAAAAGATCATCTTTGAATATTTTGAATATATTGAGGAACAATGGAAAGAATTTTATCGCCGGAGAAAACCATGAACAAGATTCATAAGGTTAAGAATGTTCGCTTTGAGAAGGATACGTTGATAATAACGGTGGATGGTAAACCCAAGCGGTTTGCTTTAAAGAAAATTTCTCCGGCCCTGTACCATGCATCAGAAAAGGATCGAAACCGGTTTGACGTCTCCTCGTCCGGTTACGGCATTCATTGGCCCACACTGGATGAGGACCTTTCAATTGACGCCTTGCTCGATATTGTACATAGGCCAAAGGTCAGTGAAGCAGTATCATAAATAGGCAATAAAGGGTGGATGTGTGAGTGGAATTCAGATGTCATTCTTCAACGACCTTTGAAAATAGACTACGTCTATTATTCGGCCCCATTTTTCACCCACTCTTTTGAAATGCCCACATTCTTCGTATTCCAATTTGCGGAACAGCTTTATACTGGCCGTATTTTCACCGGAGATTGAAGCTATCAGCATTTTGATTCCATTTACCACGGCAACCTTTTCCAGATATTTTACTGCCTGGGTTCCCAATCCCCGATGGGTAAAATCTGGTTTTAGATAAATACCTATTTCAGATGTCCTGTCATAGGCCTCTAAATTCTTATATTGAGTCAAAAAACAAAATCCTGCGATTTCGCTAAGATAGTAAATCAAATATGTCTTGTATCGGCTGTGATTGAGGAAGATAAAACTTCTCAAAGTCTCCATTGGGATTGGGTCCAAGCGAAAAGTTACTGTTGTGGTAAGGATATAATGATTGTAAATATCAAGGACAACAGGCAAATCCTCTTCTTCAATGCTTTTAAAATTTATCTCTTTCATTTTTGTTCTAAAAACCATATTTGTCTAGTACGGCATCAAAGGCACACCTGACCCTCCCATGAGCAGCACCTTTCGGACGTAGAGAATTTCAAAAACCGCCTGAACAGCAAGAAGGAGAACAATAATTAAATATAGTCGTCCAGCATCCCCCCATGCGTGCTTGAACGCTTGCCAGCGAGAAGATACTCCTTGCCTTTTCGGAAAGATAACGGAAAGTCCGATATTCGCACCGGCCGCTGTCGCAATAACATAAGTGACCCACTCAAGAAACCCCATGAGCAAAAACAAAAACACAGACAGGAAAGAAGAACCATGAATACCGGCAAGGCCCATACCTTGCATCCAGCCCCCAAGAAGAAGACTGAAAGCAATCGGTACGATCAGAATACTGGACAGTGTGAATTGTACGAAATCCCCAAGCAGATTTAATGTAAACACAAGCCCACTGCAAATTGCTATTGTTCCCAACTGTCCCTCACGCAATGGCTGGCGAAACTTGCCAAAAATCTTTTCCACCTGCGCCTTCTGTGTTTCATCAGCTTTCTCCTCATAGGAACGAAACGCTTTCGGTCCAAAATGGCTCGTCGCCAAGCCAGCTGCCACTGACAGGATGTAAAGAATCCCAATTCCGATGAGCACCCACTTCAACTGCTTGAACGTTTTCCAAACTGCTAATAACATCTTATACTCTCCTTAGTAGGATGAGTCGTGCCGCTTCATATATATTTACACTTTATACCTAATTCCTCGCAATATGACAAGGACGGCATTGTTCGCTTTGCCTTTGGCCTTGTCATGTTGAGCGAAGCGAAACATCTGGCCAATACTTCCATGAAGCCAGATCCTTCACAAACTCAGGATGACAGAGAAGAGACACGGGTAAGAATACCTGACTATGCCACCCGATGTTCCTTTTAGAGCATTTCAGCATTTATCGTACACATATCCACACGATTTGAACCATCCTTGGGCATCCTGAGCGGTGACCGCATCCAAGGCAACCGCAATGGCTTGGATTAAGGCCTCACGGCTACGGGCTTTGATCCGGCGGAGGATGGCCTTGATCTTACTCCACATTTTTTCGATTGGGTTGAAGTCCGGTGAGTACGGGGGAAGGAATAGAACCCTCGCCCCTATTGCCTCGA
>JBAZZQ010000063.1:0-21423 GCA_041658725.1 Phycisphaerae bacterium | reverse complement strand
GTCGTCACAAAATATGTGACCAGGTAAAACGTCACCGCCGTGACGGCGAGAGAACCGCTGGCCAAAAGGGCCACCAAAAGATATCCCAGATGCGAGATTGAGGAATATGCCAAAATCCGTTTGACGTTATTTTGCAGCAGGGCGAGCCAATTTCCGACGAACATGGAAGCAATGGCAATGAGAGTGAACACCAGCATGAGGGAATTGAAATTTTGAATGTGGGCTTGCGAGAAAAATCGCAGTAGAAGAGCGAACATCGCTCCTTTGGAAACGGTAGCGATAAAGGCGGTTACCGGGGCAGGCGCTCCCTGGTAGACATCCGGGGTCCATAAGTGGAAAGGCACGAGGGCAAGCTTGAATCCGATGCCGACGATGATCAGTGCCAGGGCGGTTACATAGAACGCTCCATGTATATTTCCGGATGCGATCCGGGCAAATTCCATCGTGCCCGATTCTGCGTAAATCATGGCCATGCCGAAAAGTAGAAATGCGGCGGATGTGGCCGCCAGGATCAGGTATTTAATGCCGGCTTCGATTCCAAAATGATCCTCGCGGACGTAAGCGATTAGGCCGTAAAGCGAAACACTGAGAATTTCCAGGCCGAGGAAAAAGGAGGCGAAATGACTGCTGGAGGCCAATACCGCCGAACCCAGGGCCGCCAATGTCAGCAAAATATAAAATTCCTCGCAGCGCGTTTGACGTTTTTCAAGATATCCGTAGGACAGCAACGCGACGGTAAAAGTTGCCGCCAGAATCAATCCGGTATAAAAGATTGCGTAACCATCGATAATCAGTAACGACGTGACCTGGCGAGGCGAATGGTGTAACGCCGGTGAGAGTAAAATAAACGCCGCCGTTAAACCAAGCAAGGTGATGATCAGCGTGATCTTGTGGCTTCGATAAAACGACAGTTCCAGCATAACGACTACGGGTAATGCCGCCAGGATGATCATCGGCAGTAAGGCGATCATGTCGATGGAATTCATAGTTTGCCTCCCAACCCAAGCAAGGCGTTCAGGGCGGGACCGACGGTCTTGAAAAATGGATTGGGATACAACCCCAGCCAAACGATAACCACAATCAAAAGTCCCATGATGGTCGCTTCACGCGGGGAAATATCGGGGATGGACCAAACTTCTTTTTGTGGGCCGTGGAAAGTGTTCTGAATCATGTATAAGGCGTAAATGACGGAAAAGATAAAACCGGTCGACGCCAGCGCGGTTATTAAAATATTTACAGGGTACGTTCCCAACAATACCAGAAATTCACCGACGAAATTGCCCAATCCGGGTAAACCCAATGAGGCGAGGGCAAGGAACAGGGCGATTCCGCTTATTCTCGGCACTGTGGACCACAGGCCGCCCATGCGGGTCATGTCGCGGGTATGGATGCGATCCTGCAAATCGCCGACCAGAATGAAAAGTGCGCCGGTGGTGACACCGTGAGCTAGAATGACAATCACCGCGCCTTGAAGAGCCAACATGTTCCAGGCGAAGACTCCGATGAGAACAAATCCCATGTGGCTGATGCTGGTATAGGCGACGAGGCGTTTGAGGTCGGTCTGGGCAAAAGCCATTATCGCTCCGTAGAGAATTCCAACGACTCCCAGGATCATCGCCACAGGAGTAAAATCCCTCGCGGCATCGGGAAAGAGCGGGATGACAAAACGAATCAGACCATACGCCCCAGTTTTCAAGAGTAATCCGGCAAGGATAACGCTTCCCGCCGTAGGCGCTTCGGTATGGGCGTCCGGCAGCCAGGAGTGGACCCCGACGGTGGGAATTTTCACCGCGAACGCGATGAAAAAACCCAGCATCAGCCACATCGCCGCCGCGGGCGATAAAGACGTTCCAAGCAACTGCGTATAGTCAAACGTATAGGTTCCGGTATTTCGGCCGTGGATGAAATACAGACCAAGAATAGCCGCCAGCATTAATAGGCCGCTCAGTTGAGTAAACAGGAAAAATTTAATCGCGGCGTAAGCGCGATTCTCATGGCCCCAAATGGCGATGAGAAAATACATGGGAACCAACATCAATTCCCAGAAGAAATAAAATAAAAAAAGGTCCAATGCCAGGAACACTCCCATAATGCCGGCCAGTATCCACATCAAATTCATGTGAAAGAAACCCACCTGCTCGCGGATGCCGGACCACGAGCATGCCACCGACATGATCCCCAAAAACGCGGTGAGCATGACCAGCAGTAAACTCAGACCATCCATAGCTAGATAAAAACTAATTCCCAATTGCGGGATCCAAAGATGGCGCGTCTGGACCAGCCACGTTCCTTGCCCGTCATTCCGATACCACCAAATAGCAAGCACCAGGACAAGATCAAGAATAAGGGCCAGTAGGCAGGTCCATCGCGTCAGGAGCGTGCTCCATCGGCCAAGGAACCAGCCTAAGACGCCCGCCGCCACCGGTATTACTATCAACCAAATCAGTATCATAAGAACACCACTATCGCGATCACTATAATGGCACCCACCGTGATTCCCGCCGCATACCATCGCACCTGCCCAGTCTGAGTATCGCTCAGGCGGCGATGAAAAATGCGATTTAACCATGCGATATCGTCATAGAAAATATCGATAAAATCATTTTTGTTTAGCCGCGAAATCCAAACAAAGGGATTTACCAAAAACGTATCATAAATCCAATCGAACCCCCAGCCGACAAACCAAAACCGATGTAAAATCGAACCGGGACCGCTGCGTACAACATTTTGAATTATTTGTGGTTTTCTCAGAAAAAATAAATATGCCAGATACACCCCGGCCAAAGAAACTATTCCGGCAATAGCTTGCAATTTCCATTCTGAACTTCCTTGAACCGCGGATACCACCGGTAAAGCGGTATGCAAAAAATCGGTAAAGGGGATTTTCAGAAATCCCGCCGCGAGCGATAACCCGGCCAGGATCACGAGCGAAAGGGTAATGCACAAGCCAGGTTTGTAAACCGGTTTTAGTTTTACATCGCTGAAAAATACCAAAAAGACCATTCGGAAAGAGTAAAGGGAAGTCAGCAACGCACCCGCCACTCCCGCACACCACAGCCACGGACTGCCCGTCGTGGAAGACCAGGCGTAAGAGAGGATTAAATCCTTGCTGTAGAATCCGGCGGTGACCAACGGCAGGGCGGACAGTGAGGCGGCGGCGATCAGGAACGTCCAGAACGTGATGGGAAGCTCTTTTCGCAGCCCGCCCATTTTGAACATATTGTGCTCGTGGTGAAGGGCGAGAATGACCGCTCCGGCGCCGAGAAATAAAAGCGATTTGAAAAAGGCATGAATCATAAAATGGAAAATGGCAGCCGACCAGGCTCCGACGCCCAACGCCAGAAACATATAACCGATCTGACTGATGGTGGAATAGGCGAGCACTCGTTTGATGTCCGATTGGACGAGCGCGCTGAAGCCGGCGATTAATAATGTTACCGCCCCGATGACGGCCACCTGAAATTGAACGCTCGGAGCCAGAGAAAAAACAACGTGCGTGCGAGCAATCAGGTACACTCCCGCCGTCACCATCGTCGCCGCATGAATCAGCGCGCTGGCTGGTGTCGGACCGGCCATGGCATCAGGTAACCATGTTTGCAAAGGTAATTGCGCCGATTTTCCAACCGCGCCGCCTAAGAGCATCGCCGCGGCGGCGACGGCCAAACCCGACCCTACCGGCCACTGCGACAAAGCCCGGTGCATCACCTCTTGAATCTGTAACGTTCCCAAATGGGTAAAGAGCAGAAAAAGTCCAATCGCCATCGCGGTATCGCCGATGCGGGTAACGATAAACGCCTTGCGGGCCGCCCGGCCATTGACCGGATCTGCATACCAGAAACCAATGAGCAGGTAACTGCACAAACCCACCCCTTCCCAGCCCAGGTAAAGAAAGAGAAGATCGCTCGCCAGGATGAGGATGAGCATGGAACCTACGAAGAGATTCATGTAAGCGAAAAAACGGCTATAGCCAACGTCGGTGATCATGAATTCGGCGGAATACAGATGAATCAAGAAGCCGACAAACGTTACGACCAGCATCATGACCAAAGAAAGCGCATCGAGGTAGAAGGCCATTTCAGATTTAAAACTGCCGACGTGTATCCAGGTCCAGAGGGTTTGCAAATAGGCATGATTGGGCGGCGGGGAAGTTAAAAATGCGATAGCGACCAGGATCGCCACGACCATCGAAAGACCGACGGACCCCACCCCGATAATCGCGGCGGCGATGCGCGAAATCCATGGACCGGCCAGGGCCAGGATTACAAATCCCGCCAGCGGAAGCGCCGGTATTAACCATAATAATTCCAGCATATCATCCTCGCATTTTGCTCGCCGCGTTAGTATCGAGGGTTTTGAATTTTTGATCCAGTTGAAGGACCAAAGCCAGACCCACCGCGACTTCTGCCGCCGCCATCGTTAAGATAAAAATAAACATGACCTGTCCGTCGGGCTGATTCCATTTCGATCCGGCGACGACAAACGCCAGTCCCGCCGCATTGAGCATGATCTCGATCGACAGCAGCATAAAGATAATGTTCCGCCGCACCAGGACTCCGATCAGTCCCAAAGCGAAAAGAACGCCCGCTAAAATAAGGCCATGTTCGACCGGGATTGCCATCATTCTACGATTCCTCCCGTCGGCCTAAATGGTACGCTCCGACCAAACCCGCCAGTAAAAGCATGGACGCAAGTTCCACGCCGAGCACATAAGGTCCATACAACGCCATAGCCACCTCTTTGGGTCCGACGGCAGGCGCATTGGCGACCAAACCTCCGTACCGGGCAAAAGCGTAAATCAATTCGCCGATCAAGATGACTCCGAGAATACTCGGCCCTATCCAAATCCGCGGATTCAACCACTGCCGCTCCTGTTCGATGGTCCGGGAACCCAGATTCAGCATCATAATCACAAACACAAACAGCACCATGATGGCTCCGGCATAGACGATCACCTCCAGGGCTGCCGCAAATGGCGCTCCCAGCAGAAAAAAAATCACCGCCACCGCCAATAGCGAGACGATCAAATACAGCAGCGCATGCACCGCGTTCAAACGTGTGATTACCATCAGCGTCGCCAGGATCGCAACGGCAGCGGTTATGTAGAATAAAACAATCATAATTCACCTCACTAGGGCATCAAACTTCGCACATCGACCGGCGGGCGTTCGTTTTCCGCCTCGCCTTTATCTTTCCCGTTGATCGCCAGACCGGCTACCCGATAAAAATTGTAACCGTGATACTTCCCCTGCCCGTTGATCGTCAGGTCCTCTTTTTCGTAAACCATGTTAGGCCGTTTATACTCGCTCATTTCATAATCGGGTGTAAGCTGAATCGCGTAGGTGGGACATGCCTCTTCGCAAAAACCGCAAAAAATGCAGCGGGAAAAATTGATGCGGAAAAACTCCGGGTATCGTCGGCCATGTTCGTCCTGGGTCGCCTGCAAGGCGATGCAGCCCACCGGACAGGCAATCGAGCAAAGATGACAGGCTACACACCGCTCCTGGCCGTCCGGATCGCGCGAGAGGATAATCCGACCCCGCCAGCGCGGTGGCAGAGGGCGTCGCTCGTCGGGATACTGAACCGTCACCCGTTTGCTAAACAGGTGCAAGAAAACGTGCCACAATGTTCTAATTACACTTAACATGTTATCTCCTTGCCAGCACGATGGCTCCCGTTACCACCAAATTCAGCAGCGCCAGCGGCAGCATCAATTTCCAACCCAGCGCCATTAACTGGTCATATCTTGGCCGCGGGAGCGACCCGCGTATCAAAATGAAAAACGCAATCACCATACACGTCTTGACAATAAACCACATCAGCGGCGGCAACCACGGCCCCAACCACCCGCCAAAAAACATCGTGACCATCAGCGCTGAAATCAAGATGATGCCAATGTACTCGCCCAGGAAAAACATGGCAAATTTCATTCCGGAATATTCCGTATGATATCCGGCCACCAATTCATTTTCAGCTTCCGGCAGATCAAACGGGATCCGCCGCGTCTCAGCCAGCCCCGCGATAAAAAAGATTATCAGGCCAAGAATCTGCGGGACGCAAAACCACATTCCTTTTTGTGATTTTACAATATCGCCGAGGTTGAATGACCCGGCGAGCATGACCACACCCATCAGGCTAAGCCCCATGAACACTTCGTAACTAATCATCTGCCCCATCGCTCTCATGCTGCCGAGCAGCGAATATTTATTGTTCGACGACCACCCCGCCAGGGCGATGCTGTAAACCGACATGGACGACATCCCCAGCAAAAAGAGCAACCCGATATTGAGGTCCGCCACAACAATACCCGGCGCGAAAGTAATCACCGTAAAAGACATCAGGGTCGTGATGATGATTACCGCCGGGGCGAGTACAAATACCGTTTTATCAGCAAAGGGAGGAATCCAATCCTCCTTGGTAAATAGTTTGATCATATCCGCGACCACTTGCAGCAATCCAAAAGGCCCCACGCGATTGGGTCCATAGCGCTCCTGCCATAACCCCAGCAACCGCCGCTCGATCCACGTCAGACCACCGGCAACGGTCAGCAAGACAGCCAACAGGCCTACGATAATAATGATGTATCGAATTGTTTCACTCATTTTTTAATTTTGCCCCATGCGGGAAAAATGATGCCCGACAGACTCCGCAAACCTGCTGGAACAAGGGCAATTCCTGCCGGCAATTCCGCTTTGATTTTCAAAACTAATATATGATCTTCATTATCGATTGACAATTTTACTTCCTGGCCTTCTTTTAAAGCAAGATTTTCCGCGTCCTGGAAATTGATCGCCAGGTAGGGTTTCGGCGTCCGCTGGGCGATCCCGCCGGAGAGAATGCTCAATTCCTCTGAACCAAAAATGTGCCAGGCGGGAATAATCAACCATTGATCTTTCCGTGGCACAAATGCATCAGGAGCTTTGCCAAAATAAGATATTCTTGCGGTGGCGGAAGGTTCGATTAGCCTTAACCCAGGGTCCCCGCCGTGCAGCGGTCCGTTGACTTCGATCTGAAATTTATTGACCGCCTGGACCGAATTCCATCCCGGTGACCAAAATCGAGGAATCAGCGATGAAGGCGGCTCGCCCGAATAACCTTCCATCGAAAACGACATTGGGGCATCGGGATCATCCGGCGGCTGAGGTTCATGAACATCGACATTTGCCGTCATCGCCGTTCGGCCGCTATAGCGATGCGGCTGACGTGGGATTTTCTGACCGACCAACCGAAATCCCGCTGGCGGGGCGATTTCCGGAACTTTTTTGAAAATCGGAAACGTCTGTCCCATCGCGGACATGACGGCATCTACGTTTGGCCAGAGCTTGGGTTCCATCATGTCCCCCAACCATCGCCAGCTTTCTTGAATCGTCCCTTTGGGAACGAAAACCTGAAAAAACCGCTGACCTCGACCTTCATTATTGACCAAAGTGCCTTCCGCCTCGGTAAACGCGGCAACGGGCAAAACGACTTCGGAGGCAGCGGTCGTAGGATTGGTCAGATGGTCAAGAACGATCACATGCCCAGCCTTCTCCAACAGAGCATCGGCCAACGATTTGCTCATCCGCCGGTAAATATCGTTTTCAAGAATAATGACGGTATCCACCGATCCGTCCGGATCAATAGAATCAATACTCTTACCGGCCATCAATCCCAACCCCAGGCTGTTACATTCAGGTACAGTAAAACAAAGTTCCCCGATGTGGCCGGTTTTATTCAGCGCCCAGGCGACATTGGCCGCCGCCTGAATTACCGACTCACTGGCACAACTGGTCCCGGAAACCACCAGCGGTCGTTTTGCGTTCTTAAGCGATTCGGCGATACGACGCGCCAGGATTTTCGCGGGTTCCGGTAGGTTCGGTACCGACGGTGCATCAGGATCAATTTCATGGGCCACGGCAAAGCCCAATCGAGCGATCTCGTCCGGTGTAGCCCGGTAGGTGGCTGTGGCTAGGTCATCAAGTTTGGTCTGATCCGGCGTGGAGATAAAAAATGGACTGTGATCCTGCTGACGCAAGGAGAGCGCCAACATGGGAGCCGTGTTGGTAACGTCCTCACCCAAAACGAAAACGGCATCCGCCAACTCCGTTTCACGCATCGAAGGCGTTCGTGAAGGACCGCTTTGCAATATTTTGAGTATACTGCTGACAAGTTGAAATTCGTTTTCGGACACGCCGTGATAAAAGTGATCCGATCCTACCAATGATTGCAACGCGAAATTTGCTTCCAGCGAAGCCCGCGGCGAACCGATTCCTATAACATTACCTTTTTGCAGTAATGGTCTGATATGCTCAAGAATTGCCTCTTTGGTAACAGCTTTACCCAGCAATAGCGGCTGGCGAATTCGCCGATCGCTGTTGACAAACTCATAACCATAACGGCCGCGGTCGCACAAAAAAAATCCATTCACTTTCCCGTTGTATCGGCTGTGGATGCGTCGGAGCATATCGTAGCGCTCGCCGGGAATAGTGTTACAGCCGAGGCCGCAGTGAACGCAAATGGAAGGCGCGGTCTGTAAATCCCATTTGCGGGTATAATGCGATTTAAGTGTTTTGTCGGTAAACACGCCCGTGGGACACACTTCCACCAGATTGCCGCTGAACTCATTTTCCAAAACCCCGTCCTCGTGCCTGCCGAAATAAATATGATCGTGCCAGCCGAAGACATCCAAATCCCGCCCGCCGGCATAATCACGATAAAACCGAACGCAGCGGTAACACTGGATGCACCGGTTCATCTCGTGATTGACAAACGGCCCAAGATTTTGATTACGGTGAGTACGCTTGCGAAACCGGAATCGTCGATACGCGTGTCCCGCCATGACTGTCATATCCTGAAGGTGGCATTCGCCGCCTTCATCGCAGACGGGGCAATCGTGCGGATGATTGACCATAAGCCATTCAATCACTCTGGCTCGAAAATTCACTGCCTCCGGGTCGTCAATCGATATTCGTATCCCATCGACGGCAGGCGTCATGCAGGACATGACGATTTTGCCTTTCGTGTCTTTTTCGTCTTTAAACAGTTTTACCGCGCACTGCCGGCATGCGCCTACTGAATGCATGGCAGGATGCCAGCAAAAATACGGAATGTCAAATCCCAGCGACAGGCACACTGCCAGAAGGTTTTTGCCCTCGCCCTCGCATTGATATGGCTTGTTGTCGATATAAATCGTGATCATTTATTTATTTCCACGGACATCGCTTTTCTGTAATATGCCTTTCAAAATCCTCCCGGAAATATTTTAAAGCACTTTTTAAAGGTTCCATCGCCCCCGGAGCCAGGGCACAAAACGTATTGCCCTGCGCAAGCAAACGGCTATGCTCTTCCAATATTTCCAGATCGCCGGGTTGCCCATTGCCTTCTTCCAGGGCATTTAGAATATTCGCCACCCAGGGCAATCCTTCGCGGCAAGGAGTACACCACCCGCAGGACTCGCGGGCGAAAAAACTTTCCAGACTAAAGAGCATTCCCACCGGACAGGTCTTGTCGTCCAGCACGATCATCGTTCCCGTCCCCAGCCGGCTGCCGATTTTATCCATCGATGCAAAATCCATCGGAGTATCCAAATGCTGATCGATAATAAATCCGGTGGAAGCACCTCCGGGAAGCAGACCGCGAAATGTAAATCCGTCTTGCAGCCCGCCGGCGTGTTCCATGAGAATTTCACGAACTGGCGTACCCATCGGTAATTCCCACAAGCCAGGACTTTTTACGTGCCCACTGGCACCGTAAATTTTCGTCCCGCCTTCATCGCCGCGGCTAAGCGTTTTAAACCATTCCCAGCCGCGGTTGACGATATGATGCACGTTGCAAATCGTCTCGACATTGTTCACCACGGTCGGTTTGCCCCAAAGTCCCGCTGCGGCGGGATAGGGCGGTTTATTGCGAGGAGTAGCGCGTTTGCCTTCAAGGGCATTAAGCATTCCGGTCTCCTCGCCGCACATATACCGCCCTGCGCTCGTGTGAAGGTACATTTCCACACTGTACGAGGAACCTAAAATATTTTCCCCCAAACAATGATTGTCGTACGCCTCGTGAATCGCCTTCGCCAGCCGTTTGGCACAGAGCTTATATTCCATCCGGAGAAAAATATAAATCACGTCGGCCTCGATGGCATAAGCGCTGACAATCGCCCCTTCGATCAGTTGATGCGGATCGCCTTCCATCAGCAGACGATCCTTCATCGTTCCCGGTTCCATCTCGTCGGCATTGATGGCCAGAAATTTTGGATGACGTGCCTCCTGACCCATCGGAACAAATTTCCATTTATTGCCCGTGAGGAATCCCGCACCGCCCCGGCCCCTCAGGTTAGATTTCATCACCTGGTCCTGAATGTCCCTCGGAGCCATTTTTAAGGCTTTCCGCAGGCCCTGGTATCCACCGGCCTTTTCATATTCCTTGATAGTCAAAGGTTCTCGGTTCGGCTGAATATTTTGCGTCAGCGGTTTTTCCATTTTTCCGTTACTCGTATTGGTCTAGAATCTGATCCACCTTTTCCGGCGTCAGATATCCATGTAAATCCTCGTCGATCATCATGGCCGGTGCCTGTTCACAGGCTCCCAGGCACGCGGTTGGTAGCAATGTGAACCTGCCGTCGGCGCTCGTTTCACCTAAAGCGATTCCCAATCGCCTCGTAAGATGTTCGCGTATCTTGTTGTATTCCATCACCCAGCAACTGACGCCATCGCAAATCAAAATGACATGCCTGCCCACCGCGGAGCGAAAAATGAGATTATAAAACGTGGCGATACTGTCCACTTCCTCCGGCGTCATTCCCAAAAACGCCGCCACGTCTTTGATGTCCTCATCGGACACCCACCCCCGCCGCCTCTGAACGATCTTCAGCGCTTCCGCTACCACCGTACGTCGCGGCTCATGCGGATGAAGCGAACTTTCGATCTCTTTTTTTTCCTCGTCGTTCAACATAGTCTTATTCCATTTTCCGGGTGGCATGGCATCGTCTTGGAGGCCATGTCTTTTTTTTGTAGGGGCGGGGCTTGCTCCGCCCTCCTCAAGACATGGCCTCCAAGACGATGCCATGCCACCCATTTGCTTTTCACCGATCAACATCCGCCAGAACAAAATCCACACTGCCCAGAATGGCCACCAAATCGGGGATCGTCAAGCCCCTGCTGATTTGAGGCACTATCTGGATATGCGGAAACGACGGTGTTCGGATGCGAGTCCGGTACGACCTCGTATCGCCGTCGCTGATCAGATAATAACTATTAATCCCCTTGGCGTTTTCCACGGCAAAAGAAACTTCCCCCGGCGGAATTACCGGCCCCCAGCTCACGTTCAAAAAATGGTCGATCAACGTTTCAATATCGTGCATGGTGCGTTCCTTGAGCGGCGGAGTCGTCAAAGGATGTTTGGATTTATAGGGTCCGGACGGCATGTTGTTCAGGCATTGCTCGATGATGCGAAGACTCTGACGCATCTCCTGGACATGAACCATCAATCGGTCATAGCAGTCGCCATTTTCCCCGATGGGGATATCAAATTCAAATTGATCGTACCCGCCGTAGGGCCTGGTCTTGCGGAAATCCCATGCCAACCCGCTGCCGCGAAGCATCGGTCCGGTGGCACCCCATTCGATAGCCTGCTCCACAGAAATCTTACCAATCCCCTGCGTTCGCGCTTTTAAAATACGATTTTTCATCATCATCTTGTCATATTCATTCAGCCGCTTCGGAAAATAATCCAAAAAATCCCGCACCAGCGTCTCCCACCCTTGCGGCAAATCCTGAGCCACCCCGCCGATCCTGAACCAGCTCGGATGCATTCGGCCGCCGGTGATCGCTTCAATAATTCCCAACGCCCGCTCGCGGTCGGTGAACATGTAAAACACCGGAGACATCGCGCCAAGGTCCTGACAGAACGTTCCGTAGTAAACCAGGTGGCTGATGATGCGAAAAAGCTCTGCCAGCATGATCCGAATTACCTTTGCCCGGTCGGGCACGTCGATCCCCGCCAGCGTTTCCACCGCCAGGACATACGGAAAATTATTTAACACCCCCGACAGATAATCGATCCGATCGGTATACGGAATATAAGTATGCCAGGATTGACGTTCGCCCATTTTCTCCGCGCCCCGGTGATGAAAACCAATCTCGCAGACCAGATCGTTAATCTCCTGGCCATTCATTTGCAAAATAACCCGGAGCACCCCATGCGTCCCCGGGTGATTCGGGCCCATATTGAGAAACATGAAGTCGAAATTTTCCCCCTGCCGTTTCATACCCCACCGCTCCGGATTAAACACCATTTTTTCTTCCAGTTCTACCTGCTGCGGATCCGGCATCGTAAAGGGAGTCATCTCCGTAGCGCGGGCTGGGTGATCTTTTCGTAAAGGATAGCCCTGCCACCATTCCGGCATCAGCAACCGCGTCAAATGTGGATGACCTTCGATATTGATTCCGAACATGTCCCAAACTTCACGCTCGTACCAGTTCGCCGCCGGCCAAAGGTCTGTCACTGTGCCGATGGAAGGCGAATCCCCTTTTAATGAAACTTTGATACGAACATCCTCATTGCGGTCGAAGGATAAAAGATGATAAACCACGGTAAAGTCGCCCGCCGGCTGAGCCTGTCGGTGGACACGTTCTCGCTCGTCGATGGCCGTCAGGTCATATAACATTCGATAAGGCCGGCACACCTCTGACTTCAAATATCGCAAAATATCTTTAACATTGTTTGCACCCGCCCAGAAAGTAGGAATATCATCCCTGGTAATCTGCGGCAAAACGGCAGAAGGACCAAAACGGTCTTGCAGCTCTTTCTGGATGTTCGATTTACCGTTCAAAACAAGGTTACTCCCTCAAATTTCATCCGGTGGTCGCAGTTCGGTTTGTTTCTGCCGTTCTTGCCGTTTGATATCCCTCATCGACGGCATCGGGGGCCGATAGACACCCTGCGGTCCGACAATCCAGGACAACGGCCGTTTCTCCTGACCCACCAAATCTCGAAGCAAAAGCAAACCGTCCATAAACGCATCCGGACTGGGCGGGCAGCCATGAATGTAAACATCGACCGGAAGAAATTTATCCACTCCCTGAACCACGCTGTAAATATCATACATTCCGCCGGAATTCGCGCACGATCCCATCGAGATGACCCACCGCGGCTCCATCATCTGCTCATAAAGCCGCTGGATCACCGGAGCCATTTTAATAAAAACTGTTCCCGCGATCACCATCAGATCAGCCTGCCGCGGAGTCCCTCGAATGACCTCCGCTCCGAACCGGGCAATGTCATACCGGCTGGTCAGACTGGTGGCCATTTCCACGTAACAGCAGGACAATCCAAAATTAAAGGGCCAGATGGAATTTTTTCGCCCCCACGCCAGCACGTCCTGCAAACGGGTCAAAAGAATATTTCGCCAAAGCGGATTGTGGGATGAATCTTTCCCGTCGCTCACCGTTTCTCCCTCCCAGCCGCCGACCAATCCAAAGCGCCCATCCGCCACAAATAAACCAACCCCGCCAACAAAACACCAATAAAAATCATCGCCTCGGCATAACCCACCCAACCCAATTCGCGCACGGCGACAGCCCAGGCAAAAATAAAAACCGATTCCAAATCGAATACGACAAACAGCATGGCCACCAGGTAAAATTCCGCGGAAAACCGAACCCTCGCCGAACCCGTCGGCAGCATTCCCGATTCGAAGGGTTCCCCTGTCGCCCGCTGCCGATGCCGCTGACCCAGAAAATAAGAAATGACGATGATCCCCGCCGAAAGCAGCACGACCAAAGCAAAGTAAACCGCCATCGGCCATAATTTGATTGTATAGACCCCTGGCAAATTCAAAACCTTTCCTTAGTAAATCAACCGTTATAATACTTGAATTTACCGGCAATACAAGAGTCTTTTCTGTCTGCTTCTTTAAGAGGCACGACCGTAAGGGAGTGAAAAAAAAGACCCGCTCCGTTGTTACGAAGCGGGTCTTTTTATTAAAATCGGAAGCGAATTGGTGTCAGCCAGGTTATGGCTTGCGCCAGAATTCAGATCCGTAAAGAGCGGCGGAACCGAGTTGTTCCTCGATACGCAGGAGTTGATTGTATTTGCAGATGCGGTCGGTTCGGCAGGCGGACCCGGTCTTGATCTGACCGGCATTGGTGGCCACCGCGATATCGGCGATGGTGCTGTCTTCCGTTTCACCGGACCGATGTGAAATCACAGCCGTCCATCCATTTCGCATGGCCAGGTTAATGGCATTCATCGTTTCCGTCAGCGTTCCGATCTGGTTGACCTTGATCAAAATACTGTTGGCGGAATTTTCCTTCAGACCGCGGGCTAGACGCTTGGTGTTGGTCACAAACAAATCGTCACCGACTAATTGAATCTTCCCGCCCACAATGGCGGTCAGTTTCGCCCAGCTTTCCCAATCGTCTTCCGCCAGGCCGTCTTCAATCGACCGGATCGGATATTTATCGACCAGCTTTTTCCAGAACCCGTTCATTTCGTCACCGCTCATCCATTTATCGGGCGCGCTCTTGAAGAGGTGATAAGCTTTTTTATCCTTGTCATATAATTCGCTGGCGGCGGGATCGAGGGCGATGAATACATCCTTGCCCGGTTTATACCCGGCCTTCTCAATCGCAATCATGATTACGTCCAGGGCTTCTTCGTTGGATTTTAAATTCGGGGCAAATCCGCCTTCGTCACCGACGGCGGTGCTCAGGTTTTTGTCATGGAGGACTTTTTTAAGGGAGTGGAACACTTCCGTGCCCATCCGCAAGCCTTCGGCGAAAGACGAAGCGCCGAACGGCATGACCATGAATTCCTGAAGATCGACATTATTGTCGGCGTGTTTTCCGCCGTTGAGGATATTCATCATCGGAACCGGCAGGACGTGGGCGTTGCATCCGCCCAGGTATCGGAAAAGCGGAAGACCGCTCGCCGCGGCAGCCGCCTTCGCCACGGCCATGGAAACACCCAAAATCGCATTGGCGCCAAATTTACCCTTGTTTTCGGTGCCGTCCAGCTCGATCATTCGCTGGTCGACGGCTTCCTGATCGAAGGGGTTCATCCCGCGAATTTTCGGGGCAATCAAATCGTTGACATTGGTAACCGCCTTGAGCGTCCCTTTGCCGACATATCGTTTTTTATCACCGTCGCGAAGCTCGACCGCTTCATGCTCGCCCGTCGACGCCCCCGAAGGAACGGCGGCCCGACCCATCGTGCCGTCGCACAAAATCACATCCACTTCCACCGTCGGATTTCCGCGGGAATCCAGAATCTCTCTGGCTCGTATACTTTCTATACATACCGGCATTGCATATACCTCCAAAAATTATGGGTAAAGGACCTTTTAAAATCGTTTTTTTCACTTAGGACGAATATACGAAGTCTTGTCCGACAGTCAAAGAAAAAAATAATGTTAAAAGTAATCCATCAGTCTTTTCCGGCCGCTTCCTTAAGAGGCACGACCGTAAGGGAGTGTTCTTCCCGCGGCCGGAAAAGACTGATGGATTACTTTTAAAACGGTAAATTGGTTTGAACAGTTTTTAAGATAGCGGAAGCGGCGATGATCTGGACGTCTGGATCCTGGTCGGACAGTGCTTGTTCGAGGGCGCCCAGTGTGGTTTTGTCTTTCATTTCACCCAGGGCCATGGCGGCGAGGGTTCGGATCGTCGCGGCCTGACCTAGTCGGCCTGTGTAGTATTGAAGCGAGGAAAGGGCGACGTTTCTTCCACGATTATCGCCCATCATCGCCAAAGCCCGAGCGGCCACCAGCCGCATTCCCAGACGGTCTTGAGAACTTGACGTTTCGTAGACATACGTGATTTGGTCCAGGGCTTCGTTGCTCCTGGCCTGGGCTAAAGTCAGCATCGCCAAAATACATTCATCGTCATAGACGCTGCGACAATAGTTAATCATCAGCCTGATCGCCCGGGAATTGCCTAACAACGTCATCGCCTCCAGGACCTGGAGTTTTAAGGAAATATCGTCGTCGCGAAGGGCCGAGCGGAGGAGTTTTACAGCTCCGGGATCGCCCATTCGGCCCAGGACGGTGGCGGCGTTTCGCCGGACGATTGGATTTTTGTCAAAAAGCATTTGCCCAAGCCGGGAGGTAAACCGCTGATCGCCCAGGACATGCAGGGTTCCTGCGGCGGCGGCTTGGACCGATAGATTCGGGTCATTCATGGCTTTGACCAGTAGGGGCTTGGCGGGAGCGTACTTCAGTTTCATAATCGCCATACAGGCGGTGAATCGGACTCCCCAGTAATTGTCATTCAAGCCTTCGAGAATTATTTTTCCCGCGGAGGCTTGATCGGAATCGGCCAGGGCCTCCAGTGCGTGCGAACGAAGCAAGGGCGATTCGGCATGTGTGAAATTAATCAAAGTCGCCCGCGATCGCTCGGTAAGTTCCCTTTCACCTGCACGGGGAGCGACCGGTGCCTGGGAACAACCCATCGCAAGCAAAAGAAACGGAAGAAGAACCCGGATTTTTTTTTGAGAATTCATGAGTTAAAATTCCTTTTATGTTGGGTGGCATGGCATCGTCTTCGAGGCCATCTCTTTTTTTTGTAGGGGCGGGGCTTGCTCCGCCCTCCTCAAGACATGGCCTCGAAGACGATGTCATGCCACCCGAATCAAATTTATTTTCCAATTTTATCGGGTTTAACAAAAAATGGAAGAACCACACCAAACGCCATTACCAAAACCGTCAGAACCAGCACAGGCCATTCGCCGATGATCGAGTAAACGGTCGATCGGGAATCGATTTTAATCTGCCGAGTCAAAAAACCGCGAATGCCCGGACCGTAGATTCGCGACCCGTCAGTCATCATCGCCTCGATGCTGCCGTCGGGATTGACAAACCCGCTGATCCCCGTATTGACCGATCGGGCCACGGCGATGCGATTTTCCACCGCGCGAAAGACGCACATGTAAAAATGCTGGATCAGTTCGCAGGAATGATTGAACCAGCCGTCGTTGCTTATATTCACGAGAAAATCGATTTGCTTTTTGCCCTGAACGGGTGAGACAAACCCGGCGATCAAATCCGACATCGTATCCTCATAGCAGATGGCGACCGAGTAACGAAGATTTTCGGCGGGAGTGACCAGGGTAAAGCGTTTGGGTTCCCGGCCCGCAGTCAGGCTGTATTCATATCCGCCTTTGCCGTAGGGGGTCATATGCTCATTTAAAAACCAGTAAAGTTTCGGAATGGTATAACGGAAAGGAACAACCTCGCCGAAGAGAACCAGGCGGATTTTGTCGTAACGATCCATGTAGTTGCCCTGCCGGTCGAAGATCACCGCCGAGTTGAATTTGTCCTCGGCGGGAGAATGTCCGGGCGGATTGATCTGCCGGCTCAAAGCTCCGAGGAGAAGGTAACTGTTGGACCGTTTGGCGTGTTTACCGAGATAGTCGGCGACTCCCCGGGCGTATCGCTGCTCGGATTTATCACCTTTGTTTTCCACCGTCGCGTTCAGAAATTCCGGATTGACGGGAACCCCGACGCAGGTTTCAGGCCAGATGAGCATATCCGGGTGCGTTTGGGCGGCTTGAACGGACACAGCCATAAAGGCCTGAAGAATCTCGTCGCAATCTGGCGCGTCGGTATCGACAAACATGGGAAAATCTTCCTGAACAACGGCCAAAACCGGACCTGGCCTGGTCGTTGTCTGATGAAGACGAAACTGCCCGTAAAAGAACGTGGCGAGAAGTGCCACCCCCGCCGAAACCAGGGCAGGGATTGCCCGGCGAAATTGGCGGTTTTTCGAACTGAGAATCAATTCCACGATCGCGCCATTGATCATCGCCAGCATGAAACTTATTCCATACACACCGGTCAGATCGGCGATTTGAATGAGACTAAGATTTCTGGCCTGAGAATGACCCAGAAAGAACCATGGAAACCCCGTTATCATCCAGCTTCGGATGTATTCAAAACTAACCCAAACGGCGGGAGCGGCCAGGAAAAGCGGCAGCGACCATCGACGAAGCAGACGTTGAACCAAAAAACCCGTTGCGGGCCAATACAAACCCAGGTAAATCGACATACTGATATAACCGGGAATCGTGATCGGCACGATCCATAAATCGTTAAGAAAAAAAAACGCCAACCCGGCAAGGTAACTGATGACCAGTTGGGTTTTGGTGCCGGTTCGTGAAACGACCACCAACCAGGGAATAAGGGCCACAAAGGCAAAAAAACTTAATTCCACCGGCGGAAAAACGGCGGTCAGCAGCAACGCGCTCAGCAAGGCCAGACCAAGGTTGATCATGTTCAGCCAAGTAAACACTTGCCTTTTCCATGTTGAAATTTTTACCGCAATACCCATATTTATTCAAAATTCAAACGTATATTTTGTTTCCGTGTCTTATTTAGCAGGCGGGCTTGCCCGCCTGGGTCCTATTTCAGAGTAATCTGAAACGGTGAAATCGTCAGGACGCTTCCGGTCTGTAACAATTTTATCATCATGATGGTCCGCCGGAGAAGCGAGGCGTCCAATCCCGCAAGTTCCGTGGACCATGCCGTATGCCGGTTCGTTAACAGGGAAAGCATTTGGGTATCCGACGACACGGCATCGTCGGGGTCCATTTTATAACCAAGCCCTTCAAGCAGAAGTTCGGGAATGGTTTTCGGCTCGGGCATATGAACGACATCGTAGGACTTAACTTTTGCCTTCTCGGCCGCCAGCACGACGGCATCGGCAAGGGTTCCGATTTTATCCACCAGCCCTAGTTTTATCCCTTCCTGGCCTGTATATATCCTGCCCGTAGCCAACTGATCGATATTCTCGATTTTACCCTTTCTGCCTTTCATCACGCGATCCTTGAACGTCCGCAAAGTAAGCTCCATCTGGTCGGTAAGGTTCTGGCGCTGGCTCGAGGTCATACTGCTGAATGGGTCGAACATGGAAGCATGTTTCCCACGCGTGTAGGTATACTGATTGAGGTATATCTTATCCAGCAGCCCTTTAAAAACAGTTTTTCCAGCCACCACGCCGATCGATCCGGTCATGGTGGCCGGTGAGGCAAAAATGAAACTGCCCGCCGCGGCGATATAGTATCCTCCGCTGCCCGCTACGGTTCCCATGGACGTAATCACCGGTTTGGTTTTGGCGGTTTCATTAACGAGTCCCCAGATAATTTCCGAGGCGCTGGAAGAACCGCCAGGCGAATCGATTCGAACGACGACCGCCTTGATCTTATCATCCTTGCGAATCGCGGCAAAAACTTTCCGCATCGTTTCGGAACCCGCCGTTTCAACCGGTCCGAAATATTCCGCGCTCTCACCTTCGATCACCGGCCCGGTCACATAGACGATGGCGATTTTATCCTGGGCGCCTTCCGTGCCCTTTGAACCGATCATACTGAATATCTGGAGCAGTCCACCCAATCCTGACTTTAATTGCGGAGCCTGAGTTTTAGCGTAATTGAAAACCAGTTTGCCCTGGGCCTCTTTCTGGACCTGTTCGAGGAAGGACGACCGATGGGCGACGACATCAATCAGCCCCAACTCGTTCGCCTGCTCAGCCATGAATGGGCCCTGATCGAGAATGGATTTGACCTTTTCCACCGGTATTTTGCGATATTTCGAAATAGTGTCCGTAATCTGGCCATAAAGGTCATCCAAAAGGTCGTTGACCTGCTCATCCATGAATCTGGACGGTTGGGTGGATGTGTAAGGCTCGGCGAAGAGTTTGAATTTTCCCAGGTGCACGACTTCGGCGTCGATCCCCAGCTTATTCATCAGGTTTTTGTAATAAAGAATCTGCGCCGACAGGCCGTTCATTTGCAGCAGGGTTCCAGGGGTCATGGCGATCTTGTCGGCGGGAAGAAACATCATAAACAGGGCGGTGGGGATACTGTCGGCATGGATGAATATCTTTTTCCCGGCGGTACGCAATTCGTCCAACTCCATCGCGACCTGCTGGCACTGCGCGAGCGACAGTTTTGGTTGGTTGACCAGCAGGACCAATGCCTTGACTGTCTTATCGCTTTTAACCATGCGAATCAACTTCAACTGGTCCCAGAAAATGTTCAACTGCAAGTCCGGCAGACCTATATCCACTCCCGGAGGGGCTTCGGTGATTTCCCCGTCCAGTTTCGCTACGACGATCTTTTCGTTCACTTCCGATGAGATCGAACTTTCTGCCGCCCCGGCCTTGTCGGCCATCGGCGCCACTTGCCCCCAACTCCAACTGACCAACAAACAAGACAACACGCATATCAAAGCCAATTTTTTCATAAAGGCCTCCTTATGAACCTATTTTATTTTCCAAATCAGAGTAACATGATCGAAAGATAGAGGCAAGGGGCAAGTTTCGCATAGGGTCGCCCGTGTATGGTTTTATCATGGATTGAAAAGATGGGACAGGAAATCGGGGGCTGGGAGTTTGATTAGGACTAAGGTCAGTATGTATGCGGCGGTGGGGATGACGCAGGGCCAGGCGCCTCTGGGGTATCGCCAGAATGTTAGAGTGCCGGTGGGTGGGGCGGGTTTGTAATCAGGGTTTTTGGTCTGCATGTATGAAAAGTGTAGCCGGTAGATGGCGGAGAGGGCGGGCAGCAAGGCCATCATCCAGGTCAGGGTATTGATATGCGCGGCGAAAGAGGCGATGAGAATGGCGGCCATCCGTTCGCCTCGCTGCCAGAATCCGATGGTTCCAGAAGGAAGCTCGCACTCAGTGCGGGCTTTGATGTAGCTGATTATGACGGCATTGGACAGGGCGACCAGGGCAAGGGCGGTAAAGGTGAGATTGTGAATTCGGGCATAGCACAAGGCGATACCGCCGAAGATGGCCATATCGGAAATCCGGTCGAGTATGCTGTCAAGGATTCCTCCGAACTGGGTGTGGAGGTTTCCAATGCGGGCCAGGGCACCATCGAGCATATCCATGGCGCAGGCGAGGAAGAAAAAAATGCCGGCATAAAATGGGCATGGTATTTTTCCATCGGCCCAGGACTGCTCGCCGCCGATGGCGAGGAAGTAGGCTCCGATGATGGCAAATATGGTGCCAAGAACCGTCAGAACGTTTGGGGTTATACC
Organism: Phycisphaerae bacterium; assembly: GCA_041658725.1. Lineage (GTDB taxonomy): Bacteria > Planctomycetota > Phycisphaerae > JAAYCJ01 > JAAYCJ01 > JBAZZQ01. Next base: position 413 of record JBAZZQ010000063.1, on the reverse strand, counting down.
GGTCTTGGCGAGTTGCCGGGCGATGATATCGCGGAGAATAGCGATCGGCTCGGCGAAGATTTTGGCGGCCGGTGAACGGACATATTTGGTTTTAATTGGATTGTTTTCCATTTCCTCAATATATCAATTGGAACGTTAAGAGTCTACGGTCGCGTCTATTGAGAAGTTTGTAATTTATGTTTTTGTTTTTGGAATGGGAAGACTTATTATAGAACGGGTGTGTTTAGATCACTCATTCTTCACGATTTTCAAAAAAAGGAAATCAGATGGCTGATCCTATAATTTTTGGGTGTAGTTTCCATTTTACGTTGAAAATTTGAAAAACAGACCCCTTCTCTTTAGGATGTAACTTTCTGAAACAATGGAGGTTACAGGCCCAAAGGAAAGGAGTCCGAAATGATTGTACCACGGAT
>JBAZZQ010000062.1:0-21475 GCA_041658725.1 Phycisphaerae bacterium | reverse complement strand
TACGGTCGTACGGATCGGGCACGACCAGCTTTGCCCGCCGTCCGTGGAGCGGCAGACCCAGAACGGTCGGTCGGGACCGCCTCCGTTGCGGAGAACAGCCAGCAGCGTGCCGTTCGCAAGTCGGACAATCCCCGGCTCGGCGAACCCTTCGTCACCCAGTTCGGGAAAAGCGGCGATCGTACTCAGGTAATGCCAGGTCTTTCCGCCATCCTGGGAGCGAATGACCCATGAACGATACTTATATTGGTTGGGCCATTCCTGCGGATACTTCAAGTACCCCCCAAACCGCCGGTCATCGAACCAAACCACATCGGATTTTAACCCTCCATACATTGGAGCCAGTAAATCCCCGTTGTCCAATCCGATGATATTCAAGCCCATGATGATGCCCGCGCCGAGTGGAAGGTTGCTTTCACCCACCAGATCCGCGCCCTCGGGGATCGTGATGGTCGTCTCCAACACCTGTCGAGTCCGCCAGCCGTCGATACTGCGGCACAAGCGGCCTTTATATACCCCCGGTTCGACCGGAACACCCCGTTCGTGCAGAATCAGAGTCGTCGGATCCTGAATCCGGTCCCAGGTTTTCAAGTCCGCCGGTTCAGCATCTTCCCACGTTTCATTGGGCTGATGAAATTGAAACATCGGACAATCTTCCCACGTTTTACCGTCGTCTCGACTCAGGCGGTTATTGCAGACCAACGTACCGTCCGAAAAACGCCGGAAGAGAGGATAGTCAAACCCCACCCCAATGGGTACCGGTTCGGAAACCGTCACCTTCAGTTGCTCTTCCGGGGCCGGGTTCTCATTGGCAAAATCATTGACCAGCACAACCCGTTTATCGGGCAGGGCCAGCCGGGCCACCATGAATATCCCGTAATCGATCAGGGCAGTCTCGTGCGCCAATTTCAACAAGACTAAATTCCAGCCCGAGCGGAGCTTCATATTCGCTAAACAATCTTGATCCCAGTGGCAGTAGCGCTGCGGCCCAACGTACCGGCCAACCTCCTGGCCGTTAAGCCAGGCCTTGTATCGGCAGGAACTGCCGATCAGTAAGTCCATTCGCGTCATGGTTTCCGGAGCATGAACCCAGGCGGCCAGAAAGTAGAACGAATAATCGTCCGGCATGGGCGGATTAGCAAGACTCCAAGCCTTTCGCGGCCAGCCTTTTGAGCTGTAAGAATTGTAGTCGCCAAGTTTCTGGCGGCAACTCGGGCAATGCGAAGGCTGACCTTCGAATTTCGTCTCGCACCGCGGGCAATAAGCAGGATATGTGCCGATAACGCCCTTCTCCCAGACGGGCATGAGAATATCATCCTTGGTGAATTGCTCCAGCGGCAGGTGCATCCCCGCGGGCGGAAGATTCCATTGGGGATAGTTCTCTGTTCTGGGAATGTACCATTCGTGGTGTACATTTCGGGCAATGACGCGCTCGGGATGATACCAGTGAGTCCTCCAGGTATAGGCTTCCCACCGCATCCAGACTCCACGCTCGACCAATTTAGTCGGGTCCGAAGCCGGCTGAAGATTCGGCTGTAAATTATTTTCATTCGCGACCGCTTCGTAATCCACAACCTGATCCCATTTTCCCTCTTGAGCCAAAGTCCGGACTTTTTCCGGCCATGAAACCGGACCATGCAGATACCACTGCCTTAGATAATTCCGCCATTGACGAAATCCCGCTTGGTTTGGGTCGCAGGGAACCAGAAAATTTTCACAAGCAAAATTATGCATCGGTTGCTCCTTCAAGAGTCAATTCATCTATTCCTAATATTGAGTGAGAGAAACTATGGTAAAATCACTTTAATGCCTGTTATGCGACAGAAGTCCACCAGAGTGGGCAGAAGATCGGTTCCGTAACCCAGGCAGGCATATTCATTTGTCCAGTTCTCGATCATTTGTTCCATATCACAATGAGCGGTGACAAACCCATGCGGCCAGAAAGGAATTCCGCATTCGCTTAATCGTTGTTCCACTTGGTCGACGGGCGGTTCGAAAATGGTCACCGGAACGATTACCATTTGAAATTCGCCGTTCACTCGTCCCAGCCGGGCAATTACCCCTTCCCCCACTTTGCATATCAATTTGACCGACAGTCCTCCAGCCTCACCTTCCGTTGGGATTCCATGTTCCGCAAAACCCGCCGGTCCGAGCTTTCCCGCCAGCGAAGGCGGGCACGCGCCATCTCCGATGATTTTAATCTCCCGGTTTTTCTTGTCAATATGTTGAAGGTCGCCGTAATAGACCCGTTCCCGGCTGAGTTTGGTCAGAAGCAGCACCGTAAGGGCGGTATTGAGATCACCGAGTGTACTGGTGCCGTATCCGTCATCAAGCATCATGCTTTGGGCAAAACAGGTGGCAGCGTAGTTATCGCCCAGACCGGGAAACGATTGGAGGGTGTAGAAGTCGAACTTCTCCTTATCGACAATTTCTTTAAGAGCCAGGTAGAGGCGAATGGAGTTATCATTCACCACGTTTCGGTCGGGGACGCAGCCGAAGAGTTTTTGTAACCGTGGTTCGAGTGACGCAATCTTAGTTTCAGATATGCTCTGAGCCGTTCGGATTAACTCGGTAGTATCCCGGGAATCAATATCGATACCGAAGACTCTCATCCACTGAGAAGGATCCGCCCCTCCGCAGGTTTGGCCCATGCCACGCCCCCCGAACGTACCGACGGTAGACATATTAAGCAGGCTCTTCAAATGTGCCGCTTTACAGAAACTGACAATCTTACCGATTTCCACAGGGTCATTCGCCCCTCCATAGACAAATTTGTGATTGATCCCGACTTCAAGGAGGGCCGCATGCATCACCCATCCACCGACGGGTCGCCACCCTTGCGAGCCGGGGTGAGTCCAAATCAAAATTCCTTTTCCCGTTGCCGCATAATCCCGTACAGCGCCGATGAGGTGGGCAGCCCAGACCCACGTTCCTGAAAAGAGAATCACGGCATCGACTTGATCGTTGTCTTTCATCGACTTCAGGGCGGCACGAGCTTCTGCCTTGGTGGCCACAACGGTCCGGTGCTCCACAAGTTTTACCCCCGAATCAGTCAAAGCCTTCTTGGCGCTATCGACAATTTTCTCATCGATGAAAGGCTTGCCCATCGGGTCTTTCAACCCATCTTTGTGAACGCCATACACAATAAAGCCAATGGTTGGTCGTATCATTTTATTAGTCCTTTCTCAATTATGGTTTTGACCGCAATGACTTCCATGTTTCAATAAACGTGCGGACATTTTCTTCAATCTGCGGATTCATTTCCCGAACATTATCGACGGGGGAAAGGATAAAACCATTATTCCGGCCAAGTATGTCGATGGCCTTTTCCACTTCGGCTTTGACCTGTTCTTTGGTACCCGTTTCCATCGTCAAACATCCATTGGTTCCGCCCCATAGGCATAGGCGACTATTTATCTTTTGTTGTACGGCATTTAGTTCTGTTCCTTTACCCTGGACCGGATCGATCCCAATGATCGCATCCGGTTTGATTTTTAACAGATCATCCACCAGATCCATCATTCCGCTGGTTATGATGTATCCGAATTTGGCTCCGGCCTGATGAACCAGATTGGCATCCTCGACAAGGATCGGAGCAATGAAGCGGCGGTAAAGGGCAGGCGACCAGAATTCCGTTCCTTCATACCAGGCCCGTTTGATCAGTAAATCCACCCCGGCATCAAGGGTAATTTCCATCCGGCGACGGTTCCAGAGGGCAACAATATTGATTAGCTCGCCAAGAAACTCCGGTTGCTCGAATGCCCAGATCAGGGGAGCTTCAGCCCCGCAGAACCACATCAAGGCATCTATCCCCACACAGGCACATTCGTGTCCCACCTCCGGGACATCCACTCGTTCAAAATTACACCCGCCTCCGCACAAAAGGATATCCCGTGAACGGGCGAATTGTTTGGCTACTTCGGCCCGCTGTCGGTATTCCTCGATCACCGACAACCCTGGTTCGGCCAAAAGATAACGCAGAGCGGGTAAATCCTCCGGTCGTGTCACGAGGTATTTCCTCGTCCGCACGGCCAGATAATCATCCATAAAAGGAACATGATCGCCATAAGGCCAATCTTCCGTCTGCCAAACCTCCGTCCGCAACACCCCAGCCGGGGTATGATATTCCTTGCACAGCAATGGATGCGGTTCATTTGGAATGGTTTCTTTCCACTCCCGAACATGAACATCCGGGTGAAACTTAACGAGCAGGTCGGAAATATCCACCCTGGCATCAAGGCCCATTTCCAATTGCCGATCGACAAATTCAAAATAATCTTTACATCGATCACGCAATCCGAAAAATATCATGAAACTACATGGAACATAATCGGTTTTTTGGCACGCCAAGGCGGCCGACAAACGTTCTCGACTGGATATTTTTTTCACCATAAATTACTCCTTTTCTTGAACTATACTTTTTCAATTGTTTGCACGAGGTATCCGGATATTTTCCCGCCGTCGTCCCGCAACGTGGTCATAATAAATTCAAAGACAGCTACGCCGGTCCGGTCCGTTTTGTAGGTGACGGTCGAAAAATCGAACGATGACGAAAAACGAATAGATCGACCTTTTTGAAGAGCACTTCGCAGATGGGAAGGGATGTTCGAGTCGGCAAAAAGGTCAAACCCCAACACATCCTCGAACGTGACTCCGAACGTTTTCAGGCTGGCAGGATTGCCCCACTCCCACCGCCCCTGGGAATTGTAGTATTCCATTGAAATGGGTGATTGCCAAAAAATATTCAGGAGGTGTCGCGGATTTTGGAGTAACAAATTTTTCAGGTCGGCTTCCATCATCGATTCCTTTTCTCCTTCACGGTTAAAATTTAAATTGCGGAAGCAAATTCCTGGAAGCGGCCAGTAATTCATCGAGCATGGCCCGTGCCTGTTCCGGTGGGATCGCCATTTCGTCCACCAAAAGGGCCTGCAAGGCCAGACGGTAATCGCCTTTGACCCCGGCGTCGGCGACCAGTTCCTGCCAGACGAATCGCTTCTCCAGAATGCCTTTAAGTGCCAAGGGCGACTCTCCAGTGTAAATGCCCCGTACCCCCTGGGAGTCCGTTACCGCCTCTATTTCGACGAGGGCGGTATGAGGGAGATTCGAAATGGCGCCCTGGTTCGGGACATTGACGATGGCAAGTTGCCGTCGGCCGGTGGCCATCGCACCGATCAGAGAACCCAGACCTTCTCCCGTGAGAGAATTGTCCGGTTGGGAAGGGAGAACGACCTTATCCAAAATCGCCTGATACGTTTTAAAGAACTCTTTCCGTATTTCCGCGGATGGAGACGAAAACTTCGGCATTGGTTTCCGAGCATCGTAACCCAGCTTGACGGCGGACCGTTCCATGTTGTAGGGCAGGCTGAAGGGATCCTTGACCTGCGTGGCCAGAGAGTAAAATTCATAGATATGATCATCCTCCGGATAGACGATTTGGAATCCATACGCTTGAGAAAGCCGGGTGCTGAAAATCCTGCCTTCCCGCTCAGGCCGCCGGGCCATCCGACTCATCAGTTCAGGGTACATATCCTGACCGTGGTAAATTATCCTGGTGAACCAATAATAATGATTGGTGCCGATCCACGTGCATTCCAATTCCAGGGGTGATACATCCAAAACTTCAGCCGCCACACGAATGCCGTGCTGGACCCCGTGACAGATTCCAATCACGTTGATGGCGGTATACTTTCGCATCGCCCGGCACAGGACGGCCATGGGATTGGAATGGTTCAGCAGGATCGCCCGTGGACATCGTTTTTCCATTTCCCGGCAGATTTCCAGGTAGGCGGGAATGGAGCGCAAGGCCATCATCATGCCCGCCGGTCCACAGGTGTCGCCGACGACCTGGTGGATTCCGTATTTGGCAGGAATGTACATATCGCAACTATGGTAGTAGGAGTCGTAGACGTTGGCGGTGATTTCCGAACCGCTGCCGCCGATGGACGAAACAGCGAAATCCGCCCCGTCCACGGCGTCGGCCAGATTGGTGGTAGCGCGGATTTTAAAACCCGTTCCGGCGGCGTCGGCCAGCCGCTGGCCCATCGCGGCCATTTTTTCAACCTTCTCACCGTCGAGATCGTACAGTACAATTTCGGAACCCGACAGGTCCGTATTTAAGAGCAGGTCGGGAATAGCCCGAGGGAAATACAAACTTCCACCACCCAGTCCGACAATTTTTTTACTTGCCATTTTATCAAAATTCCTTTCTCTAATAACGATAACTCATCGCCGCTTCGCGCAAAGCTAAAAAATTCTCCAGCGGTACGTTGTTGGACACCTCCGTGCTGGAGCCGACCAGGATTTGCCCTTCGGTATCCTCAATCGCTTTGACCACCGCTTCCTTGATCTGCTTCGGCGTGCCAAAGGGCAGCAAGTGGATCACATCGATTCCCCCGGCAAAGATGAGCTTGGGGTACCGGCGATGCAATTCCTTCAAATCCATGCCCGCGTTAACGTCGATCGGATTTAAGGCATCGATGCCAATGTTTACCAAATCATCCAGGATCAAATTCAAGTTCCCATCCGAATGAAACATGACCTTTTTGCCCCGCCGGTGCAGGGCATCGATCACCCTTCCCAGCCGGGGAAAATAATGTTCCCTAAGCCACACCGGACTGACCATCGGGCCATTATTAAAGGCAATATCGTCCCCGATGAAGACAGCCGGAAACGGATCGTTTACCGGCAGTTCCCGCACCCATCGCAAGGCCATTGCTGTATTTCGCTCCAATTGCTCGTCAACGATGTCCTCCGCATCAAAGAGGACAAAGCTGAAAAACTCCAAGCCTACCTCCCCGTAAATGCTCATCAGGTTGATGTGCGGGCAGGCCAAAAGAAAATAATAATCGTTACCAAACCAGGACTTCAATTCCGAGTGCCTGCGGTATCGCGGCTCATCGGTTATGGCAAGGGGTTTTACCACTTCTTCCTGCCAGCCTGCCAGTTCTTTCTTCTTGACCTGGCGATATTCTTCGGGGGAAGAAAAGGTGCGTTGGGATGTCCAAATAGTCCACCGTTCAAATTTTTGCCTTCGACCGTCAGGTAGGGTTTCCTGGCGATCGTGCGCTGGGGAAAAATAGCTGACCCGCGTGCCGTCGGTAGCGCGGACAATCGCTTGAACCCCGTGAAGATCGTCCCCCGCCGCAACAGGCGCTCCTTCGTTAAAATATTGCAGAATCGCGTCGTTGGGAAGCAAATCAAACACGGGAGCCCGATCTGGTTTTTGGCGATCAAAGACCCGAGATACTCTTTCAAAAGAGCCTTCCATATCATTTTTCCTCTGCTTATACGGTGGTGATTGTATCTCTTTAACCTGATTTTTCCCGACGATTTCACCGGAACAACAGTCATACGTAATTCTAGGTTTCTCCGGTAACATTCTGGAGATGACTTGCGATTGTTAACGCGATTGCGTGAATGGGATTATGCCCCAGGTAATCACGATTGGGTCCTGAAGTTTCCCCCTTCCGCCGTAATTCCGAGACAGGTCCTCCTGTCGGATGATAAAATTCAAAGATGGTTCCATGTTCGGAAAGCATTTTCGCGGCATGGTCAAGCGACCGCCGGCCGATTTGATCGGCCAGATCGTAATAGCCGTATCGGCATAACCCTTGCATCACCCAATAAGGTTGAGACAACCAGGTCGGTCCCCGCCAACAGTCCAGACTGAAGGTCGGATCATTCAACGCAACCGATGGAACGGGAACGGAGGTAAAAAATTCAGCGGGATCGGATAAATGTTTCATCAGTCGCAAGGCTTGTTCCCCGGTGGCCTGACCGGCGATCATGGGCCAGAAGCACGCCACCGATTTGACCGCGACATGCTCTCCCGTTTCCAAATCCCGATCATAAAACATTCCATCTTTTTCATGCCACAAATGCCTGCGAACCTGTTCAGCTAACTCGGTAGATATTTTTTTCCATTGGATTGTCTGGTCTTTCTCGCCGAGTTTTTCGGCCATCGTGGATAAGGCATCGAAATACATCCCCATCTGCCCGCACAAGTCGACGCATGCGATTCGTTTGGGACTCACCTTAAACCTGTCCCATCGGGAACAAATATCATAACCGCTTTCTGAACCTTCCAAAATGCAGTCGTTAAACCAGTATAATCCGGAAGGTAATTTCCGATTCTGTTCCCACCAGAGTAAGTTTTTTTCCGCCGCCTCGTACATAATTCGAAGGAAATCAACATCGCCTGTTCGGTCAAACCCCGCCACCGCCGCAACGGGCCAGAGTGGAGGCGCACACCCTTCATAATCGACCACGACCACCAGAGAACCTTTTTCGTCCGGTAATTCCCGAGCCAGGCTAGGAAGACACCCATCGGAGACCCGAATCAATTTGATCAATTGGCGAAGTTGCCTTCGGGCAAAGTCCGGGTCATAACCCAGCACATCCAGGACGGAATGGACAATATCCCAGTGTCCAAATGCAGGGAAAGGATAACCCGGTCCGACCGTCTCCCAGACATCGTCAAATACTCCTTTGGGTAGTTGACAGGACCGGACATGGAGCTTCCAGCCTTCCTCCCAAAGCAAATTCCATCCCTCAGGTAAATTACCAGGCAACTTGGGTGCTTGCGTCAACCATTCTTTTTCAAATATTTCAGGCATTTTCTTTTTGACCTCAGGAACTTTCACGGATGAATAAATCTGTGGGAACATATTTCGAAATGTCGCTTAATGTGACTGCCATAATATAACTTTATAGTGCCGATGAGATGCCCCATCGGCACTATACAAAGATAATGCGTCGCAGTTTGGTGACTGGTGTCTTATCTCCATTAACCATTCTATACCGGTTCAGAAAGCCGTATATTAACCTATTGGGCATATCTTGTCAAGAATAATTTGTTTTTGAAAATAGCAAACCCCACTAACGCAAAGGCTGCCTTATAGGTCTACCTCACCCTCTGGAACAAAGTCCGGCTGTTTGATATCATCTATTTTAGATCGAAGGTCTTTTCGCTGATAAAGCGGCGCAAATCTTCCCGGTGGAGAAACATCCATTACCGTATTCCCAATCCAATCCATCGTGTATTGAATGCTGCCGGCTTTTTCAATCGTTTTTATTTTTCGCAGCGGATAAGCGACAACCACTTTTTCATTTGGCCCAACCGCGCCTACCACCAAAGAAAATCTTTGCCAAACTATTGGCCGGTGTTTTCCGTTGACCTCAAGATGTACCTGATCTTTTTCCACCCAATCCGGTAATCGAATAGTTAGAATACAATTCCGATGGGGTTTTACCTCAACCCGACCGGCGACGGGATCAAAACTGATTACATCCGCGTATTTTGAACGACGAGACAATAGAAGATTAATTTGTAACCTTCCATCATGAAATTGAATTGCGTTATGCCAGGCCAGGTATATCGCTTTGATCCCCGAAGGGCTGCAACAATTCATCAATCGCCATCCGCTGGGATTCGCTCCGATGAAATCATTGACGCCGCACCACCCTCCAAAAGCGCCTAGCAGGTCCCCAGGCCGTACCGGATACTCCTGAAAAACATCTCCCCTCGGCAGATCGGATGTTCCGAGGAATGTTGTATCCGTTATCTGTTGCTCCAAAAGCTGATTGCGGAACACTCTCTCAATGATATCCCAATAACTTTCGTAGCCGGCGGCACAAAGCTCCAGACAACAAAAGATCAAATCCATAAGAGTACACGTTTCACACCCTTCCTGCTCAATTGGAAACCGGCCAAGAAACTCCGGGCACCAACCGGATTGCAGGCAATAATTTCGGTAAAACCAATCGAAGGATTGTTTGCCAAAAGCAATAGCGTCCTGATCGGATAGAACATTGCCATATTTCAATAAACCCGCGATCGTTCCGAGACGGGAATGCGTATGGCCGTTGATTCGATCCCAACTTCCAGGCGGCACCACATCAAGAGCTTGAAATGATCCATCAGGTCCGAAATAGAAAAAATCCCGTGTTAAAAAATGATACAGCCGGCGAGCGGTATCCAAGGCCAATTCACTTCCCGTTATTTCATACCATTTTATGAGAGGCTGTATTTGTGTCCCCGCAAAGTAGAGTTGTTGCAAGTAGGGAGATTCCTCCGGAGACGGTCGAAAGCCAGGAGGAAAACCAGGGCGGGTAAAGTACATATAGTTATCTTTATGGACGGCCTTTGTCCGAATACCTTCAATTAATTTATCCATCCTGTCCCGCACTTCGGAATCGCGGGTATATAAATACCACGTCACCAAAGTCAGCATAACGCGGGACTGCTCAAATCCCTCCGCAATATCAGCCTGATAGGGTTTCTTGCCAAGCTCGGAAAAAAAGGGATGATCAACGGGTGGCCGATAATTCAATCCATCTTCATGGCGAAAAAACGAAACAAAGAGATTTTCCAAACGATTCAATATTTGGCCATCAACCCTGGAGCCAATCATGTTCCGCGCCAGGTATAAACCCTCCAGATATCGAGAAGTAAGATCGCCAAAATCAGGAAAATCATGCCGAGCCATCGGATTGTTCGGGGTCAGAATCGTTGTAAATGTCGGAAAATAATCAAATCGCTGGTCCAGGTTACCAACGAGAAATTCATACCCCATACGGATTCGTTCGGGAATATCAAATAAAGCGGAAATCCACTTCATCGTGACACCAGCCGCCGGCAATAATCCCCAAACACCTTGTTGTAATATTCCATGACCAGATTATAGACACTCATTCATTAATTTTTCAATACGAGTTCTTTTCTTCATTCATTTACATACCGCACACATAATGCCGCGGTCCGCTGGGAAGGCGAGCCGCGACGATTTCTTTAAAATTTACTCAACCGCAGTTCAGCCCTAACTCCGTTTCCGCAGCAGGGACAAACCACCAATACAAAGCAACATCAACGTCGCCGGCTCGGGCACCTGGGATACCATTGCATTATCAAACAGGACGTATTCACCAGTGTTGGAATCCGTCAGGTGAAAAAAGACATTACCCAGGGACGCCCCGTGTGCAACGTTAGCTTGAACTCCGTCACCCAGTAGGTTCCCCGTCACCAGAAGACCCACATTGGTGTTATCCACGGTCATCGCCACATGGAAGGGACCGGGATTATTGGAACCGGTGTAAAGCTGGTCATTAAACAGGTTAGTTTCTCCGCTATCAGTAACTAGTTTCAGACTGATTTCATGCCCATACACACCCCAGCCGCCAGTGAAACCCCAGACTCGAAGTTTCAGGTAGTTCGTGTTAGCGGTATCCGTCACCTTCATCGTCCAGGCATCCGTTCCACCCGTAGACTCATTACGTTCAACCAAGTCCACATCAAGCTTAATCGGTTGGCCAGGAACGGTGACATTGAAGGTTGGTACGGTTCTGACTTCCTCCATGTTGCTGGCATAGAGCTTGTCGTTACTGAGGTACACCGCACCTGAGTTCCATGTACTCCACTTGGCGGGGTCTGCGACAACATTGTTGCCCGTAAAATCATCCTGTAACAGGATGCTCGCATTGGCCATTCCAATGCAGACCAGCACCATCATCGACACCATCAGCATTTTGCTTTTCGTTACCATTTCTTTACTCCTTAAAAGAGAGAATATAATTTTCCAGAAAACACTTTCCGGAAACACACACCATTAACTCACATCTCTCTCTCACCGCGACGGTCCACACTTAAGCGGAACCGCCGCAATTTCCTATTTTCAAATCAACTTCAACTTTTTACTGATCGCCCGCCTGGTCCATGTGGCCAAGGATGATCGCCAGATCCGCCGAGGTCGTAACGTTGTCGCCGTTGTTGTCGCCGGCGGTCAGATGCACCGGGGCAAGAACCGTCGGATTATCCCAAATCGAGATAGCCGACAGAACCTTGCGCTGGTGGCCGTATGTCTTGATCGCCACGTCGTAGGTGCCCGGAATAACATTCGATACACTGAAACTGCCATCCGAACCCAGCAACTGCGCCGACGTCTTGACCACCGATCCGCTCTGGATCAACTCGATCAAAGCTCCAACATACGTGGTGTCGCCCGTGTACTCGTCGAGGACCACACTGCCCTGCAACTGTGCTGCCGACAGTCCTGGTCCTGTCGAGACCGTCGCATTGTCCATCGTCTGGGTCGCATAGGGACTGTTGGGGTCGGGCGGGTCGTTGGGATCGACCTGGCCGGTATTCCCATTACACAGTCCCATCCGCACAGCCGTCATGGTCGTGCCCTGCCACATTCCGTGCGGGCCGTAGAAGAGAACGCCGTCTCCCATCGGACCGTTCAAAAGCCGTACCATTACGTTGGTGGCATCCAACGTCAACTGTGCCGTCATCGGATAACTGCCCAGCGGAGTGACAACGCCGGAATCGTACAGTATCGTCGGCGGCCATTGCCCGTCACCAAACCGATTGAGGATCACCTGCATCCCGGAATAGTTAGCGTAGCCGTCGAGGTTGTATACCCGCAACTGAAGGTACCACGAGGTATTGTCCCCATACACGCGTAATATCGCACAATCCCCTATTTCTTCGTACCCACCGCTATTTTGTCCGATCATGTCCACCTGGAACGTCGTCGCCGTGTCTGGCGTTGTCAAATCGAACGTCTGGATGGTACGGATTTCATCCATCTGTTGGGCCACTAACTGATCGTTCGCCAGGTGCGTCGTGCCCAAATATAGAGGTCCGTAACCAACGTCGTAACCCATGTCCGTCCATAAGGCCGGGTTCGGGGTCGTGTTGTCATCCCCCGGAATGGTAAAGTTATCCTGGAACACCACTCCACCCCAGGCATTGAGCGTAACGACCAAAACCATCGCCATCAACATCACTAGTTTTCGTGTCATTTTCTTACTCCTTAAAATAAATAAAATACTATTCTTTTTAAAAGTCTACTTCCCATACCAAGTCCATCGTTTATCATATTCCGTAGCCGAACTCAAAGAAGGTTGGTTGATCACATGTCCATCGAAGAAAAGGAAATTGGCGGAACCCTTGTGAGGAAACCACCCCTGGGCCAGAAGCACCAACGGAAATTGACAAAGTTCCCAACCGGAAATATTCCTGGAAAACGCCAAAATTTGATTATTGTTGATATTCGAATTGTTCGGAGCGCAAAGCAACATGGGGGTGCTATTCGGCAATTCCACCTTCTCCCCTAGAAACTTGTGATAACCCATCATGATATTGAGTGCATATCCGGTTCCGTGGGCATAGGTATTGCCAATGGAAAAATACGTCGGACAATACAGAACCGAATCGGTCTTTCCCATGTCAGCGACAGAAAACGTGCCGCTTTTTTTCAGGTAAGGTCCGATTCCCCAAGGTTGATAACTGTACCAGCCTTCATTGGCCGGAAAGGCGGCGGGGCCACCCATTACGCCGCCAGGCCAACTGCCGTTGCACCATCCCGGCGGCCCTTTCGTGTAGTCCGTACGATAATATTCCATGGCCATGTTAATTTGACTCAAATTGGTCATGCAAATCACCTTGCGGGCGCTCTCCCGGGCCGTTTGTAACGCCGGCAATAAAATGGCAATCAGCACGGCAATAATCGCCACTACCACCAGAAGCTCAATGAGGGTAAAACCGTTACGATTCCTGATTTTCGACGTATGGTTTCCAGAAAAGAATATCATGATCATTTTCCTCACATTACCACCGCATTCGTGCGGCCCGTCTTCCAAGTCCAAAATCCAAATCCCGATTAGGGCTGCCCACCACGGTTGGGTGGACCGCCACTTTCTATGGAACCATGAATTTACTCCATGTTCCCCAACACGGTTGCCAGATCAGTCGAAGTTACTTCATTGTCGCCATCGTTATCACCGGCAGTCAAAGTAATCGTCGCCAAGTCCGTCATCTGCGGCTGGGCCAAAACCGTAATGCCTGACAAAACCTTCTGCAAGTGGTTATAAGTCTTGAGCGCCACGTTGTAAGTTCCCGGCGGCACGCCATCCACGCCATACATCAAAAATGTTCCGTCCGGGTTCAACAATTGGTCTATCGTCTTGACCACCGAACCGCTCTGGCGGAACTCGATCTTGGCTCCGATGGCCCGCATATCTCCGGTATAATCCCCCAGCACCACCGTACCCTTCAACGAAGACGCCTGTGTGGATACTTTGGCATTATCAAACCTGACCCATTCATAATTGGAATCTGTCAGGTGAAAAAAGATTGAACCCAGGGACGCACCATGTGCCACGATCGGAGATAGAATTCCTGAACCCAGTAGGTTTCCTGTAACCAGAAGCCTCACGTTGGTGGCATCCACAGTCATCGTCACATGGAAGGGACCGGGATTATTGGAACCGGTGTAAAGCTGGTCATTAAACAGGTTAGTTTCTCCGCTATCAGTAACTAGTTTCAGGCTGATTTCATGCCCATACACACCCCAGCCGCCGGTGAAACCCCAGACTCGAAGTTTCAGGTAGTTCGTGTTAGCGGTATCCGTCACTTTGATCATCCAGGCATCAGTTCCACCTGTAGATTCATTACGGGAAACCAAATCTACATCGAACGTAATAGGTTGTCCAGGAACGGTTACATCGAAGGTTGGTACGGTTCGGACTTCCTCCATGTTGCTGCAATAGAGCATGTCGTTACTAAGATACGTCGCACCCGAGTTCCAATAAGTCCACTTGGCGGGGTTCGGGATGACATTATTGCCCGTGAAATCATCTTCGAGCAGAACTCCTCCCCAGACATTGACCGTGCCGGCCAAAACCATCGCCATCAACATCATCAGTTTTCTCGACATTTTTTGTCTCCTTATAAAAAAACAACAAAATAACGTTTTCACTCATTTTCACGTGCTTGCCCGAACCACCAGGCTCGTAGGCAGATAAACTTTTTTCGTAATGATTTTCTTTTTGTCTATCATTTCAAGGAGCATTTCAATGGCCTGAACTACGACCTTTCGACGATCCACGGCGATAGAGGTCAACGGGGGTAAAAGATATTTCCCCATGTCTGTTCCGTCGATTCCGATCACCGCCATGTCCCGAGGAATAGATAGCCCCTTTTCATGAAGTCCGAGCATTAGCCCCGTGGCAATATAATCCGAATAGGCAATCACGGCGGTAGGCCGGTCTGCCCGGTCGGCCAGTTCCCGCCCCATCCGGCAGGCGCTTTCTATATCGATGGAGCACTCCAATTCACAAAAATCAACTTTTTCTTGTGGGCAAACGCTCAAAAACGCCGACAGCTTGCTGTACAGTTTCTTATCCGGATTTTCCTTCCCTAAAAAACCGATCCGTGTATGACCCTTACTCTTCAGAAGCCGCACCGCCTGGGCCATCCCCGTCATCCAATCATTTTTGACGGAGGACAACGTATCCGGACAATGCTCATCTAATACCACCACGGGAAATTCGTCCCGGATGATGTGCTCATACTGCGGAACTCCCGGCTGCAGTGCCGCCGAGGTTATCATCACGCCATCCACCCGGCGCTCCAACAGCGTGTTCAGGCAATCCATCTCCCGCTGGTAGTCCCACTTGGTCACGGAAATCATAAGATGGTTCCCCCGCTTTTCCGCCTCCTCCATCCCCAGCGACGCCAATTCTGAGACGGCAGGGTTATTAATATCCCCACATATAAACCCAAGAGAAAGGGTTTTGCCCCTGGCCAGCGACCGGGCCGAGAAGGATGGACGATAACCCAAATCCATGGCCGCTTTATGAATCTTTTTCTGAGTTTCGTCTGCAATACCGACTTGGGCTGACCTATTATTGAGAACGGTCGAGACCGTGGTCTTTGCCAAACCCACCCTTTTCGCAATGTCGTTTAATGTAACTGCCATAATACTAACCTCTGGTGCCGATGAGATTTCTCAACGGTCTTATAAAAAGCTCATATTTTCGCAACCCGGCGACCCGCGTCTCATTTCCACTAACGCTTCTATACCGGTTCAGATAACCACATCGTAACTTATTGAGTATATCTTGTCAAGAGAATATTTTTTAAAAACCCGCATTTTTTTCTTGTCTATATCGGTTCAGGTAGCCATATCATAACTTATTAGCGTATCTTGAGCCTACGGGTCGCCGACCAAATCCATATTCGTCAGAATAATCGACAGGTCCGTACTCGTGACCTCGCTGTCCCCGTCGCAATCGCCGCTCAGCAACTGGATGGTGCCGAGATCGCGATTAGTGTTGATCGAAACGCCAGTCAGGACTTTCTGCTGGTGGATATACGTCTTGATGGCCACGTCATACGTGCCCGGCACCACGTCCGACATCGTAAAGGTTCCGTCCGAGCTTAGCAACTGCGCCGATGTCTTGACCACCGAACCTCCCTGGCGAAGCTCGATCAAAGCCGCGATGGCCCGCGCATCTCCGGTATAATTCTCCATCGCCACCTTGCCCTGCACGAAAAGCCCGCTGGCGACCAGCGCATTGTCCATTCTGGCATAGAGATATTCATTACCATTAGATGAGCCGTTTATGTTGGTCAAAGCCAGCCGGGCGGCCGCCAATCCGGTCACACCATGCGGACCGCTCCAGAGAACGTCGTTTCCGTAGGGTCCGTTCACAAGCTGGATGCTGGCGTTCGTGGCATCGAGGGTCAATCTTATCGTCATCGGGTACGTACCCAGCGTTCCATTGATAAATTTAGAATACAGAATGGTGCCAGTACTGCGTTTCAGACTGATATCTATACCATAATAACCTCCATACCCCTGATAGTCATATAAGGTGCATATCGGGTAAGCACCGCCACTGGTGTAAACCTTCATCACCGCCGCGTCGGCGCCACCGGAATATGCCAACGGCGGCGACGGCACATCAACGCAGAACGTCAGCGGTTGCCCCGGAACGGTCGCATCGAAGGTCTGGATCGTTCGAATCATGTCCGTCCTTCTTGACTTAAGTTGGTAGGCCTCAAGTACGGTCGATCCCTTGTTAGGACCTACGTCGTTCCACGTGGTGTTGTCCGGGGCGCCAGTAATGTTCGTAAATTGATCCTGGAACAGGACCGCGCCCCAAGCGCTAAGCGTGCCGGCCAAAACCATCACCGTCAGTATCATCAGTTTTCGCGTCATTTTCTATCTCCTAAAAACATAAACTTATCTTTAGTTGCCGCTCTGATCCATGTTCGCCAATACGGTCATCAGATCCACCGAGGTTATTGTATTATCGCCGTTGGTATCGCCGGCAGTCAGAGTCACCGTCCCAATATCCGTTGTCGTCGGATCGACAAATACAATTCCAGCCAGAACCTTTCGCTCATGGCCATAAACCTTGATCGCCACGTCATAAGTTCCCGACTTAATGTCCGACACGCTGAAATTACCGTTCGTATCCAGTAATTGCGATACCGTCTTGACCACCGAACCTCCCTGTCGCAATTCGATCAACGCCCCAATGGCCCGAACGTCGCCGGTATAATCCCCCAAGACCACCTTCCCGCCAAGAACGCCACAAGGATTCAGACGAGAATTGGCATCCTTCCCTGAGACGGCTTTATATTGAGTGAAATCGGCTGCCGTGGAGCGGTAAACGGCATTTCCCCATTGGACCAATACAGATTCCGGTGGATTATTATAGTAGATATTATTGTCTATCGTCATATTATCCAATCCGGTCCAGGGTATGCTGATGAAAGTCGCCATACCGGCGGAAGCATTGTCAAAAACGTTATTGGTGATGGTAATCGAACCTGGTACGGCGGCTGTATTATCGCGCAGATCTAGAAAAGCGTTGTAAGGATCCCAGCGCTGCCCCATTCCCCAACCACCGGAGTTCCGGCAGGTATTGTTGTCAAAATGGATATTATACAGGGTCGAGTTCGTATCGCGGATAAAACATGTAAAGGCGTACTGACAGTTCTCAATGGTATTATAACGAAAATAAATATTGTACTGAGAACACGTCGCGTTGCCTCCATAACTACATACCCCACAGTCATATATCTGCCAAATATGGCAATGTTCGACGGTAACGTCATGAAAACTCTGATAGCCCTCAATCGCATCGCCGGCTCGACTATAGCAACTCCTTCCGCTTCCCCCGATATAACTGAGGTCACAATAGGTGATCGTTATGTAGTTACCCAGGTCTATTCCATTGTAGCCGCCGTATGCTATGGATAAATTATCCAGGGTGACATAGGACCTACCGAGTGTTCTAATAACAGCGGGCAGAAACCTCGCCAATTCGATGTCATTATACAACGTAGCCGGGTTTTGAGTACAATAGAGCTTGACGGTCAAATTGTTTTTATCAGACCAAAACCTATTTTGAGCATATAGATGCTCCGGAACGTCGACCCTATGGCCACAGGTCGTATTGTCGAAAATAATGTTACCGATATTCTCGATCAATGCGGTTCCGGCGAATGCCTGGAAACTCAGAGAGTCGATCCACAGCGTCGATCCCGCAGGGATAGCCCCGCCCAGCAGGAAGTCAATTCTGGCATCCGTCGCCGTCAGAGCAGCCTCGTAGAAGACCGTGTACGTCGCCCAGTCGGTGGTGATACTCCGAGAAAATTCCTCTGTGTTGTCGAATGTATTGAAAGCATAACTCCCCCCCATAGCAAAGCGACGGGAACAGCAAAGGGGGTCGTACATTTCGCACGGAACGTCAGTTTGTACTGTTTTCCATAGGTGATGCTCACCGGGGAAGTGTACACCTGAATATCGGTGGTCCCCGAACCACTGGCTGTACACGATATCCTATAACTGGCGGGTGATGTGTCATAAACCGACGTGTCCCGCGCCCCCGTAGCCGACGCGCCCCCGGAATACCAACAGTTCCAGCTATTGGTATCCGTCGTGAAGCTCGGATTGGGCAACAATTCAATTCCCGTCAGAGGCGGCACAACCACCGACCAGATATTGCCTCCCTCATTGACCCAGGAACTCGGATTGTTCATCTCATGCGACCCAAGAAACTGAGGCTTGGGCTTCGCCGGATCGCCATACGCGGTATAGGTTATATGATGCCCCGACGTTCCTTCGTGGGGGATCAACACATCGCGCCATATTCCCCCGCGTTCAAAGTGTACGGAGTCTCCGCCCACGAAAGGAAAATAATTGACTTTGCTCATGGTCGCCCACGGCGCGCCGGAACTGGTCCCGGCGTTACTGTCATTTCCAGCGTTACTGACGTAATAGTCCGTTCCAGCCACCGAAACCTGTTCCATGCTGACCACGCCAGCAAAAACCATCGCCAGTATCATCAGTTTTCGTGTCATTTTCTACTTTCTAATAAATAAAGTGTAATCCTTGCTTTAATTACCGCTCTGGTCCATGTTCGCCAACACGGTCATCAGATCCACCGATGTTATTGCATTATCGCCGTTGGTATCGCCGGCAGTCAGTGTCACCGTCCCAATGTCCGTTGTCGCCGGATCGACAAATACAATTCCAGTCAGAACCTTTCGCTGATGGCCATAAACCTTGATCGCCACGTCATAAGTTCCAGGCTTAATGTCCGACACGCTGAAATTACCGTTCGTATCCAGTAACTGCGGTACTGTCTTGACCACCGAACCTCCCTGGCGCAATTCGATCAGGGCCCCAATGGCCTGGGTATCGCCGGTATAATCCCCCAAGACCGCCTTACCGCTAAGAGCGCCACAAGGATTCAGACGAGAATGGATATCTTTCCCCGTGTCAGCTTTATACTGGGCAAAATCGGCCGCAGTGGAATAGTAAGAAACATTATCATCCCAGTTGACCAGCACTAAGGAAGGATTGGGACTGTAGTACGTATTGTTATCGATAGTTATATTGTCCAGGTCATTCCACGGAATACGCGGCAGCAGCATGTTAAATGCCACGAGGGAGGCGTTATCGAAGATGTTGTTGGTGATGGTGATAGGACCATTTATTGCGGCGCTACTGTTGTGAATTTTCAAAAACACGCCGCTTGCCGCGTCCGGGCGCTGCCCTTGAGACCACCCCCCGGCGTTGCGACACGTATTGTTGTCAAAATGGATATTATACATGGTCGAATACTCGGGGCGATCCCAAAGCTCGTATGCCATCCCGCAGTCCTCAATGGTATTGTAACGAAAATACAGGTTATACTGGGAATTCGTATCGGTTTGGCCCTGATTGGTTATCGCTGCGTCATAGACCTGCCAGATGTGGCAGTGTTCCACCGTTATGTCATGACCACCCATCCACAGTTCGATCGCATTGCCATATCGGCCACTTGTACCGCTTCCCCCAATGTAACTGACATCGCAATTGGTGACCGTCATGTGAGAACCAAGTTCTATTCCATTGATGCCGACATACGCTATGGATAAATTATCCAGGGTGATATAACTCTTATTTACTGCATAAACGGAGACTATCGCCCTCGCCAGTTCGATATCGTTGTACAGCGTGGCCGGGTTTTGGGTGGAGTAGACATGGACGGTTACATTGTCCGCGTCATACCAGAAATCCTTCTGCCGGTGCAGATCAGACAACATCCATTGCCTCGTGCCGCAGGTCGCGTTATTGAAGATGATGTTGCCGATATTTTCGATCAACGCAGTTCCCGAAAGTTCCTTGAGGCTCAGGGTATCGATCCACATCGTCGAATTATCGGGTATGCCGCCGCCCAGGAAAAAATCAATCCGGGCGTCCGTAGCCGTGACGCTGGCCTCGTAATAAATCGTGTATGTAGCCCAATCAGTGGTAATGGTCGGCGAGGAGTTCGTGCTATGGGGCGGATTCGGAATGAAAGCGTATTGACCCGAACCATTTAGCAAATAAACCCCCGGAATAGTAAAGGAAGATGTGCATTTCGCCCGGAACGTCAGTTTGTACTGCTTTCCGTAGGTGATGCTGAGCGGATAGGTGTACACCTGAACGTCGGTCGGGTTCGTGCCGTGGTTCGTGCACGCTATTTTATAACTGGCGGGAGACGTATAATAAACCGCCGTATCCCGTGTCCCCGTAGTCGATGTTGCATAGCAACTCCAGTTAGCAGTATTAGTATCAAAACTGGGATTGGGCAACAGTTCGCTTCCCGTAACGGTCGGTATGGCCACCCTCCAAATATTACTCCCCTCGTTGATCCAACTGTTCGGATCGTTCATTTCCCGCGACCCCAGGATCTGGGGCTTGTTCCCTGTTCCGTATGCGGTGTAGGTCCCCGCTACCCAGGGGGGAACTAATGTATCTCGCCATATTCCTCCGCGTTCAAAATGCACAACATCTCCACTCACGAAGGGAAAATAATTGACTTTGCTCATGGTCGCCCACGGCGCCCCGGGACTAGTCCCGGCGTTGCTGTCATTTCCGGTGTTGCTGACATAATAGTCCGTTCCAGCCACCGAAACCCGTTCCATGCTGGCCAGGCCGGCCAAAACCATCACCGTCAGTATCATCAGTTTTTGCGTAATCTTCTGTCTCCTAAAGAAACATAACCTTGAAAACAATATACGCCGTAACCGTTCAGACCCATAATCCCATTCTCATCAAAACATCTTCACTTTTCCGATAATCTTCATATCGTGGAATGAGGATTGGCCGGTGGAACCGACCCGTGAACAATTTTATCAGCAACGGATTGC
>JBAZZQ010000061.1:0-21586 GCA_041658725.1 Phycisphaerae bacterium | reverse complement strand
CTTTCATCGAACGCTCCTATTTTGCCGGTTTTTAGCTGTTCCATCAGCTTTTCCTGCAATTTAGCGCGCCGATAAAAAAACGCAACCCCTTATTTCAAAAAATCTTAAATTGTTTTTCAGGGACGACTAGGTATTGCTTCCGTTCCGTCATTCCCGCGAAAGCGGGAATCCAGTTTTGGTGACGTTCCAATGCCCCTGTATCTGTGATAGGAGAATCACATCTGGATCATCCGGTCAAGCCGGATGATGACGAAAACGCAAGAAATGAGCTTTGCCCGAAAATCTTGGCACACCCCTTCTAATTTCTTCCCTAAATTTGCTTTTCCCCAAAAATATGTTATCTTTAACTACGGAGCAGCACATCTCCTGCCGCGCTCTTTAAAAATAAATATCTTCTCTGTGTCCTTTGCGATCTCTGTGGTTTATTAATTCTTACTTGGCGACTTGGTGGTTCAATTTCGACCTCCAAATTGTACATTTTGGCAAAATCCGCGTCTTCAGCTCAAAAATCCACTTCCTTGTAAAACCCTACAGAATGTACAAAACGTACAATCCGCTACTCGACTACTCGTCTATTTCTTCCCGCAATCCAGAATTTGGCCCCAGAAGATTCGATGATAGTCTCCGGATGGGTAACATCCAGCCCGGATGTCCGGGATCATGGCTTCGGGGATAAAATCGTTGGAGTGGACGACCTGGCATTCATAATGAATAATGCTTTCGGCGATGACCGGAGCGCCCTTGGCTGCACCGGGGATGACCGTTAGGTTAGCCTCCGCTAATTTATTGCGGTTTCTGCCGCTGACGGAGCCGCAAAGGCTTAAGGCGGAATCGTAAGAATCCGGCAAGACGTTGACAGTGAAGAAGCGTTCGTGTTCGAGAAGAGTGTAGGTATAGCGTGACGGCCTGACCGCCACTTGCCAGATCGGCCGGGACCAGATCGATCCGATCATTCCCCAGCCGATGGTCATTGCATTGGCAGTGCCGTCGCCCTTCCAGACAGCCAGCAATAAACCTTTTGTGCTCATTGTTTTCATAACGTCAGCAAAATGATCTGTGTAGTGCATTGGTTTCTTTTCAGACATTGTTTTTCCTCCTGAAATGACTATAAAAGAAAAATTATTAAACCACAGAGGACACAGAGAGCACAGAGAAAGATTTTTTATATCTTTGCTCTGCGGTCTCTATGGTTCAATATATTCCCGTTATTTGACAACCAAAATATCAGGCCGCGGCTGATGCTTACCCTGGAATTCCACATCAACCATCGGCCAATTCTTACCGGCCACGGTGACAACGATCGGCTCGTTATCGGAAATGATAATAGTATCTTCGCTCTTGGTGCCCGTAATAGAAGGATTCCACGCCAGGGCTTGATTGAGAACCAGTTTCACCGGATCGTTCGGAGTGGCGATGCAATCGCGAGTGGTATAACCGGTGGGACCGCCCTGATGATGCAATTGCCATTCGTTTTTGAAACCGACGGTTTCATATTGCCGGCAAAGTAAATCGAACATCTGTCCGAGGCTTTGGCCGGGGCGCGAAGACAACTGTACCGCCGCGTCGATTTGGACGGCGGCGGCGTGGCGTTTGCGAAGGTCGGAATCGATAGGACCGAAGCTGACAAAACGGGTCAGCGAGCAAATGAGTCCGAATTTTTCCACGCAAAAAACCACCTCGACGATTTTTTTCAGTGGGTTATCCGTTGGAATGGGGTGGCGATATTTTTTTATCCGTTCGTCGGCGGCGATCAGGATGACCCACGGTCGAGCCGATTGCGACCAGATATTATTTGCTGCCAGCCCGGCGATCTGGTTTTCGGTTATACCGGGTTTGATCTGAAAAATTGTTTTTTCCATAGCCTCCGAGGCCGCTCGACCCGCATGGCGGTAACGTTCGATTTCTTCGGGCAGCAAGGACCATCGGACCTGGGCAAAGTCTCCCGCCAGAGGTTGCGCATTTTGCGGTAATCCGCCGGTAACGACGTCATACCCGATCACACCGCCGGCAAACAATTGGGAGAATATTTCCCCACGCTTAGCGCCCATCTGCCACGGATGAGATACGATTTGGATTCCACAGCCGGCAAATTCTTCGTCGGCGATTCTTGGATGTTCGATATTGGTGGTTACGCAGGTGATTTTTTCCCGAGTAACGGCCAGGACCGCCACTCCCCCTTCCGCGGCGCCGTTGACGAAATTTAATTTTCCCGCCGTGAGCCAGGAAAAATTGGCACGGGAACTCAAGATTAATCCGGAGAAATTATTTCGATCCATGTAATCAATCAGACGCTGGTGCTTTGTGGTAATTTCGGGCAGCATAATATTCCTCACTTTCCAGAATAGTCGATAATTCTTGCGATTTCGTTTCGAAGCTCGTGGCGGGTAACGATCCGGTCGATAAAGCCGTGTTCGAGCATGAATTCCGCAGTTTGGAAACCTTCCGGAAGTTCAGCTTTGACTGTGTTCCAGATCACTCGGGGACCGGCGAAACCGATCATCGTTTCAGGTTCCGCGATGATGATATCACCGAGGAATGCGAAACTCGCAGCCACCCCGGCCGTGGTCGGATCGGTCATCACCACCAAATATAATCCACCCGCATCGTCCAGCCGCGCGATGGCGGCGGAGGTTTTGGCCATTTGAACCAGTGAGACCATTCCTTCCATCATTCTCGCCCCGCCCGAAGCGGTAACCATGACAAAGGGAATGTCCTGCTCCGTAGCCAATTCCGCGGCGGCGGTTATTTTCTCGCCAACGACCGAACCCATCGACCCCATGATAAAAAATGAGTCCATCACACCCAGAATCACCGGACGTCCTTTGATATAACATTTGCCGATAATGGCCGCTTCCTTCGTGCCAGTTTTTTTCTCCACCTGGACCAATCGATCCTTATAAGGCATGCGATCCTCAAACTCCAAAGGATCAGTAGACTTCAAATCGTGTAAAAGTTCTTCAAACGTGCCGGTGTCCGCCAGTTGTCCGGCGCGGGTGCGCGCATCGATTCGATAATGCTTGTCGCATTTTGGGCAGCAATGGAGATTTTCCTCGAACTCTTTTCGATAAAGCATCTCTCCGCATTTTTCGCATTTCATCCACAAGCCTTCGGGGACATCAACTTTTTTCGGCTCGACCGGGGTTTCGGCATTTTCAACGCGTTCCAATTCTTTGCCCACACCACACTCCTTTATACAGAGACACCATTACATTTAATTACATATTCGTGCCAGGTCAGAGGCTCTTTGACCAGTTGCCAGACCGCGGTGATGGTTCTTTTTTCCCGTGAAATTCTGGCCACAGACAGGGCGATTTGTCCGAGGACCACCCCGACGATTTGGCCCTGGTGCTTTTTGACCATCCTGGAAACGCATCTTTCCAATCGCTCCTGTACTCTGACCATGCGTTCTCCTTCCGGGGGAGTAACGCTGTCCGGCTGGTCCAGCCATTGGCGATAAACCTTCGGATGGCGACGTTTGATCTCCTCTAAAAACATTCCTTGCCACAAGCCCAGGTTTGCTTCGGACAGGTCTTTTTCAGTTCGATGGCGGACTCGTAAAGCGCCGGCGATCATCCGAGCCGTCTCCTGGGCGGGACCGCTCGGGCCTGAATATAAAATATTTATACCTGTGGACTTTAACTGCTCGGCCCAGCGGTTGACCTGGTCAAACGATTCCGGGCAGACCGGAAGGTCCGCGTTTCCGACCAATCGATTTTCCATTTCCCAGCAGGACGGCCCGGCAGGGATAAGAATTAATCTGGTTATATCTATTTCGTCCATTATTTTTTAGCCGCGTTTGCGATTTCTCTTAGTTTAATAACCGCCTGTGCGGGATCGGATGCTTTGAAAACGGCAGTGCCTGCTACAAAGGTATCCGCGCCCGCCCGTACCGTAAGGGGGATAGTTTCCTCATTAATTCCGCCATCGACTTCGATCCTTACGCCGGGTCGGCGCCGGAGGATTTTTTCTATTTTAGGCAGTTGATCCGCGCGAAACGCCTGCCCGCCGAAACCCGGCATCACGGTCATCACCAGGACCATATCCACCAGGTCGATGACCGGTTCCAGCGAATCGGCCGGCGTGTCGGGATTCAGACTCACGCTTGCTCCTGCTCCTAATTCGCGAATCTTTTTTACCAGCCCCGCCGGGTCTTTGGCCACCTCGATGTGGAAGGTCAGGTTATCGGCGCCCGCTTTGATAAAAGGTTCCGCGTATTGATCGGGATCGGAAATCATCAGATGCACATCCAAAAATAGTTTTGTGTTTTCCCGAATACATTTTACCAGAGGAGGACCGAAGGTGATGTTCGGCACAAAATGGCCATCCATGACATCGAGGTGTAATAGATCGGCACAAGCCTCCACTCTGGCGATATCCGCCGCCAGGCAGGCAAAGTTCGCCGACAAAATCGACGGCGCTATCCGCATATTTTTAGTCATATCATACTCACACTTAATTGTATCGCTTTAAGGGATTATACGGATATTGTATTCGATAATACTTCCAGATTCAAATCTCTTTCACCTTTCAGAGTATTTGTGATGATAAATTCGAGGGTCTCCGATATAATGCCTGATCGTAAACGTTCAGGCCCCCTTCTGTCATTGCGAGCGAAGCGAAGCAATCCCGTAATGACGCCGATTGAAGAAGGAACGAGATTGCTTCGTCGCTGCGCTCCTCGCAATGACCGCGTGGGTTGAACGGATACATTTGACCTTAATTTAGTGGTGACAATTTATTCTGGAGGTTCGATTTCAAAATGAGAGTTCTGTCAGGTATTCAGCCTTCGGGCAAATTACATATTGGGAATTATTTCGGGGCGATGAAGCAGCATTTGGAGCTTCAGAAAGATAACGAGTCGCTGTATTTTATCGCCAATTATCATGCGCTGACCAGTTTGCATGATAAGGATCGGGTGGCGAGTTATACGCATGACGTGGCATTGGATTATCTGGCGTTGGGACTCAATCCGGAAAAAACGATGTTTTTCCGTCAGTCGGATGTTCCGGAGGTGACGGAGCTGGCGTGGATTTTATCGACCATCACGCCGATGGGATTGCTCCAGCGGTGCGTTGCGTATAAAGAGAAAATAGACAGGGGGCTGCCGGCGGATCATGGATTGTTCGCTTATCCGGTTTTGCAGGCGGCGGATATTTTGATTTATAAATCGCAAAGTGTTCCGGTAGGCCGAGATCAGAAACAGCATATCGAAGTTACACAGGATATCGCCCAGAAATTTAATAATACTTACGGTGAGATTTTTGTTATTCCTAAGGAGTGCATCCTGGAAAGCACAGCCGTCGTTCCGGGAATCGACGGGCAGAAGATGTCGAAGAGTTATGATAATACCATCGAGATTTTTGCCGAGGAAAAACTGATAAAACAGCGGGTGATGGCGATTGTGACCGATAGCACGCCTCTGGAGTCGCCTAAAGATCCGAGCAAATGTAATGTGATGGCGATTTTACGGCTTGTCGCTTCGGCCCAGGAAACTGTGGAGTGGGAAGAGCGGTATCGCAAGGGCGGGGTGGGATACGGCCATAGCAAAAAACGGTTGGTGGAATTGCTGACCGAATACTTCCAGCCTTACCGGGCGAAACGAAAGGAATTGGAACAAAATCCGGCTTATGTGGAAAAAGTTTTGCTGGATGGAGCTAAGCGGGCGAGAGCGATTGCTCAGAAGACGATGGACGAAGTCCGGTACGCTACGGGAATTACGTATGACGCCAGGAATTTTAAAATGGCAGAGTAATCATGACAGATAAGAAAGAACCCCCTGCTGCCGCAGGGGGCTAGTTATTTTTAAAGAGCTTTAAACAACATAATGAACGACGATTATCGGGTACAACTTGAAATTTATAATGGTCCGATCGACCTTTTGCTCTATTTGATCCGCAAGGAAGAAGTGGATATTTATGATATCCCCATTGCGAGGATCACCGATCAGTATCTCCAATACGTGATGGTTCTGCAACAGCTGGACCCAAATCTGGCGGGGG
The DNA here is from genome assembly GCA_041658725.1 of Phycisphaerae bacterium. Classification (GTDB taxonomy): domain Bacteria; phylum Planctomycetota; class Phycisphaerae; order JAAYCJ01; family JAAYCJ01; genus JBAZZQ01. Next base: position 15,587 of record JBAZZQ010000061.1, on the reverse strand, counting down.
ATTTTCTCGTCCTGGCGGCCACGCTGATGGAGATCAAAAGTCGAATGCTTCTGCCGCATCCGGTGGAGCAAGACGAGAGCGGAGAAACGATTGATCCGCGGAGCGAACTGGTTCGTCAGTTGCTGGAATACAAGCGGTTTAAGGACGCGGCGGGCTGGTTGGCGGATGCGGCGGAAAGTCAATCGCAGAAATTTCCCCGTGTTCCGGTTTTGCCGGAGTCCCGCGCGAGCGAGATCGATCTGGAGGACCTTCAGATATGGGATTTGGTGGAGGCGTTTTCGAAATTACTTCAGGCGACACTGGCCGGGGTGGGTTTGCATTCGGTGGAAAAAGACGATACCCCGCTGGCTTTACATCAGCAGGATATCATCGACCGCCTCCAGCGGGAAGGGCCCCTTGCGTTTTCGAGGATTTTTGAAGGCAGAAATCGCCGGACGGAAATGATCGGTTTGTTTTTGGCCATGCTCGAACTGATTCGACAGGGTCTTATCCGAATTGAGCAGGATGAGCTATTGGGCGAAATATATCTGTTTCTTAACGTCGATTTACCGGACGAAACGCCCCAGGCACAACAGGAGCAAACTCCACCACCGCCCCCGGAACTTGCATTGCACGAAACCGTTGAGGAAGAAGATGATGAAATGAAAATATTTGACGATTTAGGAATTATTGATGTCGAACTCGATACGGACCAGCGAAACTCAACCGATTCGCAGGAGTAACCTGGTCCAGCGACAATTTTATGCCCTCTACGAAGAGGATTTGCCGGAAACGGTTATATTAAATGAGCGAAAATACCGTCATGTGCAGACCTTCAAATATGATTTTTTCGCGGGTACGGGATTGTATGAATTATCCGATCCGGTGGGCCTGTTTTCACAGGCTGTGCCGCTGCTGATTGTGGTGAAGATTTACCGCTATCGGCGATTTTTTGGACTGCCTATGAGTTGGCTGGGGATAATTTCAGTTCGGCATGAGGGGCGGCTTTATCAATTGCTTGGGGATATTCCCGGCGTTCCTCGATTTGAGGGTTTTATTGGCCGGACGGGATTTGCCCATGAATATATTTTTGGCAGGGGCCTACGAAGGAGAGACCTCCTCAACGATTATTTTTTTGATCGATTACGCGACACATTGCGGGCGATTCATGAGCGGGGAGCCAGTTATATCGATTTGCATAAAATGTCGAATATCATCCTGGGAGATGACCAGAAGCCCTATCTGATCGATTTCCAAATCAGCTATGCCCCGCGCAACCAATGGCCGATCGTCCGAAAAATTTCGAATATTATTCTTCGGCATTTTCAGAACGAAGACTGGTATCATTACTTAAAACATAAACGCCGATTGCGCCGCGACCTTTTAACGCAGGACGATTATGAAAAATCCTGCGAGCCGTCGCGGATCAATACAATGCACAAATTTATGAGTAAGCCGTATTTGCGGATACGGCGATTCTTTTTGGACCTTCTGCATCTGGAAACTAGCGAATAAATATTTTTTGAGGATATCTGAATGAAATACCGGGTACATAAGCTTGCACAACCGATGAAACTCGACGGCGACTGGGAAAAAGCCGCATGGAAAAACTGCCCGACACTTGAGCTGAAGAATTTTATGGGAACCAAACCCGCGCATCAGCCCAGGACTCAGGCGAAGGCGCTTTACGACGATCGGAATATCTATGTTACCTTCCGAGTCGAGGACCGATATGTCCGGGCGGTCGCTCAAAAACATCAGGATTCTGTTTGCCGTGATAGCTGCGTCGAGTTTTTCTTTACACCGGGTGATGACATTTCCGTCGGGTATTTCAATCTGGAGATGAATTGCGGCGGAACCATGCTTCTTTATTACATCAAGAAGCCTTTGAACGAAGACCCCAAAGGGTTTGTCCAGGTCGATTGTGAACCGATTGAGGTTTTTCATTCCCTGCCGAAAATCGTTGAGCCGGAGATAGTCGAACCGACCACGTGGGTGGTGGAATATCGCATCCCGCTGGACCTTTTGGAAAAGCATTGCCCGGTGGTAAAACCCCGTTCGGGCGTATTATGGCGTGGGAATTTTTATAAATGCGCTGACTCTACCTCGCATCCGCACTGGCTGACCTGGTCGGTGGTGGATAACCCCAAGCCGAGCTTTCATTTACCGAAGTTTTTCGGCGAACTGGAATTTGTGTAACCCCTAATAAAGCATGGTATGGAATTATTTTATTTTCGCAAATCATTCAATTTCCGACAAAAGATGCTTGCGATATAAGTCTCTGCTTAACAAACCCGTTATGACAATATAGCTATTGAAGCAAAAAAACTGGGGCCTTTTTATGAAAAAATAATGCTTCACTTGCTTGCATAATCTGAAATTTGTGGTATATTTATTAAGAAGCACATGCTTTTTGGTCGATTTACTTTATAGCAACATATACAAATTAATAGAAAATTTCGTTTGAAGGCTGGCGCGGTTGATCTTTCTGATCATCCTGCCAGCTAATTTAACATGTAGAGAATTTTGAACGTTGGCGCAAAAAATTGGAGGCGGCGATAAGTTTAGTTTAGCATACAACATATTTGTTTATCAGCTTTTGTTAAACATCGCTTAATTGAAGAGACAAGCAACGCATGGCTGGCATGCCGGGCGTTGCTAATTTATTTGGGGCCGATTTTAGGCTTTTTGAAAAATGATTAAATTTGAGGTGGTATGGAGTTTCATAAGACCTTATAAACGTTGGTTTTACAAAGCTATCGCACTGACGATGCTTTGTACTGCCACCTCGCTGGTCCCTCCATTTCTCCTCGGAATGATTGTCGATAAAGTCATCGGTTCACGGCGGGATGATTTATTTTTCATAGTAATGCTGCTGTTTATCCTCACACCTTTAATGGGAAACGCCATTGCGTTTTTTAACAATTATTTGATAACTTTGATTGGCCATAAATTGGTTCTGGACACACGCCGAAGACTTTACCAACACCTGCTGAACCTGCCAATGCGGTTTTATGATAAAAGCTCGACCGGCGCGATTATGGAACGATTAATGGGCGATGTTGCCCAGGTTCAACAGATGGTAACCGGTCAGACAATCACTCTGGCTTCGGATATTGTCGCCTGCATGGTGGCTTTGGGATTTATGCTGTGCCTTAACTGGCGAATGGCTTTGCTGCTGACCGTCTTTATTCCCATGTATGTCTTCAACTACAGATTCTTCATTACTCGAATTCATAAGTGGGGTGAAAAGTTACGTGAGAAAATGGAAACGTTAAGCGCGGGAATGCAGGAGCGACTCTCTGGGGCCATGGCCGTCAAAGCTTTTGGCCAGGAACGCTCCGAAGATCGCCGGTTTACCACCGGAGCGTTCGACGCGAAAAACAGCGCGGTCAAATCTCATTATTATTCCATCGGATTTGGAACCACCGCGAATTTGATTTACTGGATGGGCCAGACGGGGATTTACCTGATGGGCTGCTACCTGGTGGTCAAAAATGAAATGACGCTGGGGTCGGTTATCGCTTTTTCGAGTTATTGCGTCTACCTGCTGGGTCCGGCCGTCCGTTTCAGCCAGATGACGGATCAGCTGGAACGCGCGATGATCTCCGTCAACCGGATCGGCGAGCTTCTGGCGGAAAACCCCGAACCGCCCGACCCACAGGACGTCGTGCATATAGAAAAATTCAAGGGGCATGTGAAGCTGCAGAATCTGTGTTTCGAATACGAACCGGGAAATCCGGTTTTAAAGAATATCAACCTGGACGTTCCAGCGGGTAAGACGGTGGCGCTGGTCGGTCAAACCGGATGCGGAAAGACAACCATTATCTCACTTTTGCTTCGATTTTACCGGGCGACTTCGGGACACCTGGTGATTGACGACGCGGATATTAATCAATATTCCCACACCTGCCTGAGAAATAATATCGCCATGGTGCCGCAGGAGCCTGTTTTATTTGAAGGCACGGTCCGGGACAACATCGCTTATGGTTGTCCGGATGCTCCCATCGATCGAATTATCAATGCGGCCAAGGTGGCGGAAATTCATAAGACCATTATGGGATTGTCGCAGGGGTATGATACGTTTCTCGGTGAGGAAGGGATGAAACTTTCCGTGGGTCAAAAGCAGCGGTTAATCATCGCCCGGGCCGTCCTGGCGGACCCGGCTATTTTGATTCTCGATGAAGCCACCAGTTCGCTCGATACGGAATCGGAAAAACTGCTGCAAAAAGCTCTGGCCAGAATTATGGTCAACCGAACGTGTTTCGTGGTAGCGCACCGGCTCAGCACCATCGTGGGCGCTGATATGATCGTGGTGCTTTCCCAGGGCAATATTCTTGAAGTGGGAAGTCACACAGAATTGCTGGCCCGCAAGGACGGTCATTATCGTCAACTTTATTTTACACAGTTTACGAAGGTTGCTTAGCAAATGAACGCGATGTTACAAATATATCGACGATATTTCCGCGAGTATGGGTGGGGATTGCTCATCATGGGAATTTGTTTCGTCATCGGGGCGGGGGAAGGGTCGCTGATCTCCGGTATCGGGCGATACCTGATCGACGATGTGTTGGAAGTGAATATGATGATTCAGCCGATGCTCCACGGTCAGCCCGGTCAATTTGTCAATTCCGACCCCGGGCTACCCAAACTGCCGACCGAGCAGATCGTTTCGACCTCTCAAATCGTAGATAAACCCCTTCCGGCGGAATTGCCCCGGCAGACCATTTTGTCGTCAACAATTGCCGCGGACGGCGGTTTGCAGGATCGGATCGAAGCCAGGCCTGGAAAACCGACCGCCCAAAAAATGTATCTGCTATTCTGGGTGGCGGTGTGCATGGTGGTTATCCATCTCCTGGCCATCGGTATTCAGACGTGGGGCAATGTTTTGATGTGCGTGATCCCCAAACAAGTGGTCCTTCGAATGCGAATGCACATCCACGAAAAGCTGATGCGCCTGCAACTGGGTTTTCACAACCAGCATCAGACGGGGCGGTTGATGTCACGGGCCATTGACGATATGCAGGTGATTGAAAGTAATTTCGCCAACGTTTTGACGACAATGGCGACGATTATCGGCCTCTTGGTAATCAACATATCGATCATGCTTTATATTTCACCGAAACTAACGATTATTTCCCTGCTCACATTACCTTTTTACTTTATCGCCTATAAAGAGCTTTGCGATCGAATCCGTGATTTGCATCGTACCCAGCGGAAAAAAAATGCCGCACTGTATGGTCTGATCCGGGATCGATTGGCCAGCCCGCGCATTATCAAAGGGTTCGGGCAGGAAAAACGGGAATTGATCAATTTCTATATTCGGGCGTCGGATATGTTCCGCCGGAACCGGCGAATTGTCATCTTAAACAATCTTTTGTCTCAAATTTGCACGATCATCGCCGTGCTCGCGACAGCAGTGCCTTTGGGCTACGGCGTCATGATGGTTAAAAACGGAGAGCTTACAGTCGGATATCTGATATTTTTCTATAGCGTTTCCTGGGGGCTGTTTTGGCCCATCGCCGTGCTGAGCACGATTAGTTCGACCATTCAAGCCGTTCGCATCTCCTGCGAACGAGTCCTCGAGGTGCTGGACGAGCCGATTGTCATCGCCGATCATGCCCACTGCCGGCCTATCGACCGATTCCGCCGGGAAATGGTGGTCAAAAATCTGTCCTTCAAATATACGGATACCACCCCCTTGGCCCTGCAGGATATCAATCTTACCATTCCAAGCGGAGCAAACATTTGTCTAATGGGCTCCTCCGGTGCGGGCAAGAGCACCCTCGGTTTGCAACTGCTGCGATTATACGATCCGACCACGGGCGAGATTACGGTCGATGGGGTAAATCTCAAGGATATCAAGATTTCACAGTGGCGGCGTCGGGTTTCGTTCGTCCCGCAGGAACCGGTCCTGTTTTCGGGGACACTGGCGAGCAATATTCTTTACGGTAACACAGAAGCCACCACCGAACAATTAATCGCCGCCGCCAAGGCCGCGGAAATCCACGATTTTGTCGAATCCCTGCCGGACAAATACCAGACGCTCATCGGCGAAAACGGTCTGCGGTTAAGCGGCGGACAAAAACAAAGAATCAGTTTAGCCAGAGCTCTGGTAACCGATCCGGACATCCTGGTCCTGGACGATTGCACCAGCGCCCTGGATGCCGAAACGGAAGCGAAAATTCAGACCACCCTGAAAACCGCCCTGGCCGGTAAAACCGTGATCATGATTTCCCATCGCGTCTCCGCCGCCTCCAACGCCGACATGATCGTCGTCCTCGATCACGGAAAACTCGTGGAAACCGGCGAGCACGAAGAACTCTTCGCCCGCAAAGGTGCCTATTGGAACCTGGTCAAAGACCAGCTCGAACAGCACAGCGTGGTTACCATGCCCGCAAGAGGCAAATCCACCGCCGCCTCCGCCGCGTAACAAGAATCCTGCGAAACGTTACATTCAAAGATGATGCGTCCAGACGCATCCTACAAAACTCTTTTAAAAAAAATCTTTCTTATTCGTGTCCATTCGTGAAATTCGTGGCTAAAAAATTTTTTCTTGGCGTCCTTGGCGACCACGGCCTTGCCTTACGAAGGTCTTGCGATTATGATGTCAACATTCCGTTTTGATTAAATTATTAATTTCAGGAGCTACAGTATGCCGAATGCGTTATTGGTCGTGATGGACGGCTTGGGTGATCGCGGTAAGGAAACGCCTTTATCGAAAGCCCAAACTCCGAATTTGGATAAAATTATTCCGAGTTCTTCCGTCGGATTGCTCTACACGCTTGGACCGGGACAATTGCCCGGGTCCGACACGGCTCATCTGGCTCTTTTCGGATATGATCCGCATGAATACTATCGTGGCAGGGGTCCATTTGAAGCTTTGGGGGCGGGTGTGGATTTGCGTTCGGGCGACGTTTCGTTTCGGGCCAACCTCTGCACCATCGACGACAAAATGATCATCCTCGACCGCCGGGCCGGCCGCGCCGATTACGGTATGAATAAAATCTATGCCACCCTTGACGGTATAAAAATCGAAGACGTTTCCATCCGAGCCATTCACACCGTCGAACATCGCGGCGCGGTAGTTTTTTGCGGTCCGGGTCTTTCGGCTGCGGTGACAAACACCGACCCCCACGAAACCAATCAACCCGTCGCACAAGCCAAAGCCGCGGATAAATCCGGTGAAAAAATCGCGCGAATAATGAATGGATTTACTCAAAAAGTCCATGAATTGCTCAAGGATCATCCCGCCAACAAGGAGCGTATCGCCAAAGGGCTTAAACCCGCGAACATGGCTGTCTTACGCGGGGCGGGTTTGTTCGAAAAAGTACCAAGCCTCCAGGACCGCTTCGGTCTAAAAGCCATCTGCATCGCCGGTGGAGCGTTGTATAAAGGTGTTGCCAAATTTGTGGGCATGGACGTCATCGAGGTCCCAGGCGCCACGGGAACGGCCGCAACGGACCTGGCCCAAAAGGCCAACGCCGCAATTGACGCCGCAGGCAAATACGATCTGATCTTCACCCATATCAAGGGAACGGATTCCAGCGGGCACGACGGCAATTTCGACGGCAAGTGCAAAATGATCGAAAAAATCGACGCCGACTTCTTCAGCCGGGTTATTGGAAAATTTGACACGATCATCATAACCGGCGACCACAGCACTCCGGTTTCGGCCAAACGCCATACCGCCGATCCGGCCCCGATCCTCTTCTGGAACGCCGCCTGCCGGCCTGACGGAAGAAATAAATTCACCGAGGTCAATTGTGCGGGCGGTTCTCTGGGTCAATTGACCGGCACCCAGCTTTTACACTTTATTTTGGACCACCTGGAAAAAGAACACATGTTTGGAGAATAGACTGGAATTCTGTTTTCATAAATATTATAATTTAGGGTTTCGGTATTTTAAGGAGATAATAAATGCATTATCCGCATAGAGTAAGTAAGAAGCATCGGGTGAAGAAACTTGGTTTCCTTGTGCGTATGCGCACGCATAACGGCCGCAAAATGATCAATCGCAAACGAAGAGCCGGCCGAAAGGTCCAAGTGGTATAATTCTTCGTAGAGACGCGTTGCACGCGTCTGGATCTTCCGAATTGAAGGAAAATATGGCGGAAAAAATCGCGGTTGAAAATTTTGATTCTCAAATCGAGCAGTTGAAGGCCCGCACTATCTCCTTGCGGGACAGTCTTTGACTACGCCGGAAAAAAACAGCGATTAGCGGAACTGGAACAAACGATCTCCCAGCCGGGGTTCTGGGGTAACCCCGAAACCAATCAACACGTCGTTGGTGAATTAAAAAACGTTAGATGGGTGGTGGATTCCCTGGAACGATTTGGATCCCGGCTTGACGATGTGGTCGTCCTGCTGGAGATGGCCAGGGAAGAGCGTGACGAAGCGACTTTTTTGGAGATCGGCGGGGAAATTGAAAAACTTAATGCCGACCTTGCGAAACTCGAATTACAGAGCCATTTGAGCGGGGACTACGACCAATTAAATTGTTATTTCAGCGTCCAAGCCGGCGCGGGGGGCACGGAAAGCTGCGACTGGGCGGAAATGCTCCTGCGAATGTATCTGCGATATTTTCAGCGGACAGGTTACGATGTGGAAGAAATTTCCCGCAAAGACGGCGAAGAGGCGGGGATTCAATCGATCACACTACTAATCAAGGGGCCTTATGCGTATGGTTATCTGTCGTGCGAAATGGGCGTGCATCGGCTGGTCCGGCTTAGCCCTTACGACTCGGACCATCGTCGGCATACCAGTTTCGCCGCCGTCGATGTCGTCCCGGAATTCGCCGATGATATCGATATCCAGATCAAGGACGAGGATTTGCGGGTCGATACCTATCGCTCCGGCGGAGCCGGCGGGCAGAACGTCAACAAAGTTTCCTCCGCGGTAAGGCTAACCCACTTGCCGTCGGGTTTCGTCGTCGCCTGCCAGAATGAGCGATCCCAGCATCAGAATCGCCGAATGGCCCTTTCGATATTGAAGGGAAAATTGTTTCGCCTGGAGCAGCAAAAACGCGATCAGGAATTAGCCTCGCTGGTGGGCGAAAAAGGCGAAATCGCCTGGGGCCGACAAATCCGAAGTTATGTCCTCCATCCGTATCAAATGGTAAAAGATCATCGCACAGACCACGAAAGTTCCCAAACACAAAGCATCCTGGACGGTGAAATCGACGAATTCATCGAAGCCTATCTGCACCACCGAGCCAAAAAACGGCAGGCAAAATAACCGTATTACTTGCTTTGTTCTTTAATGTCTTTGCGATACGGTCCAGACCATCGGCGACGCCCTGCGTGCCGTGGCCACAGACGAATGCTTCAATTATTTCCTCTCCTGCGGATACGTCGATTAATTATGCAATGTGTTCTAACGGATGGAGGTTTGGCCGCCGATTACTACAGCGACTTTGGTTTCCGGCACGTCCACTTCTTCGTCCAGGATCGGAATGGCGACGATGGCCGGGTGAGGAATTTTGGCACTTTGGATTGTTTGATCGGATATTTCCTGGAACTCCTGAATAAATTCATCCCAACCCGCTTTGGCGGGAACTTATCAGATTCATCGCGTTGGTGAAAAACAGCTTTTCAAGTTCTGTTTTACCATAGCCGTGACGAGAGGTTGCCCTCCGAAATGCCCTTAGGCTTTCATAGCGGGTGAAGGTCATGCGAGGATCACAATGGGATAAGTCAAACTGATGATTGGTATCAGTCATGCCGGCCCAGCCATGTCCGAAGGTAATGTATTTGCCGCGAAGGATGCCAACGGGGATATCATCGCTGCCGTACATTACCCGGTCCGGCCCCCCAATGGAAAGCAACTCGGCCATCGCATCGGCATCACAGACCGAGGAAATCTCGTACCACAGGTTGGGGATGGCCCGGAGTCGATTGGCCGCCTGGATCAGGGGCCGATCATAGTAACTTCTCGCACAGTGCGCCAGAACCCATTGAACATGAGGATATTTTGTCGCCAAACGTTCCAGATCATTAAGGTTATCCGGATCGGCAATCGCTTTACGTTTGCTCAAGTGCAACATGACCATCAAATGTAATTGATCGGCAATTTCGATTTGTTCTTCCGGCAGAAAATCCGTTATCCGGCACTCCACCGAATCGCCGGTGACGGCGTGTGTCCGATAAGGCTTCAGGCCTTGAAAATGGTACTTTCGAATCTGGTCGATCATTTCCCGTGGCGAGAGAGAGGGGCGTGTCAGCATCAAGGCGATGGATTGCGGGTCGGCCAAGACTTGCTGAGCGGTAAAGGCGTTGGCTTGTTCGAGGGAAGATTTTTGCAGAGGGTTGCCAAAGGCGATTCGGTGAACCTGGCGGCCTGGCAGCAGCAGTTGATCGACCTGGCCAAGCATGGACCAGGTGGAAAGCGGGTAATCCAGCCAGAGGGTCCCATAGGTTGCAACCGGCTCGACGGCTGCGGAAATCTCCGGGCGAAAGTCATACAGGTGGGTATGGGCGTCAAAAATACGGGAGGGAACAAACTCTGCCAACTCCTCTTCCCAGATTTGACGGTCCAAGTCGTTTAGCTGCACAGTGATTTCCATGTGTTTTAACCTTTCGATTCTTATGTTTTATAGTGTTTTAGGGATCGGTGTGTTTTTTTCAGACCGGCCTCAAGCCGTTCGATGGCCTTTTGAACCTGTTTGGTCTTGACGGCGGCCAGGATTTGCCGGTGCTGCTCGACTTCAGCCGTCAATTGAAGCGTATTCAATTCCCCTGTCGAGTCAACCGGCCCATAGGATAACGGCAGGTTCGCATGCTGATAAACCCGGCTCAGGCGATCATTGTGAGCGGCCTGAACCAGTCGCTCGTGGAAGCGAAAGTCGGTTTCGTTGAGTCCAGCCCGGTAGCCATGTCGTGCCATCAGGTCCATGTGATTACAGATTTTGTCCAGGTCCCGAAAATCGGCCGGTTTAGCCCGTTTCGCCGCCAGGCGAATGGCGGCAGATTCCAGGATCAACCGAACCTCGGTGATCTGGTCATTATCTATGAGCGAAAACTTGGGAGCAAAATATCCGCCCCGCTCGCCCCGGCAGACCAGCCCCTCGGCGTGTAGTCGGGCCAAAGCCTGCCGGATGTCCCCGCGGTTGACCTGCAGTGCCTTGGAAAATATCACCTCCGCCACCCGCGTCCCGGACTCGATTGCCCGGCCCAGGAGCTGCCGACGGAGAGTCTGGTATGCTTTTTCTGATTGAAGGCCTTTCTTGGCCATAACGATCACCTTTTCCTTTCCTTTATAACATAGTTTATTTTCCATTTAAATAAAATATGTAGACAATAGAAAATAATTTTGGTATACAAATATTTAGTGTTATAAAAAAAGTTATTTCCACTCGGAACGCTTAGAAAGGAAAAGTGTCGTGAACATGAGACCGAGTCGCGTCTTGACGAAACTGCGGGCAGGAGAGGTCGCTCTATGTTTTAAGTTGAATTTGTCCGATGACCGGGCGGTGGTAATTGCGGCCATGGCCGGTTTTGACTGCCTTTGGACGTGCATGGAGCATGTGCCCAACGACTGGTCGGTGATCGAAAGGCAGACCATGGCAGCTAAGGCCTATGAGGTGGATATAATGGTCCGAGTGTCCCGTGGCAGTTACAGCGACTACATTCGTCCGCTGGAGATGGATGCGTCGGGAATCATGGTACCGCATATAATGAATCTGGAAGACGCTAAAAATGTCGTTCGCATGACACGCTTTCATCCGGTGGGACGTCGGCCGGTGGATGGTGGAAATGCCGACGGGGCCTACTGCAATATTGAATTAACCGAGTATTTCCGGCAAGCGAATGCTCAGCGGTTTGTGTGCCTGCAGATCGAAGATCCGGAGCCCTTGGCAGATATGGAGGCAATTGCGGCCTTGGAAGGAGTGGATATGCTCTTTTTCGGTCCCGGAGATTTCAGTCAGGGCATCGGGTTTCCCGGCCAGTGGGATCATCCGCGAATTACAGAGACCAGAAAGCGGGTGGCGGAGGTCTGCCGGGCCAAAGGCAAGTTTGCGGGCACCGTCGGCTCGCTGGCTAATTGCAAGGAACTGATCCAAATGGGTTATCAGTTTATCAGCATCGGCGCGGATGTGTTGGGCCTAAGCCAGTATTGTCAGAATATTGTAACCGAATTCGGTAAGTTACCCGGTCATGCAGCGAAAAGCATTTATGGTCAATAGAGGGAGCAATGAAATGAATCCATTTGGTCCCAATCGGCCGATTCGTCTGGCCATGCTGGGTATGGTGGATGGCAATGGTCATCCCTATTCCTGGAGCGCCATCTTTAACGGGTATGATCCGGAGACGATGGCCCAGTGCCCATTTTTGGGCATTCCGGCCTACCTGAACAAGGAACCCAAGACGACGCTTCGGATTCCAAATGTTCAGGTGACCCATGTCTGGACGGACGATCCGGCGGATGCGCTGCGGGTGGCAAAGGCGTCTTTGATCCCGCATGTCGTGGACCAGCCCCAAGAGGTGATTGGTCAGGTTGACGCGGTGATTATCGCAACTGATAAGGGTCACGAGCACGTGGAGCGGTGTCGGCCGTTTGTCGAAGCGGGGCTACCGATTTTTGTCGATAAACCCCTGGTGGATAACGAGGCTGATCTGAAAACTTTTTGTCGCTGGGTGGCGGAAGGCAAGGCCATCGGCTCATCAAGCGCGACGCGGTACTGCAAGGAATTTTTACCTTACCGGATTTCGACCCACGAGTTAGGTCAGCTTCGCTACGTGAGCATTACCACACCCAAATCCTGGGAACGCTACGGGATTCACGCACTGGAGTCCGTTTATCCGATCCTGGGACCAGGCTTTGAGTCGGTCCGAAATGTCGGAACCCCCCAGCAGAATATCGTGCACCTGAAACATCGCGATTCGGTGGATGTGGTGGTGGCGGCGATCTCGGATATGTACGGGGCGTTTAACGTGCTGACCCTGTGCGGGACATCGGGGCATGTTCAGACAGCCTGGTCGGATACGTTTTATGCATTCAAGTCCCAATTGGCGGACTTCATTCAATACCTGCGGACGGGTGTCCGGCCCTTTCCCTTTGCCGAGACGGTGGAACTGATGAAGCTGGTCATTGCCGGCATCCGCAGCCGCGACGAGGGCGGCCGTGAGGTCCGACTTTCCGAAATCTCTGAAGCTTGAATGCCAAATAATTATGAATGGACAAGGAGCATGCGATCATGATTCTGGAAAAATTTTCATTAACGGGTAAGGTGGCGTTGATCACCGGGGGAGCCGGTCTTTATGGTCGGCAGATGGTGGAGGCGTTAGCCGAGGCAGGGGCCAAGACCTATATCGCCTCCCGGAACGTGGAGGCCTTGGAAGTCGTAGCGGCAGATCATCATCGAGCCAAGGGCTATGATGTGACGGCCTTGGCTTTGGATCAGGCCCAGGAGGCATCCATTCATCAGGTCCGCGATCAGATCATAAAGCAAAGCGGTTGCATCGACATTTTGGTCAACAATGCGGTTGCCCGACCGATGAAAAAAGGATGGCAGGACGACGCAGCGACTTTTTCCGAAAGCATGGAGGTCAATGCTACCGGCCTTTTTTTGATTACCCGGGCTATCGGGGACGCGATGGCCGAGGGCGGTTCGATCATCAATATCGGCTCTATTATGGGCATGGTCGGGCCTGATCCAACACTCTATGAGGGAACGAACATGCATGGCTGGTACCCGGACTACTTTTTTCACAAGGGCGGGATGATCAACTTCACCCGGTTTGTCGCCAGTTATTACGGCGCGAAGGGGATCCGGTGCAACTGCATCAGCCCCGGAGGCTTTTCCAATCATCAACCGGCGGAGTTCGTCCAGCGGTATTCTGCACGGACGTTCCTGGGTCGCATGGCCGATGATCAGGATATGAAAGGTATCCTTGTCTTTCTGGCCTCCGATGCCTCGCTGTATATTACCGGAACCAATATTCCCGTCGATGGCGGCTATACAGCCAAATAATTTTGTCGAACAATAATAAGGAATGGATAGAATGATAGAAAATAGTCAACAATCTAAAACGCAACGTTTGTACCAACACGCCAAGCAGCGGATTCCCGGCGGCACACAATTATTGAGCAAAAGGCCGGAGATGTTCGCTCCGGACAAGTGGCCGGCATATTTTTCCGAAGCCCGGGGCTGCGAGGTTTGGGACCTCGACGGCAAGCATTATTTCGACATGTCCACCAACGGTATCGGCGCGTGCCTGCTGGGCTTTGCCGATCCCGACGTAACCCGCGCCGTCGTTCGGCGGGTCGAGCAGGGCAGCATGTGTTCGCTTAATCCACCCGAGGAGGTGGAACTGGCGGACCTGCTTTGTGAAATTCACCCATGGGCCGATCAAGTTCGCCTGACGCGGACGGGTGGTGAAACGGCGACTGTGGCGGTGCGAATCGCCCGTGCAACCACCGACCGATCCCTTATCGCCATTTGCGGCTATCATGGCTGGCATGATTGGTACCTGGCGGCCAACCTGGGCGAAAGCGATGCCCTGCGAGGTCACCTGCTGCCCGGACTGGAACCCCTGGGCGTTCCCCGTGAACTGCGGGGGACTGCTTTGCCTTTTCAATACAACGACCGGAAGGCGCTGGAGGAGATCATCAACAAATACGGCGATACCCTCGCGGCTGTGGTGATAGAGCCGTGCCGCTACCAGAATCCGCAGCCAGGCTTTTTGGAATTTGTCCGGGATCAAACCCATCGATGCGGAGCGCTGCTGATTTTCGATGAGATTACTATCGGGTGGCGGCTGGGGTTCGGTGGGGCTCATTTGAAACTGGGCGTGAATCCTGATCTGGCGATTTTCGCCAAGGCCCTCGGCAACGGCCATCCCATCGGGGCGGTCATTGGCACAGGGGCCGCGATGAAGGGCGCTCACGACTCCTTTATCAGCAGCACCTACTGGACTGAGAGCGTCGGACCGGTAGCGGCTTTGACGACAATTCGAAAGATGAACGCAACGCAGGTCTGGGAGCATGCGGCTCGGATCGGTAGTCGAGTGATGCAAGGTTGGCAACAATCGGCCGAAAAGTATCGGTTGCCGGTCGTGGTGGAGGATGGCTACCCCTGCTTGGCGCACTTCCGGTTCGATCATCCGCAGTCCCAGGCGATTCGGACCCTGTATACTCAACTGATGCTGGAACGGGGCATTCTGGCGGGACCAGCCATCTTCCCGACCTTGGCGCATACCGATCAGATTGCTGAGCAGTATGCCAATGCTATCGACGATGTCTTCCAGGCGATCGCCCAGATATTGGCAGATAAAACTCTTGAACAAAAACTGAAAGGTCCTGTCGCCCATTCCGGCTTTCGGCGACTATTGTAACGGCGGCGCCAGCTCTATGGAAACGGACATGTCAAGAATCTTTTTTAGATCATTGGCTGATTCTGCCAATCAGGCCAAACCTGTGCCTGACTTGAAATTTTACTTACCCCCCTGAACGGTTACATCATTGTGCATTGTGCCACGGCTGGACAAGCCAGCCGTGTCTTAACCCAACCTTCGCACTTTGGCCTCTCTGACCCCGCTGGCGTGGTCGGCAATGCGGTTTTTTACCCAAAGGTCTTCACCACAAAATCGCTTCGTCACTCCGTCAGG
>JBAZZQ010000060.1:0-21599 GCA_041658725.1 Phycisphaerae bacterium | reverse complement strand
GGCCGGAGGTGCGGACGAAGCGCTTCCCGTGGGCGAAGGCATGAGCTCTTGTCCGAGAGCCGGATGCGGGAAATCCGCCCGTCCGGTTCGATGAGCGGGATGTGGAAACGGGGTAGGGAACGGCTAGTGAGGCACCGGCAGACGAAAGGGTCGGACAACGGATAGGCCGCTCCTAACCCACCGCGCCACATCTCGACTCTACTACGATTTTACTTTTTACAAAGCGCGCAGGCCTTACTATAGATCATAAATGAAGTTATGTGTTTCTCTTGATCCATAGAAAGGCCAAAATATGCAAACAGAGTGTATCACATCCTCCATGACTTTTGCCAGTATGAAATCGCAAAAAGTTCAAGCCGATTTTGACGGCGGGCAGATCACCAGCTACGCCGGGGCCCTGCTGCTGCGGGAGGTGGACCGGCGGATCGGTTTGACCCAGGCTTTGGCCGACGTCATTCCCGATCCCCGGCATCCGGCCCTGACCCTTCATGCGCAACAAACGATGCTGGCTCAGCGAATTATCGGGATCGCCTGCGGCTATGAAGACCTCAACGATCATCAGACCTTGCGGAACGATCCATGTTTTCAGATTCTCTGCGACCAGCCTGCGGACCCCGAACGGCCGTTGGCCTCGCCGCCGACTCTCTGGCGGCTGGAAGATCGAGCGAATAAAAAAGCCCTGGCGAAAATGGCGGCGGTGTTCGTCGAGACCTTCATCGCCTCGTACGATTGAAATGATCGTTCTGGATTTCGACGCCACCGACCTTCCCATTCACGGCGATCAGGAACGACGGTTCTTTCACGGTTATTATGATTCCTATTGTTTTCTTCCGCTCTATGTCTTTTGTGGCGATCAACTGCTGGTGCCTTATCTACGTTCCAGCCGGATCGACGCCGCCAGGAACAGCCGGGCCTTGCTCAAACTTCTGGTCCGACGATTGCGTCAAGCCTGGCCGAACGTCAAGATCGTCGTTCGGGCCGACAGAGGTTTTTGCCGGTGGAAGTTCATGAAATGGTGTGACGCCCACGGCGTCTATTATCTGCTGGGATTGGCCCAGAATCCCATGTTGCTCAAAAAGGCTCTACCCTGGACCGTTCCCGCCGAATGGCATTTTCACCGCACGAATCAAAAAGTTCGGATCTTCGGTTCCTTCGGCTATGGCGCCGAGACGTGGGACCGCGAGCGTCGCGTCATCGTCAAGGCCGAGCATACCGACAAGGGTCCCAATCCCCGTTTCCTCGTGACCAATCTGCCCGGCGATCCGCATGAATTGTATGACGATCTATATTGCCAACGCGGCGAAATGGAAAATCGTCTCAAAGAACAACTGGACCTGTTCGCCGGCCGAACCAGCAGCCATTATTTCCTCAACAACCAGTTTCGTCTCCTGCTGGCCGGAGCAGCCTATATCCTCACCGAAACTCTCCGCCGCGTCGGCCTCAAAGGAACGATCCTTGAAAACGCCCAGGCCGGCACGATCCGAACGAAACTCCTGAAGATCGGCGCTCTGGTCAAATCCAGCGTCAGGCGCGTGGTCTTCCACCTGGCCGGCGGATTTCCGCTTCAAAGCCTCTTTCGTCAAATCGTTGCCCGCCTGACCCTGCCGGCGCCCGTCTTGTCCTCGGGATAACTCCGCCACAATCCGGTTTTCGTTTGGGGGTAAAGGCCATTGCCTTTCGCTCCCTCCAGACCGCTATATCAACAATTTCCTCAAGGTCCTGGAAGTGTTCCCAGTGTTCCTTCTGCCAGGCGAGAAAAGAACTCTCGGCCTGCCCCAGATAGGTGATTCTTCCCTTATTAAAAGCCGAGGCATGGGATAAGCCGACCCAGGAAGACGCGCTCCATTGGTCCATATAATTCAACGCCCAACATCCTGCTTCGTGAGTCATCTTATGCTGGCGCGCCCGCTGGATGATTTTCCCATCATCGGCGATGTAGGGTCCGTATGCATCCTCGTTCATCATGATGTCAGCTCCGTCTCCGTGTGAGACAAGGTCGGTACCGATTAACAGCGGTCCGTTTTCCCGGACCGGAACGCCGTTGTTGATGCCGATGGCAACTTCCGGCCGGAGCGAATAGACATACTCGTAGACCGTCTGTGCTATCCGGGCGCTCCATGTACAGCGAAAACTAATCCATTCCTGCCAGACCGGTTCGGTTATCACACTTTTGATTGTGATTGCCGCCATGTCCAACCATCAAAACCACCTTGGAACAAATGAGTAATCCAATAAATCGGAAAATATACATGAAGATTTCATAGATGAAATTGATAAAGTTCGTGATAATCATGGCTCAAAAATACTCGATCCTCCTAAAACGGGCAAGTTCCATAAGTGCTTCTGCAATAAACAGACGGACTTTTTCGGATGAACATTAGCTTCAACGGTTCAATGGCCTCTCCACCTTTAGAGATACGGCCTTGCCACGCGGACTTCCGGTTGAAGGTCATTCACCTTCAATGGTTCTCTTTTTGACTTTTCGGTAAATCGTTCACTGTTGCCAGATGGGTCTTTTGGAGTTCATGAACCACGCGCCCGTCATCGGAGTGATCGCGGACCTTGTGATCCAGTGTGTGGAACAATTCCCGGATGTCGCGGATGCCTCCGATCGAAAACCAAATAGTGGCCGGGACCCCGATGAAGAAAGACAAGGCGATGTTAAAGTACCAGAATCGGGACCACCAAAGGTCGGAGATGCCGGATTTGGACAGGTAGTGAATCGCGGTGACGACAAAGAAGGTGACAAACCAAGCCGTATTCCAGGTCAGAAGGCCCACCGCCCAAATCTTGTCGGTAAAGGTGAAGTCTTTATTGATTCCCAGTATCTTAAATACAAGATGCTCACGGGTGGGAGCGGCGGCGATCTTCTGATCGGTAAGGGCGTAAATACCCCGATTAAGCATTTTATCCAGGTTGAACAGGTTTTTCGGATCATGTGTCAGGAGCGAAACGATAACGTAACTGACAAACGCCGTGCCCATGGCGAAACAGTACAACCATTGGTTGTCGATGGGGAAGTCAGCCTTGTACCAGTACTTGTACAAGGGCGGAACGGTCAGGCTGATCGTTCCGAAGACGATCCCGACGATCACGGCCACGTAGGCTCCGACGGTCGTGCCGCGTTTCCAGTACAATCCTCCGATGATGACGGCTCCCGCCCCACCCAGCCAGAGCATTCCCGTTCCGACGAAGAAGAACAGGATCTTGCTGTTCTGTGGATAACACAAGCTGAACAGGAACGCAAAGATGGCCACCCCGATGATGGAAAACCGCAGGTAGCGGATGTGCTGCTTGGGCGTCATGGGCGTTTTACGCAGAGGCATGTAAACGTCCTGGATGAAGATGGAACCCCACGAGTGCATGTAGGTATCATGGCAGGTGAAGGAGAAAAAGAGCATGGCCGTGGTAATCAGACCCTTGATTCCGGTGGGCAGGATATGGGCGATCGCCACGGGAACCGTCATTTGCTTGCGGATGGTGTCGTCTTGGATACCGGCCAGAACGTGTTTGACCGTGGCTTGGATTGCGACAAACTGGGGTAGGGTCATCACCGCGAAAGCGACCAGGGATAGCATGATGATCATGACGCTCAGCGGGAATCCCCGCCACATACCAATGATTCCACCCATTCGTGCCTCATGCGGAGACTTGGCGGCACCTTGGAAACCGGAACTCCCTTGCCAGGACATGGAGTTATAGACCGTGCTGAAGATTCCGATCAGGAAGTACCAGATGTTGAAATCCTTCGCCTGGGTGGTGTGATAGGGATTCAGCATGGAAGCGTCCGGTGGGGCGGTATTCATGGCTCCGACGATAAGCGACCAGGGAAATTGATACAGGAGGAACCCAGCGATCACCAGGAAGGCGAACCCGCAAAACATGCCCTGGAAAAATTCCGTGATCATCACGGATATCTGCCCACCTTGAGTCACGAACACCAGGGCCAAGGCCAGGTCCACGGCCATGATGGATGCAAACATGGAAACGTGAACCTCGGTGTACGGAATGCGGAAATAATCCGGCAGACCGCAGAAGTAGATGAAAAACCGTGCGGCGACGGCAGGGAAGATTCCGAAATTGATAATCCCACTGGCCCAGCAGATGAACCCGGCGAAGACCCGGAACCGCCGGCTGTACCGCATCTCGAAAAACTGCGCCAGAGTCAACGCCCGCGTCTCGCGGAACCGCCAGTACACCCATCCAGTGATCAGCATAATGATGCCGACGGGAATGCTCATAAGACCCCACCAGTTCGGCGGAAGACCTACCTGGTAGTACATTTCAAACACCGCCACCAGCGAGATCACCCCCGTTCCGCCCATCTGGCCGGCGATGGTCAGCAGGTATCGGCCCGCGCATCGGTTGGCGGACAGAAAATCAGCAACGCCTTTCATGTGGCGGGAGGATGTCAGGCTGATATATCGCAAGGCGACAATGGCAATAGCAACAATCGTCCAGTCGATCCAGCTCAGATTCATTTTTTTTCGATTCTCCTTTGCATTAAACGACACGATTTATTTGAAATACATAACTATCTGTAAAGTTATATGCTATGTCTTATTCCTCTCGCGATATTCTATGGGTGACGTGGGTTCCCGGAATTTGGAGCGTATCCTTCGGCTCTTTATCCAGGTACGCGGGAATCCCGGCGTACGGACATTTTGCCATCTCAATCGGATCATACCCGTTGAAGATCGCGCTCCAGGAATATGGATGACCGTTGCCGTCTACCATGCCCAGCATCACGAGTTTCAAAGTTTCGTTCATGATTCAATTTCCTGTCTATTTGCCAGCGACATCCGGCATTCGTTTAGACCAGCGGTTCGGCATCAAAATATGATCGGGAAGATCGGGAACCGCCTCGTTTATAGCGAAAATTAGGTCAACCGGCAATCGTCCCTTGCGGAAAAGAACGAGATTATCTTTCATCTGCTGCGGGGTTTCCACTCCGATCACGATGGAGGTAATCCCCTCCAGACTCAAAACGTATCGGACGGCGAGTTCCGCGAGATTCATACCCGCTTCTCGGGCTAGGCTCCGAAGTTTTCGAAGAACTGGAATCACATCCGTGAGTTCGGGAAGAATGTCCTCTTCGGCGACGAAGAGAAGACCCTGAAGATAGACGCTTCGCACAAAAAGATCGATCCGGCGTTTATGCGCCTCGGCGATAATTCCCACCCTCGAGAATCGATGGTCCAGAAGACTGGTTGGAATTTGGACCGCTTCGGCCACCCCGGAAGAAACAATTTTCGAGGTAACATCGGGTGTAATCACCGATGAACCAACCTTGTCCAACAATCCGCGGTCTTTCAGACGCAATAGAGAATCGATATGGCAAAAGTTCTCCTCGCGGTGAAAGAGACAAATGGGAAGAACCTGCATCCGAAGCCCTTTCAAGGACGTCATAACTGAATCTTCGACAATCCGGTCAACCGTTTTCGCATCGTGATGTTCCGTGGAAATCGCCGTGACCTTAGTCACTACGGTAATCTTGTCGAGGACGTTGAGTTCAACGAAGGCTTTTCCAAGAACTTCTTCGCTTTCACCATAACCGGCAGTGGTATCGAAACAGTTGACGCCACCCTCGATGGCTATCGAGAGAATTTCTCGAACGGTCTCGTAGGACGGCTGACCTGTTCGATTGGCGATGCCGTAATTCAGTTCAAACTGAACCGTACCCAGCATCAAGCGTGAAAATTCACCCTTGTTATTCGCGATAGTCTTCAATTACGATACTTCCTGTTTGCGATAACCTAAGCCGTATGAGGACGAAATGTGGGACTGACCGGGCTGGTTCGTCCAGCGTGTTCACATCAGCTTTTCTTGGCGCTCTCATATCATTTCTTTGTGCTTTTCACCATAAAGCAGCATTTAGCTCGATCGCATTGGGACCTATCCAGAGAACATTCGTACCCCATCGGTTCAAGAACCCTTCGATACAACACGTCGCAATGTTCGCAGTAATCCCGATAGGCCGTCAGGTGCTTTTCTTTCAGCAAACGCCCCTTGGACGGGCAATGGTGCATGAGGATCTGGAATTCACCCTTTTCCTCATCCAATTCCATCGTAAAATCGGCAGCTTCCTCGTTCAGAGTGTGCGACCAGTAAAGCCAGCAGCCACGAATGCCGTTCTGGGCCACCAAGTCCCGCAAATTACCCAAAAAGGCATCCGACAGGTAATTCCAGAAATCATAGACCATCGGTTTTCCGCCTCTTGCCTCCAGGAATTTGAACAGCTCACTGTAGGCGGGAATGAATTCGGTACAGGAAATCATGGTTTTGGACTCCGTCGATAAAACTTTTGAATGCTTTGGCCGGTCGCGGGTTCATACGTCACCAGTTCGAAGGCGAAGGGCGTTTCGTCACAGAGGGCCTGGTTGACGGTCTTGCAGGTCTCGTAAAACCGTGGCGACAGCGGATAGCCCTTGGCCTGAATGTGCATCACGGCCGGGCAGGCTTCGAGATTCAAAATCAGCTCATTTTCCGAAAGTGCCAAGGTGAAGATCGCCTGTTCCAAGGTATAAATTTTCTGGAAATGGTCGCGCAATGCAACCAGGCCCCGCCGATTCACGTCGTCGGTCAGCGGGGCATAATAGGCCTTGGCGAACTGCCACAGGTATTCTCGGACCGCATTCGCTCCGAACCTTTCCTCCAGATAGATCAAGCCGGCACTGAGGGCCCCGTGAAAATCCTTGTGCAGGTAGTCGTTATCCTTGGCGTTTCGGTTCATCACATCTTTGGTCATGGTTTATACTCCGGGAAACAGAACCTCGCGATCTTTTTTTAAAACGCGGTCAATGGCCCGGATGCACGAGGCCGTCAGGGGGTAGCCCAGGTAATTGCGGGTCGTTCGGAAGATACCCATCTGGACCAGTAGGTGCTTTAATCCGGTCAGCCAACAGGAAATCTTCTTTCCGCCATAGACCTCGAACATCAGCCGATTCATTCGGTTTTGAAGTTTGTCCGCCTGGGAAATGTCTCCATTTCCAACCGCCGCGATGATTTGCCCCGCTATAAAACCGTTAAAGATTCCGCCCCCCAAAAGCAATCCGTCGTAACCGGCTTGGAGATAGGAAATGCAATCAAACTCGTTTCCATTGAGCAGATACAGGTCTTTTCGCTTTTTCTTTACCTGCAAGGCTAAGTTCATTCGCTTCGAATCGCCGGAACTGTCCTTGACTAAAATGACCTTCGGCTCGGCGTACAGGGATTTGAGCAGGGCATCAGGGACAAACACCGGGGCGTGTTTGCCCCGATCATAAATTCCCACCGGCAGCGGGCTTTGGCGGATGGCATCGAGGTACAATGCTAAAATGTGCTTCGGCGTTTGCGGCAGCACCATCAGTGGCGGTGCGATTACGCCAATGTCCCCACCTTCGTTGCGGATCAACGCGATGTTGTCTCGAATCCGAGCGGCGGAATTGTCGGTGGCCTGGACGGCGAGGATGAGCCTGCCCTTGGCGTATTTGGCGCAGGTTCCGATGAGTTGTTGCTTCTGGCGATCCGTCATCCAAGGCCCTTCGCCGCAGGTTCCGCACAGAAACAGCCCGGTCACACCTAGCTGAAGGTGATGGTCGATCAGCCGTTTGACGGCCTCGACGTCGATGGTCATCGTCGAAGTAAAGGGCGTGGGAGTAGCCGACCACATCGGCGAGTCGGATAGATTGATTTTCATGAGCTTATTTCCTTAGTTCGAAATAGTGAAGATTTGATTGAGCATATTTTCGATGCGCCGGGTTTTTGAATAATGATTAACGGAGAGCCCGTCCGCAATCGGCGTGGGGACGTTGACGATGAATTCTGACCATGCGGAATCATTAAACGCCGAATAGGCCAGGTCGAATACCTCGATCAGGAACCCGTCTTTTTTCAATCGGGAAAAATCCGGCAGCAGCACCGGCCCCGTGTCGGTCTGGAAAAGATTATCGCGTTCGCTGACGTTGATGGTCTTGATTGGATGGTCGATGCGAACGTGGTAGTCGCCGTCGTCGTATTCTAGGCGTCCGACAAGGCATTTATGATCGAAGACCGCCGCAATAATCCGGTCCACAGTCGAAAGGACGTAGGCGGGAGTTTCCACGATATGTATTTTCAGCGAATCCCAGGCATCAGCCACCCGTTCCACCTGCCGTTCCGGCTGGACCCCGAGTGATTCGGGGTAGCGTTTGACGCCCATATCGTTTTTTTGCCAGCTTTTGACCAGCATCGCCTCTTCGCAGGAGACAATCGGGCAAAAATCCGCGTTCGGTTGGGTCCAGATGTCCCGGACCACACCGACCCGCTCCGTCTTGCAGGAGGCCCCCAACACATAGCGGGTGGCCTTACCGGTTATTCGATTCGTCAGATCGCAAACGCACTCGAGTTGAATCCGGGCGTTGTTGAGCGTGGTCGGGGGTTTATGGGAGACGGTAATCGCCGGCCGTTTCGTCAGGTCAATTCGAAACGTCAGAAAACTTTTGCTGAAATCACAGAGTTCCAAAGCACCTCCTCAACCGATCCTACTTGTTATTTGGTTTCGGCTAACGTAAAATACAACAATACGCCCATATACTGTTATAACAGATTATAATGGAACTTTAGGAATAAGCAAGTGAAAAAAACTGCCCCGACCAAGAGTCAGCTCGTGTACGAAGGCATTCGCCGAATGATCCTCACCGGCCAGCTCTCCGAAAGCGCGACCTGGTCGATCCGGACCCTCGCCGTTCGATTCAACATGTCGATGGTTCCCGTCTATGGGGCAATCCGCCGGCTGGAACAGGAAGGAATTCTGGTGGTTCGACCAAAAAGCGGGATCCGGGTCCGAAAACTGTCGACCGCGGAAATTCGAGAGGCGTTTGTTGTTCGCGAAGGCCTGGAAGTGCAGGCGGTTCGGATCCTGGCCAAAAAAACGGACGAGAAAGTCTTGTTTGAATTATCAAAAAAAGCCCGGCAGATCTCCCGCCTCATCCAGGTCAGGAAATTCCAACAGGCGGTGATCGCCGATTTCGAATGGCATCTGTTTCTTATCCGAAGCGCAGAATGTGCGATCTTGACCAAAATTTACGATCAACTGTCTACCTTGTGCATGCTGACGTTTAAAACCTGGGACGCTAAAAAAGTCGAACGCGAGCAAAGTAAACCCCACGTCCTGCACATGAAATTGGTGGACGCGATTCGTTCGGGCAATGCGAACAAGGCGGAAATAGCCGTTCGCCATCACATTCGCAGTTACGCATCCTCACCGGGTTAATCATTGCCTCATCTTACGAACAAGCGCCGAGGGTATCGACCGGACGATTTAGTGAATTTGAATAAGTAAGAGTTGCAAAGCAAGGGATTAGAAAATACTCGCTCTTTGCCCCAAAGAGATTGCTTTGCCCTTTGCCCGTCGGAGTGTTGGTTTAGGTGCGCCAAGAAAAGCTAACGTGGATACGCTGGACAACCCAGCCCGGCCAAGGTCTAACCATCCGCCGCTGGATTTGAGTGGATGTGGTCCCCAGGAAATTTGCCATCTCCTGGACGGACAGCAGGCCGGTGTTTCGGATCAGGAATTTATTCAACCGTGTAAGTCCATGAAGCATAGGAAGTCTCCACCGTTAGCAAGATATGGGGTATTGCCGTATTTTCGACGTTTCTTCGATCAGGGCTTGATAGTTCTCCACGTGTACGTAATCACAAATAGCATTTTACATTGTAATTATTATGTTACATTGTTATTATAGGATTTCTTGTATCGATGTCAACATATTTCGGCGCAATAATCATATAAATTATGCATAAATATATTGACAATTAGGAAATTACCTGATATGTAATGTTACATTGTTGCACTGGAAAGCATTTTAAAGAACCATAGGATGCTGAAAGAAAAAAAGCCTAACATAAGCCTCATTGCCCGTAAGTGCGACGTCAGCAAGATGACGGTCAGCCGCGCCCTCCGCAATGAACCGTGCGTTGCCGCGCCGACCCGGGACATGATTTTTCTCGCAGCGGAAAAGATGGGGTTTATGCCCAGCGGTTGCTACCAGGCCAAAAACAGCCAACCCGTAAAAAATTACTCCATTTTGTTTCAGGAAGAATGCTCACTTCAGGACGTCTATTTTCGGGAAATCATCCTTGGCATTCAAAAGGAGCTTTTCGCCCACGGCTGCGGGTGCTCTCTGGGGGTCCTCAAGAACGACTACGCCGAATTTCTCACCTTAAACACCATGCTCCGATCCCAGCAGGTTCACGGGGTCTTGGTAGTGGGCGGGGTTCCCGTCCGGTACGTCGAGACCCTGGCAGCCACTTTCCTCAATGTGATCTTTATCGACTATCCCGGGGAACCGGGCATCCGAAGGCCTTACAATACCGTCTGCACGGATAACGTCTATGGCGGGCATCTGGCCGTCGGCCATCTTCTGGATCTCGGCAGAAAACGAGTCCTTTTCATCGGGGGAAAAAAAGAACATTACTTTTCCCGGGATTTGTTTCGGGCCTACGAGGAATGCTTAACCGAATACAAAATTCCTCTCGATCCGACCTTGATCCGGTACGGGGATTTTCACGTCGACAGCGGGACTCGCGTGATTCAGTGCGCCCTGGAGGAAGGGCTGCGATTTGACGCGATTTTTTCCAACGACGAGATGGCCTGTGGAGCGATCAAGGCCCTGATCCGGGCGGGTATCAAAATCCCCGACGAGGTTGCGGTGGTTGGCTTTGACGGCCTGCCTCTGGGCCAGGCCATCACTCCCGCCTTGACCACGGTCATGGTGGACCGAGAAAATATGGCCAAACAGGCCGTCCGGCGGCTCCTGACCCTTGAGCAGGAAACGGGCCCGGAGACACGTTTCGAAAAAATCAGCCTTTTTCCCACGCTTTTGATTCGCGAGTCCTGCGGGGCAAAACCGGAACGTTCGGTAGCAAAGGTGGAAAGGGAGATACCCTAATGTTAGACAACTATACGCGACTGATTGACCTAAAAAAAACTGTGCTTGTTGAGTTCCAAACCGCAACATCCCGGCTGGTCTTGTGTCCGGACCTTGGCGACAGGACGTTCGCCAAAGTCGGTGGGTGGTCGATGCACCGGATCAACCTGGATGCGGTGGCTCATCCCAATCGTCCCTTCAACAATTTCGGGGGGGGGGAAGTTTCTGGCCGGCGCCCGAAGGGGGAAAATTCGGCTTCAATTACAAGGGTAACGAATGGTACGTTCATCGGCGAAAGATCGAGGGCCTGAAATAGCAGGTGGTATTTACGCAGAAAATCGGAAGCCAGGATCATGGCCTGTAGGTCGTAAAAGAGTGAAAGTTGAAAATTTTGCATAGGTTTTAGCTCCTTCGTTTTTGGCTTAATTGTTTGATGTGTAACGACTTACATTAAACCACGAAGCGGAGGAGTTTGCAAGGGAAATAACGGCATAATTCGTTATTTTACAGATAGTTATGTATTTCGCAGAAGTCTTATTGTTATTTATATGAGGAGAACGCCATGCATGAACTTAGACAAAAAGCAATGGACAGATTTGTTAAATTCTGGAACAGGGAATTAAGCGAAGAAATATTAGTTGACTTCAGAAAGGGGCCGAATATTTATGATGTCATTGCTAACAGCAAAACTGGTGAGAGCAATATTCCCGAGTTTACAGAGTTAAAGCCGGAAGGGCTTTTTTTAAACTTCGAGAAAATGTTTTCAGAAAAGAAGAAAGCCGTTATCAATCCTACGATTTTTGAATCACTCGAAGATGACAATGTAGGAATCCCTGTGGTGTGGATTGATTCCGATTTCGGATTTGGAGTATTCGGTGACATGTTCGGCGGCAAAATAAAAGTAAGATGCATAAAAGACAGGGCAGGCAATATTGAATTTAATACGGATAGCGAACCTGTTCTTAAATCCTGGGACGATTTCGATTCCTTGAAATTCAAGGAAGACAATTATTGGGTGCAAAAAATACTTTCTTATCTGGATTACGCCGCGGCGAATTTCGCAAATTTTCCAACACCTGTGGCTCTCGGACTCTTGCATACTTTTGAAGGAGGCAATTTCGTTGTTCTGCTACGTGGAGAAACAACGACATTAATAGATTTTTATGACCATCCCCGGGAAGTGCGAAAAGCATATGAGTTTGGTTATCAATACAGCTCCAGATTCTTCGAAATGCGCAGGTCTGCCATTATGCAGCATAATCTGAAGGTATATAAGAATGATGCTTATGCAAAACTGGGAAATAATCAACTATTACCATCGCTGGATACCGATGTATATGCTTACGCCGGACCTAAAATTTTTGAAAAGTTCGGATTTGAATATAAACAAAAAATATTTGACCGGTTTAAAGGAGGTACTCTGTGGATTCATACCTTGGGATTACACCTTGTGCCTATTGCCGGCAAATTGGAAAATATGACTAATATTCTGTTTTGCAATGACCCTAAACAACCGCGAGCATTTGATAAAAGGATAGACATCAGGAAAAACACCTATGATATTCCTTTGCACCTCAGGGATTGCAACATGGATGAGTTTTTGAAGGGCCTTGACGAAAAAACTTTGCCTGGGGGAGCCTACTACAATGTTTATGTGCCGGCCGATACAGAGGTCAGCGAGTTGAATGCAATCATGAAAAAGGTCAGAAAATACCGGGCCGGCAAACTGTCGGGGAAACCTAAATAACCTCTGTCTATTTATTGACGGCGAACGTTCCGGCAGAGACGGGTTCGCCAAAGGTCCCAGTTTGCACGCATTGCAACACCGTCCCACTTTGCACTCATCGCAAGATCGATTCTACCTATTCCCAGTGCTTCCTCGTTTGGCGGGAGCACTACCAGTGGCTCGCCATTCGGAGACAAGATGCAACTGGTGCCCGTTGTGTTTTCCGATACGCAATTGCAGCAGACCACCCAGAAAAAATTTGCCTGAGCGTGACCGCCGGAAAGGTGAATCCTTCCGCTCCATCCAAGTTTGGAATTTCCGCAAGATGCGTTACACCACAACAGCAGTTCGGCTCCGTCCAGCCGCATCTGTCTGACGCTTTCTGGAAACTCGCCGTCAAAACAATTTGAAATTCCAATCGTTGCATAGCGGGTTTTGAAAACCGCTGATCGCAGAGATTTTGCCGGCTGTGTAAAAGATTTAGTTTCATAATCCCAGGGAAACAAAGGATTTTTCCACCGTCGGCCCAACCATTTTCCGTCGGCATCTATCACGCCGATGGAATTGTAAAATTTCTTCCCGTATTTCTCTGAAAATCCAAAGGCAATAACCATTTTATTTTGCCTTGCCGCCTGGCAAAGCTGGGCCAGAAAAGGACTCTCGCCAATGACGTCGGCAAGTTCATGAGCGGCCATTTTTGAATCCCGCGGCGTCCCGCTGACGTTTGTAAAATATCCGGGAAGACACATTTCAGGAAAAGCCATTATCTGAACTTTTTTAGACCCCATTTGTCTGATGGCTTTCAGCATGTGTTCTAAATTTTTTTTCTTGCCTTCCAATCCTGAACAGGAATTTCTCATCTGGTACAAGCCAACTACCAGCGGACGCGCACCATCCTTTTTAGAGGATACTGCTATTTTTTTATGTTCATCCCTGCTTCTGGCCTCAAGCATTTTGCCGTAATTCTCAAAAATATCCCGATAAACCTTCATAGTTTCTCCTGTCTTGCTTAGAAGAACGCTGTTTTTTTTAATTTATTATCATTGTAACCTGCGATACTTTACTTGCAAGTAAAATATTTATTTCATAAACAATTACAACCTATTTTATTGCAGACTGTTACGTCACATAAATATGTTACCATGCTATTAAATCCTTGATTATTACCCAACCTTGTCGGAAATGGGCCATCACGAGAAAAAAAATAAAAAATGTTCTTGACGAAGTGTCCTCTTATTGTTAGACTGCAGTAGACAGTTATGGATATGTGCAATAGACAGGTTGATACAATAAGATTAAGGTGCCATTGAAAATCCATGGGTAAAACAGAAACATTACGACATTCTCCTTCCAAATTTCACTATCAACATGCAATGGATGTGGTGGAAGAAAGTATCCGTAACGGCCAGTATCGGTCCGGGGATCGGCTTCCTTCGCTAAGGGAACTGTCCAAAGAAGTCGGAACCGGCTTTCGAACCGTTCATCGAGCCCTGAAAGGTCTGGCGGAGAAAGGCATTCTGGAAATACGTCACGGATCCGGCACATTTGTGTCGGATTGTCCGAATTTTCACGATAAAAAAACGATCCGGATCGGATTATTGTACGGCATTTCCGCCTTGGAAGGAGACACGCCGCATCCTGGAGTAGGGGCTTTCATGATCGGGGCCAATCAACGGTGCAAGTCCCCGGACTATCTTGTCCAGCCAATTTTCTATGATTTTCCATTGGTCGAGACCGTCGGTCCGACACTCTTGAGGGAAGGCATTTCAGGCTGTGCGATTATGGGAGGACAATTGGAGGAACCCGATTTCGCCTTCCTCCGCGACCATCGTATCCATGCTGTGAGATATTCACCACAGCCCCACCATGACGGCTGGACGGTGACCCTAAGCAATGACGAACACCCCGCCATGACCCTGCTGGTCGAGCACCTTCGATCCCTGGGTCACCAACGTATTGGATTTATCGACTATGCTATCGGGGACCATGGCGCACACCGGCATTTTTGCCAGTTGGCCTATGACCATCAGTTAGGAGATCCCAACGAATTGCTTGTCCCGGTTACTAGTACCAGCCATATCACCCACTGGGAGGACGTGGAAAAGTTCTTTTCCATCCAGCCGCTGCCGACGGCCGTCATGGTATGGGACGAGTTTCTCATCGATATTATACTCAACGGTTGCCACCGTCGGGGTATTCATGTTCCCGGGGACTTGTCGCTGGTCTCAGTTTACGACGCGCGTCCCTTGGGCCATCGGATACCGGTAACCTCCACCTTGACCGACGCCAGTTTGTCACGTACGGCCTATATGGCTTGCGATCTTCTGGTTCGACACATCTCCGGCCAGCCGATCCAGCAGGATTTCGTCAAATTTCCGCCTCGGTTAACCGCCAAGGCTAGTAGTGGGCTGGCGGGAGTGAAAAATTTATGATTTCCGAATTTGATTTATAGTTTTGAGATAAGCCGATGAAATATAGTCAAGAACAAGGAACTTAACTGCAAAATATTATTACAACGTGCGTTGTAAGTTTTGCAGAAGGTGTGTGGAATCTTATTAAAAGGAGGTTCTTATGGTTACGATTGGGAAAATTCGAGTGTCGTTGTTGTTTTTGGCCATTCTGGCCGTCGTATGTGCGCCGGCCCAGGCGGTGTTGCTCACCAATGGGGCCACGACCCTTGTGAGCGACGGCTTTGAGGGCTACACCGTCGGGGGCGCTCCGACAAGTCCATGGGTGACCGGGGGCACCACAGTGACGGTGCAGGACAGTGCCGTTCTCCCCGGCCCTTTTGAAGGGTCAAACTATCTGAAGTTGAACCTGTCGGGGGCGGGGCCCTTTGCCGATGTGCCTTTCACCAGTCAGACCACCGGGACCGTGAAGCTTACGTTTATGGCGAACACGGGGTCCGGGGGGGATTTTAGTGTCTTCAACCTGCAGGATACTGTATCAGGCGCTAGCTTCTACATATTTTTGAACGGTCATACCACCTTTATTGGAGCACCCGACGTCATTGCTTACACTGGCTCCGGATTGCAGCCCCTCGGGCTGGGTTGGAGCGATAATGTTTGGAAAAAGGTGGAACTCGAGTATACGATGGGGGCTTCCACCGCGACCCTCACGGTTGACGGCGTTGCCGTTGCAGGGGTGAGATCCACAACTGATGGAGCCATCAGCAGTTTCAACCAGTTGCATTTTGGGATGGCGTCTACCTACGCGACCGAATTGAACATTGATGCGGAGTCTCCGGCCACACCACGGACGGCAACACCGTCGTTTAGTCCCGACGGCGGTACGTACATCAGGGGTCGCTCGGTTACCATAAGCTGCACGACCCCGGATTCCACAATCCGCTACACGACCGACGGGTCCACCCCGGCGGACGACAACACGACCGGCACGGTTTACACCGGCCCGGTGGCTATCCCGGACATCCCGGGCGCCACGACTCTCAATGCCCGGGCCTTTGCCTCCGGATATGATGCCAGCTTGGTCAAGACGGGCACGTATACGGTGACGCACGACAGGCTGATCGTGTACGCCAACTTCGATAACGATACCGCGGGCGCGAATCCCATCGACGCCAACATCCAGGTGGCCCTGGGACGAACCGCTTGGTGGCAGATTTTTAAACCTGGTCCCTATCCCGAGGACATCCAGGTCGTCGATGACAACATAACAGTGGGCAACAAGGTCTTGCGGATGGATTACCCGAACCCGGAAGGCGCCATAGAAAAGGTGCTTTTACATTTGAATATGGGCGTGGCTGTTGAGGATTTGGCCCCCAGTGAAGTTGTCAGAACCTCCTTTAAATTCCGCTTCCTCGATACATGGCCATTGCCGGAGAATAGTTTCATGGGCTATTGGGCCCTGGGTGACAATGCCACCGGACACCGGCACGCGTGCGGTATCATGTACAATAGCGCCGCCTGGCCGGGATATCCCATGAGTTCGGGCAACACTGGCCAAGCTTTGCTGCAAAACAAGGGGCAGGTGCTCAACCGTTGGTATCTGGTCGAGCGAATCATTGATCTGGACAACGACACCTTCATCGGCGTGATCACCGATCTGGTCACCGGCGATACCGACTCGGATGGCACCCCGTCTCCTCTGGCGTATTACTCTTACGGCGGTGAGATGCAAACGATCTCCGGACTGGCCTTTGATTCGCAGCAATATACCATGCCCGCCCATCTGGAATTCGATGATCTCAAGATCGAGATCGGCGATCCGCCGCCGGCCACGCCGACGTTCAGCCCCGATGGAGGCACTTATGTCGAATCGCAGACCGTGACCATCACCTGTGCGACGGATAACGCCACGATCCGCTACACGACCGACGGGTCCACCCCGGCCGCCGACAACACGACCGGCACGATATATACCGGCCCTGTTTCGGTCACGAGCACCACGACCCTCAAGGCCCGGGCCTTTGCCCCCAACCAGATCGCCAGCGTTGTCAAGAGTGCCTATTACTTCATGGCCCGCCCAATGCCTATTCCCCACGGCAGCGTGACGGTGGACGGCGACCTGGGCGACTGGTCCGATGTGACCTGGGCCCCGCTGGATCAGAACTATTACCAGACGGCGCCGGATATTGCCCAGGCGTTCTACGCGGTCAAGTGGACGGTCAATAAACTCTACGTGGCGGTCAAAGTCCAGGATACCACGCAGACGTTCACCCCGATCCGGCTTGACTGGAACTCCGCCGACTGTGTGGAGATCTACGTACATACCACCGGGGCGGGTCCGACGAATTACTTCGACAACCAAACCGATGCTCAGCAATACACGGTGGGTGTCCGGTCCGACAACATCAGCGCGGTCTGGTCGATCATCGGCGACAACCACACGATCCTTCCCGCCTATGGTTTTACCGCCGCGGGCAAGAAGAACCTGACCTGGCTGCAATACGAAGTAGCGATCACACCGTACGAGACGTTCAACCTGTCGGGTACGGGCCTGGTGACCTCGCCGCTTTCGCTGAATCAGGTGATCGGCGTGGACGTGATAGCCGACAGCCGATACGGAGTCGGCGAGGCCAACTTCGGGATGAAGTCGGAGAACCTGTTGGGTAGTACGAATACGGATAAGTACGCAAATTACCAGGATATCGCCCTGCACAAGCTTGGTCCGCAGACCTCCTACACGAACGTCGATCTGGCGGCGGTGTTGGCGGCGATGGATTCCACGCAGGCCGGCGGCGGAACATGGAATCCCGACGTGGACCTCGACAACGACCAGGAGATCACCTCGAGCGATCTGGCGATCGTACTGGAGAACCTGGAGTAGTCAGAATTTTGGATTAACGAGCCGCGACCGTAAGGGAGCGGGCATCTCGAAAGCATCAATCGCGGCGGTCCACCTGACCGTGGACCGCCGCAATGGTAGGATGGGTTCTGGACCATCAGAAACGATGAGGAAATCAAAATGCAAAATGCAAAATGCAAAGTGCAAAGTGGAAGGAACGGTTTTACGCTGATCGAGCTTTTGGTCGTGGTGGCGATCATCGCGGTGCTGATCGCCATTCTGCTGCCGGCATTGTCCAAGGCCCGCGACTCCGCCAAGGCGATGATATGCCTAACCAACCTGCGGACGCTGGGGCAGGCATCCCAGATTTACTTGCAGGAAAATGCGGATACTTACGTACCGTGGGCATTGGACGCAAATAGTATCAGTTGGTCCAAGTATTTCCTTCAGCATAAGTACGTGACCCCCAAGTCCTACCTGTGTCCGGGGTTCGTCAACGATTGGACAAAGTACATTTTGTTGCTGGACCAGCCCAATCAGTATTACGCGTACTACCTGGCCATAGACTACGGCTATAACTACAGGAACATTGGAAGCAGTCTTCACTATGGCGGCGATGATTTCAGTCCATCGGCCAAAGTCGGACAGATCGCCAACCCCAGCCAGACCGTCTATGCGGTGGACACGGTTCATATGAATTCTGTCATAACCTACAATACGGTGATAGGCTGCGGCATCGTGGATGATAGCTATACCTATTTGCAGTACACCGCTCACGCCCGGCATTTCGACAACACGCGCATCAATGTCCTCTGGTGCGATGGGCATGCAACTTCCGTAGGTTGTCCGGTTCGGAGAGGCGGTGGCAGAAGCAGTACATTTGATGAATTTCAACGCGCCTATCTTGGCGACCTAACCTTCTTTCAAAACTTAACGTACCCTGCCACTGAATCCGGTGCCGTAGCAAACAACTGGGATCGGTTTTAACCGAGTCTATTTATCGGCTGGTTTCGGTTCGTTTGAAAAGACAATGAAAGTCGCTACAATTTGATGTGGGAAAGGACCTTGGGAATGATAAGAACGTTTTTAAAATGCTTGATCGTCAGCGGTGGGTGCTTGGCATTATTTGCTCTGGCTCCGGCGGCGTTCGGAGTGGGATTCTACAACAGCGTCAACGTCAGGGACTTTGGGGCGGTCGGTGACGGGGTGGCCGACGATTCGGCGGCCCTGGAGGCGGTGGGGCGGTATCTTTCCACCACGTATCAGATGGCCGGGGTGTACAACCATGGCGCGGTGGCCCCTGATGTCATTTTCCCCGCGGGCACGTACCGGATCACCCGCGTGATCTGCTGGCCGGGGGGGTATGCCCGTTCGACTCCACCGCCGCCGGGCGGGGTGAACGGCTACCGGATGATCGGGTATCATTTCATGCGGGGTCAGGGCGGGGCGACGATCCGCCAGGACAACGCCAGCGCGGATATTTTCTTTCTCAGCGGCGCCTATCGTACCCTCATCGATAACCTCACTTTTCAAGGCGGCCAACGCGCCCTGAAATTGAACACCTACAACGTGGATTCCTCCAGCATCACGATCCAGAACTGCCGATTTCAGAATTCCGGCGATTTTGCCATCGAGTGCATCACTCGCCGCGCCGCCACCGCCACCCCTCCTGATCCGAGCGAGCCGGACCAATTTTCCATGACGGAAATCGCCTATCAATACTCACGATATGATATGTACGACAACGGAACCATCCGGGGGTATCTGGACAATTCGACCACGGTGCCGCTTTTCTACAACTCCACGCAGATGTGCGTCAGCAACACCCAATTCACCAACTGCAAGGGCATCGCCTACAGCACCTGCGACGGGTTTTACATCACCAATTGCACAATGGATACGGCCGCGGCGATGACCGGACCGGCGATCCGCAACGGCGGGATCATGGTCATCGACAACGTAACAGCCATGGTGCGGCTCACGCCGGGAAACGGGCAATATTGGATCGAACATATCGCGTTCCCGTGTTCCGGCAGCGTGATCGTGCGAAATAGTACGCTGACGACGGATTCGGCCACGGGGGTTTGCCCGGTTTACAATCGGCAAAAGTGGTCTAGCGGCAATGCCACCACGCAAAAGCTGGTCGTCCTGGAGGATTCGATGTTCCAGGTATCGGGTTGCCCGGAAAATTGCGTGGTGTATTGCACGGAAGTGCCGAACATCATTTCGATCCGGAACTGCACGAACTCCGGAGCGTCGGCGGTGCCGGCTCTGGGTTTTTCGACCGTTCCCATCCCGAGCTATTTCAGCTTTTACGCGTGGTATTGGCCTTACGTGGGCTTGGGATACACGGTGGATGCGGCCAATGCCAATATTACTCCAAACCTGCCCTCGTCGATGGTTCCCTACGCACGGGTCCCACTGCCCGAGGCCCAGGATATGGTGATCCGCACCGCACTGCAGCCGAACAAAGAAGCATTTTTGTCCGAAGCGACGATGGAAGAGCCGGGGACGGTGGTGGTCAACGTGACCACCTACGGGGCCAAAGGCGACGCCCAGACCGACGATACGGTGGCCATCCGCAACGCCATCGCGGCGGCGGGAATGAACAACTCCGTGGAACTGGTCTTTCCGGCGGGAAGGTATTGCTTTAGCGACACGATCAGTCTGCCGGCGCGGGTCACGCTTCGGGGCCAGGGTTGCGCCGCGTTTATTCCGCGGGATATGAGCAAAGTGTGTTTTCGGGTCAACGATGCTCAGCGCGTGGCGGTTTATAACTGCGAGTTTCAGCAATGTGCCGGTGCGTTGGACGTCCTGATCAGTCAGCCGGGAGCGAAAATACTGGTAAAAAAATGCTATTTTCATTGGATGGAGTCGGGAACGGCGATTCGATGCGTGGGGGGGGCATTGGAGAGCGACCAGACCGATCTGGCGAAACTTCGCGTCACCGACTGTCGCTTTATGGGCAACAAGGTCTGCCTGCTGAGTAACGTCTCGAGTGTCTTTGATAGCACGTGGATTTTCAATCCCTTTATCACTACGGCCGATAACGCCGCCCTGGAAAATTACGGATCGATGCGGGTGGAATGCGTGTGCGCGGTACCCAACGAGAATGATTATCGATGGATTCGCAATCACGGGCGTCTGCTCGTCGATTCGACCCGATTCAGCGGGGAAGGGGGTGCCTGCACCGTGGAAAACCGCCGGGTGGCCGGGATTTCGAACATTGTCGTGATTCAGAACAGCTGGCTGTATAACTCCATTTCGGCGGCACCGAAGGCCCTGATTTATTGCCCCAACGTTCCCGATCAGCTTATCCTGCGGACCAACGAGGGGCTGGACATCCCCGAATTATTCTCCAACAATCCGGCGACGATTCTTGTCGATGAGTGGCCTTATGACGGGCAGGGGCTGAGCAGCCGGATTTATTTCAGCGGCAACACGGTTCCGGAAACGGTCAAGGCCGTCACGCCGCCCGGCATGATCTATTTCGACAACTTCGAAAACGACATCGCGGGGATCAATCCCGCCAACGGCAACGTCCAGGTTGCCACGGGTCAGACCGCCACGTGGTCGTTCATAACGCCCAACCCCTCCTATATCCAGGTGGTCAGCGACACCGTCACGGGCAACAAGGTCCTGCGGATAAACTACCCGGCGGGGGCATGGGAACGGGCATCGCTTCAGGTGGACGTCGGGGCGGGATTGGCGGACCTTCAGTCCACACAAGCCCTAGT
>JBAZZQ010000059.1:0-21910 GCA_041658725.1 Phycisphaerae bacterium | reverse complement strand
CGTGGTACAATCATTTCGGACTCCTTTCCTTTGGGCCTGTAACCTCCATTGTTTCAGAAAGTTACATCCTAAAGAGAAGGGGTCTGTTTTTCAAATTTTCAACGTAAAATGGAAACTACACCCATTAAAAATCGGAATTACTGGCTATTTCGTGCGATTGCCCTGGGCTATCAGGGCGTCGGCTGGACTCTGGTCAACGGCTCCATATTGGTGTCGATAAAAATGGAGACTATCTGGAAAGTCCTTTGGCTAGATTGGGAGTAATTTTAGGATGGAGCTGTTGAAATGAAATGGTTTGAAAAGTGTTGTGCTCGATTGCTGATCAAAAAACATTTCCGGCTAATGATAAAATTCTTTGAGTTTCTTCGATTTGATCGAGGATTTGCTCCGGGTTTCTTGAAGGGTAATTTTTATGTCCCGTTTTTCGAGAAGTCCCAGAGAGATTTCAATATCCTCTTTTGCCTCATCCGGCGTCATGACACCCACCACCACCATATCCTGTGTCCGAATGGTATTCCACACAAAGGTCAGTCCCTGAAGCGGGCGAATCTGTCCGGCCGCCATCGGCTTGATAGCCAGGACCGGTTTATCCGCCTGCTGGATTAACCGGGCCACCCAATCCACTTCCACCGTCATTAGAAA
The DNA here is from genome assembly GCA_041658725.1 of Phycisphaerae bacterium. Lineage (GTDB taxonomy): Bacteria > Planctomycetota > Phycisphaerae > JAAYCJ01 > JAAYCJ01 > JBAZZQ01. The sequence continues at coordinate 21,268 of JBAZZQ010000059.1, read as the reverse complement.
ACCGGCGGTATTGAATATGGAAACATATGTTTCCACATCCAAACCCGATTCGTCCGCGTAGACGATAGTTTCAGGCATATGGGTGCTCAACCCAGGGATCATGCCCCGACTCCGGATCATTTGGCACAACGGTTCCATTTTCCGAATTTTACGAATACACCGATCCACCAGGGCATCGGTGGTTTGCTGGTGAGGCATGCAAATTGAAGCCCCCATTTCCACTTCCTTGTCCAGGATCGCGGCCAATGCTTTTTTATCAAATCCTTTGGTGAGAGTTTCCGGACCTATAGGTATGGAAGGAGTCGAAATGATTATCATTTTCTTTCCCGTCCGGTCCTGGGCTTCCTGGATTGCCTCCAGGAATTTCGGATATTGGATCTGACCCATGATCGTATCCACACCGTAGTCCAAAAATACTTCGAGGATATCCGCGATTTTTTTCCGTTCGGCAATGTGTTCCTTGATGAATTTATCCTTGGCCGCAGTGCAATGGCTCCAGCCTAGAAACCAATTGCTTCCGATGATCATTCGAGAGACGGATAGTCCACCTATTTTGGTACGGGCAAAAGCTGACATCGTTAAAACCCTTCTTATATCATTATACAGACCTTTTCACGTTAAACCCAACCTTTTCGCTTTTTCTCTGAATATTACCTTCCGCAAAAACAGGCTTCGATTAGTGCGCCGCACTTGGGCAACTGGGGGCATTATCCCCTGCTGGAAAGCCCCTGGCCGAACGAGGCATCACGTCCTGCATTCCGCATCAAGGCCGAAAGCACCTGCCGGGCAAATTTCCGCAGTCGGCGTTTACTTATGAATCCGCAACCGGCACCTACCGTTGTCCGGCCGGAAAGACGCTGTCGGCCTTCAAACATGCCGCCGACGGCACGCGATGCTATCGGGCCGAACCGGGGGTTTGTGCGGCCTGTCCGCTTCGCCCGCAATGCACGGACAGCCACGCGGGCCGACAGGTCACCCGGCACACCGGACAGGAATGGATCGATCATGCAGACGGAGTCTTGCGGCGGGAGCAACGACGACATCTGCTGGGTCGCCGGGCCATCCGTGCCGAGGGTTCCTTTGCCTCGAAACGATCCCCTGAGCGGCCTCGATCAGCGAACTCTGAAAAAAAACTTTGTATTGGGCAACACGCCCATTAGCTTTAAGCCACCGACACTGCTCTGCGAAGGGAGTCTGACGGAATCCCCAGGGGGAAGAGGCAAACTCAAGGTCGGGCATACGATGGTCCTCCACAAACAAATACGCCTGCAATTTCAACATAAATCATTAGAGACTATTTTATCATTGCTGGTTTGCATACAATCCATCCACTCTGTCTAACTGTCAACAAAGATAATCTATATGATAGCCTGCGGATTGTCAAGGGAAAATCGGCCTTCAGTATAAATTGGATTATAATTTATTATCTTATATCTTACTGCTATACAATAACTTATATACATAAAGGTTTTATTATCTATATTCCTATGGATAATTTCCTTGCATTCGCAGTACACTAGTATTACAATATGCATAAATCAATATCGTAAATGGATAGACAGTATATCTGCCGTTTATGGGTTCACCTTTTAGCGCGGATTTGGAGAATGGTACATGTTGGGTCTGCATCTGGATTTGAAATGGTCGATGTACCGGAAGAAATATTTTACGGAAATTGTCAGTCGTGCATCGATCTTGGGATTTGATACCATTTTGTTGGAATTTGAAAACAAGATCCAGATCGATTGGCTTAGGCAGGCGATTCACCCGGACGCATGGTCGACCAAGGATTTGACATGGTTTCTTCGTCTGTGCCGTGCACATCGAATAACGGTGATTCCTAAGGTTCCCCTTCTGGGGCACTTGGCGTGGGTTTTGCAGTGGCCATGGTGGGCACATCTGCGGGAAAATAACGATGTCAGTGAGATATGTCCACACCATCCGGAAACCGCGACTTTCACCCGAAAGCTTCTCGGAGAGGTTCTTTCACTTTTCCCTGATGCCCCGGCCATCCATTTAGGTGGAGATGAGACGGAATCACTGGGGAGTTGCCCGCGATGCCAAGCAACCGGAAAAACAAAGGCCCGGATATATACGGATCATTACTTGCCTTTAATTCAACAGGTCGAACATTCGGGCAGGCAAGCCATGATGTATGGGGATATGCTTTTAACCTACCCCGAAGCTTTGGAAAAAATTCCAAAATCCGTTATCGTCTGCGATTGGGATTATTGGTCCGGGGGGCAGGATGGCCGGTGGGTCTGGGGGCTTGGGCATATTCGAACGAGCAAGGAACTGGATAAGTTACCGCAACCTTTGGCGTGGTACCGAAAGTACCTTGTTGGACCGAAGGGGCGATTGAAAGAATTTCCCTATGCGACTTTTTTGAAAGAAAAGGGGTTTCCAGTGGTCCTGCTGCCGACGGCGCGGTGCGGCGGCGATAATTACTGTGCCCCCATGACCCTTTACCATGTCCAAAATGCGATGGCGGCGGCCCGCCACGTTCTTGGGCATCAGTTAGACGGGATTATCATTACCTCTTGGGCCACCCGGTTCAACCATTTACAGACCAACTGGCCTTCCATCGCGGCGACGGCCTGGACTTTCCGTGAGCCGGAAATAACCGCCAAGGAAGTCAGTCGAAGATTTTCGGCCGAATTTTTCGGTCTGAAGTGTGACGCATTTTTTGAGATACTGGACGCCTTTAAAACCCTTTTGCCGGACCTTCACGCCAAGGCGGCTCGGCCCACGTATCCGAATATCCTTCACAAATACATCGAGTATCTTTATCGAGATCCTGCTTCCGCAGCGTGCCGCCAAGTGGAGCAGGACTATCCAGCGGTGAAAAAATCTTTTCACGAGGGATTCAGGAAATTGGCTGAGTTGGAGAACCGTGTTCGAAGGAACCGCTCGATGTTTCGGCACTGGGTGCTTGCAGGAAAGACGCTGGTTCACAAGGTTGAGGTTCTTCCCGATTTGATGAGACTCTCACAGAAAAAATCGATGTCGCGGGGTCGGCGAGAAAAGATGCTACGGGAAATTGACGAACTGGTGCAGGAATACAAACAAGTTTTTGGCCCGACCATGCCGGGAACTTCCCTGGATATGGAAATTCGCCTTCGCTTTCAGGAGGAAAGGGAATTGATCCATGGCGGGGCAAACGACCGGATCGTCCGCGATTTTATTCATACCGGGCGCGTTATCCAAATAAAACGCGATCCCTCCCTCCCATAGGAGACGTCATGTTAATCGCCAAAGAGGGTAAAAGCACCGCCGCCATTGTTATTGACCGTAAGGCGCCTTTGCCGGTGAAGTTCGCGGCGACGGAATTGCGAAAGTATCTGCGTAGAATATCCGGTGCGGTTCTTCCTTTAACGACGGTCTTGTCTGAACCAAGAGGAAGGACCATTTCCATCCGGACAGCCCGCATTCCCGCGGCAAAATCCGAAGACGCAGAGGCCTTCACCCTTGCGATCACTGAGGGCCAAATCCGGTTGGTGGGGAATAACCCTCGAAGCACGGTGTTTGCGGTCTATAGCTTCCTGGAGGATTACCTGGGATGCCGATGGCTGGCGCCTGGAACTGATGGTGAGGAAATTCCACGATTTCCCACCATCGATCTGCCGCCTCAGAGCAAAATGTACAAACCCGATCTGAAATTTCGGGGCTTTATGATCGGCCACCGGGAAATGACCGGGAAGGACATCGAGGATTGGATCGACTGGATGGCCAAAAACAAGCTGAATTATTGCAATACCCTGTCCTGGCACTGGGACGCGATGGGAATCGCTGTGCAAACGAAACTGATCTCGGAAATCAAGAAACGGGACCTGATTTGGGATTTCGGACACTGCAGTTTTCATTACTTTATCAGCGCCCATTACCGGAAGGGCTCACAAAGAGCAAATATGCGGGAATGGTTTCATCGACATCCGGAACAGTCCGCCTTGAAGAACGGGCTGCGGTTACCGCCGGAGAGCGAAGGTCAACTCTGTCTCAGCAATCCTAAGGTTTTTGCCACCCTCGTCAAGAACATTAAAGGATTCATTAAGAATCATCCACAAGTCGATATTATCACCTTTATGCCCAACGATGCCGTTGGGAAGTGGTGCGAGTGCGGCTCATGCCGGAAGTTGAATGCACGAATCCCATCGCCCTGTGGATATTCGGAGCATATTAATCATCTTCCCAGGCCGTCCTTCTCGACGGTTTACTATAGGGTTTCCAATAAATTGGCCCGGGAGATTTACCGTGCTTTCCCGGAAAAGCGAATTCGTGTCCGCTCGTATACCGATTGTACGGATAAACCCGATGGAGTTAAGCTGTATAAGAATGTCATTCAAAACACCGATTTCTTCTGGCGGGATTACGGTTCGATTCTGTCCGACGGTGACCGTGAACAGAACAACTACTTCGTGGCGACCCTTCGCAAATGGCTGAAGGACCAGGGGCCGGACCGGAGTCAGATTTCCGAGTATTACATGGGCATGTACGGAAACGCGACTTTGCCTTGGCATCTGCGGTATCTACTGGCGAAGGACATTCCTTATCTCGTCCACCTTGGAGCGGGGGGGCTGACCACGCAAGCGGAGATTCACCAAGTCGGAACATACGGGCTAAACTTTTATCTTTTCGCCAAACTTGCCTGGAACTGTGGAAATGACACGGAGAGACTCTTTGATGATTACTGCAATCAGTACTATGGAGCGGCCGGCCCTGCGATGCGGCAGTATTATTTGATGCTGGAAAAAGCAATGAAACAGGCAAAAGGCTACTTGTCGCCCTCGGGGCTGGAATCGTTCCTGAAGCGGTTTCCCGATATGAAGTTGATTGATCGGTGCCGGGGATATTTGAAGCGGGCACTTCGATCCGCAGAGGATGCGCGGTATTCTACCCGGGTTCAATCGAGCCTGACAAGCTTGGAGTACGCAGGTCTGTTCCGGGAAGGAATCGACTGCCGGCAGCGGGGGGAACAGGCTCTTGAGCATCGGCGATATACACAGGCGGAGCAGTTTTTCGCACGGGGTGTAACGGTGGGAGATCAATTGCTCGCTCTGACGCTGGCGGTTAAGGGCAAACGGGTTATCCAGGTGGATGGTAAATACCCCTGGAACACGGTTTCCCTGTGGTTCCTGGATGCTTGCAGGAAGGGATTATACCTGTCAAGACTGAGATACAATCCTACGCTTATCCTTTAGGCTCGCAAGGCCGCCTGGATGTGGGGGTCTTTGTCCAGCCCGCGGTCGATGACTTCGCAGACGGCTTGGATATAGAAGATGGAAGCCAAGTCGCGGACGCCAAAGGGCGGTCGGTCCGTGCCATCCGGGGGGTAGATTTTTTCTACAATGCACCCTCGCATGTTTTCATCTGCGGGATTGGTTATCTGCATCATGCGGCAGAACTTCAGACCCCGTCCGATAGGGGTCAGCCATTCCTCGCTTTTCGTGATCGCCCACAGCCGGGCCCACATTTTGATAGCGCAGGCCATGCCGCTGGTGGCGTGGCCGAAACTATCTGTGGTAAAGTCCAGATATGTGCCACGGAAAAATCCACCGTCCCGTCGCTGAGCCTGGACGTACCATCGTGCGGCTCGCAGAGCAACCTGAAGGTATCGGTCCTCACCGGTTTCGAGGTAGGCGTCGATAAAGGGTGAGCCCCACCAGAAGGCATGGCGTGGATGAAGATTGCCGCGTTGGGGATTGCACGGCGGGTACTTGATCCAGTTCCCTGGCGGGTCTTCGTCACGGATCAGCCGGTCAAGCGTCTGGAAACAGATGTTTTTGAGTTCGTCATCGTTTATCAGCCGGCCGAGTATCAGAAACTCGGCATCCTCGGCCAACGGCCGGCCCGGGACGCCAAAAATATTGTTGGAGATAAAGTCGCGGGTTTGGGGGGCGTAGACGTCTCGGAAGAGGCCCTCGCTCGGAATGAACGACTTTCGGGCTGCCCATTTCACGGCGGCCAGGGCGGCCGTCCGGTAAACCGGATCGCCCGTGACCTCGCCCAGATCAACCAGGCCGCCCAAGCATTCGATCATGCCTGAGACGTTCACCTTGTCCGGGTAATCCTCGAATGCCAGGATCAGGCCATAGTCGTCATCGGCGGGATCTGCGACCCGGTTGCGGAGAATAAAGTCGGCAGAGTATTTCGCTCCGTTCAGCAGGACCGGATCCTGCAGGAGCTTCCACGCTCGCACCAGAGCCCGTACCGCCTGGCCGGTGTGCCAGATGGCACCGAAAAAAATCCAGGACTTGTCTCGGGCGTTGTATTCGCCGATCGCACCCCGCCAGTCGGGGTAATCGCACAGGCTGGTTTTGGTTCCCGGCTCATCGCTGAGGCGAGCGTGCTTGGCTTGGGCGATGTCGATCAACCAGCGGCATGCTTGATGCATGGAATCCAAGAGCGTTTGAGTTAAATTCATCGACGGTGTCATATGGAATTCTCCTCATTTATTTGGAATAATTTGCAGGAATGCGGCGGAATATCCGTCACACAAATTTCATCGCGACACGTAAAGATTTCCTGCGGATGCCAAAAATTTCGGCAGATTGCCTGCGAACACGCAAGGTTCAGTTTGGCAATGGGCAAGTTGATAGAGATCGGCTGATCTTCCCAATTAAGAGGCCCAGCAGACCGCCGTGTGCATGTCGGGCCTGCCACCAGATGCGGGGTGCCTGGCACTCGAACAAATCCAGCACTCGGCAGGGGAAGGGCGATTCGAAAAAGAGTCGCCGAATGGGTCCAGATGCAGGTTCCATTCAGAATTAAGGCAAGGTTGTTGGTCTCCGGCGTAAATAAAACCTTGGCCTCGCCAAACGACAATGTAGTTGGATACTCCACAATTTTCTCCATTTTGGTTTTACTATGGGGTTAACGTCTGTCGATCTGTCCACTATAATTAATCCTATTTCTGGCGTCAAATTCTTTTTTTGTGAAATCCCGGAATAAAAATTAACTTCAGAACAATACAGCATATTAATTGCATGTAACTAGTTGATATCGAAATACTAATGTAAATATTCAGTTTTGGGACTGCCCAGAAATATCGACTTGACATCCTTGTAGTTCCGTGGTATACTAAATACATAAACGGATAGACAGTTCGAGGTATGGACAACGTAGGTGGAGTTAATGTATGGAAGTTCAAAGCAATACCATCCTGAAAGCCGGCACCCATTCGGTAGACCTTTTCTCTGGTCAGTCGTTGTACTCTCAGGCTCGGGAAAAGATCAACGTGATCATCAAGGAACGTAATCTTTCACCCGGCCATAAGCTTCCGTCGATTCGTGAGATCAGTTCGGCCATTGGGGTGACGCGAGGGACGGCAGCCAAGGCCATCGCCCAAATGACCAACGAGGGAATTTTCATCAGCAAAGCCGGTAAGGGCGTCTATATCAACAAATCAACGGTGACCGGAGAACCTGTGGAATTACAGACGATTTACATCCTCTCGGCGGGTGGCTCGAAAGAAAATGCCGAGGACTACCTGATCCACAACCCCTTCTGGAATCAGATTCTTTCGGGGGTACGGACGGCACTGCAGAACGCCGGAAGTAACATACGGTTTCGGTTTTCCTTTCTGCGTAATTTCCTGATGGAAAAAGATGCCACCCCCCGTGGCCGCAGGTGGAACGATATAGGTTTCATGATTCTGGGCGACTGCAAGCCCAGCGAATTGCAGGAAATCACGCAACTGACCAACTCGGTGGTGCTGGTACACGGGATCACCCGTTCGAGCCTGGTGACCTCGATCTGTGCCGATTGCGCCGAAGGATCTGAAATGCTGGTGGATCACTTGGTAGGCTTGGGACACCGGCGGATCGCATTTTGCGGGGTTATCGAGACACAGCACCGGGTTAACTACGAAAAATACAAAGGTTTTAGGAACGCCATGCAGCGGAATCGGCTGCCGGTTCCTGATGCCTACTGCCGCAGTTGCCTCTTTGGCCTGGAGGAAGGCTATCGGGTCGTTCAACCGCTGCTGAAATTGCCGGAGCCTCCGACGGCGATCGTCATTTTTAACGACGAGACCGCCATCGGCGCCATGCGGGCGATCCGGGATGCGGGATTGACCATCCCCCGGGACATATCGGTGACCGGATTTGATAACATTGCCACCAGCAGTTACATCGTGCCCTCGTTGACGACCGTTTCCGTGAAAATGTCTGAGTTGGGCCAAATCGGCGTCGCCCGGCTCTTTGAAGTGCACAGGTCCGGGGAATGTGAGAAATATATGCTGAAGCCTGAGTTGATCGTTCGAGAGTCGACGGGTCCGGTGAAGAACGGGACCCCGTAGTAGTATTTTGTCGTCTGATGCGTTCATTTATTTTTTATTTTTAAGGAGAAATTGAGATGGACAAGACACTGAAAATGGTTTTGATGGTTGGCTTGTTGTATGTATTGGCATTGGGGGGGGTTGGGTACGGTTATACCCGCATCATAAATGAACCGCCGGCTTTGGAGGATAATTTTGAGGACGGCGTGATCGATACTGCCAAATGGTACACCTGGACTGCCGGGGATAACAACAGTATGGTCAGTGAGATTGACGGGAAGGCTGTCTGCTCTGTCACGGTTCCCTCTGCCGGGCCTTATTATCAGGCCCGCTTTGTCAGTGAGCAGGCATTTGATTTCTATGCCGGAAAGACCGAGTTTAGTCTGAGCCAATACATTTCCAATACCGTCCTGTATTTCCCGAGTATAATCAATATGTTTACTAATGGGGCACAAACTGGGTTCCAGGTGGAACTGTATCGTTACCTGCCCAGGGTGGTCCTGTATGAAGTTCATAACGGCAGCCGAACGGCACTCTACGATACCGGAAACCTTACCGTGCCCGAGTACATCAGTTCCGCGTGTTTCAGCCTGGTCCTGGATGGCAGCAACTATGAGTTTTACTGGGTGGACCACCGCCTGGGCGTGACCTTGGACAATCTGACGAGTTCCGGTACGCATGGTGTGTCCCCTTCCGAGATCGGCGAGGGTCTAAAGCTGGACTTCGGGATAACCAATTTGGGATATTTCTACGGAGCCACCTTCGCTACCGGTACCGACGATGCCGTCGTCGTTCAGCACTCCTTATACCTGGAAGGCACGGTGGTCCCCGGTGATTTTCTTGGCGATCTGGTGGACGTGGGCCTGACGGTTGAGCTGCTGCAAAACGACGTGGTTCAGCGTGTGGAACGCCCGTTCCTGGACACCAATGGGAAGTTTCGCATTTCGAGCATCGCCGAGGGAACCTACGACGTGTCGATAAAGGGTAATGGTTTTTTGAAACAAGTGGTGAGCGGGGTCCTTATCGAGGGTCCCACGTTCCTGCCAACTGTTGAGTTGGTCAGTGGCGACTGCGACGGGACCGGCTCGACGATTACATCCGCGGACCTGGCAATTGTCCTGGCTGGCATGGACAAAGTGGGTCAATAGCGCATTTATGACACATGATTTCTGATTGATAATTTGAATCAAATTTTCTTTAGTAAGGAGCAAGAAATGAAAAAGGCAAGATGCATGGTTGTGATTGGCGGGTTGTGTGTATTGGCCTGGGCGGGGATCGGGTACGGAGCATTTACTCATATTTTGAGTACGCCGCCCGTTGTCCTGGAGGATGACTTTGAGGACGCTAGCATCGACACTGTGAAATGGTTGACCTATACCAATGGAGGCACAAGCAGTTCCGTTACGGAGCCGGTGGGCGGGCGAATCATCAGTACGATCCAAGGGGCAGTGGGAGGCAGCGGATACATGACGGCCGGTTTTAAGAGCAACCTGACCTTCGATATCAGCAACAGTCCAATGGAATTCGCCGCCAAGACCCGGGCATACCCCAAGAACATTACCGATGACTTTGCGATAATATGGATCACCAACGGTAATGTTAACAAGACCGGTTATGCCCTGTGGATCTTCAAGCAAAAAGTGATCTTGGAAAAATACGTCGGCGGAGGCAATACCGTCCTCTGTACAGTGAGCGGGCTGGCCAACGACTGGATGAACTGGAGTCTGGTGCTCGATAATGGGACCAACAACTGGAGATTTTATTTAAATCAAAGCGCGACGGAGGGGGTGATCGCCGACGATTTAAAGGCTTCCGGATCCAACGGACCTACCGCGGCAGAGATGAACGCGAACGGTGGAACGGTGGTGAAGTTCAACCCGGAAATGACCAACCTCGGATTGGCAAGTTATTTCGACGGAAATCCGTGGAATTTGAGCGTGCGCCACGCGCTGGTCGTCGCTCCGCCTCCCGTGGTTCATAGCTTGCAAGGCACGGTGGCCCCCGGCAATTTCAACGGCAATTTGGAGGATGTGGCTCTGAAGGTGGAGTTGTTGCAAGGTGGTGTGGTAAAGCGGGTGAAGCCCCTTTTCCTAAACACCAGCGGACAGTTTGTCATTTCGGACATCGCCGACGCGGGAACCTACGACGTGGCGATCAAGGGTAGCAATTGGTTGAGAAAAGTGGTGAGCGGGGTCCTTATCAATGGTCCCACGAACCTGCCGAGCACCGTTGCCCTGGACTGCGGCGACCTCGACGGAGACAACGAGATTACCAGCGGCGACCTGGCGATCGTGCTGGCGAATATGGAGTAAAAAAGACAATATGGCAGCGGTCGCCTAATTGTGGGCCGCTGTTTTCGAGAGAGTAGAGAGAGTAACCGAATGTTGAGTATGCCGGGGTGTGTGGCCCTGGAAATTTGAGGTACTTTCTTTTAGTAAGGAGCAAGACATGAAAATGGCAAGATGTATGGTTGTGATCGGAGGGTTGTGTGTGTTGGTCTGGGCGGGGACCGGGTATGGAAGTTTTACTCATATTATGAGCGCGTCGCCCGTCCTTGCGGATGACTTTGAGGACGCTAGCATCGACACCGTGAAATGGTCGACCTACATTAGCGGTGGCACAAGCAGTTCTGTCGTGGAGCCGGTGGGGGCACCGACGGAAGGGCGAATCATTAGCACGATCCAAGGGGCAGTGGGAGGCAGTGGGTACATGACGGCCGGTTTTAAGAGCAATTTGACCTTTGATATCAGCGCCGGTCAAATGGAATTCGCTGCCAAGACCCGGGCATACCCCAAGAACGTTACCGATGACTTTGCGATAATATGGATCACCAATGGTAATGTTAACAAGACCGGTTATGCCCTGTGGCTCTTCAAGCAAAAAGTGATCCTGGAAAAATACGTCGGTGGAGGAAACACCGCCCTCGCTACAGTGAGCGGGCTGGCCGCCAACTGGATGAACTGGAGTCTGGTGCTCGATGGGAACAACGCCAACAACTGGAGTCTTTATCTGAATCAAAACGCGACGGAGGGGGTAATCGCTGCCGATTTAAAGGCTTCCGGATCCAACGGACCTACCGCGGCAGAGATGAACGCGAACGGCGGAACGATGGTGAGGTTCAACCCGGAAATGACCAACCTCGGATTGGCCAGTTATTTCGACGGAAATCCGTGGAATTTGAGCGTGCGCGACGCAATGGTCGTTCCCGAGCCGGCGACCATCGGTCTGTTGGTTTTAGGTGCTTTGGGATTGATCCGCAGACGTTAAGTCGATACGGAACATAAAAACCTAGATCGGCGGTTCGGTGCGATTCCGGACCGCCGAAGTGAGTGAAATGGATGATAAGAGGTAATAGATGATTTTTTTTGCCGCAATTCGCCCAGTGTTGGTGAGATGGCTTACCTTGATGTCCCTAGCCATGGCTTGGGGTGGTCCTGTATTTGGGACCGCCAGCATCGCGATCCTGACTGATGTGGTGAAGACCGGCTTGGATCCCTACGCATATTGCGGGGTTAACTGGGAAGTGAACTTTGACCAGCACACGTACCGAAATATCTTCTCCAATCCCGATCGGTACAATGAATTTGTACGATTCTTGCGAGATGATATTTCGGTACGGACGTTCCGCTATCCCGGCGGAACCTACGTGAATTATTTCTTTATGGGTGTCCCCGCAACCCAATGGTTGCCGGTGTTAAAAGCGATCACGCCGGGGATATCCAGTGCCCGGCCTGACGACTGGATCGAGGTGGGGGAATTCTTTGAATTTATCAAAGCCGGCAATTTTCGCGTCGTTCTGCAAGTCAACACGCAATACTGGTTCGATGTCCAGACCAATGAGATCAAACCGGTCGCACTGAAAAGCGATAATTCGAGCGAGTACCGGGACGTGATCGATCCGGTGGGGTTGCAGCATGCCGCGGCGGCGGTGGACCAGTTGGCCCAATACCTTCGGGACAATAACTACGATCAGTACGTGTTGAAGTGGGAAATAGGGAACGAAGAAAACTTCTTTCTGACCAGCAATGTTTACGCGAGCATTGTCGATGAATTCGTAACCAAAATCCGGGCGGTTTTTCCCGCTGCCCAGATCATCGCGACGGGCCCGACGGGGATTTTTGGTGATACCTACAGCAATCAATGGACGGGAGAAGTGATTTCCCACCTTAATACCAGCGGGACCATGAGCAATATCGCCGGGCTGGTTACTCACATGTACTGGGCCAGCAAGGGCACGGTGGTCGACTCGACGTCTTACCAGGAATACGCCGGCTACATGTCGTTTCTTCCGGACAGCAAGACCCAACACATGTGGTATCCGCTTTACGATTCACAATACCATATCGTTTCCATCATTGGTCAGATGCTGGATAAGCTGGCGACGTGGAATGCCGCCGGCAAAGAGATTTGGTTTACGGAATATCGATTGGGCGGCCTGACCGAATATTACAGTACGGCTCTGGCCGGTGCGATCGGCAACACGCGCCTTTTGGCTGCCCTGGTGGCGGCGCCGGGTGTGAATGGTGCGTGTTTTCATAGCTTGCTCCACGGCGGGTATGTGGGGACACTGATTCTCGGAACTTCCCCTGCGTCCGCGCTCGGAGGGTATAAATTAGTTTATTATTTCGCCGACAGCGGCGTCACGCCGCACATGGTCGGCACCCCGGGGGCGGAAGGGTTTAATCTGACCGCCCGATTGGCCAAAGGAAATGTGCTTAAGACCACGAGTTCCAATCTGAACCTTTTCACCGTCGCTACCTCGGATTCGACCGACATCGTTCGATTGCTGGTCGCCAACAAAAGTTCGAGACCGGAGAAGCCTGACGACGTTACTCCAAATTACTGGGGATTTGTTACCCAGACAAACGCCCTGTATAACGATTGGTTGGCCAATGGTGATACGTTTGATGCCCAAATTACACTGCCTTCGGGCTTTATCGCAAAGTCCGTTCGAATTTACACTCTGGGAGAATCTCAAACCCTGGATGCCTACAGCGTTGTGATCGGTTCCCTGAACGGAATTCACGAGATCAAGCTGGAAACGTCGGTTCAAAATATCAACACCAGTGTATTTGCGTACACGTTCAAACCGCATTCGACCGTGTTATTTGAATTTTCGAAGACACCCCTTCCTGTCAACTTGGGAGGCCAGGTAATTCCCGGTGATTACTGCGGCGACCTGGTGGATGTAGGTTTGAAAGTTGAATTGATACAAGGCGGCACGGTGGTGCGGACCGAGCGATTATTCCTGGATTCCGGCGGGCGATTTGAGATTCCGAATGTAGCTGCAGGGGTCTATAATATGTCGATTCAAGGCAATTGCTGGCAGAAAAAAGTGATCCCCAGTATCGTTATCGACACCAACCCGATAGACATCGGAACCGTGACGTTGGCCGGGGGTGATGCCGATGGAAATAATCAGGTTGATGCAATCGACCTATCGATTCTCATAGGGAATATGGATCTCAGAGGTAATTAAAGAAAAACCATAGTTGATGAAAGTATTCAATTGCAGAAAGAATAGTGAAGGAGAAAAAGTTATGCGTTCTACCGTAAATCATAAATCAAAAATTCAAAATCGTAAGTCCATACACGGTTTTACCCTGGTCGAACTTCTGGTGGTAGTGGCGATCATTGCCGTGTTGATTTCGATCCTGCTTCCGGCTTTGACCCAAGCTCGCAAAACTGCCCGCATGGTCGTTTGCCAGTCCCACTTAAAACAGCTCGGGACACTTCTCTATTACTATTCAGAGGATCAAAATGATTTTCTGCCTCCCGGTCGCGGGTCCTACTCCAATGAGCCCCCGATGGACTGGTGGTACGACGCCTTGCGCAAAAAATACACGGAAGTCAACCAATCCGGAGCCACCGGCCCCGGAACTGTCAACGATATCTTCTTCTGTTCGGAACGATCGGCTGAAGTCGTTCGATCGTTCAGTTCGTCCTACCCCACTATAAGCTCATACACCTATTCATCCTGTGGCTATCGGAAAAAGCGTAATCAGGGACAAAATCCGGATGAAATCCGCGTTCTTATGAATTGCTCATGGTGTGATTCGGGTTGGTTCAACACGTACGTCTCGCTGTACAACGCACCTTGGCATGGGTATGCCGGTGGTCCCGGACCCGGCCCCTGGGACAACTGGTACTATTTCCTCAGCAAGGACCATAACCAGGGGGCGAATTTCCTCTTCTACGCCGGGAATGTGCGTTATGTCCCCGATAGAAAAAAAGGATTGTTTTACCGAGACGATTACAGCACCTCGGATTTGAAATGGCTTGAAAATCCCCTTTAGTGAATAGATATCCCCAAGCCGATGGAGGATACCTGGTGCGAAAGACGGTGAAATAGTCGTGTATTCGAGAGGGAAAATTAGGTCTGGCATCCGGTGTAACCTCGCCGATTTTCAGTCGCAATTCATTTGTCGGCTTTAGCCGGTAGCGGTTTAGAGTAACCCGATTTAATTCATAAGGAGTCGCCATGATGTTTCACAAATGGATGTTCGGTCCGGTCATTTTGTTGATAGGTTCCGGCATGTTGAATGCATCCCGTGCCACCAATCCGAACACTGATGCTGAAGTTAAAATCGGGCCTCGCGTCATCAAGAAAGATTTAAATCCTTACAATTTTTGCTGCATCAATTGGGAAGCCAACTTTGACCAACATACTCTGCGCAAGATATTCTCCAAGCCCGATCATTACAAGGAATTTATTCGGTTTTGCCGGGAGGATGTTTCCATGCGAACATTTCGCTACCCGGGCGGGTCTTTTGTTTCCCGTTTCTTTCCGGGGGTGCCGTCAAGACGATGGTTTGCGGATTTCTTGGCCAGCAGCCCCGGAACCCGCAACGCCCGGCCCGACGATTGGATCGAGGTCGATGAGTTTTTCAAGTTTCTGAAGGATGGGCAATTCAAGACTTTTCTCCAGGTCAACACCCTCAGTTGGTTTGACGAGAAAACCGGCAAGATCAAGCCGATGGCGATTAAGGTTCGCGAAAGCGATAAACTGCCAAGTCGACTCGATCCGGCGGGGCTGACTTGGGCGGCCGATTCTGTTGAGCGACTGGCCCAATGGGTCAAAAAGAACAACTACCAATCTCTGGTCAGTGTTTGGGAGATCGGAAATGAGGAGTACGCCTTTTACACCTATGATGTTTACGTGGCCGTAGCAGCCGAATTTATTCAGCGCATCAAAAAAATACTTCCCGATGCCCGAATTATCATCACTGGCCAGATGGGCGTCAACGGCGATGCCTGGTCGAACAATTGGAGCCAAGGGGTTCTGAAGGATCTGAAAACCCGGCAACTTGGTTCATCCATCGACGGCGTCACCACGCACATCTACCCTTTCAGCGCAGGGGTGCCTAAGAAGAAACCGCAGGTTTTGCATCCTTCCACCGCCTACCAGGAATACGCCGCCAACGTTTCGTTTCTGCCCGACGACCCGGTGTACCACCCCTGGTTTCCTCAGAAAAACCATCGCGGCCAGACTGTGTCGGTCATGGGCCAGATTCGCGATCAGTTGGACCAACTGGGATACTCGCAGACTACGATCTGGTTGACGGAATACCGACTGGGGGGAATTTATGAACCGTACAATAAGGCCATGGCCAACGCCATCGGCACTTTGCGGGTCCTTGCCGGTTTCGTCGGTGCCCCGCGGGTTGACGGTGCCTGCATCCACAGCCTGCTGCATGGTTCGCACGTGACGCGCAAGGACCAGTCTCTGGGCAAAATTCCCTTCCAAGCGGCCGGCTATAATGTCATTTACTACCTGGCTGACGACGACCTTGCCCCCCGCTTTGTCGGTTCGCCAGTGGCAGAGGGTTTCAATTTAATTTGGAAACTGGCCCAGGGGAATGTCCTGGAATCCAAAAGTTCAAACCGGATGCTCTTTTCCGTCGCCACACGCCAGGGCAGCACGCTTCGCCTGCTGGTGATCAACAAGGCGGCCAAACCGGAAAAGGCCAGCGATGTTTTACCCAACACGTGGGGCTGGGAAACGTCTGCCAAAGCCTTGGCGGCGGCGAGTCAAAGCGGTGATCAGATACACACTGTCATTTCCCTGCCCGCAGGTTTTCCTCCTCAATCCACGGTCAAAATATACATGCTCGGCGAAACCGAGCGGTTGGCGGATTTCAGTGTTGAAAATGGAACTTTTGATCGCGTTCATGAGATCAAGGTTAAATCCAAAATCCACCCGGTACAGGGAAACAAGGTCCATTACACCTTTGCCCCCCACTCCGCCGTTCTGTTTGAGTTTGTTTTGAAAAAGGATACCCCCTGATTTTTTTACGGAGGCCGCGAATGTCTAAACTGGTTTTATTAGCGACTATTACGGTTTTTGTCTTTCTGATACAGGTAGCTCGGGCCGAAGTGAAACTTCCTGCGGTCATTAGCGACCACATGGTCCTACAGCAGGGAATGAAAGTTCCCCTCTGGGGCTGGGCACAGCCTGGTGAGACGGTGACCATCGCTCTGGCTGACCAGCGGTCGCGCACAACCGCGGATGCGCAAGGCCGATGGATTGTTCGGCTCAATCCCCTTAAAACGGGCGGGCCATTCGACCTGACCGTCACCGGGAAAAACACGATCAAGGTTCGCGACGTTCTTATCGGCGAAGTCTGGTTCGGTTCTGGGCAGTCCAACATGCAGTGGCCTGTTCATGCCTCACGCGATGCCGCAAAAGAAATCGGAGCTGCCAATTATCCGAAAATCCGCCTGTTTCATGTGGACGAAGTTATAGCGGAAACCCCTCTCGAAGACGTCCGTGGGCAATGGGTATCGTGCAGTCCGGAAACGGTGGGTAGCTTTTCCGCCGTGTCATATTTCTTCGGACGCAATCTGCACAAAACACTTAACGTGCCGGTGGGTCTAATCTACAGTTCCTTTGGCGGATCCCCCAGCGAGTCCTGGACCCGCTACGATGAACTCAAAGCGCATCAGGAGTTCAAACCCCTTCTGAATTATTGGAAAAATCGTTTGGCAAGTTACCCGGAGAAAATGAAGCAATACGAACGGGATTTGGCCCAATGGGAACAAGGGGCGAAAAAGGCGAAAGAGGCCAACCAGGTTCCCCCCGCCAAGCCCCGTAAGCCGTATGGAAAGAACAACCCAAATCTTCCGGGAGTCTTGTACAATGGCATGATCCATCCAATCATTCCCTTCGGTATCCGAGGGGTTATCTGGTACCAGGGAGAAAGTAATAGCTACCGTGCTTTTCAGTACCGCCGGCTTTTTCCGCTCCTTATTCACAGCTGGCGGCGCGACTGGGGACAGGGTGATTTTCCCTTTCTCTTTGTCCAGTTGCCCAACTACGGTGGAGCCCGGGCGTATACGTATGCGGAATTGCGTGAGGCACAGCTTCTCACATTGAAAACCGTTCCCAATACAGGCATGGCCGTCACCATCGATATTGGCGAAGCTAACGATATCCATCCGCAAAACAAACAGGATGTCGGATATCGCTTGAGCTTGATCGCCCTGGCCAAGGTCTATGGCCGCGGGGAAGCATATTCCGGTCCCGTGTACGACTCCATGCAAATCAAAGACCACAAGGTGTATTTGCGTTTCAAACATGCGGACGGCGGATTAATCGTCCGAGGCGGACCCTTGAAGGGATTTGCCATCGCCGACCGAAAAAACATGAATTTTGTTCCGGCTGAAGCTAAAATTGAGGGCGATACTGTAGTCGTATGGAACGATAAAATTGTACACCCGGTCGCCGTGCGCTATGCATGGGCGGACAACCCGGAGTGCAACCTTTACAACGGCGCAGAACTGCCGGCCGGTCCGTTCCGCACGGACGACTGGCCGGGAGGAACCGACAATAATAATGTGCAATAATCAAGAGGAAAGTAACCGCATGCATCAAAGTGATTCATGGGTATTGGGTAAGAGAAAATCCTGACATGGCTCAAAGAGTTCTGAGTTATGTCAAATTATGAGATTGAAAGTGTGAAAACATCTGTTTCTATTTCGGATAGTCAAAATATAATATCACCAGGCGCAGAAACACCTGACCGATTACGTGTGGGAACTCTGCAGTACACCAAAGCCGGATTGATCACTCTGTTTTTCTGGTTGCTTTGGGGAGATTTTTGTTTCAGCCTCATGGAACTGGTCATTCCCAGTGTGTTGCCTCTTAAATTGCAAAGTCTGGATGCGCCGAACTGGCTATTGGGGATGATGCTCAGCACTATTCCCTGTGCCGTGAACTTTATGATCAATCCGATTATCAGTCTCCGCAGCGACCGGTATCGAAGCCGGTGGGGTCGGCGAATTCCATTTCTTTTTTTCGCCACTCCGTTTGTAACGCTCTTGTTAATTTCGATGGGATACTCGGAAGCAATCGGAAAATTACTGCATACCCTGTTGATTAACTGGTTTCCCACCCTGACCTTCAAGTCCACGATCCTTGTTCTTCTTGCGATCCTGATGGTCTGCTTTCAATTTTTTAATATGTTCATCGCTTCTGTTTACTATTACTTGTTTAACGACGTGGTTCCCCGGGCGTACGTGGCCCGGTGCATGTCGCTTTTTCGGATCGTCGGCGTCGCAGCCGGATCCCTCTATAATTGGTTTGTTTATAGGTACGCCCAAACCCATATGCCGGAAATCTTTCTGGGGGCCGGGTTGCTCTATTTGGTGGGGTTTATGTTAATGTGCTACAAGGTCAAGGAAGGTAAATACCCCCCACCTCCCGAAAATATCGGCGGCAAAAAAGGTATATTTGCCGCTGGGAAAACATATTTTCAGGAATGTTTTACCCACCGATTTTATTGGTATTATTTTCTCGCTAATGCTTTTTGGCAGGTGTCAGGTTGTATCGCTATTTTCGCTGTCTTTCGCAGCTTGTCCCTGGGATTGACCTTGAACCAACTGGGGAAAATCGATAGTGTCGCCATGCTTATCACTATGCTTCTGTTGTACCCGGCAGGAATTCTCTCTGATCGAATTCACCCCCTGCGTGTTCTAATTATATCCCTAGTTATAATTACTCTCGTTCAGCCGGTGGGATTTATCTATCTTTTTGTTGATTTTTCTCCCCAGGTAGTTCTTTGGATTACGATTGGTCTTAATTTTATTCTTATCCCAGCCGGTACCTTGAACGCTGCGGCGGCGACGCCCCTGTACATGGCTATTCTACCCAAGGAACGTTATGGCCAGTTCAGGTCTGCTGATGCCATGATCAGGTCGATATCTACCATTATCTTCGGTACGCTCGCCGGTTTCTTTATGGATGCTTTAAAAAACCTCTATCACAATGACCCGTTCTATTATCGTTATATTCCCTGCTGGGCGTTTCTTTTCCAAATAGTAGGGATGACATTCTTCCTTTTGCTTTATCGTGAATGGAAAGCGCTTGGTGGGAGGGATCATTACGTCCCGCCCAATACCGGAGTGGATGAACGTCTTCCACATGGTCTTACGTAGCGCTCGCCGTTGACCCTTTTAAGAAGCGGTTGATAAAATTTGAGATAATTCCATTGTGGCACAACCGGATGGAATGAATGAAATGGTACTGATGAGAAATAAGGAATTAGGACGATGAACAAAGAAAAAAATTGTTCGGCACTACAAGAAATGATCATTAAAAGTTCTCTGGACGGTGCTCACCAGCCGATTCTGTATTATGTCCCGGAAGCGATCGGTGAATTGATGCCCGTGCTGATTGCTCTCCATCAGTGGAGTACTGATTATCGAGGAGTGGAACCGGCATGGTTAGAGCAAGCGACACAACGGGGGTGGGCTTATTTTCAACCGAATTTTCGAGGCCCGAATTTCGGTCCCGAGGCCTGTGGCTCCGACAAGGCCCAGCAGGATATCCTCGATCTGATCGATTGGGTGTTGACAAATTTAGCGGTGGACCACAGCCGGATATACTTGGCGGGCTGTTCCGGAGGCGGGCACATGGCCATGCTCATGGCGGGTCGGCACCCTCAAGCGTTCACCGCCGTCAGCGAATGGGTGGGGATCAGCGACCTGGCCATTTGGTACGCCGAGCATTACCGGGATGGCGAGGTCAGACGATATGCCAAAAACATCGAAGCCTGCGTCGGAGGACCGCCCGGATCGAGTGAGGATACAGATCGGCAGTTGAAGATGCGGTCACCTGTTTTTCATCTGGCCGGCGCCAAAGACCTTCCCATCGATTTTAACGCCGGAGTTCTCGACGGCCATACCGGCTCCGTTCCCATCCATCATACGATTGATGCCTTCAATGTTATCGCACAGTTCCTGGGTCAACCCACGGTTACTCAGGAAGAAATCCGTCAGCTTTGGACCCGACAGCGCCTGATCAATCCACAACCCCAGGACGAAGTGCCCGATCCGACCTACTCGAACCGAAAGATATTCCTACGGCGATTCGCCGGTTCCTCCCGCCTGACGATCTTCGAAGGCGGACACGAAGCCCTTGCGTTTGCCGCCTGTGAATGGTTGGCCCGCTATCGAAAGACGGTTAAATAAATGCTCAAATTGATCAGTTTTATGCCCCCAAGGGTTTGTCCAGGCGGCGAAGCAATCTTGTTCTTTGGCGAAGGGATGAGATTGCCGCGCCCGCTGCGCGGTCTCGCAATGACAATTTTCGAGGGGGGCTAACCGATTACATTTTTTAAAAAATTCAAAAATTGCGAATAAAATCCCTTGCATTTTTGTCTCAAATTAATTATACTACAAAATAATTCATTTCGGAGCAAGAGAGATTTGACAACTTGATTTCAGGCATCCGGCGGCGTATGCTGAAAATTTGTAATGTGAACGGCAAGCGTTTGGAGAGACGCAAGCCCGATGAATAAAAATCGAACCGGTGAGAGAGAGTTAATAGAGAAACTTTCTCTCACCGGTTTTTTTATGGGAAAAGCGAATCGTTAACCCAACCTTCGCACTTTGGCCTCTCTGACCCCGCTGGCGTGGTCGGCAATGCGGTTTTTTACCCAAAGGTCTTCACCACAAAATCGCTTCGTCACTCCGTCAGGCCGTCCACTTGCT